>JBJECX010000019.1:0-189770 GCA_051871535.1 Muribaculaceae bacterium | reverse complement strand
CGACGGTCGTTACTTCATCACTGTGCACGGACAGAAAGGCGAGCAGGTTTCGTTCCGCATATTCGACAACCAGACAGGCGAATATGAAAATTCGCTCGTTGAGATGCCATTCAGCATGATGGAAGGTTCTATTAAGGCTCCGGTAGTATTGGGCACATCCACCACCGGCATCGAAAGTATCACTATCGACCAAAACAATCACGACGGCAGCGACCCTGTAATATACGATATGCAAGGACGCCGCGTAAGCAAGGATGCTCGTGGTCTGTTGATTATCAATGGCGAGAAGGTATTTGTGAATTAATTCTATAATCATCTATATCACACCATGGCGCCCGCTCAATCGAGGTGCGGCGCTATGGTGTTTCTTTCATCAAAAACAAAAGACTGAATAAAAAAAATATATACTCCTTAAAAACCTCTCCATCGACACACTGAACAATTGGTTCAGCAACTACCGCTTTTTTTAAGCCCCAAATTCAGAAAATTCGCCTTTGGCAAAACAACATATATATCCAAACATCACAATGCGAAAAAGCAATCCACATAGTGTCACCTCGTATCTGAAGCGCATTGTCGCCACAGTCTTTATTGTGGCATTATGCGGAACGGCTACCATCTGCGCACAGGACATTTCACAAATAGGCAAGAGTGACCCACTGATTATTTCGGGTTCGATAGGAACCAACAACACCTATTATCATTCCTCGATGGGGTCGGGCTATGCTTCGCCTCTGAGCAATAGCTTTTTTGCCAATATGAACATTAATATCTACGGATTTTCGTTTCCGTTTGCTGTTTATTACTCAAACAACAACACGAGTTTCAGCTATCCTCAAATTTCATTCAACATATCGCCGAGCTATAAATATTTCAAGGCGCATTTGGGCAGGTCGACAATGCCATTCAATTCCTACATCCTTAATATGTCGTTCAACGGTGTGGGATTGGAGTATAATGGTCCCAAGTTCCGCACGTCAGCCTTCTACGGCATATTGCGCAAGGCAATCAACGACAATCCCGAGGACCCTAATCCGCGCAATCCGCAATATGAACGCGTAGGCTGGGGCTTCAGCGCCGGTTACGGTAAGGGCGGTAATACCATTGACATCTACCTGTTGCGTGCATACGACCGTCCGAACACCATCGACGAATATTGGCAGCGCGATAATCGTCCGCAAGAGAACCTGTTGGTGGGCATCAAGGGACGAGTGAGCCTAAAGAAGTTTTTGTCGCTCACGGTCAACGGCGCCACATCGGCTTTCACTGCCGACCGCGAATCGCCTAAAGTGGAGGTGGGCGAAGCCACCCGCTTCGATAAGATCTTTGATGCACGTTACACCTCACGCATACGATTCGCCGGCGATGCGTCGCTGGGATTTTCGTTCCCGTTTGTTAACGGTTCAATATCCTATAAGATTATACAGCCCGATTACGTGTCGCTGGGCACTTATTACACATCAAACAACTATCAGAGCCTGGGCGCGTCGCTGAGCACCATGCTTTTTAGGCGAATAAGTTTGTCGGGCAATTTCTCGATGCAGAACGACAATTTGTCGAAAAAACAACTTTACACAAACAACGGATACGTCTACTCGGCAATGGCATCGTATAACCACACCTGCGGGTTTGGCATCTCCGGAATGTTTAATGGCTATCTGCAACGTCAGGACGATGGAGCCGCAGTGGTGAACGACACAACTCGCGTAAATCGCGAACTGCGCTCCGTGACAATCATGCCATCATATTCGCGTTCCGGCGAGAACTTCGACCATTCGGTGTCGTTGTCGGCAAACTACACCGAAAACATCGACCACAACCGGTTTAACATCGGAATGAGCGATGTGCAGACGCTGGCACTCGGAGCATCGTATAATCTTGGTGTCAAGCCATGGGAGATGGATTTCGGGTTGTCGTCAAGCATGCAACAGTCAAAAGGATTCAATTCAAAATACACATCGGTTGTCACATCGCTGTCCACCGGGCGCGGATTCCTGAAAGACAAGAATCTGAATGTGTCGGCAAGCGTGTCGTTGTGCTACAATCATGTGCAGTACACATCAAAGAGCCTGTCGATGGCGCTCGACCTGAATGCGTCATATTCGCTAAAGCAAGCCCACACATTCAGCGCGTCGGCATCGTTCAGCAAATATGGCGATGTCAATCCCACGCAGACGCGCTCAAGCCTCGACGCAACCGACATACGCTTGTCGCTAAACTATGTATATACTTTCCAACTTCTTCATCTCAAGAAGAAAGCCAAGAAATAAATAAACTGAGATTCACTGAAAAACTATTCCAGATAGAAAAGACAACATTATGATGAAGTCAATCAAATATATTTCAATCGTTATAGCAGCCTTTTTGACAGTGTTGTCGACAAGGGCACAAGAGGTATCGGTCAATGTCAACCCCATGAGGCAGATATTGCCGCCTCATGTAGCGTATTATTTGAGTAATCCAGGGCAATATTTCAGTATCTCTGTTCAAAACAACACTCAAGAGCAACAGAACATTTATTTCGGTGTGCGACTCACACAGTTGTCAGGTTCCGACAACTTTGAAATATATGTTCCCGGCACGCCGTATATCCCCAAGGCTCCGATGGTTCTCAATCCGGGTCAGATGAAGGCGTTGAACGCAGTGGATATGCGCACATTGTTCAATCATGTGCCGTTCAACACCATCTCGATGCCGCAGTCGATGTTTGACAATGCTTTGAGCAACTCATTTGGCTTGCTTCCCGAGGGAACGTATGAGCTCACGCTGCACATCTATCGCTGGGACCCCTCGACTTCGTCTCCGCAAATCATTAATAACCCTACGCTTAGCAAGTGCACCTTCCAAGTGTGCTACAATGCTTCGGCACCAATGTGGGTTAATCCGTTCACTCACAGCGGCATGAACGCAGGCTATGGTGCACTGGTGTATACGGTTTCGGCACAATCGCCTATGTTTCAGTGGATGGCTCCGGTGGTCAACTGCAATCCACAGGCGCGCAGCTATACCTACGACTTCAAGGTGATTGAAGCTCCGGCAGGTATGGACCCAAACTACCTGATGGAGTATGGCCCTACATTTTATGAGGTAAAGGGCTTGACTTCGCCTCAGTGCATCTTGCCAATTAACGTGACAAAATACTTCTGCGAGGGAACAACCTACGCAGCACAGGTTACGGTTCATTCCAACGCCACTCAGGAGGGTAGTCTCGATTTTATTAAGCTTGAAAACGGCGGCAAAAGCGAGATTCGCCTTTTTCAAATGACCGACTTCTATGAAGGTGACGTAATAAAAACGCATTATTCAGCTCCGACAATCGTGAAGCCGGAGCCTATAGGCGCTCTCAACAAATTGTCGATGATTTCGCCTCTCGACCCCACTGTGCGCTGGAAAGCGCCTGTGCGCTCGGGCGACGTGTCGAAAAGCGTGAATTTCAAGTACAATGTGCGCATCGTAGATTTCCTGAACAACTACGACATGACCGAGGAAGGTATGCGTGCCGCCCTCCGGGAAAGCGAAGCCATTGTTGGAGCTTATGCATTAACGGGCTCGGAATTCAGCATCCCCGACGAAGATATCAAGAAGTTTGAGAACGGAAAGGCTTATCTGCTTGAGGTTGTGGCGTGTCCCGACACCGCAGCCTACGCCTGGAAGCGTTTTGAATTTGAAGACGAGGGACATTCGAAACCGTTATTGTTCACTATGTCGAAATCGATTGTCCGACCACCTCAATTCACCTCTCCAAAACCTGTCACCGAAATCGACGGTGAGATTGGCGACAAGGTTGAGACTCTCTATATGGAGTCGCCTGTAATAACGTGGTCGCCATATTCGGTTGACGAAGGCAGGATGCCCGAAGGCGTGCGTGTAACCTACAACGTGAAGATTGTGGCACCCACTGCCGAATATCCTCATACGCTGAAAGGTATGCAGGATGCTCTCGACGAACTTGAGCCTGAGCATTACTGGGGCAATATGTCGGAGACGAGTTGCAATGTTCCAAGCAGGCTGTTTAAAGAAGGCGACTACAACCAGGTGTATCTCATGCAGGTTGAAATGAAGCTTGTAGGTCCGCAGGACGAGCTGGAAAAGGTGCTGCTCAGCAACGGCGGCAAATCGAAACCCGCCCTTGTGCGCCTGTCGACAGGCGGCCGCCCAACCACCTATTCCGCTCCTGCCTTCCTCGAGCCTAAGCCTCAAACACAGCTGGTGAAGAGCCGAGCCGAACTGGTGGAGTTGCAGTATCCAATGATTCGTTGGGAAGCCCCGTCGATGAGCGGCGAGACTGACAAGGCTGTCGACTTCTCCTACGACCTCAAGATAGTGCAACCAAACGAGGACTACGAGAATACCATTGAGGACGTGCAACGAGCCGTGGAGGAACTTCCTGCCGTTTACGAGCGCAAAGGCATCGCCGGCACCCGATTTGTGCTGCCTCATGAAGTTGCCGACGAAATCGACACCACACGCATCTATGTGATGCGCGTGTATGCCCGCCCCGACACTACGGTTGTTGGCAAGAACTACGTCTACGACAACAACGGACGTTCGGTGCCGTCGGTGGTTGCTTTCACCAACTCCGGCTCGATGGGCCGCATTGAATATTCCGACACTCTCAACAATTTCGAGAATCCGCGTCTGGTGGAACCCGCGTTCCTCGACGAGGAAGGCTGCCGCAAGAAGTTCATCAATTCCGACATCGCAGTGAGCTGGCGCCGCCCGGCTTATTTCGGTGGCTTCGGCGCCATCGATGCCGATTCGGTGAAATTTGCCTACGATGTGGAATTCTACGCTGCCGATGGCTACTGCTCGCGCAGTGAAATGCTCGAAAAAGAGCCGGTGCACAAGCTCGGCAACATAACCGAGCTGAACGACACCATTCATTGGGATGACATAAAGGATAAGGTGGTTACCAACTCCTATTGTATGATTCGCGTTGTGCCACACGCAACGAATGATACAACCACCGTATTCAAAAACGACTCTATAAATGTAGTCACCTTTGCACTTGCCGACCTCATCAGTCGCGATTACTACAACTGCCAGAGCCGAGTGAAGTTCACTAACAAGCAGCTCACCACAAGAAAGGCTGCCGACTTGAAAGGCACAACCGTTAAAATCGGCGAATACGACCTCGTTCTCGACGGAGTGCTCGAGGACAAGGCTCCGGGTGTATTCAAAGGCAAAGGTCATGTGCCATGGTCGCCTATTGGCATCGACTGGAAACTTGAAGTTCAGTTCGATTCGCTCGTTGTAAACACCGACAATCGAGTGATTGCCGGCCTCGTGGAGACTTGGGGCGGACCGAACAACAAGATGACATCAACTGAGGTTGTCGACAAGCTATTCTCCGATTGGGGTATCGACAACCTTATCGGCGATGCCAACATCCCATACGCCGAACAACTTCAGGGCGAGGCTGACAAACGCGTCAAGGGTCTGGCTGAAAGCCTTCACATTGGCGAATATTACTCCGAGGTAACCCAAAGTTTGGCAAAGGCTGAAAACTTCTTGACCGGTGGTCCTATCGGCTTCCCGTTGCAAATTCCCGAGAAATACAATCCTTCGCCGGTGAATATGCAAATCACCAAGATGAAGTTCACCCCGGAATATGCCACAATGGACCTCATTGGCACATTCGTTATTGGTGATACTAAAGTAACCGAAAACGAGATTCTGGTGTTCGGTGCCCCACGCCTTTGCATCAGCCCCGAAAGCCTGATTCCCGAAGGCGGCACCGTGGCGTTGCTCAAAGACTTCACTGTGAAGGACCCCAAGAGCGATTTCGACTTCACATTCAAGGCACCTTCCGACATCGTGGAGCCGCAGGATGGCTGCTTCGTGATATGGAGCGGTGGCGAGTTTGCCGCCCTCAGCGCCGACTTTGAGATGACATTGCCAAACCTCAAGAAGGTAGTGGAAGGCAAGGTATCGGAAGAGAACCCGAAACTGCGACTGCAAGCCAAAATAAAGAACTGGGACGACTGGACAGCAAAAGGCCACCTCGACACGTTTGAGGCTGAAGGTGCTCCAGGCTTCACGTTTGGCGACACTGACGTAATAATCGACTATTCGAAAACCGAAAATCATCCGCAATGCGGCTCGTCGGTATTCCCTGAAGACTACAAATGGACTGAAATCGGTTTGGAAGGAAACACTATCAACGCTTGGATGGGTATGTATATCCCAAGCATTGAAATGTCGCTTCCCGAATCAATGTCAATCAACGGCAAGGACCGCATCAAGATGTCGATTGCTGATATGATTGTCGACAAATCCGGTATAACCATGAATGCCGGGTTTGAGGATTTGATAAACTACAGGGCTGGTGACAACGGCACCATTGGCGGGTTTGCCTTCTCGATGGACCACATATATGTGAAAGTACAGCAGAACGACTTCCGCAAGTTTGCCTTCGATGGCAAGCTTGAGATTCCGCTGTTCAAGGGCGCAATACTTTACGACTGTAATATAGCCCCGCTCAGCGTTCTGGACAACGACAAGAAAAAGAAAGGTTTTGCTTACGTATTACGCACCCGTCAGATTGAGGACCTCAATTTCGACTTTATGCTCGGCGAACTCACGCTCGAAAATGCACTTACCTACTTCCTCGTGGAAGCCTACGACAAATATAATGGCGACATCAAGGAAGAAACCGTCACCAACGTAGAGCTGTGTGTTGGCGGCACGGTTGACATCGTAGGCGCAGATAAGATAAACAGCGTCCTCAAAAAACTCCCATTCGACCTGCACATGCCCGGCATCAAGTTCTGCCGCATGCGTCTGGCAAACAACGAGAATTGGAATACAAAATATGACGACCAGAAGCTTCAGGAAAAGCGCCGCGAGAAGGAAAACGAAATGACTGCCCACTGGTGGAATACCGATACAACCTATGTCTTTGGCGACAAGAACAAGATTTATCTAAGCTGGGGCCGTTGGGGTTATGCTTCTCCCGAGAAAAAAATCGGCCCGTTCACCTTCACCCTCACCGACTATGGGCTGAAGGTTGAAAAAGGCAGCGGCACAAGCGCACTTGTTTCGGCTGTATTCGGTGGCGACATCACCCTCGATGCCGGTTTGGAAATCAAGGGTGGAACCACTATTGAAATACAATCGGAAATCTCCGGACTTGACGACATCAGCAATGCATCAATCGCTTTCAAGGACGTTAAATTCAATCAAATACGTCTTGGAGTCAAGACCAACCAGCTCGAAATCAGCGGTACTCTCGACATCGTTGATACCGAAACGCGTAGCGGATACGGCGGAAAGCTTAAAATCGACCTTGTGGACCTGCTGCACCTCAATGGCGAAGGAGGCTTCTACGAGGAGAAGAGTAGCGAAGGCTCGTTCTCGTGGGGATACTTCGTGCTCTCCAGCAAAAAGATGGAATTTACGCCGGTTACACTATATGATGTGGTGGGAGGTTTCTACCTGAATGCCCGCCGCAAAAACACCGAAAGCAAAGACGACTACTCGGCTGAACCCCTCAACGGATGCAACGGCGTGGTGCTTGGCTTGGGCGTGAAGATGGGCGATGGCTCCACTTTCGACGGCTACTTCGGGTCTACGGTGCTCATCTACAATGGCAAGCTTGCCACATTTAAGTTTACCGGCGACGTGAAATGTGCCGGTATCATCGATGCCGGTGTGACATTCGTATACGAGAACACACCGGTTGACAAATACTTCAAATTTGACGTGACTGTCGACTTCTCTGCCGATTGCGGTGCAGGTATGGCATTGGAGGGCTTGCAAAACGTCACTGGCGAGTTGCAGAAGCTAAACAATCAGTTCCAGGGATATATCAACGAATTCAGTGCCGATGCCGTGGGTAATGTTATGGGCGATACTAATAAGAACAATGCCTCTGGGTCGGGAGGCCTGGAAGGTGTGAAAGGCGGCGACAAGACCAGTTGCGCATTTGGCAAGGTGCACATTGAACTTTCGCTGAAGGTTACTTTCCGCAAAGATGGACGCGACTTGAAGCGCCCCGACTGGTATGTTTGGATAGGTCACCCCGATAAAGATAAGCGTTGCTACTTTAAGTTTGTCGACTTCAAGTCGAAAATCGTCACTGTTGACATCGGTGCCGACGCTTATGTTTGCTTCGGCTCGGAATTGCCAAACAACGGTCAGCTGCCACCTCTCCCCGAGGATGTTGCAGAATTCCTTGACGGTGGACAGCACGGCGCGGCGCAGAGCGACGACATGGGCTCTGCCCTCAAAGCACAAGCCAACATCAAGAAGAAATTCGATGCAATGTCGATTGATTTGGGTGGCGGCGTAATGCTGGGTGCCTCGGTTTGGGGCAAGATTAAATTCGATTTGGGCCTCATCTACGGAAAACTCGGTGCCGAAGCCGGCGTTGATGTTGTTGTGGCAAAACTGGCAAGCAATGCAGCATGCACAAACCTTGGCAGAGCACCTGGTTTCACCGGTGCTGGTGGCTCGCGCTGGTATGCCCGCGGTCAGCTCTATGCTTACCTCTACGCAAAATTCGGATTCCATATCTATCTCGGATTCTGGAACGGCGACATCGACCTTGTGGACTGCGGAATCGGTGGCGTGCTCAAGTGCGCACTTCCTTCGCCTAACTACTTCGAGGGTAAGGCTCGCATCAAGATTCGTCTGTTGGGTGGCTTGGTAAATCTTAACAAAAAATTCACATTTGAGTGTGGCGACTACTGCCAGCTGTTCATGGGTAATGCCCTCGACAATTACGAATTGTTCGAGACACCGTCGATTGGCACCAAGGACAACGAAGAATTTGCCGACGCTTGCCGAAATCAAGCCGAGGGAAAAGCCAATGCCGGCGTTGACGAATCGTCAGCTAACCCCTATGAGTACGACGCCAAAAAAATCGCTTCGCCATATTTCATCACCAATGCCGAAGTCAACCGCGACATAAGCATTGTCGACCCTACGGCGCTCGATATGGTGGATAACACTTCGAACATTGAAGATGAAGAGGAGAAGAACAGCCGTGCTAATCGCAAGTTCAAGTTCATCTGCGTCAATCAGAAGGCTACGGTTTATACGTATGACTCGTATGAAAACATGGGAACTTGGGAAACGGTTGCCAACGACACAACCAAGGTGTTCAAACCAAAAAACCACAAGACTTACAAAGAGTATCCTCTCACTTATATGGGTCAAAAAGTCATTCTCGGTGGATTTAAACCCGAGCCCGGCAAATACTACTATATTGAGTTCATTGGTTCATCCAAGGAATTCCGTGGCGGCACATACGTCGACCCGGAAACGTGGGATGAAACACAATATAAATATGTGAATAAACCATGGCGACAAACTCGCGGTTTCTTCTTCAAGACCAGCGACCCGCTGCCCGACTCGTATTACGAGAATCTTGAGGAATTGCAGCCTATGGCTAAGTTGGCATTCCCATGCTACTACACCACCGATGGTCCGCAACTCATCACCGGTAAGCCGGCGGCAGGCAAACCGTTTATACCCAAATGCCCTATACAGGATGCCAAAGCCCCCGTCATCTCGCTCGACGGCAAATACAAAGACCGCATGTTCAAGAATGGCAGCCTGCAGTGGGTGATATATCGCAGTGGCGAACGTGTCGATTCGGTGCCTAACACCTGGATTGAGAACGATTCGGTGTCAATCCTCACTCCCGAACGTGAGTTCAACATCACTCGCAATGGGCAATATAACATAGTGCTGAAGCATATCTACAACCGTTTAGAGACCACTACCGGTTGGTTCGAAGTGCTCAACGTGCAACGCAACTTTGCCGACAAAGCTGCTGCTGAAAAATATGCCAATAGCTGGGCAGAGCAGAAATACGGCTTGGCGGCACTCCTTAAAGGTGCTTCCATTCAGATTGAGGTGAAGCCGGCTCTGACTCAAATTGGAAAAACAGCATCGTCACTCGGCGGCTTGCGTAGCGCAAGCACAACAACAAGCTCCGGAAGTCCATATATTGTGCGTGTGCTCCATTATGAGAAAGGCGATGTGGTGCGACAGGCTGAAAACGTGCTTTACAACCAATGGGCTGTTGTTAACACTATAAGAGAAATCGGTCCGAATTCGCTTTATGTAGATAACAGCAAAGGCTACGGAGCTAATGGCTATGGCTACGGTTACTACGGCGACTGGTTTGCAGGCGAAGTAATGACAGATATCAACATACCCGGTGCCGAAACAACATTGGAGGATTTGGCACTCACCGGCGACGCATCGGTTTATGGCGCCAACGCTAAACCTGCAAATGTTACTGTGAACGGAGTGAACCAATCTTATCTGTCATCGAAGCCTCAGACTTATTTGAGTTTCATCAGCAACTACTTCTTTGTGGGTGGTTATCCGGTGAATGTCAGTCGCTACGATTTAGATATCACCACCTCCGAGTCGTTGTTTATAGATTCGTCGATGGGTACATTCCAGGGCAGATTGTATGCTGCAAATGAGTTGCCCGCCGGCAAGCTCCTGAATAATCAGATTACTGACGGAGAGGCGGAAATAGAGCGACTGTTCTATCCTAAATACGACTACTTTGTAGAACGAAAGGTTTACTATCCGCTTCACTATCAGAGCACCGACTCTATGGCAGTGTATCTCTACGCTGAACAGCAACCCAACTTTATGAATAGCGGAGTTCAGGAATTCTTCTGCACTTCTCCCAAAGGCTATAAGGAACGGTTGCGCCTTGTCAACAGAACCTGCGAGTCTTTCAGTTACTATGTGAAATATATTCTTACTAAATTCGATGCGAAATCCACAGAAGAACGTAAATTGTGGCTTAACGCCGCCGCCGGTTATAACCGCTACTCGTATGATAATCAATTTGACAGTTTCCAGATTTATTTCCCGACCTATCAATATGGCGTTATAGGTACCAGCAGTCCAAGTAGCAAAAAGGAGATACACCGGGCTGTTAAGGTAAACGACGAAGCATACCGCCACAAACGTATCATGAAGGGTGAATATGCCCCTTATCTATATGGACTCTGCATGGTAGGCGGCGGTCTGGATTATGTTGCTGATAGAGCGCTTAATAACATCAAGTCGATGACGTTCAAGCGCTACCGCTGCAATGCCTGGAACTTTAGCCGCAACACTTGGACGGCGTTCAACGACGTTTCGGTGCCTGCCGGCAAGTTTAATGCCGCTCTATGCGACACCAAAGTTATTGAAGACCCATTCAAGAAATAAATATAAAACCGATAACAATTCGTAAGTAATATGAAGCATTACAATAATATGAAAAATCTGGTCGTGGCAGTTCTTACGGTGGCTGCACTTCAAACCATGGCGGCGCTGAGCACGGGCGCGAAGGTGCAGCCCCAAAATTCGGCTCCAAAGGAGGTGAAATCAGCCGCCGCCGACACGCTCGACCCGCAGCTGCGCCCTACACCTGTGCGCATGCGCCTGCTGGCACGCTCCTACGGCGATAGCGTGGTTCTGCGCTGGGCAATCGACGGCTTCTCGGAATGGCGATACTTAACCCAAACCGGCGTCAACGTGTTCCGCTATGAGCCATCGGCAGGCCTCGAAATCGACACCATAGCTTTTCAACTCAAGCCTTTGAGCCGGGAGCAGATGCGCCAACGCTATTCGCAGACCGACTCTGTGGCTTTGCTTGCCATGGGGTCGCTCTATGGCACCGGCAGCCTCACCGCCGACATGACGCCTTGGACACCGGGCTCTATGGGCGCATTTGTCGACATCGAACAGGACCAGAAGATGCGTCTTGCTACGGCTTTCCTCGTCTCGGAGTGGCGCTCCGACTTGGCTGATGCTCTTGGCTTGCGCATTGTCGACCGTACGGCAAAGAAAGGGCATACCTACACTTACATTATTCGTCCGGCTGTTGAGGACACAACCGGGTTTTTCCTCATTGAGAGCGACCGTATAATGGCGCTTAAAAACGAAAAATATCGCCCTGAGCCTTACGCTGTCACCCTCAGTGATTCAATAGTAGGTCATGGTCAGGTGGTTTTGCGCTGGAACGACCAAAAGAACGGCTCATTCGAGATTTATCGTCGTCGCAAAGGCGAGAAGGAGTGGACGCACGTCAACGAGCGCCCCTATCTGCCGCCTTATAAATTTGAGTCTCAGAACGAAGATGCCATCTTCTACAACTCGGTGCCCGAACTCGGCACCTACGAGTATGCTGTGCAGGCACACGATGCTTTTGGCGACCTCACCGAGATGTCAGCCCCGCATGCCGTCACCTTCCGCGACTTGCAGGCACCTATGCCACCGCGAATCACCCAAATAGTCATTGAGCGTCCTAACCGTCAGGACCCTTCTGCCGAGGTGTGGGCAAACATCTATTTCAGCAAGGACACCATGGAGAACGATTTCGTGCGTTATGTGCCTATGTACTACAACGAGCGCGACAGCCTAAAGTCGTGGCGTCTGCTCAGCGAGAAATACGTTGCTCCTGAAGACACCATGATGCGCATCGACGTAACACACGTTTCTACGGGCATGATGACAATTGCTGCCGTCGATACTGCCGGCAACATGGGCTACGCAATGCCTACACTGCTGCGTGTGGCTGACCTCAATCCTCCAAAAGCTCCTGTCAACCTTACGGCAATCACAAAAATCACCGGAGAAATTCTGCTATTATGGGATATGCCCGACAGCGTAGACGTGCAGCACTACGAGGTGTTCTACGCCAACGATTTGAGCCACCATTTTGTGTCAGCCTCCGAAAATGAGATGATTACCAGCCGCGCTTGGCAGGATACAATATCCACGAATGCCAACCAGCGCTACATTTACTATACCGTTCGCGCACGCGACTTTGCCCGTAACATCGGACCATTCTCCGACACTATCAGAGTGTTGCGCCCCAACCCCAATCCTCCCACTGCGGCGCACCTCGACTCGACGTACACCTCACGCCGCGAGGTGTATATGCGTTGGGCTGTCGGCGGTGAGGAATACATCGCCTGTCACTACCTCAAACGCAAGATGGAAAGTGAGCCCGATGACCGATGGACCACTTTGGCAGTGTTCGACGGCGACAGCGTGGCTGCTGCCGGGTACTATCTGACCTATACCGACCGCCCGGCGATTAACCGCAACGACCGATATGAATACATGGTGGAGACCGTTAGTTTTTGGGATATAAGTTCAGGGCCTTCGGCGTCGCTGCTGGCGCGTGTGCGTGGCGACAACTATATCGAGGGGCTTGGGCTAAAGGCTTTCGCCACTTACGACTCTCGCAACAAACAAGTTCGCCTGACTTGGGAACACGCTGCGGTGCCCGATGGCGCACCTTATTACTACTGCATCTATCGCAAAGAAGGCGACGGCGCCGATTTCCGCTATGTTATCAATGTCGACAGCTCCGAGCGATTGTTCACCGACCGCCTGTTTGCAGGCGAAACCAACGAATACTATGTAACTATCCGTCTTAAGGACGGCCGCGGCACCACACCGTCGAACACGGTGAAGGTAACCGCACCAAAGCCTAAAGACGCCGATAATAATTAGTTTTTTTTAATTCTTTAAGTCGAATACAATTACAAATGAAGTATTTAATACATACCATTGCCTTGATAATGCTGCTGTTGTTCGCGGCATGCGGCGATTTCTACGTATTCGAGAACGAACCGGACTCGTGGGATGGCGTTACAATGCGTGTGCTCTGCGACTCTAACTATGTGATGGAAGGCGACTCCATGCCTCTTCTTGTTGATTTCTCGCCCATAAATCCCGACAGCGGAGCAGTGTACTGGTTTATCCCCGACACCGTTATCGCAAAAGTTCGACATAACACTCTGTTTGCCAAGACTGCCGGCGAATTGCAGCTTGTGGCGGTGTCGAACAACGGACGTCTGCAGGACACTGCTCGGGTCACCGTATTCGAACATTGGGATACCGACAGGCTTGAGTTCTCAAACACGCACGACATGGTGATTTATGCAAACATTACCGTTGGAGGAAAAGGGTGGAATCCCGAATCGCAACCCGTGGCTGCCTTTGTTAACGGACAGATTGCCGGTGTTGCCGAGGCTCGCGAAGACCATGGCATCAAGTATGCCCGCATACGCATTTGGTCGTATGCCGACCAGTTTTCGGGAATCGTCACCTTGCAATGCTACGACCGTAGTCGCTACCGCCTGTATTCCGCCCTCGACATTGATTTCAGCGTCGACCCAACGCTTGGCACTCTATTAGAACTCTATCCCGTCAATTTCTAAACTTATAGCAAATTATGAAAAAATTCTTAGCAAAATATTTCGTTGCAACAATATTGCCTCTAATAGTATGCTCATGCACGCTCATGCTTGAAGAGCCGCCAGCTCCCGACGCTACCGAACCGGGAGAAAGCGGCGACGGCATAACCTCGCCACGCACCGAAATCAACGAATTCGGTAAGACCATATATCAGTACAACGAGGGTGTACGCCTTATCGACGAGACCTATCTGCCATTTCTGGTTAAGGCGTATAAAGACGTGACAAACGATACGACCCTAAACAAAACGTACCTCTATTTCTCCAAAAATATTCCCCTGAAAATGGTGCCTCAGCGCGGCGAGCTTATAAGCGCACAAAATGTGCCGATGATTGACTTCGCATTGTGCGACAAGGTTATTGCTGTAGAGACCGAAGGAAACTTCTATAAGGTTACATCTCATGTGGTTTCCCTTGACAAAATCTTCAAAGTGCTTGAGGGTGAATACATCTTGGACATAGTGGCTGATGGCGACAGTGCATCAGCAGGCACTCGTTCGGGACAGCAGTCGGGTGGCGGAGCGCATTTCGAAGGCGGATATTATCGCAATTTGAGGACGCGCGCTTCCGACGAAGAACTCACTACAGGTGAAAAGCCAATTGCAACGGTTTGCGTTTCGAGTGATGGAAATATAAAACCGCAATCGATTTTTGAAATAATCAAAGAAAAACAATGGAGTAACCCTGTCGATTTATCTAATAAATTAGATAATGTTAAAACTGTATTATATGGAGAAGATTGTGATTATTTCTACGGGCAACAAGTCTATTCAACTATAAAGTTGAGTTTGTCACTAACCGGAGTCAATGTTTCGATGTCAAATTCATTTGACACTGCCATTGGCGTGCATGGTAGAAAGTTTAAAGGTACTATGTCAACCGGGTATTTTGCGACAGAGGGTTCGGATGTTGACTCTGACGGGTTTTTCCCAAAAAACGAATTCTTGCATACCGATTATATGGTGCGGTTGCCCGACCTTTTGGCAATTCCCATTCCCGTTCCTATTGCAGTGCCAGTGACACTGACTGTGGGGTGTAGCTGTATCAACGATATGGCATTTGAGCTGGAAAGTTCGGAAACTTTCCATTTCGAAACTGCTTTTAAAGATGATAACTTCAAGTTTGGCGCAAGCGACAAGGAGTCGAAGGTTAAGAAAAAGAAAGGCGGAGTAAAACACCAGACCGCCGAGCATGATGGCACCGTAAAATTTAAATATGGCTCACGAACCACATTTGAAATAGCTTTAGGTATCGCTCTCGGAATTCCGACTCCGGAAAAACTGAAAAAACTTATGAAAATAGATGATCTGAAAGGTGTTAGAAAAAATATAAATGAATTAGGCTTTGATGCAAGTTTCCAAATGCCATCATTTAAACCGTTAGTGATACGTCTTCTCTTTACATATAAAGACATTAACTTCAGCGACAACTCAGCAGTAAGTCCTTCTACTATAGAATATAATGGCAGAACATATAAATGCGGTGGCAACTCATGGCGCGACAGAAGTCTTTCGCTTGGAGCAGGCGCCCGATTCCTGCAATTAAATGGTATAGGAGGATATATTGGTTCCGGAGCGGACGCTGCAGCAGCGAATTACGGCAGCCAAGACATACAAGAGGCTTACAATTTCTTGGGTAAATTAAGAAGCATTCTTTCCACACCAACGGCAAGCGGAGAGATTTGGAGTACCCATTCATCAAAATATGCGATATTTCAGTATGATGTAGATGTTGACGTAGATGAAGGTCAAGAAGATTTTGAGTACGATGATAAGCTAATTTACGAAGTTGAGGTTACACCAGGTGTCGTTGATGAGACTCATGAAACAGACCATTTTTATGCTAATCGTTGTTTCACCAATTTGCAATTGTTGGTTTTGGATAGGAACAATAAAATAATTGCTGTTGGAGAACCTTCGGGCACTCCCCCTGGACTTGCGAACAAAATAATTCCGGAAGAAAAAGCATACCGAGATATTTATCCAAATAAAGATTATGAGTATAAGTTTGTACTTGACAAAAAATATGCTATCGAAGGAATCAAGCTTGTTTCGGCGTATGCTGAGTGGTATAATCCAAATAACCCAGGCAGTTATGATGGATGGTCCAAGACATATATGTATGACATCCCATACACAATTTATGGAGAAAATACAGCCGTAAAATTCAATTATCCAAAAGGTAGACGTATCTTAAATAAACCTAATTTTGTGGGAGTGCTCTTTGATGCAGACTTTGTTTTGTCGGAAAAAGATAACAAACGACGCGCTGACCAAAAGATGTGGGTTGAAGTTCAGGGCCTTAATGATAAGGGTGAAGTGATTATGAAGGGGACACTGTGCTTTGACGGCCAGTCGAAACGTGCTGGCACCTTGAAAGGATTAGCTTATTTCCCTGCTGACGAACTGGATTCAGTGAAAAAAATCACATTTATTGCGAAGTTTAGTTATTTGACTTATGGCATAAAAACCCTTCAAGAGATAGGTAGACAGACATTCGACTTCCCATTAGTCCCTAATGGAGAATCAAACGCTATAGATTCTAAAGAATATCAAAAGGATGGATATGCCACAGGCACTGTTTACTAACCGGCATATCCGCCATTAGAGAGGCATCTCGGGCGAGATAACACTCACGCCATACTAATCTATCAATATAAGATAAGAGCGGCAATGGAGCATTTTTGCTCCGCTGTCGCTCTCGCATTTGGCGAAGCATAACCCGGGGACACCTACACCTGCGGTGTCCGTATAGAATGTGAATTACATATCATCCTCGGCCACGATTCTGCGCGTGTAGGGGCGGCATGGCGATATAACCGCGGAGCGGTTACAGCTTCAATAACCCCACATTGGCGCCGCAGGCGACTATGTGGGGACACGCGGTCATCCCCACCATCCACACAACCGCGGCGCGGTTGCAGACCCTGCAAAAAGGTTGTGATTCAGTGCCATCGGAGATGGCAAACTATGCATAACCGCGGGTGGAGCGTCAGCGTAACCCGCGGAAGTCGGGTGCATCAAATTTGTTCGGCTTCGAAGATGTCGAACATTATTGTACCTCTTAGAGGCACATATTAGGAGGGTTGCACTTTCCGCAGGCTGTGCCCCCTTAGGGGCTTGCCGGCGGTAAAGCATGGTTCAGCGCCTTCGGCGCATCATCGCCGACCGGTCTCCACGCCTATAGGGGCGTATGGGATGCGAATTATATGAATCTGCAACCGCTCCGCGGTTGTGGTCATTGGGGGTGATTGTTGCTATCCCCACGTAGCCGATTGCGCTTCGCTTATCGTCAACATGGGGTTATTGAGGTTGCAACCGCTCCGCGGTTGTGCGTCGTTGCCTGTATGGGCGTATTTAATACGCCTATACATATGTGGGCAGGGGAATAGGCACAAAAAAAGGACGACTTTCGTCGTCCTTGGTGACCCCCGAGGGATTCGAACCCTCGACCCACTGATTAAGAGTCAGTTGCTCTACCAGCTGAGCTAGGGAGTCATTCTGTATCGTGTCAGCGATTACGGATGCAAAGGTACGCATATTTTTTGAAATGGCAATAGTTTTTGCCGATTTTTTTTGAAAAAAGTAGCAAATATCGTGTTTTTGTTGATTCTATCAGCTTTCTTCGTGGAAGATGATGCCAGGATGCGGTGTGTAAGGCGCCGATTGGGTGCGATTAGTTGGGTGTGATGGGCGTTCAAAATTGGTGCAATGTTTGCTACTCTGCAATAATGTTTGTAAATTTGCACTGCTTGTGCCCTACAAAGGGCGTTTGCTGCCCCGGTAGTTCAACGGATAGAATGGAAGTTTCCTAAACTTTAGATAGGGGTTCGATTCCCCTCTGGGGTACATGCTAAGGCTGGTGACCGTTTGGTTGCCGGTCTTTTTTTTTATGGTATGGTTCGAATGCTATTATATAAAAAATGAGCGCTGCCCCAAGAAGGAGCGGCGCTCATTGTATGATGTGATAGTGCTACGCTAAGAGTTGATTATTGTTTCTTAGCGGCACGGTTGGTGAGTGCATATGCTGTAGGAGCAGCGATGAACAGCGAAGCGCAGGTACCGATGATTACGCCGAGCAACATTGCAAATACGAAGCTGCGGATTGATTCACCACCGAGGATGAAGATAACCACGAGCACGAGCAATGTAGAAAGCGAAGTCATCATTGTACGGGCGAGGGTGCTGTTGAGCGAGTTGTTGAAGGTTGTCTTGCCGTCCTGCTTAGGATAGAGGGTTCGGTTTTCACGCACACGGTCGAATACAACCACGGTGTCGTTCACCTGATAACCAATCACGGTAAGGATTGCGGCGATGAATGTCTGGTCGATTTCCATAGAGAATGGGAATACGCCATAGAGGCCGTATATACCGATGATGATGAATGCGGTGAATGCAACGGCAGCCAAAGCACCGAGCGAGAATGCGATGTTGCGGAAACGCAGCAAGATGTAGAGCGCCATGGCAATGAGAGAGAAGATTACAGCCCAGATGGCTTCGCGGGTCATGTCGCCTGCGATGCTTGGACCTACCTTTTCAGATTGCACTATGCCCACTTCTTCGTTGGCTTGGCTGAAGTCGGCTTCGCTCATGTCGCCGAGTTCGCTCTTGCAACCCTTGTAGAGGATTGTTGCTATTTCGTCGTCGATGTTCGGGTCGTTCGATTCAATCTTGTAGTTGGTGGAAACGCGCACTTTGGTGTTGTTGTCGATGGTGATAACCTTCACGTTGGCATCGCCGAAGAGTGGTTGCAGTTGCTCTTGCAATTGCAGTGTGCTCACTTCCTTCGGGAATTGGATGACGTAGTTGCGACCACCCGAGAAGTCGATGCCGAGGCTAAGACCGCGAACAGCCAAGAGGATGGCAGCAACCAGTACGATGGCGCCTGCCACCATGCCGCTCTTGCGGCGGTTGCCCATAAAGTCGAAGTTAGTGCCTTGGAACCAGCGGCGCGAGATGGAAGTAGAGAATGTCATGTTTTGGAACTTCTTCTTGGTGATGAGCCATTCCATTACGAGGCGGGTTGCAAACACTGCGGTGAAGAACGAGCATGCGATACCGATAATGTAGGTAGTAGCGAAGCCCTTGATAGGTCCTGAACCGTTGAAGAACAGGATGATACCGGTGATTACCGAAGTGAGGTTAGAGTCGAAGATTGCCGAGAAGGCGTTCTTGTAACCGTCAGCCACAGCAGCTTTCACGTTCTTGCCGGCACGAAGTTCTTCCTTGGTGCGTTCGAAGATAAGCACGTTGGCGTCGACTGCCGTACCGAGTGTGAGCACGATACCGGCGATACCAGGCAATGTGAGCACTGCTTGGAACGAAGCCAGGATACCGAGGGTGAAGAACAGGTTGAGCACCAGACCGAGGTTGGCGATGCAGCCGGGGCCGAAGCCGTAGCCCATGTACATGAATGCCATAAGCAGCACGAGAGCCACGATGAACGACCAGAAGCCTTTTTCGATTGATTCCTGACCGAGCGACGGACCGATAACGCTTTCGCTGGCGATGTTGACGCGAGCAGCCATCTTACCGCTCTTGAGCACGTTAGCCAAGTCTTTTGCTTCTTCTACGGTGAAGTGACCGGTGATTTGCGAGCGGCCTCCTTCGATTACCGAGTTTACATTAGGATAAGAATATACTTGGTCGTCGAGCACGATGGCAACAGCCTTGTTGAGGTTCTGCTGGGTAACGCGAGCCCATTGACGCGAACCTTCGTCGTTCATGGTCATCGAAACCACGTTGCCTTGCATATTGTCGAAGTCGTTCGATGCGTCGGTAACCACGTCGCCGCCCAGGGCAGGACGTCCTTGGTTGGTCTTGAGGGCAACCAGGTTGAAGTAGCGACCCTTGTCGTCGAGAGCCTTAACCGACCAGCGCACCTTGAGGTTGGTAGGAAGCAATTGCTTGGCTTCCTTCGAGTTCATGATTTTGTTTACAAGAGCAGTGTCTTGCACGTTGACGGTGCCGATAACCGGACCGCCCATTTGGCCGTTAGCCCAAAGCAGTTGAGCCAATGGACGAGCAACGGCAGGTTCTGCCTTGGCAGGAGCAGCCTTGGCGGTGCTGTCGGCTTGGGCAACAGCAGCGGTGTCGGCAACTTCAACAGCCTTGGTGTCGCCGGTGTAGGCGTTGCTGAGCGATTGCAGAGCTGTCTGCAATTCGGCGAGGGTGTATGTTTCGTAGAATTCGAGGTTGGCAGCGCCTTGGAGAAGCTTGCGAACACGTTCGGGTTCTTTCACGCCCGGGAGTTCGAGCAGGATTCGGCCGGTGTTTTCCAACTTTTGGATGTTAGGAGCCACAACGCCGAAACCGTCGATACGGGTGCGAAGCACGTTGTACGAGTTGTCGACCATAGCAGAAACCTCTTCTTTGAGGATGCTTTCCACTTCGTCGTCGCTCATTCCGGGCTTAACCTTTTCTACGTTACGGAAAATCTGATAAAGACTGCCGTTGCCAATTTTCTTGTATTCGCCTACGAATGCAGCCACAAAGTCCTTTTCGTCGCGGTGGAGCGAATCGGCAGCTGCGATGGCTTTGTTGAAGTTGGCATCGGGATTTTGGTTTGACAGGGCTTTGAGAATGTCGGGCACCGAAATCTGAAGGGTGACGTTCATACCACCTTTCAAGTCAAGACCAAGTCCAAGTTCCATTTCTCGAACTTCTTGGAAAGTGCGCCAGTTGAGGTACACTTTCTCGTTTGCAATAGAGTCGATATACGATTTGTAGTAAGTCTTGTATGCCTGATTCGATGCGTCGGTGGTCTTAGCCATCGATTGTGCATATTCTTCAGCCTTGCCCTCGTAGTGTTTCGAAACAAAAGAGAACGAGAGGTAGAAGATACATACCAAAACCAACAAAGCAGTAATGACTCGTATAAAACCTTTACTTTGCATGAGTTTGTTTAATGATTTAATTTTATTTTAATTACTAATTTTCGTTAGCGCATTAATTTCAAAATGCAAATATACATCAAAATATTCAAGTGAAAAATATTTCGGCGTTATTTCCTTTAAAATAAGGTGTAAATAGCGTGGTTTTGCAATGTTTTTGTTGCTTTGTGGCTGCGTGAATGGGGTCGGACGCCCTCGTGGCAGCTGGAAGCAGCCTACTTGGTGCAGCACATAGGGCGGCGCTTGAGGAACGGGAAAAATAAGCAGATTCGAATCTGCTTATTTGGAAAATGTGGATTAATCCGCTGTGGCACAATGTATTGTGTCGGTAAAATAAGCGGAGCATGGGCAAGTTTTCGCTGTTTTGCCGCTTGTTTTACCCGATTTTGGCACCTATTGAGCGCGTTGTTGGCAGCCTTGCAGGTGCGGCAAGAGGCGAGTAATCCCGCTTTGCCCGGCAAATTCTTCCATAGTACACGGCAATGGGGCGTAAATGCGAAAATATAAGAAGTGAAAATCGGATAATTTCGCTTAATTGTTCTATTTTAGGAAAAATAAGCAGATTTGATAGTGCTTATTTGGAAAACGAGGGTTAATCCATTGTGGCACAATGTGTTATGGCGGTAAAATAAGCGGAGCGCGGGCTGGCTTTCGCAGTTTTGGCGCTTATCGTGCCCGATTTTGGTATAACAAGTATTTTTTGTAACTTTACACCCTCGGAGTGGCATCTCGGCCGTGAGGCGCCGAATGGCACATTCCGCTATTGTGTTCGGCTGTGGCAGAACGGCATACATATTTATATTTATAGAAAGTGAAACTCGAAAAGACAGCATATTTTGTACTGGCGATGGTGATGGCATTAGCCTTGTATTCGTGTGCCAACATTGGCCGCCCCGAAGGCGGTCCGCGCGACTTGATACCTCCGGTGTACGTAAACAGTAACCCTTTGCCAAATCAGCTCAACTTCAAGGGCGAAAAGGTGGAAATCGAGTTCAACGAATACATCCAGCTCAAGGACCACATGAAGAAGGTGGTGGTGTCGCCGGCGCAAAAGAGTATGCCCATCATTCGAGGGCTTGGACGCAAAGTCACGGTGGAGCTGCGCGACACGCTGCTGCCAAACACCACCTATTGCATCGACTTTGCCGATTGCATTCAGGACAACAACGAGGGCAATCCCATCGACGGTTTTGCGATAGCGTTTTCAACGGGCGACACAATCGACTCGCTTCAAGTGTCGGGCATGATGCTGCGTGCGCGCGACCTCGAGCCTATGCAGAGCGTGATTGTGGGTTTGCAGGAGAATCTTGCCGACAGCGCGTTCTCGAAGTTGCCATTGTCGCGCATAGCCCGCACCAACGAATACGGTCAGTTCACCATACGCAACCTCAAGCCCGGGCGCTATCATGTGTTTGGGCTGAACGATATGGACGGCAACTACACCTATGCACGCAGCGAGGACATGGCATTCTATGGCGATGTGGTGGTGCCCTCGAGCTACCAGCGCGAAACCACCGATACAATATTCAAGTATAATGGCGAAATCGACACCATACAGCCGGGCTTGCACACCGTGTTCACGCCCAACGACATCTTCCTTGCCATGTTCAACGAGGAATACCGCTCAATATATTTAAAGAAAAACGAGCGCCTCGACGAGGGTAAGCTGCACATATTGTTCTCGGGCGCGGTGGACTCGCTGCCGTCGTTGCGTGTGCTCAAACCCACGCCAAGCCGCCCCGATTGGTATCGCCTGCAGCGCACGGCAGCCAACGATTCGCTGATTTATTGGCTCACCGACAGCAACATGATAAAGAGCGACACAATACTGGTGGAGACCCGCTATTTGCGTAGCGACTCGCTCGACAATCTCACTTTTGCCACCGACACCCTCAAGTTTAACATGCGTCACTCCAAGATGAAGGACAAGAAGAAAGAGAGCACCGACAAGGAAGATAGTGGCAAGAAAGACAAAAAGAAGAAAAAAGGCGGACTGCTGGGGGCTTTGGTTAAGCCGGAAGGAGGCAATCCCGAGGGCGACGAAGATGGAGAGGCAAATAAGCCAAAGTCGCGATTCGACAGCATACCGCCGATATCGGTGCAGTTTACCTCGAATGTCGACTACGGCAAACCGTTGCTGGTGACGTTTGGCACGCCAATCGATTCAATCAACCAGGCTGCCGTGCATCTCTTTCAGCGTGACGACACGCTGTGGAATGCCGTGGCGCGTGCCGTAAGGCTCGAACGGATTGACACCGTGGACATCATGGCATACAAAATCGACTATCCGTTTGAAGCCGGCAAACAGTATCGGGCTGAAATCGATTCGATGTCGGTGTACGACTGCTTCGGCAATATGAACAAACGTGAGAAGTGCGAATTTTCGATACCGGCTCTCGAAGAGTATTCCAACCTGTACCTGAACGTGAACGTGCAGGACAGTGCCTTTGTAGAGTTGCTCAACGGCAGCGACAAGGTGGTCGACACCGCCGCTGTGGCGGGTGGCACCGCTGCCTTCGAGAACATAAAGCCGGGCACCTACTATGCCCGCCTGGTGATTGATGCCAACGGCAACGGCAAATGGGACACGGGCAACTATGCCCTGCATCGCCAACCCGAGGACGTGTTCTACTATCCCAAGCGCATCAATCTGAAGAAGAACTGGGACGTTGAACAGACCTGGAATATCTACGAACAAGCCGTGGATAAGCAAAAGCCTAACGAAATAAAGAAGAACAAGCCAAAAAGCGAGATGAAGAACACTCAGAAGCGCGATGGCGAGAACGGCGACGAGGAAGATGAGGAAGGCGAAAACTGGGGCGTTTCGGGTCTCGGCAGCCGTGGCATGGGCGGCATTGGCAATGTGCCAACGGGCGGCAACCGCCGAGGCATGACCACAATCAGCCGCTGATTTCCGGCGGTAGCACCCCGGGGGTATCGGAGTGATTGTTACGGCGCAAACGGGCTCTTAATTTTCACCCTTTTTGAATTGCTTGATTTGCAGCCACAGCATTATGCCCGCCCAGATGCTCGAAATGGCATCTGCCACCGGCATGCTGTACCACACACCTTCCACGCCAAAGAATACCGGCAGAATAAACAGACAAGGAATGAGCACCAGCACCTGTCGTGATAGCGACAGGATGATGGCTTTGTTGGCCTTGCCAATGCTCTGAAAGAAGTTGCCGGTTACCATCTGAAAGCCCACGAACGGGAATATCATCACCGTGATGCGCAAGCCGTTTGCCGCCAGTTCAATGAGCCGGCTGTCGGTGGTGAATATGCGTACCACCTGCGACGGAAACAGCGTGAACACGGCAAAACCGGTTGTTGTGACTATGGTGGCAGCCACTATGGTGCGCTTGAGCACTTCGTGCACACGCATATGTTGCTTGGCGCCGTAGTTATATCCGGCAATAGGTTGCATAGCCTGATTGAATCCCACCACAATCATCACTATCACAAACACCAGACGGTTGACAATGCCGTAGGCGCCCACAGCCAGGTCGCCGCCGTAGCGAACAAGCCCCTGGTTGATGAGCGTAACCACCATGCACGCAGCCAGGTTCATAAGAAAAGGTGCCAGCCCGATTGAGGACGAGTCGACAACAATGCGGCGCTGAGGCCTAAAGATGCCGCGCTTGAAATATAGAGTGCCCGAACGGCGGCTCAGGAAAAAGAGTTGCCATATGAGTGAGATGCTTTGCGAGAGCACCGTGGCTATCGCCGCACCGCGTATGCCCATGTCCAAGCCATAGATGAAAACAGGGTCGAGGATGGTGTTAATCACCACCGTGGCTATTGTGGCATACATGGCCTGCTTGGGGTGTCCCATCGAGCGAATCATGGAGTTGAGCCCCAGGTAGAGGTGGGTGATGATATTGCCGAGGATAATCACCTCCATATACTCGCGGGCATAGCCTATAGTGGCATCGCTGCCGCCAAAAAACATGAGGATAGGGTCGAGAAAATACAGTGCCGTGACGGTGAGGATGAGGCCAAGCAACACGTTCATTGTCACGCAGTTGCCAAGCACCTTGAAAGCGGTGTCGTAGTCCTTTTGCCCGAGCCTTACCGACACCAGTGTGGCGCATCCAAGTCCCACCAGCGTGCCGAATGCCGCGGAAATGTTCATCAGCGGGAAAGTGATTGCCAAGCCCGAGATGGCAAGCGGACCCACGCCTTGCCCGATGAACACACTGTCTACCATATTATATAGCGAGCTGGCTGTCATGGCTATGATGGCGGGCACGGCATATTGCCATAGCAATTTGCCCACCGGCGCTGTACCCAGCGCAGCCGCTCCGTTTGTATTTGTCATAGTGCTTTTCTTTTTCAGTGAGTAATTCTAAACAATCTTTTTTCTTTAACGATGCAAAGTTACCACCTTTTCATCTTTCATTGGCAAAATTATAGCAAGATAATTTGGTTATAGCCGTAATTGTGTCGCCCTTACGAGTATGGGGGTGAAGAAAGCGAGGCGCCCGTTTTGCTGCAATGGTTTGCCGGGCGCCTCGCTCAGTTGAGCCTGTGGTTGCAGGTCAGCTAATTGTGGTGTTATTTATTGTTTTGCCACCTTGTCGATGGTGATGTACACCGGGTTGAGCGAGCCGTTGTCCACCTTCAGGTAGATGCCCTTATATCCTTGAACCTCAGGATTGTGAGCGTCGTCAAGTTTGAACGATACCAGCGATTCTACGCGGTTCACCTTCAGGAATTCCTTTTCCGACTTCTGGTGAAGTTCGAGATAGAGGTAGCCATCGGGCACGGCAAAGCCTTCTGGCAACAGGTTGGGGTCGGGAGCCACCAGCGAGAATTTGGTTTTCACCTCTTTGTCGTAGTAGTACGACACGATGAGGTCGAGCCACTGGCTGTCTAAGTGAGTGTTGGTCTTTTCAATGGAGAGGGGCTCTTTGCCCAGTGCTTCATATTCTTCTTGTGTCGACACATATTGCACGCCAAATTCGGTGATGGCAATGTTGAGAGCTGCAAGGCTGATAACCTTGTCGAAGCCCGGCATTGTCTGGTTGGCAATGCTATAGGTGATGTAAGCGCGGTTGCCTACATATTTTTTCAGTTCGATTGACGTTGGCAATCCTGCAGGATAATACTTCAAGCCGCCGTTTTCAAACCAGCCAAGCCCGTCGCTTGAGGCGTTTACGGTTACAAATTCAACGAAATACTGGGGGGTGTCGCCGTTGTCGTCGTCGCCGAAGCACGATGTGTTGATAAAGACAAGTGAGAAAATTGCCAACAATGCAATTAGATGATTTTTAAATAATTTCATGTTTGTTTTTTGTTTTGATGTTATAAAGAATTACATTTCAAGTGACAAAGATACGAAAGAATTTGCTGATTTTATGGATTATTGCCTAATTATATCGACAAAATTTATAGTTTTTAAGACATCAGGACGCAAACAACGGCAAAAAACCATTAATTTTGCAGTATTGAGGACATATCGGGCAACAGGCTCGCTTTCATTTTCCTACTGCAACAGATAGAAACATGAGCATAAATGACTATATAATCGACAATCGGAGCACAGTGCTTGAAGCACTGAAGCAACTCAACAATCTGCCGGGAACAGCCATGACACTATTTGTGTGCGATGCCAACGGCTCGCTGCTTGGCTCGCTCACCGACGGCGACATACGCCGCAGTCTCATCGACGGCCATCAGCTCACCGACGAGGTGGGCTCGATTATGCACCATCCGTGCGTGTCGTTTCGCGGCACCGCGGTGAACGTGGCTGACGTAAAGCGTCTGCGCAGCAAGCGCATCACGCTGGTGCCTCACATCGACGATGCCGGGCGTATTGTGAACATCTACAACTTCAACCAGCTGCATTCGCTTCTGCCCATCGATGCCGTGCTGATGGCGGGCGGAAAGGGCGAACGCTTGCGGCCGCTCACACTCGACACTCCCAAGCCGCTGCTAAAGGTTGGCGACCGCTGTATAATCGACTATAACATCGAGGCGCTGGCGCGAAACGGTATCAGCCACATCTCGGTCACTACCAACTATCTGGCAGAGAAACTCGAGGAGCACTTTGCACAGCCGGTGGCAGGGGTGAAGGTGAACTGCGTGAAGGAGCCTTATCGCATGGGCACCATAGGCAGTCTCACGCTCATCGAGGAGTTTCATAACGACACTATATTGCTGATGAACAGCGACTTGCTCACCAGCATCTGCTTTGAAGATTTCTATATGGCGCACGTCGACGACGATGCCGACATGACGGTGGCAAGCGTGCCTTACATGGTGAGCGTGCCTTACGGCATTTTTGTGCTCGACGGCAACCGCATACTCGATGTGGAGGAAAAGCCCACATATAACTACTATGCCAATGCCGGAATCTATCTCATCAAGCGCCGTTGGCTCGACATTATCCCGCGGGGAGAATATTTCGACGCTACTCACTTCATGGATGCCATGATTAAGAAAGGCGGCAAGGTGACGCATTTCCCAATCGAGGGCACGTGGATTGACATTGGTTCGCCAAGCGACTTCAAGCATGCGCAGGACCTCATGAAGCACCGTAAGAGTCTCAGCCAGATATAGCAAGGTAAATTTTGCCTATTTTGCAGAATTGTTGTAACTTCGCAGTTGTTAGCGCTGCGTTTTGTGCCGTTGTATGGTGCAATGGGGCGAGCATAGGCACGCCTCGCCGGCTCAGAATCAGGCAAAATCATTTCACCGCGTGTGAAAGAATCAGGATTAAAGCAAGATGATTGAAATTAAAGACATAAACAAGAGTTATGGAGCGCTGCAGGTGCTGCGCGACGTGTGTGTAGACATACGTCAGGGCGAGGTGGTGTCGATAGTGGGTCCGAGTGGGGCAGGCAAGACCACATTGCTGCAGATTATGGGCACCCTCGACAAGCCCGACAGCGGTTCAATCGTCTTCAACGGCACCGATGTGCTGAAGTTGAAGGGCCGCGAACTGGCGCACTTCCGCAACCGCAACATCGGCTTCGTGTTTCAGTTTCATCAGTTGTTGCCCGAGTTCACGGCGCTCGAAAATGTTGCCATGCCGGCATTGCTGGGCGGCACCAGGCAGAGCGAGGCATACAAGCGTGCCGGCGAGCTGCTGGAGTATATGGGACTGAGCGAACGCGTCGACCACAAGCCGGCGCAGCTCTCGGGCGGCGAAAGCCAACGCGTGGCAGTGGCAAGGGCGCTCATCAACAACCCCGGCGTGATACTTGCCGACGAGCCTTCGGGCAGCCTCGACTCGCAGAACAAGCGCGAGCTGCACGATCTCTTCTTTCGGCTGCGTCGCGAAATGAACCAGACGTTTGTCATTGTCACCCACGACGAACTGCTGGCTCAGCAAGCCGATCGCGTGCTGCACATGCGCGATGGCGCCATTGAGAATTTCACCCAAAACAGTGTAATATAGTAATTAGCGAGAAACAATTATCCCATCCACCACCATAATAAAATGAAGAGATTGTTCGACATATTGTTGTCGGTTTCACTGCTTGCCATCGCACTCGCGGCTT
Organism: Muribaculaceae bacterium; assembly: GCA_051871535.1. Classification (GTDB taxonomy): domain Bacteria; phylum Bacteroidota; class Bacteroidia; order Bacteroidales; family Muribaculaceae; genus SFTJ01. The sequence goes on along the minus strand of JBJECX010000019.1, from coordinate 161,136 downwards.
GCAGCGACGACAATGAACCCTCGGGCGAGAAGCAGGACAGTTTCCGCTACGATGTGGTGACCTACGACGGCTATGCCGACGGTGTGGCGCAGTTCACCTTCATTCCGCGCCTCGATGCCCCGGAAATCACCTACGTGGGACGCCTGGGCAAGCAACCCGAAATTAAAGAAGGGCAGCGCGTGTTGCTCAACTATTTTGTGCCTGCCGAGGCATCGGGCTCAAAGCAGGATGTGATTATCAACGGGGTGTCGGCAATCTTCTCCGACACGCTGCGCTTTGCCGAAAAACAGCGCATCGACACCATTTCGCGCGAAGCTATTCGCCTCGCCAGCGTGTGGCGCACCGGCAACTACATCAACCTGCACGCCGAGGTGGAATACACCGGCAAACCTCGCTGGTTCTATATGCTTATGGACAAAGCCACCTGGAACAGCGACACCGTCGATTGCTATCTGGTGCACAACACCTTTGGCGCCACCAAATATTTCTGGCGTCAAACCTATGCGTCGTTCTACGTGGGCGGTGCTTGGAAGAAACAATCGTGTTGCGCCCTCAGGGTGCACATCAACGATAACGTCTTTCCGGACACAAAAACATATTGTTTCGGCAAACAGTAGCCGATTTTCCATTCGATTGACTAACATTGAAAAAAATAACATATTAATAAGATAGGTTATGAACGAAAAGAAAGAAATAAAGATTGAACTCACTCCCGAGGTGGCTCAAGGCAAATATGCCAACCTTGCCATCATTGCACACAGTGCCAACGAGTTTTTTATCGATATGATTTGTATGGCGCCAAACACGCCACAGGCAAAGGTGCAAAGCCGCATTATCATGACTCCCGAAAATGCCAAGCAACTGCTGTTTGCGCTGCAAGAAAACGTGCATAAATATGAGAGCACATTCGGCGAAATCACTATGCGCAAGCCCATCAACATGGCTGACGAGAAAATAACTTTCCTTGGCCCGAATGGCAAGGCTTGATATGCCCACTTTTTCCTTAATCACCAATCCGATATAGAAATTTTTTATTATACAATGACTGACAATACACTTTTGATTTACAATACCCTCACGCGCACCAAGATGGCATTCAAGCCCATACACCCCGGACGCGTGGGCATGTATGTTTGCGGACCTACTGTTTATGGCGACCCGCACCTGGGACACGCTCGTCCGGCAATCACATTCGACGTGCTTTTCCGCTACCTCACCCACCTGGGATATAAGGTGCGATATGTGCGCAACATCACCGATGTGGGCCACCTGGAACACGACGCCGACGATGGCGAGGACAAGATTGCAAAGAAGGCACGCCTCGAGAAACTCGAACCTATGGAGGTGGTGCAATACTATCTGCTGCGCTACCACAAGGCAATGGATGCCCTCAACGTGCTGCCGCCAAGCATCGAGCCGCACGCCAGCGGACACATCATCGAGCAGATTGAATATGTGAAGAAAATCCTCGAGTCGGGCTACGCTTACATCAGCGACGGCAATGTGTACTTCGATGTGCCCAAATACAACCGCGACCACCGTTACGGCAAACTTTCGGGCCGCAACGTGGAGGAATTGCTGAGCACCACACGCGAACTCGACGGACAGAGCGAAAAGCATAATCCTGCCGACTTCGCCCTCTGGAAAAAGGCTTCGCCGGAGCACATCATGCGCTGGCCTTCGCCTTGGAGCGACGGCTTCCCCGGCTGGCACCTCGAGTGCTCCACTATGGGCACCAAATATCTGGGCGAGGAATTCGACATTCACGGTGGCGGCATGGACCTGATGTTCCCTCACCACGAGTGCGAAATTGCTCAATCGGTGGCTTATTGCGGTCACGATGCCGTGCACTATTGGATGCACAACAACATGATTACCATCAACGGACAGAAGATGGGCAAATCGCTGGGCAACTTCATCACCCTCGAGCAATTCTTCACCGGCAATCATCCCAAGCTGGAGCAGCCCTACAAGCCAATGACCATTCGCTTCTTTATCCTTCAAGCTCACTATCGCGGCACCGTAGACTTCTCAAACGAGGCGCTGCAGGCTGCCGAGAAGGCTTACGAACGCATGATGGACGGTTGGCGACGTCTGTCGGCTCTCAAGGCAGCCGCAAGTTCGAGCGTCGACATCAGCGACCTGCGCACGCGCTGCTACGAGGCGATGAACGACGACCTCAACACCCCTACGGTGATTGCCACCCTCTTCGATGCCTGCCGCGTTATCAACTCTGCCAACGATGGCAAGGCAACACTCTCGCAAGCCGACATCGACGAACTGAAATCGCTGTTCCAGACATTCCTTTTCGACGTGCTTGGCGTGGTGAGCGAAACCGAAACACAGGGCGGTGTCGACCTAAAGCCTTATGAAGAAGCCATCGACCTGCTGCTTAACATACGCAAGCAAGCCAAAGCCAACAAAGACTGGGCTACCAGCGACCTTATTCGCAACCGTATGAATGAAATCGGGTTCGACGTTAAGGACACCAAGGACGGCTTTGAGTGGAAAGTGAAATAAACCTCGCCACTCTCATAATACATCCACGAGCCGCTGCTATCGATTATACGGTAACAGCGGCTCGTTGCATCCTGCCTCTTTCATATTCATCCCGCATGCTGCCGTCCTGCAAATGATGTAATAACTTTGTTAGTAATAAACTTGTTACTAACAAAGTTATTACTTATATTTGCATCAGCAATCAAATGAATAGAAAAGATATGGAGAATAAGCCTTTTATATTTGGTGTGGCAACATCGGGTGACAATTTCACCGACCGTGTGAAAGAAACCGAAAGGTTGCTGATGAATTTTCGTTACGGCGTGAATACAATATTGATTTCTCCTCGTCGTTGGGGCAAGACATCTTTAGTGAAAAAGGTTTGTGGTTTAGCACAATCCAATAATATAAAGGTGGTTTATATCGATGTTTTTTCATGCCGTAGTGAAAGAGAGTTTTATGACGCTTTTGCATTGGCAGTGCTTAAACAAACATCATCAAAATTAGATGAGTGGCTTGAGAATGTAAGGTTGTTTCTTTCTCGCATCAGCCCAAAGATTTCTTTCGGACCTGACCCGATGACCGATTTCTCTGTTTCACTTGAGATGAATCCTAAAAGTGATGATGTTGACGAAATATTGCAGTTACCTGAAAAAATTGCACAAAAAAAAGGTTATAACATTGTGATTTGCATCGATGAGTTTCAGCAAATTGCAGAGTTTAGTGATTCAAAAACATTCCAAAAAAAATTACGCACTATTTGGCAATTTCAGGAGCATACATCTTATTGCTTGTTTGGAAGCAAAAAGCACTTAATGAACGAACTGTTTGAAAAAAAGAGTTTGCCATTTTATAAATTTGGTGATGTTGTTTATTTGCAAAAGATTGGTACAGAGGATTGGGTTAACTATATTTGTGGCCGTTTTGAGGCAACCGGAAAATGTGTTGACAGAGAGTTAGCAGAGAAAATCTGCAAATTGGTTGACAACCATTCTTCGTATGTGCAGCATTTGGCGTGGTTGGTATGGATTCATACTGATAAGGTGGCGACGTCAAAAGATTTGGAAATGGCATACGAAGAGATTATCGAACAGAACACACCGTTATTTGAGAAGCAAACTGAGAACCTCTCTACATATCAAATGAATTTTTTGCGTGCGGTGATAGATGGCGTGCAAAGAGAGTTTACTTCGCAGACAGTATTGCAGAAGTATGAACTTGGCTCGTCGGCTAACGTGAGCACTATTAAGCGTGCGTTAGTAAAGAAAGAACTAATTGAAGTAGAAAAAAGTCGGGTTACAATCCCGGACCCGGTGTTGCAGATGTGGCTTAGGCGGCAATTGATGCAAAATCATTGGCGCGCCGAATAAATATTCATGACGCCGAATATCAAGTGGTAATAAATTGTATTTATAATAAGGTTTCATTCTCATAATTCATCCACGAGCCGCTGCTATCGTTATTACGGTAACAGCGGCTCGTTGCATCCGGCCTCTTTCATATTCATCCCGTATGCTGCCGTCCTGCAAATGGTGTAATAACATGGTGACATAATTACATGGGCTACTATTAAGCATCCTAATGTAACCAAGTCTGGCGGGATGGCAACAGCCCCGTGGCGGGCAGGTTAATTGCCTTGTTCTTTTTGGAGTATGGCTTTCAGGCGAGCCACCACCTCGGGGTGCTGTGTGGCAAGGTTCACTTTCTCGCCGCGGTCGTTCTTGAGGTTATACAGTTGGTCGACCTCGCTGTTTCCCAGTTCGATGTCGGTGAGGTCGTCGTAGGCACGTCCGTTGTTGGCGGGGATGTATTTCCATTCGCCGTCGTTCACCGATATGGCGTAGGCTTTTTCGATGATGTATTCCCTGCCTTTTTTGTCCTTACCCAAGAGGGCGGGCAGTGCGTTACGGCTGTCGGGGGCGGCTCCTTCTTCGATGTTACCGTCAATTAGGTGCGCCATCGAGGCGAAGAGGTCGATATGCGACACCAGCGCATCCGACACCCCGGGTTTCACCTTGCCTTGCCACGACACGATGAGCGGGATGCGTGTGCCTGCCTCGAAGATGCTGTATTTGCCGCCACGGAAATCGCCCCATGGGCGGTGATTGCCCAGCAGTTCCACGGCGCGGTCGGCATATCCATCGTCAACCACCGGACCGTTGTCGCTGGTGAGGATAATGAGGGTGTTCTCGCGCAATCCGGCTTGCTCGAGGGCGTCGAGTATCTTGCCCACGGTCCAGTCGAACTGCAGCAGGGCATCGCCGCGGTATCCCATACCACTTTTGCCCACAAATCGCGGGTGCGGATAGCGTGGCACGTGCACGTCGTTGGTGCCTACGTAGAGGAAGAACGGTTTGTCCTTGTGCCCCTTGATGAATTGAACAGCCTTGCAGGTGATGCTGTCGGCAATGTTTTCATCCTCCCAGAGGGCTCGTTTGCCACCTTTCATATATCCGATGCGCGATATGCCGTTCACTATGGCTTGGTCGTGGCCCTGTCGAGGGCTTGGTTTGAGTTTGGTGAGCATTTCGGGGTGGTCCTTGCCCAATGGCTCACCGGGGAATGGGGTGGTGTAGCTCACCTCGATGGGGTCGTCGGGGTCGGCGTTCACCACATGCTCGTTTTCCACCCACACGCAGGGCACGCGGTCGCCGGTGGCTGCCATCAGATAGGAGTATTCAAATCCGATGTCCGATGGTCCGGGCGTGATGTGTCCGTTCCAGTTCTGGCTGCCGGTTTTGTCAGCCAGACCCAAGTGCCATTTGCCAATGGCGCCGGTGCTATAGCCGCGCTGCTTGAACATGTCGGCAACGGTGTATTGTTCGGGACGGATTATCATGCCGGCGTTTCCGGCTGCTATGCCAGTGTCGTTGCGTCGCCACGAGTAATGCCCGGTGAACAAGGCGTAGCGCGACGGGGTGCTGGTGGCTGCCACCGAATGGGCATCGGTGAACATCAGTCCTTGCGATGCCAGGCGTTCCACGTTGGGCGTGTGTATGGTTTTCTCGCCGTAGCAGCTGAGGTCGCCGTAGCCGATGTCGTCGGCAACCAGGAATATCACGTTTGGCAGCGAGTCGTTTTTTTGCTTCGATGCCGAGTTGGCGGTGAGCGCTGTTGCGCCCAAGCCTAAGAACATCCATTGATAGGGTTTCATGAGAGTGGTGTTTTTGTGTACGGAGAACCGAGTTTTTTTGGATTTGCTTAAAGCAATGTCCGCAGGCAAAAGGCGGCGCTGCGGACATTGTGTGGAATTGACCGGTTATATAGAATGAGGTCGGATTACATTGGCATGATGGTGAACGAGAAGGTGTGCTGCTTGCCTGCCGGAATGAGATACTTCTTTTCGGGACGGGCACCCCAACTGTCGTAGCCGCCTACGCCGGCATGCAGTGCGTCGATGCACACTTCCACGAATGGGCGCGGAGCGATATCGTTGATGTGAGTCTGGCGGCGCATACGTTGCTTTTGGGCGGCATCGTCGTGCGAAGCAATCTCCTCGGGCGAGAAGTTGTTCCACTGGCGTGGGCGGTTGGTGTTGTTCTCGCAGTCGTAGTCCTCAACCGAGTTGCGCAGCGCGTTGAACTCGAATGGAGTGTTGCTCATCACCTTCAATCTGCCCAATTTGGCATTGCCCACGGCGAGCCAGCGGGTGTCGGTGTGGTGACCACATTCCTGCGGACGCACATAGTCGTACTTCATGTTGTCGGCAAGTGCCGAGTAGATGCCCAGCAGAGTGCCGTTGTTGCGGTCGGCATAGTTTTCTTCAGGTCCGCGACCGTAGTATTGCACGCTGTTGGCAGCGGCAGGCATGCGGAAGCGCAACCCGATGCGAGGCACGTTAGCCTTGGCTGCTTCGCCCTGAGTGACAGCGGCAAAATCGCCGTCGATGGTGATGGCACCCGAAGGCATGATGGTGTATTTGAGTGTGATAGTGTTGCCGGCAGGCAGAGCATATTGCACGTCAACCACGGCGTTTTTGCCTTGCAGCGATGCCTCGGCGCGAGCCACCTTGAAGTTGGCGCTTGCTTCTTTCCATATTCTGAGGCGATAAGGCATGCTGTTGCCATAGTCGTTGTCGGTTGGTCCGCGCCAGAAGTTGGGTTGGATGCCGAATCCGTCGTAGAAGTATTCCTTGCCAGCCACCTTGTAGGAGGTAACCGCACCTTTTGCCTTGTCGAAGACAAACGTCACGCGGCTCGATTTTGCCACAACCTGATTGCCTTGGTTGTCCACCGAGAGGGCAGGACCGGCGGTCTTTACCGTTGCCATGGCGGCAGGTGCGGTCACTGCAAACTGGTCGTGAGCAGCCTCGTGCCCGGCGGGAACGAGTGCGGTGGCATTCTTGGTGATGGCGCTGAAGGTTACCAGATATTCCTTTCCGGGCTTCAAAGCCTTCAGCGGGATGGTGATTTGTTCGTCGCTTTGCGGAGCGATGCTCAGCGTGCGCGAGCCGCGGCTGATTGCCTTGCCGTCCTCGAGCACGGTCCAAGCTATGGTGTATGCCTCAAGCGAGGTGAAGTAGAAGCGGTTTTTCACTTTAAAGATGCCTTTGGCAGCGTCTACAGCCTCGAAGGCGATGTCGCTGTAGGCATATTTCACTTCTGCCATGGCGGGGTGCGGGTTGCGGTCGGGGTTCACGATGCCGTTGCACAGGAAGTTGGCATCCGACGGGCGGTTCTTGCCGTAGTCGCCCCCGTAGGTGAAATAGTGCACACCGTTTTCGTCGACGGCGTCGAAGCCTTGGTCAACCCAGTCCCAGATGAAGCCGCCTTGCAGGTTGGTGTAGGCATATATTTCCTGCCATTGTTCCCACAGGCTGCCGGTGGAGTTGCCCATTGCGTGGGCATATTCCGACGGGCACACGGGGCGGTCGCTGCCGTTTTCGCCCATGCGGTGGAACCATTCGGCGCCGGGATATTGCGGCACAATCATGTCGGTGTTCCACTCCATTTCGGCGCGTTCGTAGCACACGGGGCGGTTCATGAAGTTCTTTTCGTATTTCTTGAGATGGAGATAGCACTCGTAGAAGTTATATCCGTTGCCTGCCTCGTTGCCCAGCGACCAGATGGTGACGCAAGGGTGGTTCTTGTCGCGCATAAACATGTCGTTGACGCGCTCGAGGTGTTGCTGCAGCCAGTCGGGGTTGTTGCCCAGTGTCTGACCCTTGGCAAGGTTGTAGTACATGCCGTGGCTTTCGATGTTAGCCTCGTCGTAGACGTATAAGCCGTATTCGTCGCACAACTCGTAGAATCGGCGGTCCTGCGGATAGTGGCACAGGCGCACGGCGTTGATGTTGTTTCGCTTCATCAGCTCAAAGTCGCGGCGCATGAGTTCCTCGGTCACATAGTGTCCGGTGGCAGGGTTATGCTCGTGTATGTTCACGCCTTTGAGCTTGATGGGCTGTCCGTTGATTAGCAGCGCAGTGATGGGACGTCCGTTGGGCGAGCATTCGTCAAGAGTCTTGATTTCGATGCGGCGGAAGCCCACGTTTTGAGGCACATATTCCACTACTTTGCCTTCGCGGCTCACGCTCATCACCAGTTTGTAGAGGTTAGGCGCCTCGCTCGACCAGGTTTTCACCTCGGGCAGGTTGGCATCGAAGTGAGCGGTGTTTTTGGCGCCGGCACCCACGGTGAGGGCGGCGTCGCCACTGCGCACCACGCGTCCGGCAGCATCGAGCAGCTGATAAGCCACACCCACAGTTTGAGGCTTAGCCTCGGAGTTCTTCACATCGATGGCAAGGTTGAAGATGCCATTGGTGTAGATGTCGTCGAGGGTGGAAATCACGCGATAGTCGGCGATGCTCACCTTCGGCTGTGAGTAGACATACACGTCGCGCTCAATGCCGCTGATGCGCCAGAAGTCCTGACACTCGAGATACGAGCCCACGCTATAGCGATGAATCTTTATGGCAATGCTGTTTTCGCCGGCTTTCACATAGGGGTTGATGAGAAATTCGGCGTCGACCTTCGAATCGCTGCTGTAGCCCACTTCGTGGCCGTTGACATAGACGTAAACGCCCGATTTGGCGCCTGCAAGATGCAGATATATGTCGCGGTTGAGCCATTCTTGCGGGATGTTCATGGTGCGGCGATACACGCCCACGGGGTTTTCCTCAGGCATGCGAGGCGGTTGCGGGTTCACTGTTGCGAAGTCGAATTTGTGATTGGTGTAGATGGCGTCGCCAAAGCCTTGCAGCTCCCAGTTGCCCGGCACCTTGATGTCGCGCCACGAATCGGTGTTGACGTTGCTGTCGGTGAGACCGGCAGGCAGGTCTTTTTCGTAGCCTACATAATAGAATTTCCACACGCCGTTGAGCAGCTGATAGTATTCGCTATCGGCATATTTGCCACCCAGAGCAGCCTCGCGAGAGCCGAAAGTCATAAACGACGAGCGCACAGCTTCGCGGTTTACCGACGTCACGCCGAGGTCGTGATGATAGGGTTTGGTTTGTGCCACAAGAGCGGTGCTGCACACAGCCATCGCCATTGCCACACAAAGAGTCTTTAGTTTCATATAGATAGAGTCTTAAATAAAGGTTAGTATTCTTTTAGTTTATGGCAAAACGTAGTTTAATTTTTTATGATACAATATTACAAAAAAACTCTCTATTATCCTAATCCCCGATGCAAAAAATCATATCATTCGTTTCGGTGTGTGGTTGTGCGGCGTATGCCATCGCCCCGCGGCTGCCGCCTGTCGCAAGCACACACGCGCGCATTGGAAGGTGAAAATATGTTTTGCTTGCGCCCGGCTTTTGGTTTGCCCGAATTTTTTGTAATTTTGCAAATTGAAGCAGCATTGATTTGAGCTGTGAATCCTATATGTATATGTCGCGCGAAACAGCTAAACTGGTGATACTTATTCTGCTGGGGGTGGATGCTATTGCAGCCCTGTGGCGGTATGGCGGACTCGGACACGACGAAGTGCCCGTGGTCGACACCGTGCCGGCTGTACGGCAACAGATGAAGCCCACCGACGAGGTGCTGGAAGCCGAGCCGCCAACCAATCTGCCCGACGAACTGAGCATCATCGACAAGCAGGTGTTCTACAAAACCTTCATCGAGGGCGATAGTGGCTTAAATGCCTATTATTGTGCATGCTATGCCAATCTGCAGTGGCCCATATCGGTGAACGGCGAGCGGCAACTGAGTTTGCTGCATCGTGCCATTATCGGTGCGCTGTTCGGCGAGTCGACCGACAATATCTACCTTGCCCTCGACAACACTGCGCTGCAGCCACATTTCCCAGAAGGGGTGAGCAACGACTATGTGGAAACCCTGAAGTCGTTGCCCGCCAAAGTGCCCTCGAGCCACGTCTTGCGCTCGCGCTATTTGCTGCAGGTGTATCTCACCTCCGACCGCCTGATTGAGTTTCAGATGCGCATCTATCAACACAGCGGTGCTGCCCCTGACACCGATGTGCGCAAATATCTTGTTTACGACCGCCTGAAGGGCCATGTGCTCACGCTCGATGACATCGTGCGGGACAACGATGCCCTGCTGCGGGCACTCAACAAGCGCATCGACCAGCTGAACCGGCGGGGAATGTGCCTCAAGCAAGCGTCGCGCATACCGGGATTCCGCCTCGAGCCCGAAGGCATCCACTTCGTGTTCCCGCGCTACGAGGTGGGGTTTGCATCGGACGGCGAGGTGACTGTGAAATTGCCTTACAGCAGCATCAAGCACCTGCTGACGCCGCTGATGAAGGACATAGTGAACAACAATGCCAACTACAAGCGTCCGCAAAAACTATAACCGACAACAATGCTTAACCACGACGAATTTACAAGCCTCAAGGAGTTTCTCGACAGCGAAGCCCGCCGAATAAACACCACCGATTTCATTGCCAACGACCCGGTGCAGTTTCCGCGCCGATTCGAGCGTCTGCAGGACATTGAACTGGTGTCGATTCTGTGCGCAACCATAGCGTGGGGCAATCGCAAAATGATTTGCAACAATTGCCGTAAGATGCTCACCATCATGGAGAATCAGCCGTATAACTATGTAATCGACCAAGCGTATGAGGACTTGCCCGACATGAACATCCACCGCACTTTTTTTGCCAAGAACATGCGCTATATGCTTCGCGGCTTTCACAGCATATTCAAGCAATACGGGTCGCTGCACCAGATGGCGCTGCATCACCGCGTGGGCGACAGCGATGCGCCTGCCTGGAAGCTGGCTGAACTGATGCAGAACGAGTTTGCTCAAGCCAATCAGGGAGCCACCGACTCGCGTTGCCTGCCTTCGGCGCTAAGTACCACGGCACTCAAGCGCATCAACATGGCACTGCGCTGGCTTGTGCGCGACGACGGCATTGTGGACCTCGGTGTGTGGAATGTGATTAAGCCCAGCCAGCTTTACATCCCGCTCGATGTGCATGTGGGCGACACGGCTCGTGCCTTGGGCATGATTGAACGCCGCGCCAACGACCGCCGCACTGTGGTTCAACTCACCGACATACTGCGCCAAATGCGCCCTGCCGACCCGGTGATTTACGATTACGCCCTTTTTGGCGTTGGCATCGGCGACAAGTATCTGCATCCTGCCGTTGAGTGACCGCTACGTAGCCATCATTGCCGTTTTTAAACAATAATAGCCTGTTTCAAACAAGAAAAAAGCCCTGTCAATCACTCTCAGGGCATTGCTTCGTTTTTTAATATTTATAATGAATCAGGCTCAAAACACATATTATAATTCCTTTTTTATCCCATCCCGCTTGTGATAACATTGGTTTCGGCACGTAAAAAAACTGCGCAAAAAATTTACTACTAAATAAAAGAATATTCACGGGAATTTAGTAAGTTTGTAGTTAATTATCGAAATTAGTGGCGCAATGGCGCGCGAAACTATATCTGCAAACTAAAACAGTCAATTCGATGGAAAAATACAATCTCACTCCCAAACAAGAGGAGGACATGGTGAATGGAGCATACAAGGTGTTGCGTGATGGATATCTGGCAAGTAATCACCGCAAGAAGGTGGACATCATCGACCGCGCATTTCGCTTTGCCTGCGAGGCGCACAAGGGAGTGCGACGCCGCAGCGGCGAGCCTTACATCATGCACCCCATCGAGGTAGCTCGCATCGTGAGCCAGGAAATCGGGCTTGGCTCCACGTCGATATGTTCGGCTCTGCTTCACGATGTGGTTGAGGACACCGAATACACTGTTGAAGACATCGAAGCGCAGTTCGGTAAGAAGATAGCCGAGATAGTGTCGGGGCTTACAAAAATTTCGGGCGGCATCTTTGGCGACAAGGCATCGGCACAAGCCGAGAACTTCCGCAAACTGCTGCTGACCATGAGCAGCGACATCCGCGTGGTGCTCATAAAGATGGCCGACCGCCTGCACAACATGCGCACATTGGGCTCGATGCTGCCCAGCAAGCAATATAAGATTGCCGGCGAAACGCTCTACATCTATGCGCCGCTGGCTCATCGCCTGGGATTGTTTGCCATCAAAACCGAGCTCGAGGACCTCAGTTTCAAATACGAGCATCCCGATGTGTATAAGACCATCCGCCAAAAGATTCTCGACACCGAGCAGCAGCGCAACGACCTTTTTGAGCGCTTCTCGAAGCCCATCAAGGAGAAACTCGACAAGATGGGACTGCACTACGAGATGAAAGCCCGTGTGAAAAGCGTATATTCCATTTGGAACAAGATGGAAACCAAGCGGGTGCCGTTTGAAGAAGTCTACGACCTCTATGCGGCGCGAATCGTGTTTGAATGTCCTAACGAAGCCGACGAAAAACGCATTTGCTGGACGATATACAGCGAAATCACCGACCTCTATCGCCTGCACCCCGACCGCACCCGCGACTGGATAAGCACCCCCAAGGCAAACGGCTATCGCGCCCTGCACCTGACGGTGATGGGTCCCGACGGCAACTGGGTGGAGGTGCAGATTCGCAGCCAACGCATGGACGAGATGGCAGAACGTGGCTTTGCTGCTCACTGGAAGTATAAAATCGGCGAAGGCGAGGAGGAAAACGAACTCGCCATCTGGCTACAGACTATCGAGGATATCCTCAAGAATCCCGAGCCTAATGCCATCGACTTCCTCGACACCATCAAACTCAACTTGTTTGCGTCGGAGATTGTGGTGTTCACCCCAAAGGGCGAGCTCATCACGCTGCCCAACGGCGCCTCGGTGCTCGACCTGGCTTACAACCTGCACAGCGAATTGGGTAACCACTGCATTGCCGGCAAGGTGAACCACAAGTTAGTGCCACTGTCGCACAAGCTGGCAAGCGGCGACCAAGCCGAGGTGCTCACCTCCAACTCGCAGCAGCCGCAGCCCGAGTGGGAATCGTTTCTGGTGACTGCTAAAGGCAAGCAGCGACTGCACGCCGCCCTGCGCCGCGACCACCGCCATGTGGCTGACGAAGGCGAAGCACTGCTGCGCAAGTTCCTGCAGGAAAACAATCTGGAATATAACAACGACACCGTGACAAAGATAGTTGGCAACATGGGTCTGCGCAACGGCGACGAATTGTGCTTCATGATTGGCAACAACGAGATAGCCCTTTCGGAGCAGTTGCTCAAGCATGCCCGCAAGACGAAGAACAACGGTTTGCTGTCGAAGATTTTCCGCATCGGCTCCAAGCAGAAGGAAGAGCCGGAGGTGATTAAGTTTGAAGGCAAAATCGACCCGAAGATTGTGTATCACCTCACCAGCGTGAACGGCGTGCGCAACTATTCGCTTGCCGATTGCTGCCACCCGATTCCCGGCGACGATGTGGTGGGCTTTGTGAATCAAAACAACATTGTGGAGGTGCATAAACTCACGTGCCCCAACATGATGCGCCTGAAGAGCAGCTATGGCGGCCGCCTGTTGCAAACTCATTGGGAGGACCACTCTGCCAAGTTCCTGGCATCGGTGGAGGTTACGGGCATCGACCGCATGGGCATTCTGCAAGAAATCGCCTATCTGATTTCAACCACGTTGTCGATTAACTTGCGCCGCCTCGACATTGCAGCCAACGACGGCGTGTTCAAGTGCGAGCTGGATGTGCTGGTGGGCGACACCACGGTGGTTGACCATCTGTGCAAGCGCATGCGTCAGGTGCAAGGCGTGAAGAATGCTATTCGGCTCAACAAGTGATTTCTCTCTGTGTTTTTAAAAACGATTTTTCGAAATGGATTTCATAAAAAAAATAAAGCGTACCACACTGTTGCAAGTGCTTCTGCTCGTTGGCGCAATAGCCATTGTGGCTCTTTGCCTACCTCACGACGACAAGTTTCACTATTCCTATCAGGTCGACAAGCCGTGGGAATACTCGTTGCTCACAGCCCCGTTCGACATCCCCATCGAGCTCGACACTGCCACAGCCACACATCGGCGCGACAGCGTGATTCGCAGTTTTGTGAATGTCTACAAGATTAACAAGGCGGTGTCGGCATCGCAGTTGAAGATGTTTGCACAGCACCTGCAGAATGCCAAGGCATCGAGCAGCGAACGCCTGTTTTATGTGCGCATACTCAATCAGGTGTACGACCGTGGCATTGTGGACAATGCCACCTACGAACGCATTGGCAACGGCAGCCTGCCATACGTCAGGCACGAGGCAGAAGACCACACCATCGAAAACATCTCAACCGACGGTTTCCTCTCGGTGCGTGCGGCTTATGAGCATCTCGACTCGCTGGCTGCCGAGCATAACCTGCGCGACAAATTTGCCTCGCTGCATCTCAACGCCTATTTGCAGCCAAATGTGGTGGTGGATTCGGTAAGGTCGATGGACCTGCTCAGGGTGCGTCTGCAAAAGGAACTTGCTCCGGTGGGAATCATACAGAAAGGCGAGCGCATCATCGACCGCGGTAACGTGGTTACACCGCAAGTGGTGTCGGCGCTCAACTATATGAAGCAGGAATACGAAGCCAACGATATGGGCAAGCAGGAATCGAACTATTACATCCTCAGCCGTGTGTCGATTATCACCATACTCATGCTCATGCTCTACATCTATCTTGCCGTGTTCTGCTCGCATGTGTTCTTTGATATGCGCAAACTCACGTTTGTGATGTCGTTGCTCACCTGCTTCACCGCATTGTTCTTCCTTGGCATCAGTCTCGACCCGGTGAAGGCGGCTTACATCATGCCGTTTGCGCTTGTGCCCATTGTCATGACCACCTTCTTCGATTCGAGTCTGGCAATTGTGGTGCACATGGTGGAGGTGATGTTGGCATCGATAGTGTCGACCTATTCCACCGACCTTGTGCTCATGCAGTTTGCCATAGGCATCATCGCGGTTGCCTCCATACAGGAGATGTCGCGCCGCTCGCAACTTGCCCGCACCGCCGTCATGGTGTTTGTGTGCTATAGCATGATTTACATAGCCTTCTTTGTGATGGAGAAAGGCACCATTCACGGCATCAGCAAATATGTGTTCTTCTATTTTGTAATCAATGCCATCTTGCTGTCGTTCAGCAATTTGCTCATATACATGCTGGAGAAGTTGTTCGGGTTCACCTCGTCGCTCACGCTGGTGGAGCTCACCGACCTCAATCAGCCGCTGCTGCGTCAGCTCTCCGACCTCTGTCCGGGCACATTCCAGCACTCTATGCAGGTGGCAAATCTGGGAGCCGAGGCGGCTCACTTGATTGGTGCCAATGTGCAGCTGGTGCGTGTGGGCGCCATCTATCACGATATCGGCAAAACCAAGAGCCCTAATTTCTTCACCGAGAATCAGCGAGGTGTGAATCCGCACAATGTGCTCACGCCCGAACAGAGCGCGTCGATTGTGATTCGCCACGTTACCGACGGCATCGAACTTGCCGACAAGGCTAAGCTGCCGCAAGCCATCAAGGACTTCATCATTCAGCACCACGGCCACGGACTGGCTCGATATTTCTACACCCAGGCGTGCAATCAGCACCCCGACGAAACTATCGACCCCGAACCGTTCACTTATCCCGGTCCCAACCCGCAGACCCGCGAAGTGGCTATTGTGATGATGGCTGACGCCACTGAGGCTGCCTCTAAAAGCCTCACCGACCACAGCCGCGAAGCCATCACCAATCTGGTGAACAAGATTATCGACAGCCAGATTGCCAACGGCTTGCTGAAAGACGCGCCCATCAGTTTCCGCGACGTGGAGGTGATTAAGCGCACCTTCATCGACCGCTTGGGCACATTCTATCACATGCGTGTGAAATACCCCGACCAGATTAAGCGCAAACCCGAGACACCGGCTGCGAATGCCGCCGAAGGGCAGCCAGCCGAAGGCGCTGCCTCCAAGCCTGCCGAGGCAAACACCGTCGCCGAAGTCAAGGCTTAATTTGCGTTGCTTTTCTTAATTATTTATAAATTTTCTAACCCTTTGTTTCGCATAATGCTCTCTATTGTTTTAGGCTCAACTGTCACTCTTTCGGCTCACCAGTTTGTGGTGATGCTTGTGATTGGCATAGTAGGGCTTGCCCTTGCGCTGCTGTTGCTGTTCAAACCCCGCTATCCGGCTGCATTGCCGGCTTATGTTGCGCTGTTGGTGCTGCATATCAGCACTTACATTTATCTGACTTCCAGTACTTTATTGTTTTGGGGATGCGCTGCTTTGCTGGTGTGTCTGCTGCACATGCTGTTGCCCAAAGGCGAACCGGCAGCGTCGCGCGCCTCGAATCTCTACGTGGGTCTTGGCGCCTTGGCAGGTTTGGCAGTGGGCATCGCCGTCAATGCCCGAATAATGATTTTGGGCGTGATTATCGGCACCTTTTTGGGGCTTTTTGCCTACTCGCGCACGCCAAAAGGCGGTTGGTTGAAATTTCCTACTTTCACTTTTATTCAGTACTTTTGTGCCAAAGGTTTGCCGGCAATAGTGGCTGTGGCAATCATTGGCATTGTCATCGAAGGGTTTCTGGTTCGATAGGTGCCAGGATGCCGATTGCTGATGCAAACCGTGTGGTTTTTCTACAGATTTATGTTTTTTTTAAAGATTGAATAGATAAGAGAAAGAAATGAGATATTTTTTATTCACTGTAATAGCAACAATATTGGTGGCGCTCTCCTTGCCATCGGTGGCACAGAAGTTCGAAATCAAGACTGTGAATTTCGACAGCATACGCATCGAAACCCAAAGTCCGACCTCGAAATACTTCTTCCCAAAGCTGATGAAGGAATTTCAGAGCAACGACACCACCATGACCTTCGACCAATATCGTCATTTCTACTACGGATATGTGTTCCAGGAGGACTACAACCCGTTTCGCGAGTCGCCGTTCTCCGATATGATTGAGTCGCTCTACTACAAGAAGGAATTCACGCGCGCCGAGTGCGACACTATTGAAAAATATGCCGAACTGTCGCTCAACGACAACATTTTCGACCTCCAGCAGATGGAGTTCTACATCTTTGCGCTGAAGCAGAAAAAGAAATATGCGCGCGCTGCCATTCGTCAATACAGGCTCAACCACATTATTGCCGCCATACTCTCGAGCGGCAACGGCACTGCCGAAAACCCATGGGTGGTGACATCGGCAACCCACGAGTATTACATCCTCAACAAGCTGGGATATGTGGCGGTGGAACACAAATCGATGCCTAACAACATCGACTTCATTGCCGTGAAGAAGAAAAACGAAAAGTCGCCCGAAGGCTTCTACTTCGATGCATCGAAGATTATGGAAGTGGCTGACGTGAAATTTGTGGAATAAGCCTGTTGCGCAGGCTCATTGCCCATGCTAACCCCCAACTTTCCCCCCCTTTCAAAAAAATGAATATCGACAACATTCGCAACATACGCATCGAGGATTTCGACTATCCTCTGCCCGACGAGCGCATTGCCAAGCATCCGTTGCCCGACCGCGACCGCTGCAAACTGCTGCTTTTTGACGGCGGCAATATTTCGAGCCATCAGTTCTGCGATGTGCCGGCACTGCTGCCCGAGCACAGCATGCTCGTATACAACAACACCAAGGTGATTAACGCCCGCCTGCGTTTTCGCAAAGCCGGCGGCGGTGCCACCATCGAGGTGTTCTGCCTCGAGCCGGTGTCACCGGTTGATTATGCACAGATTTTCCAGACCACACATTCCTGCACATGGCTGTGCCTTGTGGGCAACTCCAAGCGGTGGAAGAGCGGCGACCTTGAGCAGATAATCACCATCGATGGCAATCCGGTGAGGCTGAGCGCTACGCGCGGCGAACGCCGAGGCAACGCCTTCCTCGTCACTTTCACCTGGGACGGCGACAAGGTTACGTTTGCTTCGGTGCTCGAGGCGGTGGGGGAGATACCCATTCCGCCATACCTCAATCGCGGCACCGAACCCAGCGACAGCTCCGACTATCAGACCGTCTACTCACACATCAAGGGCAGTGTGGCTGCGCCTACCGCCGGACTGCATTTCACCGACGAGGTGCTTGCCGAATGTGACCGCCGCGGCATTGAGCGCCGCGAACTCACGCTGCACGTTGGCGCCGGCACTTTCCAGCCGGTGAAGAGCGACACCATTGGCGGGCACGACATGCACACCGAGTTTATATCGGTGCCGAGGCAGTTGATTGTCGACCTTATCAACACCGAGCGGCCCATCGTTGCCGTGGGCACCACCAGTGTGCGCACGCTCGAAAGCCTATATTACATCGGGCTCACGCTGCTGAACAACCCCGACGCCACCGAGAGCGACCTCTGCGTGGGGCAGTGGATGCCTTACACCCAAGGCAGCCCCGTCGACACCCGCCGTGCCCTGCAAGCCATCGTCGACTACCTCGACCGTCACGGCATCGACACCTATCTGGGCTCAACGCAAATCATGATAGCCCCTTCGTTTGAGTTCCACATCATCAGTGGCATCATCACCAACTTTCATCAGCCGCAGTCAACACTGTTGCTGCTGGTGTCGGCATTTGTGGGCGGTGACCGTTGGCGCGACATCTATCGTTATGCCCTCGACAACGGCTATCGTTTCCTCAGCTACGGCGACGGCTCGTTGCTATTACGATAATCCGAATTCCCGAAACATTATATTTTTTATTAACCAAAAGAAGAACAATGAAAAGAAGTCTATTACTGTTTGCAGCAATCATAGCCTGCGCCATCGCAGCATCGGCGCAGGGCCTCAAGAAGGTGTACGACGAAACCATCAACACAAAAACGCAAATCGACTCGGCGCTTGCCGACGCTGATTCGCAAAACAAGTTTGTAATTTGCCAGGTGGGCGGCAACTGGCGCCCGTGGTGCCTGCGTTTTGCGCAGTTTATTGTGGACGATGCCGAGATTGCAAGCCTTATTGAGCAGAACTTTGTGTATATCCACGTCAACTATTCGCGCAGCGACAAGTCGGAAGCCACCGCAGCCACTATGGCGCGCCTTGGCAGTCCGCAGCGCTTCGGATTCCCGGTGTTTGTGGTGCTCGACGCACAGGGCAAGGTGTTGCACATTCAGGATAGCAGCTTCTTGGAAAGCGGCAAGAGTTACGACCGCGAAAAGGTGCTGCGCTTTTTGCGTTGTTGGACTCCTCAAGCCCTCGGCATAAAATAACACCAAAGGCAGTGTGCGTGCCCGAGTGCGCCGCGGTTGCACACTCGGCAACTGAGCGAGTCAGCTCCCTTTCAAAATTCAATGGGGTGATGGCACAGATACGCCGCATGGGGCACAAGAGAAAACCGACGGTTTCAGAAGTCGAACGACAACTGGCCGTCGTTCTTTTTACGAGCCGAGGCATAGAAGCTCAGCGCTTGGTTGATGTATACCGACATCACTTTTTGGTTTTCCAATTCGTGCCAGTTCTCTTCGGTTATGTTCACGGTGATAGAGCGATAGGCTTTGCTGAGCCGTCGCACCTGTTTGCTGTTGCCTAAGCGCTTCACCCACTTCGACACTGTGCTGCTGCTTACGCCCAGCGTGAGCGAGATGCTGCGTATTGTTGCTCCGCGCTGATACATTCCCAACGCCTGATATCGCAATGAATTTGGCTTAGCTTTCATTAGATTATAAGGGTATTTAGTGGGTTAGGTTGGTTTGTGGGGTGTTGTCAATGCTATGGAGTGGCAAACGTGGTGCGCTTAATGCGAAACAGCAACCTTGGCATAAGTGTTGCCGAGAGATAGGTTGCTGTTTTGGATGTCAAGTTAGAGCGGAGTGGAGAAGGTTACTTTTTGTCACACTTCTTGGTGCACTTTTTGCCTTGCTTGCCGGTGCATTTCTTTTCGCACTTGCTTTTGCATTTGTTGTTGCACTTGCCGGTGCACTTCTTTTCGCATTTGCTTTTGCATTTGTTGTTGCACTTGTCAGAGCATTTCTTTTCGCACTTTGCAGCAGCCTTGTCGCATTTCTTTTCGCATTTTGCCGCAGCCTTGTCGCATTTCTTTTCGCACTTTATAGCAGCCTTGTCGCATTTCTTTTCGCACTTTACAGCAGCCTTTTCACACTTCTTGGCAGCAATGCATTCTTTCTTTTGTCCACAGCATGCACCTGTTGCCGATTGGGCAGCGCATACGCTCGAGCAGAGAGCCACCACGCATGCCAACACTAAAAATCTGATTTGTTTCATTTTATAGTCATTTAATTCTAAATAATAAATAATGTGATATGCCTGACGCATCACATTCACGTCAGGACGCATCACATTCACAAAAATACTTATTTTATGTTGCTTATACAATGTGTTTGGCATTGCTAAAATGTAAAAAATGTTATAATTGCATATTTTGCACACGTTATTCCCCAAATTATATCGACCGGGCATCCGCAATCAAAAAAAATGGGTAATTTTGTCTGGCAAGCCGATGGCTTGCATAGTGCTATATAAACATATTATTATTGTAAAACTACCCAAAGGTAAATGATGAAAAAGTATATTACAATCCTGGTAATGGCCCTTGCTTTGGGCTTTTCGAGCTGTTCCACCAAAGGCTCGGCAATCAGCGACCTGCGTAATCTGCGCAACGACATTGTTGATAATGGCTATCGCTACGAGATAGATGATTGGCGTGACGCCGCTAACCGCTATAAGAAAATCGACGAAAAACTAAAGAAACACGCCAACGATTACACCTACGAGGAAAGCCGTGAGATAGGCAAACTGAAGGGTGAGTGCGTAGCCGGATTTGCCAATGGCGTGAAGCAGAACGTGGGTGACAAAGCCAACAATCTCCGTGGCTTCATCGAAGGCTTGGTTGGCGGCTTTGGCGATTTGTTCAAGCATTGACCGCCGGCACTGTGTGCAGCGAAATTATGGGTATTTTTGCTGTGTAAAAGGGCGCGGAAATGTGTAATGGGGACATTATTAGCGAGTTACAGGATATTGAATAATGTTAAAAAATGTAATTTTTTCAATTTTCTTTCAAAATGGATTGTGCCAATCAAGGTTGCGGCAATGTGGGCGAGAGTATCGCCAGCCACCGATTTTGGCGTGACAGGCAAGCGTTGTGGCGCTGTCGGGGCAAATGTTATTAAACCTTTAACGCATTTCGCCGTGAAAAGAAGATTATATATCTTTGCGATACAATAAAACTAAACGCATGACTTCAAAGTACAACATAGCACGATTGGTAATCATGGCAATAGCCGTGGTTTTTGCTGTATCGGTGGCATCGGCACAGGAGCTTGTAAGCCGCAAGCACGGCACGGTGCTCGAGCAGATGCAGCAATCGCAGCTATACGACGACGATTACGAGCAGATTCGTCAGTTGCTTGACTATGCTTCGAAGTTCAAGGGTACGCGTTACCGCAGCGGCAGTTCGAGTCCAAAGGGTTTCGACTGCTCGGGTTTCACCAGTTTTGTGTTCAAGAAGTTCGGTTATGAACTCAACCGTTCGTCGAGCTCGCAGGTGAGCAACGGCACCCCGGTGGCAAAGAACGAGCTTCAGCCCGGTGACCTGGTGTTTTTCAACGGTCGTGCAGTGGGTAAGCGCGTGGGCCATGTGGGCATCGTCACCGACGTCAAGGACAACGGCACGTTTGAGTTCATTCATTCGAGCAACAGCCGAGGCGTGGTTGTGAGTTCGAGCGAAGAGCCCTACTACAAGCGTCGCTACGTTGGCGCCAACCGCGTGATTAAGTCGCCGGCGAATAAGAAATGAATTTTCCTTACCTAATTGGAATACTATATAAAATTGTTTTCATAATATAAACAGGATTGGTTTCGATGTGATTTCGAAGCCAATTTTGATTTTATGCCGGGGGCAATGCATATCGGGCATGATGCCTGCAACAGGCGCAAAAACTCCCGCGCACGGGCATAACCGTTACAAAACCTGCGGTATTTGTTTTGTTCTGCGCCCGGCTATCACTATCTTTGCACTATATTTTGCAAAATCATGAGAATAGATATACTTACGGTGATGCCCGAGATGCTCGACTCGCCGCTCAACTGCTCGATACTGAAACGTGCGCAAGACAAAGGTCTTGTGGAGATTGTGGTGCACAATTTGCGCGACTATTCACTGAACAAGCACCGCAAGGTGGATGATTATCCCTTTGGCGGCGAGGCAGGAATGGTGATGCAGATTGAGCCGGTGGACCGTTGCATCAGCGCTTTGCAGCAACAGCGCACCTACGACGACATCATTTTCACCACGCCCGACGGCGAGCAGTTTTCGCAGCCGATTGCCAACCGGTTGTCGCTGGCAGAGAACCTGATGATACTGTGCGGCCACTACAAGGGCATCGACTATCGCATACGCGAACATTTTGTGACGCGCGAATTGTCGATTGGCGACTATGTGCTCACCGGCGGCGAGATTCCGGCAGCGGTGATTGCCGACGCTGTGGTGCGCCTCATTCCGGGTGCCATCGGCGACGAGCAAAGCGCCTTGAGCGATTCGTTTCAGGACAACCTGCTGGCGCCGCCTGTCTACACTCGCCCTGCCGAATATCGCGGCTGGCGTGTGCCCGACGTGTTGCTTTCGGGCAACCAGGCGAAAATCGACGAGTGGAAGCATACCCAAAGCATTGAGCGCACCATGAGGCTGCGCCCCGACCTGCTCGCCGACGACTGAGCGCAGCATCGTGCCGTTATTTCTTGTTAATCCGAAAAAAATAGACGAAAAAAATGAGTAAATTAGCAAACAACTGGAAAGGCTTACGCCCTAAATGGGTGCCATCGTGGGTGAGTTTCACCTTTGTGGCATTTGTGGTTTTCATTGGCGTGATGATGTTTTACGGCGAATCGAGCTATTTGAAATCGAATCACTACACCTCGGAAATCAACAAGCTGAAGGGTGACATACAGCAGAACAGCGATTCGGCAATGTATTACGTCAACAAGGTGAACGAACTCAACACCGACAAGGAAACCCTTGAACGCATTGCACGCGAGAAATACGGCATGAAGCGTCACAACGAAGACGTGTATAAGACCGATATTCCATAACACTTAACCAATTGAAAATGAAGAAAATCGACAAACATCTGATAACAAAGATACAAAGCATCGGGCTTGCGGTAGCAATGCTGATGCTGCTGGTGGCAGCGGTGTTTCCCCTGCTGGGCATCATGAAAGAAGAGATGATGCTGATGCGCTACGTCTATGCCGCCGGTGCGGCGCTCGCCTTTGTGGTGCGCGCCACTCAGGTGTATGAGGGCAAGAATTTCAGAGTGAAGCGCTTGCATGGCCTCGAACGCATGTCGGCGTTGCTCTACTGCGTGTCGGCATATCTGCTGTTCAACTATGGCAACGAGTGGGGCGGTACCGACTGGATAGCGTTTTTGCTTGCCGGTGCCATTGTGCAGACCTATGCTTCGTATATGATTGACCGCGAAGAGAAAAAAGATGCTTCTGCCAAGCCCGAATGATGCCCGCCGGCGTGGCTGCCCTGAGGGGTGAGATGCTTTCGTGTGCAAAAAATTGGCAATTGGGTATGTTTGGATGGCTGTTTTGGGCAGGAGATGCATTAAAAATAGCCATATTGCCCGCTTTGTTTAGCAAAAAACATTTAAAATGCCCATAATCAGAGCAAGTTTTACTAACTTTGCACTTTGAATGTTAGCCCGGTTGGGACCTTTGGGCACACGGCTGCCAATGAGGCGGAGTGCTGCAATGTCGAGGTAAAGCTCATTCCGGCTATTTTTAAAAAAATTTGAACCTACAAGAGAGAACAAACATTGAAAATGAAAAAGGTATATAGTTCAATTCTTCTGGTGGCATTGATGACAATTGCCACAGTGGCACAACTCAGTGCACAAGGCATAACAAGCCCGTATTCGAAATTCGGCTACGGATTGTTGGGCGACGGCGCTACAGGCATACAGCGCTCGATGGGCGGTGTGGGCTACGCTATGCAAAACGGCAAATTGGTGAATGCCATGAACCCTGCATCGTATGCTGCCACCGACTCGCTCACATTCCTGTTCGATATGGGTCTCGACCTCACACAATCGTGGTCGCAGGACGGCGACGAACGAGGAACCTCGTTTGGCGGCGGTCTCGACTACATCACCATGCAATTCCCCATCTCGAAGAACATGGGTGCCAGCGTGGGTGTGATTCCGTTCTCGGCTGTGGGTTACAACTATGGCAAAACCATCGACAACGGTGCCGACCAGCGCTCGGGCGACGGTGGCATCAACCAGCTGTATTTGGGCTATGGCATACGCCCGATTGGCGGCTTGTCGGTAGGCTTTAATGTCTCGTATGTGTTTGGCACCACCGTCAACAGCACCTATGCCTATTCGAGCGGAGCAAGCACCACCACACTGTTTGAACGCATCGTGCAGGTGCGCGACTGGGGCTTGCAGATTGGTGCACAATACACTCATCGCATCAACCGCAAAAACGTGGCAACCATTGGTGCCGTGTATTCGCCGGGCAAGTCGCTGCATGGCAACACTTGGGGAACATACTACGACAGCCAGGACAAGACGCTGACCTCTACTGACACCATCAGTATGGGTGGCAAATACGACATTCCTTCGACCTACGGCTTGGGTGCAAGCTACACCTATAACAACCGCCTCACTGTGGAAGTGGATTTCACCTATCAGCCTTGGAAGAATGCCAAGTTCACTCCGCTGCCAAGCTTCGACACCGAAGGCACCAACCTCAACTTCAACGACCGCTGGAAGGTGGCTGCCGGTGTGGCATATCAGCCTAATCCGCGTGGCAGCTATTTGAAACGCACCACCTATCGCATGGGTGCCTATTATAACCACGACTATATGAACATCGGCGGCAACGGTGTGCGCGACTATGGCGCAAGCCTGGGTGTGAGCCTGCCTGTGCCTGGCGGCAAAACGCTGGTTAACATCGGTGTTGAATACAAGCGTCGCACGTCGTCGCCCACGGTTTTGGTTAAGGAGGATTACCTTAACATCACCCTCGGCGTCACGTTCAACGAAATGTGGTTCTGGCAAAACAAAATCCGATAATATTATTCTTGTGGAAGCACGCCCTGCGAGGCTCTGCCTCGTACGTTCGAATCCATGTCATTGGCTGGCGGGTCTGCTCCACGACGATTTGAATTGATGACTTTTTCGCGCTACATATTGCTATCGCTGTTTTTCTTAGGCATTTTGCTGTCGTGTGCCAAAAAGGAAGAGAAGGTTGCGGCAAAACCGCTCGACCCCGACAAAGTGCCGATGATGGTGACTCATAGCGTAAAGACACTCATCAGCGACTCGGGCATTACGCAATATCGCATCACCACGCCGGTGTGGTATGTCTACGACGGCGGTAGCAACCCGCGATGGCGTTTCCCCGAAGGTGCCTATCTCGAGCAATTCGACAAGCAGTTCAAGGTGATTGCTACCGTGCGTTGCGACTCGGCGATGTACGACACCGAGAAGCAGCTGTGGCAGCTCGACGGCAATGTGCGCATTCAAAACGTGAAAAAGGAACTCATACTCACCAACCAACTCTTTTGGGACCAACGGTGGCAGGAGGTGCGCAGCGACTCGTTTGTGCACATCGAGCGCATCGACCGCGTGATTGAAGGCTACGGCTTCAAGTCGAACCAGGACCTCACCCGCTATTCCATCAATCGCGTGATGGCAATCTTGCCAATCGACGAGGACCGTATGCGTGGCAATCAGCAGCCTGCCGCGGCTCAAGGTGCCCCTCAAACAGCAACAACACCATAATAAAATAATCTCTCACCACTCAGCAATGGAAATATCCACCAATATGCTCATACTCACCATCGTGTCGATGATATTCTCGGCGTTCTTCTCCGGTATGGAGATTGCCTTTGTGTCGTCGAACAACGTGCGTGTCGAAATAGATGCTGCCAAGGGCGGCATAATCAACCGGATAGTGAACCTTTTCTACCACAACAAGAATATGTTCATATCCACTATGCTTGTGGGCAACAACATCATGCTTGTGATTTACGGTATGGGCACCGCTATGCTCATGGAGCACTGGCTCAACTCGTGGCTTGGCAACGATGCGCTGGTGCTGCTGGCGCAAACGCTCATAAGCACCGGCATCATCCTCATTGTGGGTGAGTTTTTGCCAAAGACCATATTCCGAATCAACCCTAACGATTCGCTCCGCACCTTTGCGCTGCCGTTGCTCATATGCTACACCGTGCTTTATCCCATCTCGTGGCTGTCGTCGGCGTTGTCGGGTATGCTCATGCGCCTGTTTGGCGTAAAGGACAACGGCAAGCCCATTGGCATCATCACCGTGGGTGAGCTCGATGCCTATCTGCAAGAAACCATCGACACCCGTGAGGATGAAAACGCCACGGTGGAAAAGGAGGTGAAGATTTTCCAGAATGCGCTGGAATTCTCAAATCTGCACCTGCGCGAGTGTATGATTCCGCGCAACGAGATTGTGGCTATCGACATCGACAGCACCTCGCGCGAGCGTCTGTCGCGCATATTCTTCGAAACCGGCTTGTCGAAGATTCTCGTTTATCGCGAGGAAATAGATAACATTTTGGGCTACATTCATGTGTGCGAGTTATTTAAGAAAGATTCCGATTGGACAAAAAACATCAAGCCGGTGATGTTTGCTCCCGAAACCATGCTCGCAAAGAAACTGATGCAGAACATGCTTGGCGCCAAGAAGAGCGTCACCATTGTGGTTGATGAGTTTGGCGGCACTGCCGGCATGCTCACGCTGGAGGACCTCGTGGAGGAAATATTCGGCGAGATTGAGGACGAGCACGACCGCAAGCGCAAGAAACTGGTGTCGCGACGCGTTTCCGACAACGTCTACGAGCTGTCGGGGCGCCTCGAAATTGAAACCATCAACGAAACATATAACCTCGACATACCCGAGAAAGACGACTATCAGACTCTTGCGGGATACTTGCTTTTCAACCTCGAAGAGCTGCCCGACGAGGGCGAAACGCTGCGCATCGACCGCTTTGTGTTCACTGTGCTGAAAAAGACAGCTGCCAAAATCGAACTCGTGCGCCTTGAGGTGATGCCCGAAGGCTCGGTTGCCGAGCAAGACTGAGCGCATCGCGCACTTGCCATACCACAGTGCCCTCCGTGCCAAATGTAACATAATTGAATACCGTATACACTACCTTTTTTATGCAATCCAACACCTATCTGATTCCACCCGAGAACGACCCTATGGGTCAAGCCATTGCCGACTATCATCGAACGGGCAAAGCCAAGCGATTGATAGTGACTTCAACAATGTTCGACGACGACGAGATGCCCGTAGATGTGCTGTTTCGTGGTTTCGATAAGATGCCTGCCATTGAGCAGGAAGCGTTGCGCCTTGCACAAGGCAACATTCTTGATGTGGGCGCGGGCAGCGGATGCCATGCTCTGGCACTTGAACAGATGGGCAAGAAGGTGTGTGCCATCGACATCTCGCAGCTGTCGGTGGACGTGATGCGCCGGCGTGGCGTGAAAGACGCGCGGGCGGTGAACCTGTTTGACGAGCGCCTGTGCGACCGCTTCGACACCATACTACTGCTGATGAACGGCGCCGGAATGATGCAGCGAATGGAAAATATGCCAATGTTTTTCAGCCGCATGCGCCAATTGCTTGCTCCGGGCGGAAAGATACTGATGGACAGCAGCGACCTCATCTACATCTACGAGGATGAGGACGGAAGCGTGGACATCGACCTCAATGGCGACTACTATGGCCAGGTGGATTTTGCCATGCGATATGGCGACATCCGCGGCGAGAGCTTCGATTGGTTATACATCGACTTTGGCACCCTGAGCCTGCATGCCGAGCTCAATGGCTTTGCCTGCCGCATGGTGAAAGAAGGCGAGCACTACGACTATCTTGCCGAGCTGCAGGTGGCAGAGTGAGGGGCGTGTGGCTCGATACACTGCGAGCCCCTGTTTCATTTTTCAATGAATTGCTTTAGTTGAGGCAATAGGGCAGAGCAAGTGTTGCGGCCTATCTCGTAAACATCGCGTATTTTTTGCGGGTCCATGTCGGTGCGGGCAATGGGCAGCGGTTGCTGCGGCGCAATCACAAAGGTGTTGCCCAATGCCTCTTGCTGCTGCACAAAGGCAAGTTGATTGTTATACATGGTGTGGCGCTGAGCCATGGCACGCGTGATGGCAGGGTAGCGGCGCATGAGCAGATGGTAGGGCCACAAGGCTGAGGGCTGTTTGCGATAGGTGCGCTGGCGGGTGAGCACCACCACATTGCGCTCGTAGCCTATGTGCTGAAAGTGCTCAAGCGGGATGGAGTCGCTGATGCCGCCGTCGAGCATCACCATGCCATCGACCTTTACGGGCTTGGTTACCAGCGGCATCGATGCCGAGGCGCGAAGCCATTCCAACTCGTTGTAGGTCACGCGGTCCATGCGGTGATACACCGGGTTGCCGGTGAGGCAGTCGGTGCAAACCAGATAGAACTCCATCGGATTGTTCTCGAAAGTGGCAATGTCGAAAACGTCGAGCTCGAGCGGAAGCGTGTGATAGGCAAACTCGGCGCCAACCAGGTTGCCGGTGGTGAGCAGCGAGCGCCAGCCCATATAGCGTGGGTCACGACCGTATTGCAGATTGTAGCGCAGCACGCGCCCCGGTTGACGGCTCTTGTAGTTACAGCCGAAACTCGACCCCGCCGACACTCCAATCAGCCCGTCGAAGTCAATCCCGTTTTCCATCATCACGTCAATCACGCCCGCGGTGAACAACCCGCGCATAGCGCCGCCTTCAAGCACAAGTCCTCGTTTCATATCGTTTGCATATCTTTTTGTGCAAAGATAGCACATTCCGAGTCGATTTTATTGTGCCCGAACACACTTGTTAAGCACTTTGCACTATGGTGCGGCACTCTTTTGCACGATTTAACATTAAAACGCTGTTTTTTGTTCTTTTTTTTCATATAAAGTTATTGTTTACAAAATAATAGTATTACTTTTGCGGCAAAAATAGAAATGATGGTTTCCGATGGTACATCACCCTTGCTTAGGCAGCCATCATGCGTTTTAGGTAACATTATGAATATTAAATTATAGAGAAGACTATGTATTGGACACTTGAATTGGCTACCAAGCTTGAAGATGCTCCTTGGCCGGCAACAAAAGATGAATTGATTGACTATGCAATGCGTTCGGGCGCGCCTGCCGAAGTGATTGAAAATCTGCAGGAGATAGAGGATGAAGGCGATGTATATGAAACCATCGAGGACATTTGGCCCGACTATCCAAGCAAAGACGACTTCTTCTTCGACGAAGAAGAATATTAACTCGCTGAAATCAGCAATTAAATACAACTCCGTCAAGCCCTTGTGTCTTGGCGGAGTTTTTTCCCCTTGATTCACATGCCCCATTCGCCTCTATGCCACAACGGTGAGTGGGAATCTCTTGATGCCCACACCGGATATTTGCCCATTAACCGTCTGTAATACATAGTTGTGGCATCGTGCTGTAAATCAGGAACAACAAATAGTAAATCAACAAAACCCCGAACAAATAATTTTTTTGCTTGGATGAATGGAATATGTTGTTTACCTTTGTATCGGCAAACGATATATTGATTGACGATATATGAATAGTTCAACATCAGCATTGACGGAATCGGTATTCTACATTCTTTTGACTCTGCAGGAGCCGATGCACGGTTATGGCATAATGCAGCGGACTGCGGCTATGAGCAAAGGCAGGTTGATTCTTTCGGCGGGGACGCTGTATGGCGCCCTTTCCAATCTGCTTGAAAAGGGATGGATATCGCCTTGTGGAGAGAGTTCCGAGTGTGAGGGACGAAGAAAATTGTACAAAATTACAGAGGCGGGTGAGGCTGTGCTTGTGGCAGAATTGAAACGCCTTGAGGAACTTGTGTTAAATGGAAATCAATTCATAAAGAAATGAAAATGAAGAAGATTGTTGTAAACTGGTTTGTGGATTTCGATAAAGAAGCGGAATGGCTGAATGAGATGTCGCAAAACGGGTGGTGTTTCTGGCATACCAACGGATTCATCTACCGTTTCAAGAGGTGTGAGAAAGGCGAGTATATTTTCCAAATTGATTATGACGAGGACAATGCGAATAAGTGCAGCGAGGACTATGTAAATTTCAGGTCGTCGTGTGGCGATGTCTTTGTTCACGAATGGGATGAAAAAATCTATTGGAAAAGGAAGAGTGAAGATGGCGCTTTTGGGAGCGGTGATTCTGTTGCTGCAAAGTTGCGGTTGGCCAACAAGGCGTTCAATCACTATTTTGCCAGGTTGACGGGGCTGTTGTATTTCGGTGTGATGGCGCTCTTGCTTCTGCCGTTGCTGAGGATGCTGCCTGAATGTGGGTTCACGAGATTGCTGATAGGCATCTTCACGGATTTGCCGGCGGTGTTTGGAGTTGTAGCGATGGCGGTGTTATATCCTATTGTGATTAAGCTTCGTAAGAAGATGAATGTGCTTATGAGAAAGCTATATTGATTGCATGATGGTGTGCTGTGGGGGTAGGGCAGCGTTGCGAGGTTGCTGTGCAGGGCATTGCAGCACGATGGGGTGCTGTGTCAAAAAGAAAGAATGTGTTGAATTTTCCTCGTAATTATTTGTATTATTGCACCAACAATCAGTATATTTGCACCGTGAATACAAGCAATTTGCCAATTCAATCGTTTTATAAACTCAAATGCTTGCAGAATGAACAGCAAACCTAAGATATTGATTATATATACGGGTGGAACAATAGGTATGATTGAAAACCCGTTGACCAAGGTTCTGCAGCCTTTCGATTTCACGCATCTTATAGATAACGTACCAAAGATTAAGATGCTCGACTATGAAATCGGAAACATTCAGTTCGAGCCTCCCATCGATAGTGCAAACATGAGCCCGAAGCATTGGTGCAACATTGCTCAAGCCATCGAACAAAACATCGACAATTACGACGGTTTTGTGGTGCTTCACGGCACCGACACCATGGCTTACACTGCTTCGGCATTGAGTTTTATGCTTGAGAATCTGCAAAAGCCTGTAATCATCACCGGCAGCCAATTGCCCATTGGCGAGGTGCGCACCGATGGTGAGGAGAATCTCATCACCGCCTTGCAGATTGCTTCGGCAACCGACATCAACGGCGAACCGATGGTGCAGGAAGTGGCAATACTTTTTGAGAACCATTTGTGGCGCGGCAACCGCTCGTCGAAGATGAGTGCCAACAATTTTGACGCGTTCAAGAGCCACAACTATCCGGCGTTGGCCAAGATAGGGCTCGACATAGAGTTCAACGAAGATGCGCTGTTCCGCACTAGCACCAAGCGCCCGCTGCAGGTGCACTACGTTATGGATACTAATGTGCTGTTTATTGAAATATTTCCGGGTATCACCGAATCTACCCTGCGCCATATGCTCAACACTCCGGGGGTGAAGGGCATTGTGCTCAAGACCTACGGGGCGGGTAATGCTCCGTCAAACGAGTGGTTCACTGAGACCATTGCCGAGGCTGTGCAGCGTGGCATTGTGATTGTCAACGTCACGCAGTGTGTCAACGGTGCCGTCGACAGTTCGCTCTACGACACGGGCAGTTTGCTGTCGCGTAAGGGAGTGATTAGCGGTCACGACCTCACCAGCGAAGCAGCCATCACCAAGTTGATGCACTTGTTTGGTATGGGTCTGCCGGCGTCGTCGGTGAAAAAATACATGGAATATTCAATATGTGGCGAAGCAACGATATAACCCTTTCATAACCTAAGCCGAAGCCGTGGTGGCTTTGGCAAAGAATAAATTATTTACTTTATCTTATCAATTACTTACAACCATAAATCTATGCAATGAAAACATATAAGCACGGGGCTGTGCCGTAAGACTATATACGGAGCAGCCGCCGTGCTTTTTTTCTGCTATTAGCGTGGGATGATTTCAGGGTGGGACTTGTGCTGCGATGTCAGGCATCGAGTTTGCGATAGCGAATACGCTTGGGTTCTTCGATGCCCAGGCGCTTGGCTTTGTTCACCTCGTAGTCGCTATAGCTGCCTTCGAAGAAGAACACGTCGCCGTTGCCTTCGAATGCGAGGATGTGGGTGCAGATGCGGTCGAGGAACCAGCGGTCGTGGCTGATGACTACGGCGCAACCGGCAAATTGCTCAAGACCCTCCTCGAGAGCGCGAAGTGTGTTCACGTCGATGTCGTTGGTAGGTTCGTCGAGCAGCAGCACGTTGCCTTCCTGCTTGAGTGCCAACGCCAGTTGCAGGCGGTTGCGTTCGCCGCCCGAGAGCACGCCGCATTTCTTTTCCTGGTCGCCGCCCGAGAAGTTGAACCGGCTCAGATAGGCGCGAGCGTTGATGTCGCGGCCGCCCATGCGCAGCGTCTCGTTGCCTTGGCTAATCACCTCGTAGACAGTCTTGTCGGGGTCGATGTCCTTGTGCTGCTGGTCGACGTATGCCAGCTTGACGGTTTCGCCCACTTCAAAGGTTCCCTTGTCGGGTGTTTCGAGCCCCATAATTAGGCGGAACAGGGTGGTTTTGCCCACGCCATTCGGTCCTATCACGCCAATGATTCCGGCGGGTGGCAGGCTGAACGAGAGGTCGTTGTAGAGCACCTTTTCGCCGAAGTGCTTGGCAATTCCGTTTGCCTCAATCACCTTGTTGCCCAGGCGAGGACCGTTGGGGATGAATATTTCGAGGTGTTGTTCTTTTTCTTTCTGGTCCTCGTTGAGGAGTCGGTCGTAGGAGTTTAGGCGCGCCTTGCCTTTGGCTTGTCGTGCCTTAGGAGCCATGCGCACCCATTCGAGCTCGCGCTCGAGGGTCTTGCGGCGCTTGCTTGCCACTTTTTCCTCCTGCGCCATACGCTTGCTCTTTTGGTCGAGCCACGACGAGTAGTTTCCCTTCCAAGGGATGCCTTCGCCGCGGTCGAGTTCAAGAATCCAACCGGCAACGTCGTCGAGGAAGTAGCGGTCGTGAGTCACGGCAATCACCGTGCCCTCGTATTGGTTGAGGTGCTGTTCGAGCCAGTCGATGCTCTCGGCATCGAGGTGGTTGGTGGGTTCGTCGAGCAGCAGCACGTCGGGTTTTTGCAGCAGCAGGCGGCAGAGAGCCACGCGGCGGCGTTCGCCACCCGAGAGGTGTTGGGCTTTTTGTTGTGAAGGTGGCAGACGCAGGGCATCCATGGCGCGTTCGAGTCGCGAATCAAGGTTCCAGGCGTCGGTGGCATCGAGCACATCTTGCAATTCGGCTTGGCGGGCAAATAGCTCGTTCATCTTGTCCTCGTTTTCGTAGTATTCGGGCAAGCCGAATTTGTTGTTGATTTCCTCGTATTCGGCAAGGGCGTCAACCACCGGCTGCACGCCTTCTTTCACAATCTCCAGCACCGTTTTGTCGTCGTCGAGATGTGGGTCCTGTGGCAGATATCCCACGGTGTATCCCGGCGAGAACACCACTTCACCCTGATAGTCGTTGTCGATTCCGGCAATGATTTTCAGCAAGGTGGATTTTCCGGCGCCGTTCAGACCGATGATGCCGATTTTCGCCCCGTAGAAAAACGAGAGATAGATGTTCTTAAGAATCTGTTTGTTGGTCTGCTTGATGGTTTTGTTCAGTCCTACCATCGAGAAGATGATTTTTTTGTCGTCAACTGTAGCCATTGTTTCCTGTGTATGCAATTGATAGGGTTAATTAATTTTTTCAAGAATCCAGAGGTTGTCGAGCGGCACATTCATTTTCACGCGCGACTTGGCGTTGTGCAAAAATTCGGCGGCGCCCTCGCGGGTGTCGAACGCTTCGATAATCACATAGTAGAGTTTTTCCTTCTCGTAGTAGAGCACATAGGAGTTGTGACCCTCTTTGATGAGGCGGTCGCGCATCGAGCGGGCGTTAACCACTTGCTTGAAGCCGCGCAGCACCACGTTGTAGCGCTTGGTTTGCGCCTTCTCCACATCGATGAGTCCCACAAACCGTGCCACAATGCGCACCGAGTCGCCATTCACCACATCGGTGTTGCGGCGCTGTTCTGCCACAATCTTGGCGTAGGTGTCGGCGCCGACACCCTCTTTGGTTTTGTTGGCAGCCATCTCGTAGGATGCGCGATAGTTTTCCTCGGTGGTATGGCACGAGGTGAATGCCATCAGTGCCGTCAGCACCAGCGCAAAGGCGGCGGTATGCGAGCCTTTGGCGGCTATGAATCGCTTTTTTGATATTTCCATATTCTTTATGTAGTGTTTATGTGCAGTTTTGTTTGTTGGGTGTTGTTGCAGTTATTTGCGAATCACTTCGTCGGCAAGTTCAATCACCTCGGCATCTTTGATGGTGCCGGCGTCGATGGTGAGTTTCACCAGTGTGCGCACCGTCTGCCAGCCTTGTTTGCCGGCGGCGCCGGGATTGACGTGCAGCAGATTCAGTTCGCGGTCGGGCACAATCTTGAGGATGTGTGAGTGTCCGGCAACAAACAGTTGCGGCGACGACAGCCACAGCCGTTGCTTGATGCCCGGGGCATATTTGCCCGGATAGCCTCCGATGTGCGTCATCACCACCTTCACGCCGTCGGTGGTGAAAATCTCAATGCCGTTGAGGGCACGACGAGCCTCGGAGCCATCGATGTTGCCATACACCGCGCGCACCACCGGCGCCACTTTGCCAAGGCGGTCGATGATGCTCATGTCGCCAATGTCGCCTGCGTGCCATATCTCGTCGCAGTCGGCAAAATGCTTGGCGTAGCGGTCGTCCCACAGCGAATGGGTGTCGGATAATATGCCTATTCGTTTCATAATCTGTCGACGATTATCTTTCCTACAAATTTAGTGCTAACCACCATTATCTGCAACTCGGGCGGCGCTTTTTTGGGCAAATGAGGCTGAAGATTAAAGTTATTTAATTATTCGGGTGTTGATAGAGTGGCGGGAATGATGTAATTTCGTAGAACGGAACAGTAGTGAACGAAATTACAAAAACTCCAGTATTTATGAAGATTACACTGCCCAAACGCACCATAGGCGAACCGCTTTCGCTCGACAATGCCTCGCAGGTGACGGTGATAGGCGCTAACGGTGCCGGCAAGAGCCGATTTTGCCAGCGCCTGCTGCAGGAAGCCGGCGACAAGGCCTACCGCATGTCGGCATTAAAGGGCATCCTCTCCGAGAGCTATCATAACACAATGCCCGGAAGCATCGAGGACCAATATAATCAAAAGTTGGCTCTGAATCCGCTCATCGGTGGCAAGGCGTCCACCGAGTTTGAGCGTCTGCTGGTGATGCTCATGAGCGACGAGTTTGCCGAACTGCTTGTCTACAAAGCGCGTGTGCGCATCGCCGGCGACAACTCCGAGCCGCCCGTCACCAAACTCGATGCACTGGTGCGCAATTGGCAAGCCATATTTCCGCGCAACAAGGTGCTGCGCGAGGGCGGCAGGCTGCTGTTCACCAACGAAGGTGGTGAGAAGCCTTATGGTGCCATCAGGCTGAGCGACGGCGAGAAGGCCGCGTTCTACTATATCGGCGCCACACTATATGCTCCCGACCATGCCGTGATATTGGTCGACGCGCCCGAGACGTTCATCCACCGCAGCATTATGCAGAACATGTGGAACGTGATAGAGGAGATGCGCCCCGACTGCACCTTTGTCTATAGCACTCACGACATAGAGTTTGCCTCGAGCCGTATCACCAACACCTGCATCTGGATTAAGAGTTTCGATGTTGAAAACGAGTCGTGGGACTATGAGTTTGTCAATCCCAACGACACCTTCAACGATGATTTATATTTCGACCTGCTGGGAAGCCGCAAGCCTATTTTGTTCATCGAGGGCGACAGTGTGCACAGCATCGATTCGAAGCTCTATCCGCTGGTGTTCACCGAGTATACGGTGAAGCCGCTGGGCAGCTGCAACAGGGTGATTGAGGCAACGCGCACGTTCAACGAGCTGAAGTCGTTCCACAACCTTGACGGACGAGGCATTGTGGACCGCGACCGCCGCGACGAGGGCGAGGTGCGCTATCTGCGAGCCAAGCGCGTGTTTGTGCCCAATGTGGCTGAGGTGGAAAACATCCTGCTGCTGGAGGACGTGGTGCGAGCCGTGGCACGATTCTGCCACAAGGACCCCGACAAGGTGTTTGCGCGCGTTAAGCGCAACGTGATTAGTATGTTCCGCGGCGTGCAGACCGCCCAGGCGCTCGAGCACGTGCGCCATCGCGTGAAGCGAAACGTGGAGGTGCGCATCGACAAGCGCTTCGAGGATATCACCGCCCTTGAGAAGCACATGATTTTCCTCATCAACGAGATTAAGCCTCGCGAGATGTATGAGGACCTGTGTGAGCGATTCAAGACGTATGTCGACAACAACGACTATGCCAAGGTGCTGATGGTGTTCAACGAAAAGACTATGCTCACTCAGTGCGGCGTGGCTCAGCTGTGCGGCTTGCAGAGCAAGGATATGTATCTGAAAACCATACTGCGCATACTCAAGCATGAGGGACCCGAAGCCAAGGCGATTCGCGACGCCATTGTTCGCTGCTTCGATGCCGACAACAGTTCTTCGGCTTCGTTTCAAACCAAAAAAACTAACAAGAAACAATGAAACAACTGAAAATATGGATTGAAGCCTTGCGCCTGCGCACTCTGCCCGTATCGCTGTCGGGAGTGGTGATTGCCGTGGCGCTGGCTCATTATTTGGGATGCCTGCAATGGACCCCTGCCGTGCTGTGCCTGCTGTTTGCCTTGCTGGCGCAGATTGTGAGCAATCTTGCCAACGAATACTACGACTATCTGCGTGGAGCCGACAAGAAAGGCCGCGTGGGTCCGCGCCGTGGTGTCACCGAGGGCGACATAAAGCCCGACACACTAAAGTGGGTGACCATAGGCACGCTGGCGGCGGCTTGCGCCGTGGGCTGTGGTCTGCTGTTGTACGGGCCGTGGTGGCTGCTGATTGCTGGCATCGTCATTGCATTGGCTGCGTTTGCCTATAGCGCCGGTCCCTATCCGCTGTCGTATCACGGACTGGGCGAAGCGGCGGTGTTTGTGTTCTTCGGGCTGGTGCCCGTCAACCTCACCTACTTCGTGCAGTCGGGCACGGTGAATGTGT
The DNA here is from genome assembly GCA_051871535.1 of Muribaculaceae bacterium. Lineage (GTDB taxonomy): Bacteria > Bacteroidota > Bacteroidia > Bacteroidales > Muribaculaceae > SFTJ01. The sequence continues at coordinate 124,315 of JBJECX010000019.1, read as the reverse complement.
TTGTGATTCTTGCTTCGGTGTCCATAGGGCTGATGGGCGTGAATGTGCTGCTGGTGAACAACTACCGCGATATGGAGGACGACATCGATGCCGGGAAGCACACCTCGGTGGTGATTTTCGGTCGCAAACCGGCTGCTGCAGCCTATCTGATTAACGGGTTTGTGGCAGTGAGCATCTTGTCGCCGCTGTGGGTGCGGCTTGCGCTGCTCTCGTCGTGGCTGTGTTTGGTGCCTGCCGTGGTGTATTTGGGAATACACACATCCAACTGGTGGAAACTGTGTCATAGCACCGGTGCCGCTCTCAATCCGTTGCTGGGCGCCACCGCGCGTGCCATGCTGCTGTTCACCGCGCTGCTGGCTGTTGCGCTGGCAATGGCGTGAAGCAGGCGTGGGGTGGAATGGCAGTCGAAAGGCGTCGGGTTTTGATTAGTTGGCGTGTTGTGCCATCAGGTCGACACTGATAGCCGGAAACTCGATGTAAGCCATGCTTTGATGAATGTGGTTGGCAAAACTTTGCCAATCGAAGCACCATGGGTCGTCCTTGCGCGTGGGAGCGATGTCGCTGTGGCCCACAATGTAGCGAATGTTGTTGCGCATGCAAATGTCCTTCACCAGTCGGCTCAAGGCGTTGTATTGAATGTAGTTAGGACCCTCGCTGCGAGTGTTCACAATCTCTATGCCAATCGACGAATCATTGATGTGGGTGCGTCCTACACCGGGCAGCATGCTGCAGCCGGCGTGCATGGCAATGTTGTGTTCTTCCACCATTTTTATGATTTCGCCGTTGCGGCTGATGATGTAGTGCGGCGCCACGTTGTAGGTGCGGAACTGGCTGATGCAACCATCGGTGCTGAACGAATCGGCTTGGGCATAGTAGCACGAATGAATCACAATAACATCGATGTCGGAGGCTCGGCGCTGTGCCGGGCGATAGCCGTAGTGCACGTCCTTGGTGATGTCCTTAGGTATCACAAAAGTGTAGGAATCCACAATCTCCGAGTCGGCATCGGCATGTGGCTTTGCCGACACTATTGTCAGTAAAATAAGTAATATGGTTGATAGATTTCGTTTAATCAGGTTCATTTTGGCTTTATTTTGATGCTAAAGTTACAAAATTTTTTGCAAATTGCCAAATAGTTTGCCCGATTATTTTGGCTGATAAATATGCCATAAAAGCCGCATATAATCATTAACTTTGCATTCGGTTAGGCGGAGCAGCGCATGTGCGGCTCACCTAAGATGTTTAATGTTAAGTAAATAGCATATTATGGCAAAAGTTAATGATATAGTACGTTTCTTGAATCAAGTGGGAGGCGGTCGTGTGTGCCGCATCGAAGGCAAACTAGCATACGTTGAAGATGAGGATGGGTTTGAAACACCGGCACTGCTGAGTGAGTTGGTGGTGGTGGAGGCTGCCAAGACCACAGCTTCGGCTTACGACCGTCCGCTTGCGCCGGCAAAGAGCAAGGAGCAACCGGCACCGAGCGCCAAACCGGCGCCGCCCACCGACCTTCCTATTGAGGAAACACCCACCGGCGACGTGCTGAATGTGGTGCTGGGCTACGAGGCAAAGGAAATCAAGCACCTCAACACTACCACATATTATGCCTATCTGGTGAACGACAGCAACTATTTCCTATATTTCAACTATTTCACCCGCAACGAGACTACTGGCGAATGGACCACACGCTACCATGGCGTGGTGGAGCCGAACATACAGATTCTGATGGAGGAATTTGACTTCGCCAGCATTCGCGACGTGAATCGCGTGGCGGTGCAATACATTGCTTTCAAGGTCGACAAACCGTTTGCTTTGAAAAACCCGGCGCTGGTTGAACATCGCCTCGACACCTCGAAGTTCCACCGCTTGCATTGCTTCCACGACAATGAGTATTTCGACAATCCGGTGATTGCCATCGACATCGTGAAGGGCGACGTGCCCACGAAGCAAATGGTGATTGACAGCGGCGACCTGGAGCGTGCCATGCGCATGAAACGCGTTGCCGACAAGCCCGAGCGCAAGCCTGTGGCGAAAAAGAAGAAGGACGAAATACCGGTGATTGACCTTCACATTCACGAATTGGTTGACACCACAGCCGGCATGGGTCCTGCCGACATTCTTGCCTATCAGATGCAGAAGTTTCGCGAAACCATGGACGAGCACAAGAAGCATCAGGGTGCCAGACTGATTTTCATCCACGGCAAGGGCGAGGGTGTGCTTCGCAAGGCATTGCTCGACGAGCTCAAACGCTGCTATCCGCGCTGCACGGCTCAGGATGCCAGCTTTATGGAATATGGCTTTGGAGCCACTCAAATCACCATTCATTAACACTATTGCCCAAATGCTATGATATTCTATTTCAGCGGAACAGGCAATTCGAAGCATGTGGCTGAGTATCTGGCTACGATGCTTGGCGAGCGATTGGTGGCTATTGGCGAGGCGGTTGCCGAAGGCAATTACAGCTATACGCTTGCCCGGGGCGAAATGGTTGGCTGGGTGTTTCCCACCTATTCGTGGGGTCCGGCTCCCATTGCCGCCCGGTTTGCTATGCGGGTGCAGTTGCAAGGATATGACGCCGACACCTATTGCTTTATGGTGACCACCTGTGGCGACGAGGTGGGCGAAACGGTGCAGATGTTTGGCAAAGCGCTTGGGGGCATTCGCCTGAATGCCGCATTCTCGGTGCAGATGCCCAACAACTACATCTTGCTGCCGGGCTTCGATGTCGACAGCAAGGAACTTGAACGCAGCAAGATAGAGGCTTCGGCAGCACGCATCCACACCATTGCTCATGCCATAGCGCACAGGAGCGAAACCATCGATGTGGTGGTGGGTACGTGGCGCCGCCTCAAGTCGAGGCTCATTTATCCGCTGTTTCGCCGTTTTGCTATGAGCGACAAGGCGTTTGCTGCCAATGCCGATGTGTGCACGCGCTGCGGCTTGTGCGCCCGGGTCTGCCCGGCAAACAACATCACCCTCGGCTGCAATGAGCTGCCCAAGTGGCATGGCAACTGCACCATGTGCCTCAGCTGCATACACCGTTGCCCGGTTCGAGCCATTGAATATGGCAAAGCAACGCGCAGCAAAGGACGTTATTTTTTCCGCCCTTAGCCGCGCGCTTATCATCTCTCAATATTCGCCGTATCAGTGGGGACTGAGGCTGTGGTGGTTATTGCCCGAAAGCGTCGAAAGCCTTACTGAAAAACAACATCTGATAGTCGAGTGCGTTGGTCCAGTACTGCCAGGTGTGAGCGCCTGGGCGTTCGCTGTAGTCGTGCGCAATCTTGGCATCGAGCATGGCTTGATGCAGGGCGCGGTTCACGCCAATGAAAAAATCGTCGACACCGCACTCAAACACTATGTGCTGGGTGGTTTTCAAGCCTGCCACGAGGTTGATTACGGTGTGTTTGTCCCACACTGCCTTGTTCTGCGCATAGTCGCCGAGGGAGGCTTTCATATCCCATTTCTCGGGGAAGGGGCGAATGTCAACGCCACCGCTCATGCTGCCACAGCTGCCAAACACGTTGGGGTGGCGCAGGGCGATGAACAGGGCTCCGTGACCGCCCATGCTCAAGCCCGTGATGGCGCGCATGCCAGCCTCTGGTATGGTGCGATAGGTGTTGTCGATGAATGTCACGAGGTCGTTGGCGATAAATGTTTCGTATTGCGACTCCTTGTTGACGGGCGAATCCCAATACCAGCTGTTTTTGCCGTCGGGGCATACAATAATCACGCCGTATTGCGAAGCCATGTCGGGCAGGTCGTCTTTTTTGCTCATCCAAGAGTTGTTGTTGCCGCCGTGTCCGTGAAGCAGATAGAGCACCGGGTATTGTGCCTCCTGACATTCGGGGTCGGTATACTCTTCGGGCAGGATGATGGTGCAGCTCACCGGTTCGGTCATTTTCGATGCCTTCACTTTTTCCTCTTTTATCTGCGAGGTTTGGGCAAAAGCCGGCAGTGCAATGAGCAACGTGACCAGCAGAGCCAAAGGCTTGATGTTGATTCTTGATTTCATTGTTGTAGTGGGTTTGTTGATTAGAGAATATCGATGGGTTTCATGTCACTTGATGCGATGCTGCAAGGCGTTGCCCGCCAGATAGCATACGGCAGCCACCACCATACCGTTGATTGACGCTATGCCCCATGGAATGAGGTTCGCCACCACGGCACCTGCCACCACGCCTGCCACCGCGCCCCATTCCACGTTGCCGATAGCAATAGAGCCGTCGAGGTAGGCTTTGCGGTGCATAAAGTAGGATATTACGATGATGATGCCCACCGGCGGCAGTGTGCAGTTGAGTATGTTCAGGAATCCGCAGAAGTTCCAGTAGAGCCATTCGGCAGCCAGCGTGCCGAGAAGTCCGGTGGCAAGCACCAGCGCTTTTTTGCTCAGTTTGGTGATGTTGGCAAGTCCGAGACCTGCCGAGTAGAGTGCATTGTCGTTAGTAGTCCAGATGTTAAGCCCCAGCACGAGGATGGCAATGTAGAACAGGTTGAGGTTGAGCATCACGTCGAAGATGTCGTTGCCGCCAACGCAAATCGACGAAACGGCGCCGAAGCAGAACATCAGGCTGTTGCCGATGAAGAAGGCAATGACGGTGATTATGCACCCCATCTTGCCGCTGCTGGCAAATCGGGTGAAGTTGGGCGTAGCGCTACCGCCCGAAACAAAGCTGCCCACCACCAGTCCGGCGCCGCCGATGATGCCGAGGTCGGAGGTGCTGCGGGCAAATTGGTCGACGATGGTTGCGTCGCCTTTCTGCACAGCCAGAATCATTGCCACGGTGCCAAGGATAGCCACGCAGGGCACGGCGATGAAGCTGATGATGGTGAGGCTCTTGATGCCTTTATATGCGCTAGCTGTCATGCAAATGCCGGCAATTGCCACCAGCAGATATTCGTAGGTCTTGTTGTCGCCAAGCAGCTGGGTGGCTACGGGGATGGCAAACATGGCAAGGCCCACGCCAAACCAGCCTATCTGTGTGAACGAAATCATTGCGCTGGGCAGATAGCTGCCGTAACGGCCAAAACTGCGAATGGCGAGGTTGTCGAGCGACAGGCCGCTTTCGCCGCCCACATAGCCGAGTGCGCCGGTGTAGGCGCCCAGGATGACGCCGCCCAGAATCAGTGCACCCACAAAGCCGTAGAGGTCGAGACCTTCGGCGAGTTTCTGACCCACCCACATGCTTGCCGAGAAGAAGGTGAATCCCATCATAATCATGAACATGCTCCAGAAGCCGCGGCGTGCGCCGGCAGGCACTTGCTGGTGGGTGTAGTCGATGTCCACTTTGGTGTTGTTTGCTTTGTTGTTCATAAACAGCTTAATTATGGTTTATCAGGTTATTAGTTTCTTTTTTGGGGAAATCAGATGTATTTGCCCAGAGCCGACTTTATTTGCTGCAGGCGCAACCGGCAGACGTCGCTCAAACTGATTTCAGAGGCATTTGCCACCATGTCTTGTTCGGCTTTGTAGAGCCGCTTCATTTCCACCTTTTTCAGGTCGGCAAAGTGGTTCACTTGCAGCCACTCGTCGAAGGTGATGGGTGTGGAGTAGCCCAGCTTCTCCTCGATGAAGTCTTTCATGTTCACCACATGTGCGATGTGCGACAGACTTTCCCAATATTCGGTGGCTTCGTGGTAGTGGTCGGGTATCTCGTAGCGGCGAGCACCGCCATCGTAGATGATGCAGCGCTCAAACAGGGCGTTCTGGTTGGCAATCACCGCTTTGCGGAATTGAGGCGATACTATACCGCCGTTCCAGTAGAAGTCGATGTCGGGGATGTTGATGCCGGTCACGCCGTGGTTGTCGTACACCGCAAAGATGCCTTCGAAGAACACGCAGTGTATGCCTTGGAACGATGGCCACAGCTCGCGCGCCTTGGCGGTGAGTTCTTCAAGCACATTGATGGCACGGGTGCCGCCGATGGTGAAGAAAATCATCCGGCGCAGCTGTGTGCCGGCAGCCTGGTATTCGTCGAAGATATAGTTGATGCATTTCACCAGTGTGTCGCCGGTGGCGATGATGTCGCCGATGAGCAGTGTGGCGTTGGCGTCGATGTGATTCTTCTTGTAGCGGATGTCGAGCCCGGTAATCACCCGTTCGGGCGAGATGACGCGTTCGCACGACAGGAAACTCATGTTGTCGACTTGTATTCCGCAGCGATAGCAGCTCTCTTCGAGAGGATAGTTGAGGCCGCCGCGCAGAATGGTGAGTATGTTTGTCTTGGTGGTCAGCCCACATTCCTTAAAATGCTCGAGGGCGGTGATTGTGGGTGCCAGCGGGGCAGCGTAGGTGTCGTAGCCAACCACCTCGGGATACATCATCAGTTTGATGGTGGCGGGGTTGCTTGCCACATAATAGTGATTGCTTAGCTTCGGAGCCTCGAGTTTGTAGAGTTGGGTTCCGTTTTTGTAGATTAGAGGTTTCAGACTTGTGCCTATTGTCAGATTTTCCATCGATGATAAGTTATGGTATAAGAGTGAAATTTGTTTTTTTAGTTTATTGTAGTGGTTATAGCAGTCTATCGTTTTCGTTTGAAAAAGTCGGTCATCAACTGGGCACACTCGTCGGCGAGTACCCCGCCTTGCACCACGGTTTTTTTGTGGAACGGCTGGGCGCAGAAGGTGTGGTAGCCACGCTTGTCGTCGGGGGCTCCATACACCACGCGGGCAATCTGGCTCCAACCCAGCGCACCGGCGCACATCAGGCACGGCTCAACGGTGACGTAGATGGTGCAGTCCACCAGATATTTGCCGCCAAGCAGTGAGGCAGCCGAGGTGATGGCTTGCATCTCGGCGTGGGCTGTAACGTCGGTGAGCGTTTCGGTGAGGTTGTGGGCGCGGGCTATCACTTGTCCGTGGCTCACAATCACTGCTCCGATGGGCACCTCGTCGGCATCGGCTGCCTGGCGCGCCTCGTTGAGTGCCATGCGCATGAATCGTTCGTCGTCGTTGCTGCTGCTGTTTGGTGTGGCTGTCATTGCGGTGGGGTTTTTAGGGGCATTCATTCGCGATAGTATACGCGCTTGATGCGGGTGGATATTGAAGTGAGAATCTCGTAGGGGATGGTGTCGCGCACCTCGGCAAGCCGTTCAACGGCAATGTGTTCGCCAAAAATTTCCACGTTGTCGCCCACGTTGCACTGAGCATCGGTGACGTCAATCATGCACACGTCCATGCAGATGTTTCCAACGGTTGGGCACAGCGTGCCGTTCACCCACATGTTAATCCTTCCGTTGCCAAAGTGGCGGTCGATGCCGTCGGCATAGCCGATGGGGATGGTGGCGATGCGCGAGCGGCGCTTGAGCACTCCTCGTTGACCGTAGCCTATTGTAGTGCCGGCATCCCATTCCTTGATGGAAATAATCACCGAGTGGAGCGACGACACCGGCATGAGAGCCGCCTCGCTGCCGTCGGTGGTTGTGGCAATGCCATAAAGCCCAATGCCCAGGCGCACCATGTCGTATTGGTGCTCGGGGAAGCGCACAATGCCTGTGGAGTTGAGAATGTGGCGTATTATATAATGTGGGGTGCTATCTTGCAGAATCTTGCAGCACTCGTCGAAGTAGGCAAACTGCTGCAGGGTGTAGGCGTCGCGCTCGGGTTCGTCGGCAACGCACAGGTGCGAGAACACGCTTGCCGGTGTGATGGCGTTCTGGCAGGAGAGCAGCTCGAGCAGTTCGGGCAGCTGCTCCTTCACGAAGCCCAAGCGGTGCATGCCGGTGTCGAGCTTGATGTGCACGGGGTAGTTGGTGATGCCGTATTTCTCGGCTTCGCGAATGATTTCGCGGCACTCGTCGATGCTGTATACCTCCGGTTCGAGCCTATAGGCAAACATCGCCTTATAGTTTACCACACGCGGGTTAAGCACCATGATGTTGGTGGTGATGCCGGCTTGACGCAGGTCGACGCCTTCGTCGTGAGCCGCAACGGCTATGTAAGCCACGCCGCTGTCCTGCAGGGTCTTTGCCAGCTCGTAGCTGCCGGCACCGTAGCCCGAAGCCTTGAGCATGCACACCATCTTGGTGGTGGGCTTGAGCAGCGAGCGGAAGAAGTTGTAGTTGCTCGATAGGGCGTCAAGGTTTACCTCCATCACTGTTTGGTGCAGTTTTGCCTCGAGCATATTGGTGATGAGTTGGAAGTTATATTCTGCAGCGCCTTTCACCAGTATCAGTTCGTTCTCAAAGTCGCTTGGCGACATCGAAGCCAGAAACTGTTGTGTAGTGGTGAAAAAGCGAGTTTCGCCGCTGAACAGGTTGGCATATTTGCCTATCGTGGAGCCAATGCCAATCACGCGGGTGACGCCGCGGTTGTCGAGCAGTTCAGCCATTTGGGCATAAGCGATGTCGGGGTGTATGAGCAGGTCGGCAGAGTCGCTGATGATGGCGGTGTTGCTCAGCATCGAGGTGTTTTGACGTGCCATGAAGTCGAGTGCTCCGGCAAGCGAATTGTAGTCGCTGGGATAGCTGTCGCTCACAATCATGCATCCGTTCATGCCCTCAATCACGTTGATGCGGGTGCGCACCGGGGTGAGGCAGGCAAGGCGCGAAGCGGCGTCGCGCGGCGGTATGCCGAGGCTCAGCATGGCAGTGAGGCAGGTGATGGCGTTTTCGACATGATGGGTGTTGATGGCAGGCACGGTGGCGGTGTATTGCTTGCCTCGATAGACAAACGACAGCACCGTGCAACGGCTTTGCACTGTGGTGCCGGTTATCTGCAGCTCGGCGTCGGGGTTGCCTCGTCGGCTCCAAAGTGCCTTGTTGGCGCAGCAGGGTGCAATGGCTTGTGTCATGGCGCTGTTGTCGGCGTCGAGCACAATGGTTTGGCAGTGGGCAAATAGCAAGGCTTTCTCGGCAGCTTTGTGCTGCAACGAATCGAAGTTTTCGCCGTGTTCGTTGGTGAGGGCGGTGAAGATGCCCATGGTGGGACGAATCATTGCTTCGAGCCGAGCCATCTCGCCGGGCTGCGAAATGCCGGCTTCGATGATGGCGATGTCGGTTTCTTCGTCGATTTCCCACAGCGAGAGCGCTACGCCAATCTGCGAGTTGAAACTGCGGGGCGAGCGCTGGGTGTGGAGCGACGAGCCCAGCAGTTGGTGCAGCCATTCTTTCACGCAGGTCTTTCCGCGGCTACCGGTGATGCCAATCACCGGAATGTTGAAGCGGCTGCGGTGATAAGCCGCCAGTTGCTGCAAGGCGCGCAGCGGGTTGGGGGTGACAATATAGTTGGCATCGGCGGGTAATCCTTGGGTGCTTTCAACCACAAAGTTGCGCACGCCCAGTTGGTGCAGATTGCCCACGTAGCGGTGCCCGTCGTTGTTCTTGGTGCGCAGCGCAAAAAAGAGTGTTTCGCTGGCAAAAGTGAGCGAACGCGAGTCGGTGAGCAATCGGCTCACCACTGCATCCGGCTCGTATAGCGAGTCGGTGCTTGCCCCGAGAACTGAGGCTATTTCCGATATCGAATAGTTCATTATATTGTGTAAATAAATGAAAAATTATTTCATATCATTATTGCAGCTTTTATTGCCGGATGTGAGGCTATGTAAGGATACTCCTTGATGAGGTTTGCCACCACAGCCCGGGTGTCGGCATCGAAGCGTGCAATGGCTTCGGCGTTGTCGGTGATGTGCCGATGGCTGAGGCGTTTGCTCACGCGCTCGCAGCGTGCCACGGCTTGCGATGTGCGGTCGTCGAAGAACGTGGCTTGAAAGGCTTGCCAGATGTATTCCACAGCCACGTCGCTGGGGTGCACCATATCGGCGGCATAGAACCGATAGTCGCGCAGGTCGTCCATCACTATCTCGTAGGAAGGAAAATATACAATCTTGTCGGGCATCAGCCTCACCAGGTTGTCAGCCACCACACGCAGCATGGCTTTGCTCAGGCTGTTTTGCGAGAGGCCGTCGGCAATGTGGCGTATCGGGCTCACGGTGATGATGATGTTGATGCCGCTGTTGAGCTTGAGCAGATTGTTGAATGTGCGGTGCAGGGCATCGGTCATGTCGTCGATGCTTGCCATGGAGCGCGCAAATTCGTGCCCGGGCAGCTTGTGGCAATTGCTCACCACGCAGCCCGTAGGGCGATGGCGATACACCATGGCAGTGCCGAGGGTGACTATGAGGGTGCGTGCGTTCAGCAGATGCTCGTGGCACGAGGCAATGCGCCGGTTCATGCCTTCGAGGGCGCGTAGCTTGTTGCTGCGCGACATCTTGGAGTGAAAGAGGAAACTGTTCCACATGCCGCCGGCAAGAAACACGTCGTCGCCCATGAGCGGCGTGCCATCGATGGCTCGCTGCAGGTTGGTGGCGATGCTCAGCGGATTGTAGATAGGCCCGAAGGCATTCACGTCGACGTTCATCATTGCCGTGCGCATGCGGGCGCCGATGTTGTCGCTAAAGCACGAACCCAGCAGCACTGTGGCATCGGAATGCGTGATGGTTCCGCGACGTTCATCGATTTTTATTGCTGTTCTCAGTTCCATTTCAAACATAGTTTGCTGCAAAGATACTAAAAAAAACCAACATTATTATTATGTGTAGCAGTTCACTTCCTGCAGGGGTTGGAGGCGCCGGTTGCTTGGTGCCACAGCGGGTGCCGGCGAGGGTGAAAAACAAAAGACATCCCCACGTGGCTGACAGAGTGCTGAAGCTCGCGCGGGGATGGCTTGAAATAAGTTATTCGCCTATGATTGCCTGCATACGGCATTTGCCGGCGCAGGAGAATAAATCCATTAAGTGTCGATGTTGGCGTAGGTGGCGTTCTCCTCGATGAATTGGCGGCGTGGTTCCACGTCTTCGCCCATAAGCATCGAGAACACGCGGTCGGCCTCGGCGGCATCGTCGATTTGCACTTGCTTGAGAATGCGGTTCTCGGGGTCCATGGTTGTTTCCCACAGCTGTTCGGGGTTCATCTCGCCAAGACCTTTGTAGCGTTGTATCTTGATGTTCTTTTCGTCGCCCTGGCCGTAGGTGTCGATGAAGCGTTGCTTCTGCAGGTCGTCCCAGCAGTATTCTTCGCGAGCACCCTTGGTGAGCTTATACAACGGTGGAGTGGCAAGGTACAGGTAGCCGTTCTCGATAATCGGGCGCATGCGACGGAAGAAGAATGTCATCAGCAGTGTGCCGATGTGAGCACCGTCGACGTCGGCATCGGTCATGATGATAATCTTGTGGTAGCGCAGTTTGCTCAGGTTGGCTTCCTTGGGGTCGTTCTCGGTGCCGATGGTCACGCCAAGTGCCTTGAACATATTCACGATTTCCTCGCTGTCGAGCACGCGGTGGTCCATAGCCTTCTCCACGTTCAATATCTTGCCTCGCAAGGGCAGGATGGCTTGGAAGGCGCGGTCGCGGCCTTGCTTTGCCGAACCGCCTGCCGAATCACCCTCCACCAGGAAGAGCTCGCTGTCCTCGGCGTTGCGGCTCTGGCAGTCGGCAAGTTTGCCGGGCAGACCGCCACCCAGCAGCGGAGTCTTGCGGGTGATGCGTTCGCGGGCTTGTTGTGCGGCGTGGCGTGCTGTGGCGGCGAGCACCACCTTTTCCACGATGGTCTTGGCTTGCTTGGGATGCTCCTCGAGGTATATCGAGAGTGCTTCGCGTATTGCCACTTCTACGGCGCCAATCACTTCCTTGTTGCCTAATTTGGTCTTGGTCTGTCCTTCGAACTGTGGTTCGAGCACCTTCACCGAAATCACGGCGGTCAAACCTTCGCGGAAGTCATCGGGGTCGATTTTCACCTTCACCTTTTCCAGCATCTTGTTGTCCTCGGCATATTTGCGCAGGGTGGAGCCAAGGCCGCGACGGAATCCGGTGAGGTGTGTACCGCCCTCTATGGTGTTGATGTTGTTGACAAACGACAGCACGTTTTCGTTGAATGTGGTGTTGTAGGTCATAGCCACTTCCACCGGAATGCCTTGCTTCTCGGTGTTGATGTGAATCACATCGCTGATGAGTGGCTCCTTGTTGTGGTCGATGTAGCGTACAAACTCGTTCAAGCCGGTTTCGCTGAAGAAGCGTTCGTGGCGCGGATTGCCTTGCTCGTCACGCTCGCGCAGGTCGGTGAGTGTGAGCACGATGCCGGCATTCAGGAATGCCAGGTCGCGCAGGCGCATCGCCAGACGCTTGTATTCGTACACCGTTTCGGTGAATATTTCGGGGTCGGGATGGAAGAACACTGTAGTGCCGTGGCCGTCGGTGTCGCCAATCACTTTCACCGGGCTGGTTGGCTTGCCTTTGGAGTATTCTTGCATATACACTTTGCCCTCGCGGCGCACCTCGGCGCGCAGATAGGTGCTCAACGCATTCACGCACGACACACCCACGCCGTGCAGACCGCCCGACACCTTGTAGCTTCCTTTGTCGAACTTGCCGCCGGCATGCAGCACGGTCATCACCACTTCCAGGGCCGATTTGTGCAGTTTCTCGTGCTCGTCCACGGGGATGCCGCGTCCGTTGTCCTCCACCTGTATGCTATTATCCTCGGTTACGATTACATCGATTTGCGTGGCATAGCCTGCAAGAGCCTCGTCGATGGAGTTGTCCACCACCTCGCTCACCAAATGGTGCAGACCCTTCACGCTCGTGTCGCCTATATACATGGCAGGGCGCTTGCGCACTGCTTCAAGGCCCTCAAGCACCTGAATGTTATGCGCCGAATATTCGCCGGATTGCTGCTGTAATTCTTCGTTCTGTTCTGTCATTTCGCTATCTTATGTTATTTTAATTGGAGTGTCACAATTGTTAATTGCTATGTTCTGCTTTCTTTTGGACAAAAGCAAAACCCATCATGCCACCTTGTGCAGGCGGCGTCAAGGGCTTTTCAGCCAAAAAACATACAAAAATACAAAAAAATATCCAATGCCGAAAATTTTATGAGCCGAAAACGTCGCGGTTCAATTTGGATTCTTCATTCTCGCCGTGGCTGCCACGCGTTAATGAAGGTTAAATAGTAAGATTCGGCGCAACAAAACAACATACCTTTGCGTCTAATCAGCGAATCACAATAAAAAAACGAGTATTTATAATGAGAGAGAAATTGAGTTGCCTGATGGGCATTTTGGCAATTGCCTTGGTTGCAAACTGTGGTGCGTGGGCACAGACGGTGGCAGCCTATTCAGTTAAGGGTGTATTGGTGGATTCGGTGAGCGGCGACAGCGAACCGTATGCCACAGTTAGAGTGTACGATATAGCCAAACCGAGTAGGCAGCCGGTGAAGGTTGACGTGACCGACGCCGACGGCAAGTTTGATGTGGGGCTGAAGGCGGCAGGAAAATATCTTGCCACCTTTGCGGTGGTGGGCAAGATGCCTGCCATGCGCAAGTTTGAGTTGGATGCCGCCCACAAGAGTGTAGACCTTGGCAAGGTGGCAACAAAGGCTGCCGACAATGCACTTGCCGAGCTGGTGGTGGAGGCCTCGCGCCCGCTCATTAAAACCGACGTCGACAAGATAACCTACGACATGGAGGCAGACCCCGACGCCAAAACCAACACCATCACCGAGATGCTGCGCAAGGTGCCTATGGTGACCGTCGACGGCGAGGAAAACATTCAGGTGAACGGCTCAAGCAGCTTCAAGGTGCTGGTGAACGGCAAGCCTAACACCATGATGAGCAACAATCCTAAGGAGGTGTTCCGCAGCATGCCTGCCAGCATAATCAAGAAGATAGAGGTGATAACCGACCCCGGAGCGAAATACGATGCCGAGGGCGTGGGCGGCGTGCTGAACATCATCACCACCGATGCCAAGGTGCAGGGCTACAATGCCACGGTGCGTGCCAACGTCGACACTCGCCAAAGCGGCGGCGGCTTTTACGCCACAGCGCAAAGCGGCAAGTTCACGGTGGCGGCAAACTTCAATTACAGTCATCAATTCAATCGCAAAATCGATAGCAATAGTTCTCGCGAGGATTTCACCAGCGAAGAGTTTCGCACATTCATCGCCAACTCCCGGCAAAAAAACCATGGCGACTTTATGTTCGGCTCAATTGAGGCAAGCTATGAGGTCGACTCGCTGAACCTCATCAGCCTGTCGGGCAACCTGATGAGTGGCAAGTTCAAGGGTGATAACGTTACTGACAACGAGATGCTGCGCCTCTCGGGCGACCGCCGCTATGCCTACGTGCAGCGAAGCCTCTCCGACAACACTTTCGGCGGCAGCAGCCTCGGTATCGACTATCAGCACTCGTTCAAGAAAAAGGACGAACTGTTCACCCTTAGCTATCGACTCGATTTTTCGCCGGCAAGCAACGGCAGCGAATCCCGCTACGATGACGTGCAGGATGTGCCTTATTCCTTGTTCGACCAGCGTTTCGATAACGACGCTCACACCGAGGAGCACACCGTGCAAGCCGACTATGTGAACCCGCTCACCGACATGCATTACATCGACTTTGGTGCAAAATACATCTATCGCCGCAACAAGAGCGACGTGGAGCGATGGATTGCCAACCAAGCCGGCACGATGGAGGAGGATGTTTCGCCCGAAAACCACTACAGCCAACTGCGCAACATAGTGGCTGCCTATGCCGATTATCAGCTGAAATATAAGGGCTTCGGGCTGAAAGCCGGCGCACGCTACGAGTACACCTCGATGAACGTGAAATATGCCCTCAGCCCCGACCGCAACTATTCGGCTCACATGAACGATGTGGTGCCGTCGGTGAAGCTGTCGTATATGCTCAAGCCCGCCACAACGCTGAAGCTGGCTTACGCTATGCGCATCAATCGCCCGGGCATTCGCAACCTCAACCCTTACGTCGACGACTCGAACCCTAATGCCATCACCTACGGCAATCCCGACCTCGACACCGAGAAGACCCACTCGATTAGTGCCGGATACAGCCAATTCGGACAGAAACTGATGATTAACCTCAATGCCAACTACACCTTCAGCAACAATGGCATTGAGCAATACAGCTTCACGGACAATGGCGTGATGACCAGCACCTACGGCAACGTGGCGCGACGCCGCACCGTGGGCGGCGACCTGTGGGCAAACTATTCGCCCTGGGCAAAAACGCGCATTATGCTCAGCCTCAGGCTAAACTACAGCGACTATAAGAGCGAGGTGCTCAACCAGCACACTTCGGGCTTCAATCTCAGCGCCTTCACATCAATTCAGCAGACACTGCCTTACGACATAAACGTGAGCGTATACTTCGGTGGAAACAGCAAGGAAAAAGGGCTGCAGACCACTACGGGCAGCATGACCTTCCATGGACTCTCAATCAGCAAATCGTTCCTCAAAGAAAAGGCTCTCACACTGAGTTTACAAGCCCAGTCGCCTTTCAAGAAGAACATCGTGTTCGACAGCGAGACGACTGCGGCTACATTCAGCCAAAAAAACCACATCAGTGTGCCATTGCGCTCATTTGGCGTGCATCTCTCGTGGCGATTCGGCAACCTGAAAGCATCGGTGAAGAAGACCTCGCGAAGCATCAACAACGACGACGTGACCAAGAGCAGCAACACCGACAGCCAAACCGGCGGCGTCACCACCGGCATGTGAGAATAAACTGTTTGGGGCTTGCCGCCTAACAACAATACACACACTCGACATATATGATATGGGGCGTATTTCACACAATACGCCCCCGTTTTTTGGGAATTGCCTATGTCTTTGAAGGCTGCCGGCGCAAGAAAAAGGGCAGCTCTCCTTGGCGATATGGCGGCAATTTCATAATTTTGTTGTCGGCAAATCTCATTGGTTACGTCTATTATGGAAAAGGATTTTGTTTTAAGCCCCGAGCAGCTGCAGCGCTACCAACGCCACATCAAGCTTCGCGAATTCGGGCTTGAAGGGCAGCAACGCCTATGTAAGGCGCGCGTGTTGGTGATTGGTGCCGGAGGCTTGGGTTCGCCTATTCTCATGTATCTGGCTGCGGCGGGCGTGGGCACGCTGGGCATCGTCGACGGCGACGCGGTGGATTTCTCTAACCTGCAGCGCCAAATAGTGCACGACACCGCCAACGTGGGCGTGCCCAAGGTGGATTCGGCGGAGCAGCGCATCAAAGCGATTAACCCCGACGTGAGGGTTGAAAAACATAGCATTTTCCTCACCCCCGACAACGTAGGCGAGGTGATATCGCACTACGACTTTGTGATTGAAGCCACCGACAGTTTCGCTGTGAAATATATGGTGAACGATGCTTGCGTGGCAGCCGGCAAACCGTTCTGCATTGGCGGAATTCTGCGCTTCGAGGGCCAGCTGATGACATGCGTGCCCGGATCGGCATGCTATCGCTGCATCTTTCCTGTGCCGCCCGAGCCGGAGCAGGTGCCTTCGGGCAAGGATGTGGGCGTGCTGGGCGTGACTCCCGGTATCACCGGCTCACTGCAAGCCGCCGAGGCGATTAAGTGGATTACCGGCACCGGACAACTGCTGGTGAACCGCCTGCTCACCTTCGACATCGCTTCGATGGAGTTCAACACCATCCCGTTTGCTCGCAACGCCGATTGTGCCGCTTGCGGCAAACACTTGTCATAACCGACTTTTTTGTGTGCAATTAGCACACCTTACAGTTGTTTTTTTCGCCCTTTTGCATTATTTTTGTCTGCAGTTATAAACATAACCCTGATTTTTGAATATGAAAAAGAAAGTTCTCCCCATTGTAAAGAACGACCCGTGGCTTGAACCGTTTGCCGACGCTATCAACGGCCGCCACGACGATGTGCTCAGAAAACAGCTTGAACTGGTGGGCGAAGGTGGTTCGCTTAGCGACTTTGCCAATGCCTACAACTACTTTGGACTTCACCACACCGCCGACGGCGGATGGGTGTTCCGCGAATGGGCGCCTAACGCCACCGCAATATTCTTGTTGGGCACGTTCAACGACTGGGGCGAATATCCGAGCTATGCTCTCGAAAAGAAAGAGGGCGGCGTGTGGGAGATAATTCTCGATGCCGACCAGATGAAGCATGGCGACCTATATAAACTGCGCATGCACTGGGACGGCGGCGAAGGTGAGCGCATACCCGCCTATGCCACTCGCGTGGTGCAGGACGAAGCCACCAAGATTTTCTCTGCCCAGGTGTGGGACGTTGCCCCCTATCAGTTCCAGGTGAAGAAATTCAAGCCCAACGTGCAGCCGCTGCTCATCTACGAGTGCCACATAGGCATGGCACAAGATGCCGAGAAGGTGGGCTCGTATGAGGAATTCCGCACCAACGTGCTGCCACGTGTGGCTGCCGACGGATATAACGCCATTCAAAT
The DNA here is from genome assembly GCA_051871535.1 of Muribaculaceae bacterium. GTDB lineage: Bacteria > Bacteroidota > Bacteroidia > Bacteroidales > Muribaculaceae > SFTJ01. Next base: position 107,111 of record JBJECX010000019.1, on the reverse strand, counting down.
AATGGCTATACAGGAGCACCCTTATTATGGCTCGTTTGGCTATCACGTGTCGAGCTTCTACGCTGCTTCGAGCCGCTTCGGCACGCCTGAGGAACTGAAGGCGCTCATCGACGATGCTCACTCGCGCGGCATTGCCGTGATTATGGACATCGTGCACAGCCACGCCGTGAAAAACGAGGCTGAAGGCTTGGGCAGATTCGATGGCACCCCCGACCAATATTTCTACAGCGACCCGAGCCGTCGCGAGCACCCGGCATGGGATTCGCTTTGCTTCGACTACGGCAAGAACGAAGTGCTCCACTTCCTGCTCTCTAACTGCAAATTCTGGCTCGAAGAATATCGCTTTGACGGTTTCCGCTTCGATGGCGTGACCTCGATGCTCTACTATAACCACGGCCTCGGACAGGCATTCGGCGGTTATGAAGACTACTACAACGGAAATCAGGACACCAACGCAATCACCTATCTCACCCTTGCCAACCTGCTCATCCACGAGGTGAACCCAAAAGCCATCACCATAGCCGAGGAAATGAGCGGTATGCCCGGCTTGGCACTGCCGTTTGCCAAGGGCGGTATGGGATTCGACTATCGCATGGCAATGGGCATTCCCGACTATTGGATTAAGACCATCAAAGAACGCAAGGATGAGGATTGGCATCCTACATCGGTGTTCTGGGAACTTACCAACCGTCGCGCCGACGAGAAAACCATCAGCTATGCCGAAAGCCACGACCAGGCGCTCGTGGGCGACAAGACCATCATCTTCCGCCTTATCGACAGCGCAATGTATTGGCACATGATGGTGGGCGACAACGACGCCACTGTTGACCGCGGTATGGCGCTGCACAAAATGATTCGCATGGTCACCGCATCAACCATCAACGGCGGTTACCTCAACTTTATGGGTAACGAATTCGGACATCCCGAATGGATTGACTTCCCTCGCGAGGGCAATGGCTGGTCGCACAAGTATGCTCGCCGCCAGTGGGAGCTGGTTGACCGTCAGGACCTGAAATACCGCTTCCTTAACGCCTTCGACAACGATATGATTCACCTTATCGGTGGCATCAAGAAGTTTGAGGCTACGCCGGTTGAAAAGCGTTGGGAAAAAGACGACGACCAGGTGCTGGCCTACAGCCGCGGACAGTATCTGTTTGTATACAATTTCAGCCCTAACCGCTCGCTCAGCGACTATGGCATCCTCGCACCGATTGGCGAATATGCCGGTGTGATGGATAGCGACGACAAGAAGTATGGCGGTTATGGCAACATTGACAGTACGATGCACCATTTCACCCAGGACGACGAGCTGTATGCCAAGTACGGATTGGGATGGTTGCGCCTCTATCTGCCGGCACGCACCGTGCAAGTGCTGAAGATGGTGAGCGAACCGCTGGTTGTTAAGCCCGAGAAGCCTAAGCGCAAACCGTGTGCCAAGAAGGCAGCAGCCAAGCCTGCAGCAAAGAAGACCGCAGCCAAGCCAAAAGCAAAGAAATAAACGTGATATCATACGCATAGTGTGCCTGCACCCACGGTGTAGGCACACCGCTTTTTCCGCCCCATCCGCCGCAGCCCACCCGCCGCGGCACTTCGACAGATAAAAAATACAATAACGATACAGAAAACAGACATTAATCCGGAGTAGCGTTTGTTTTTTAGCAAAAATTTTTTTCTTTCCCGATAAACTGATTATCTTTGTGCCGACCATCTGTTTTTAGACAGAATGTGAGATAATGGGTATGGCGTCTGAAATAATCGACGGTCATATTTGTCTAAACAATCTGTAGAAACTAACCACCCAGCGCCGTAAACGGGAGCGAGTGACCAAAAAAAGACGGCTTGTACCCCAAGCTGCGATTACAAATTAAACGTGGTGTTAGGCTCTTGTTTTTATATGACACATTAGGGAGGGAGGTGGTCACAGACATAATGAAAGGCGTTTACACGGAATTAACGCTTAGTTCAGCAGCACACTCTGAAACGTGAGAAATTTCAAGATTATACTGCCTGAGAACATAGCAACGGTAAATGCCACGACTGGGACGTTGCATATATTCAAGTGACACGTTCTGCATTGTCATTGCATTACAACGATGCAAGGATGCCTTGTATGGGGCTACTTGCTGTGTGTTGTTGCAATGTTGCAGTTATGCGTTTTGTAATATACTCGTTTACGGCGTGGACTATACTGTTGTTCGTTCAGCAGTATAGGGCACTTCTCACGGCCTCAGAGTGTGAATCGGACAACAGAGTTCGGTTCACGCTTTTTTTGTGTCCGTTTATTTGGCATTGTTAAAACAAATTGACGTAACACACCAGACGCGAGAAATGAGAAATTACAATTACGCAACATCGCCGTGCGGCATCGGCGATTGCCATAACCCACAAAGGACTTGGTGCTATGGCAAGATTTAAAGATGTACACAAAATCAGCATCGGGCAAATAATCAAACATCGACTCGATAAGTCCGGCATATCGTACACGCGATTTGCCGAACTGATACATGTGTCGCGCCCTACACTTTATGCCATCCTTTCTGGAAAAAGTATTGACATCGACCGTCTGATTCTGATATCCGAAATATTAGATTACGATTTCATAGGAAATGTATACTATAACACACAACCTTCTACTAACAATTCAGTCGACATAGTGATTGACGATAAAATGCTGTGCAACAACACACTGTCGCTTAATCTTGACTTCAGCAAAATCACGGCCTCAACAGGCGTAAATAATACTGACAAAAGTGTAAATATATCTGACAGTGAACACGATAGCGAGTAGAATGTAATAATTTAATTTTGCAAGCAGAATTATGTTTCACCGTAGATTCGCTATACCATTTGCTGGATTTGTTGGTAAATAACGAGGCGGATTCCAGCCAAGCATAACTTCATTTTTTATGATAATTATTGTGATAACATATATTGATTTTATTAACTAAAAAGTTTAAAGATGAAGAAAAAGTTTTTGAATTTCTTTATGATTGGAGCTTTAATGCTGGCTGGTTCGGCAAGCATGGTGTCGTGCTCGGATAACGATGATGACATCGATGCTATCAACGAAACAATCAAGGCGGATAAAGCTTCGTTTAACGAGCAGCTTTCGGCACTGAAAACTGCTTTAGATCAGGCCAAGAAAGATGCTGCAGATGCTTCGGCAGCTGCCGAAGCGGCTGCTAAGAGCTATGCTGATGCTGCTGCCGCCGGCAAACTCGATGAGGCTAAAGTTTATGCCGACAAGGTGGCTAAGGAAGAAGCAAAAGCCGCTGTTGCTACTGTCAAGGCAGAAGCTATCGAGGAGGCTAAGGCTCTCATTGAGAAAGCGATAGTTGATAGTAAGAACTACACTGACGCTCAAATTAACGACCTGCGTACTGAACTTGGTGGTCGCATCGACGGTATCCAAGCAGGTCTTAATATTCTCAATGGTGATGAAAACACCGAAGGCTCGGTGGCTTATCAAGTAGCTAAGGCTAAGAGCGATTTGCAGGTGCAGATTAATGCTCTTCTCAAATATGAGAAGTTGCTCGAAGACCTGTCGACCACTTACGCCGGTTTGAAACAGGAAACTGCTACTAATACACAAAACATTGCAACTCTTACAGAGAATCTTGGTAAGGCAATCAATGACATCAACACACACTCCACCGACATTGCTACTCTTAAGACCTTCATGACCGATACCAAGAAGATGCTTGAAGATGGCATACCTGTGGAGCTGAACACCATCCACACTTTGGTTATGGTTCGCCTCACCAGCTTGCAATACATTCCTAACTACTTCATTGGCGGTATTGAAACTATCTACTTTGACAATGTTGACTATCAACCTTATGCCAACAACGAGGAAGGTGTGCTCGTAGAACGCAAGAGAAGTGCTCGTGTTCCTAAGAACATTGAAGCTATTGTAAACTATCGCTTGAACCCAAGCGGTGTTGACGAGGAAACACTCGACCTTGCTGCAATGAAGTTCCTCAACAGCACAGCCATCACTCGCAGTGGTGCAAAGGACGGCGTGATTGCTCCTGTTGAAGGCACTTGGAGCATCAAGGACAAGAACGTGCTCACATTCCGTGTTCAACAAACTGCTCATTCGCTCAACAATGGCAACAACGATGTGGTTGATATCGTCTGCTTGCAAATGCCGCTCAAGGGCAAGGCTCTTGCTAAGGGAGAAACTGAAGCTTACGTTTACTCTGACTACGCACAAGTTCGTTCGACTTACGAAGAATGTCACTTTGAAATTGGTAGTAACATCTACGGACACGTTGCAACATCAGTTAAGCCTGTTTATGTAGGTCCGAACAAGAAGGATGCTTATGCCGACCCACGTCAAGCTAACACCGACGAGACAATCTATCAAATCACCGTTCCTAAGGCTGGCGAAGTTATCAACTTGGCTGACTCTTTGAACATTGTTAAGATTCCGGTTGAAGGCGACGTAGCTGTTTGGGGTAAGGATATGATGGAACGTGCAGGCTTCACATTCAAGTTCTCGAAACCTGAAGAAGAGTATAAGCCTGAAAACTCGGAAGTTGACTATCAGCAGTTCTACGATATCACTGAAGACGGTATCGTAACCATCAAAGATGCCGATAAAGCCAAGGGTTGCACTCCTGTTGTTCTCTGCCAAGTTATGGACGGTGACCAAGTTGTAACTGAAGCATACTTCCGCATCAAGATTGGCAAGAATGTGGTTATTAAACTTGAAAATACTGCTACACTTGTTCTTTCGAAAGAACCAGGTGCAATGACAGTACAAATCGATGCTAAGGAACTGGAAGAAAAGGTTTACAAGGCTCTTGACATCACTCAAAACGAGCTTGTTACAATCTGGAAGACTTCGTATGCTTCGGCTGGCGACCGCATTAACGCTCAGTGTGCTAATTGGTTTAAGTTCGATGAAAAAGGAAACTATGTTATGACAATTCCGGTTAACCCAAATCAGCCAACTTGGCTTGCTTCGAAGGTTTGGGCGAACACCGAATTGGGCGGCATTGCCAACAACTATAAGAGCGACCGCACTTCAACTGTAACAGTTAAGTTCACAAGCACTATCAACGATGTTGTTCAAATCGACCTTAGCATTCGTGTAATCAAGCCATGCTATTCACTTGGCTATGTTGAAACTCCTTGGAAGGGTGGTCTTGAAGGCATTGCTAACTGGGAAGACCCAACAAAGGTTGACAAAGGCACATTGGTTGCTAACCCATCGCCATATTCAACTCAAGTTGGCTTGAACGCTACAACTAAGTATGTGTTCAATGTTTACGATGGTTTCAATTTGACAGCTGATAACAAACCTACTGCACAAGTTTCTGACGAAGATGGCAACATCCTTTGCAAACTCGACGAAATGGCTAAGTGGGAAGCTAAGGGATATGGATTCACATGGGTTAAGCCAGCAGTAAAATACTTGGTAGAAAACACAGCTGCAAATGCGCTTGAATACTATTTGCCTGAAGTTGCTGCTGAAAATAAGGCTGATAACACTCTTGCTAATGCTGTAACATTCGACGCAATTGGCTCGAATGGCAATTGGGGTGTTGAAGATGCTCGCACATTCATCAACGGCTGCGACAAGGCTGGCGCTGTACTGCCACACTTCGGCTTGTATGCAACTCTGCCTATCAGCGTGATTGTTGACGGTGCACTCAGCGATAAGATGCCTCTTGGCGACTACACTATTGAATTCGTTAAACCATTGAGCATTGCCGAAACCGCAGGCGAAAAGTACTGGACGGATGCACTGCATAAGGCTCAAACATTCAAGTTCAATGAACTGATTGTAGTAACCGACTGGCTGGGCAAGAAAATCGATGTTCGCACCAATGATAGCTATAAGAACTTCTATAATGTAAGTTACTGCGACTTCCTCTACACCGTAGTTAATGGCGTCAAGGTTGCAAACGTAACCACCAGCTTGAAGAGCAACGGCTTGAACGTAATTCACGAAGACGGTTACGACAAGGGTGAACTGCCTGCAAACACAACTGTCATTGTAAACGCCAATGGAGACATCGAGTATCAGAACTCTGGTAACTTGATTAGCAAGCCTTACGACATCTATGTTCCGGTTTCAATCGAACATAAGTGGGGCAAAGAAACTATCTCGGTTAAGATTCGTGTTAACGTGCATAAATAATAATCAAGTTAGTTGATATAATCTTAAATATGGAGGATGGGGCTGCACCTGTGGTAGCCCCGTCTTTATTATAACATCAATTATGTTTATTTGCGAATTTAATTGTTTTGAACTATGAAATGGTTGAAAATATTTGTATTCATACTGCCAATGGCAATGATGATGTCGTGCGGTGGCAAGAGCGATGGCTCACAGAGTGAAACCGATTCCGACTCAATTAATCACAGCCGCCTCGACGAGCAGATGGTGCGCACACATGCCGACACGATTGCCTGTTATGAACTTGCCAAAGCATATTTTCGAGCTCTTCAGGATAAGGAATTCGACAAAGCGCTTGATATGCTTTATTCGCCAAAACCCGACGGCTTATGCAATCTCTCTGACGAAGAACGTCATCAACTCATTATAGTGTATAATAGTGTGCCCGTCTACGATTATTATGTCACCGACCTGAAAATGTTCAGCGAAAAAGATACCGAAATCACCGTGCGGGTGGTGATGTTCTCTTCAAAGCCAGGCGACGACCGTCCAAACTACATTGACTATAAAATGTGTCCTCTTAGAATCGATGGCAAGTGGAAGCTCAGTGTCCCAATAGCTTTCAAGGAAACTGGTGATTCGGTGAATAATTATGACATCAAGGAGCAAGAGCACATTCAACGCAGTTTGTAAATATCTCGATTTTTTTACATTGTGTATCATGTTTTTGTCAACTGGTTTTCTGACACGCAAAGTTTTGTTAATTTTCGATATAAAATGGATTTAATCAAATTTTTTTGACCTGTGTGTCTAAAATTCATATACTAAATTTTTCATTTAATTAGAAATAGTCTATGATCATTTAAAGGGCAGAGAGTTGCGAAATTGTCTGTCCTTGCTTTATTATGCAGCCAGGGCGGTGGGTGGTTGGGGGCGTGACGGATGCTGACGCTGGGCTGCTGCAATAGTCTCTCGCAGATTGTCAATTAGTTATAGTTTTGCCGATGAGGTGGTTGCAACCGCTTCGCGGTTGTGCGGCGGAATGGGTTATCGTGAACATCGTGGGCGGGGGTGTTGTGTAATTCGCGTCCTGTGCGGACGCGGGATGGTGGGGTGACGGTAACCCGGGGGTTGCGCTTCGCTTACCCCGGGCTAAATGCCTCGCTTGCGGCTCGGCGTCACATGCTTCGCATGTCATCGCCACAACATCGTCGTGGGCATATTCGCGATACATTGCGGTGGCGAGGGCGTATGCGATACGCCCCTACAGGATGCGCCGCCCACAAATACCAATTATCTGTATCTGCAACCGCTCCGCGGTTGTGTTTATTGGGGTGATTGTTGCTATCCCCACGTAGCCGATTGCGCTTCGCTTATCGTCAACATGGGGTTATTGAGGTTGCAACCGCTCCGCGGTTGTGGTGCGGCTGTTGCCTTAAGGGGTGTCTTCCAACGATGCAAACCGCCGCGGCGTCCGAAGGACGTGACACCGGAGGCAGGATGTCGACGGGATTTAGCCGTGGGTGAGCGTAAGCGTAACCCACGGATACAACGCCACCCACGATAATGCATCCGTATAGGATGCGAATTATCTGAATCTGCAACCGCGGCGGGGTGTTATGTAATTCGCGTCCTGTGTGGACGCCGTATTGTTGGTGGTGATGGATACCCGGGGTTGCGCTTCGCTTACCCTGGGCTAAATGCCTCGCCTGCGTCTCGGCGTCACATGCTTCGCATGTCATCGCCACAACATCGTTTTGTGGGCGTATTCAATACGCCCCTACATTTTCACGTAAACCTTGCGATATGCCACGATTCGGTGCATGAAGGCGGGTGTGGCAGGGTTAGAGATGTAGGAGTGTGGGTTTTTGGTCGGAGAAGTGGGTGCTGCGAATACGCCATTCTTTGGGGTAGAGGTTGTTGGCGCGGTTGCCGAGATTGTTGGCGAATCCGATGGGCGCGCCTTGATGTGTGAGCAGCACAATGCCGCGCGGGGCATCGGGTAGGGTGATGGCTTCGCCTCGCATATAGGCTATGGCTTGAGTGTAGGAGGTTTCAGCTATGGCGAATGCTTGGGCGTTGAGCTGTGTGCTGAGTGCCAGTGCATGGTCGGGCACGAGGTTCTTGCCCTTTAAGGTGCCGATGGTGATGCCGCTGTGCAGCACACGCAGCGAGGCGGCAAGCGAGGCGATGAGCGGTTGGTGACTCTTGCGCATAGCTGTCACGGTGCCTTGGCTGTTGGATGCGAAGGCATATTCGTGGGCATCGTTTATCCACGTGGCGGCTTGTGCTGGCACCGAAGGCGTTGCTGCCTTTTTAGAAGGCTTAATGCGATTTGGTGTGTGGGCAGCGCCTGCGGGCTGCGAGGCATCGAGCGGTTTGCGCAGGATGCTCATAAACAATCCTTCGCCTTGAATGTGGTGTTGCATAAACCGGTAGCAGTGGTGTTTGCATCTGATTCCCGGGGCGATGTTCCAATGGGCAGGTGTGACGAGGCTGATGCTTTCGGCGCCATAGGTAGAGCAGATGTGTTCCACTATGCTCTCGTTTTCGAGCCGATTGTAGGTGCAAGTGCTGTAGATTAGCAGTCCGCCGGGGCGCAGGCATTGCCAAGCGCTGTCAATGATTTCGATGTCGCGCCGTGCACATTCGTTCACCAGCGCCGGAGTCCATTGGCGCACAGCCTCGGGGTCTTTGCGCATCATGCCCTCGCCGCTGCAGGGCACGTCGGCAGCAACCACGTCGAACATCGCGCCAAGGCGGAGGAAGTCGGCAGGGCGGTTGTTGGTGACCACGGCATCGGGGTATCCCCATTTGATGATGTTTTCGCGCAGCACTTGGGCGCGTGTGGGCACAATCTCGTTAGCCACCACCAGCGAGCCTTGGGGCAGTGCCGCGAGGGCTGCGGTGGTTTTGCCACCGGGCGCAGCGCATAGGTCGAGGTATCGCACCGGAGCATCGACAAGTTGCCGCAGGGCATGGCTGATGAACATCGACGAAGCATCTTGCACATAGTAGCGGCCCGATTGGAAGTCGGTGTCGAAGGTGAACGGCACGCGGCTATCGAGGTAGGCACCTTCGGGGCACCAAGGCACCGGACTCAAGTGGCTGAGCGCCGTGGCGGGTGTCTTGAGCGGATTGCGGCGCACCGACACCGAGGGCTCGGTGTTGCTGATTGCCGATAACAGTGCCTCGGCTTCGTTGCCCAGCAGGGCGTGAATCTGATTGATGAAGTCTTGCGAAAGTGCCATTGCGCTGAAGCTGTGTGAGTGTAAGGTGGGTGAAACAATTGTGTTGCCGAGGGCAAAATTAGTTTTTTTGTGCCGATTACGCAAAAAAATGTGCCGTCGGCATCGTGATTGAGCGATTGGTTAGCCCCGAGGTGATGTCAGCCCGATTATTTTAGTTAAATTTGCAGCGCAAAACTCGCAAACAACAATAATTAAAGCATTCACCATGCAATCATCACCGGTGGCAAAGCAGCGCATTCAGTATATCGACCTCGCAAAAGGCTTCTGCATTTTGCTGGTTGTGGCATCGCACATCCTTGCGTTCTATCGCACCCAGTTGCCCTACGACAGCCTGCTCAAGTGCTTCCGCATGCCGCTCTATTTCTTTCTGTCGGGCGTGTTTTTCAAACAATATGAGAGTTTCGGCGGTTTTGTGAAGCGCAAAATCAACAAGCTTCTCATCCCGTTTGTGTTTTTCTACGTCACTTTGGGGCTTATTCTGCCGTGGGCATTATATAAATGGTGTGGCATGAAGCTGCTCATCTTCAATCCCCGACTCGATTTCTGGCAAGCGTTGGCGCAGTTGTGGACTCTTGAGAAATTCCCTAATGCGGCAATCTGGTTTTTGATGTGCCTGCTTGAGGTGAACCTGATTTTCTACGTTATCTTTATGGCGGCACGCCGCATACGCTGGCATATGACCTATCTGATAGCGGCGATGTCGGTGGCGTGCGGTGCTTTGGGCATGCTGCTTAGCTACCTGGGCATCAATTTGCCGTGCTTTGCCGACACGGCGCTAACGGCAATGCCCTTTTTTGCGCTGGGCTACATTCTCAACCGCAAGACGCGCGTGATGTACAATGGCTGGCGCTACGACAAATGGCTGTGGCTGGTGGTGGTGGCGTGTGTGCCGGTGCTGTTTTGGCTGGCTTATCCGCTCGACTATCGGTGCAATTATTTTGCCGGATGCTACCTCACGGCGCACCTGTGTGGCGCAGTGGGCACAATAATGACCATCCTGCTTGCCAAGATAGTGGGGCACATCCCGCTGGTGACCTATTGGGGCCGTTATTCCATAATGATATTGTGCACACACCAGGTGCTTTATCAGTTCCTTGACCTGCTGCTGAAGCAATTCCTGCCGCGAGGCTGGTGGCGCATAGGCGTGTGCCTTGTGGTGACCATGATGCTGTATGTGCTCATCATTCCGTTTATGCGCCGCTTCATGCCACACGTCACGGCGCAAAAAGATGTGATAAAAATCAACTGACGCTACGCAGCGCGAGCCGTACATTGTGGAGCCTAATGTGTAGGTTTAACAACATTTATTGATAAAAATGCAACAAATAGGGATGTAATGTGCTTTTTTATGGATTATTTTTCGTAATTTTGCGAGGAAATTGTAAGAAAAGCGAATAAACAACCAACGATGAAGAAGAAAAAAGCGCGTCTGCAACTCATAAAGAGCATCATCAGAGAGCATGTGGTCGGTTGCCAGGAGGACTTGGCAAAGCTGCTTGCCGATGAGGGTGTTGTGGTTACGCAAGCCACATTGTCGCGCGACTTGAAGGCGCTTCGCATCTCCAAGGTGGCAAACAGCGAGGGCTCGTATATGTATGTGTTATCCGACATGTATGACAGCCGCAGCGCTCAGCCCGAAGGCGACCGGCAATCCGGTCAATCGGGTTTTATCTCGCTTGATTTTTCAGGTAACTTTGCAGTAATTAAGACCCGCAACGGCTATGCCAGCGGTCTTGCATACGACATTGACATGGCAGGATTAGATGAAATATTGGGTACCATAGCAGGAGCCAACACGGTGTTTGCCGTGTTGCGAGATGGTACGACCCACCGACGAGCCGCGCGTGCTCTGTCGGTAATCATCCCTGAGATTGGCGATGCTGAATGATGCTCACGGGTTGGTTGCTTTACCGCCCGGCAGTGCACGATGTCCCCAAAAGACAGAAACGATGCCACACAAGGCATGCTTGAGAGGAATCCTTCTCTCGGCAAACAAATCAAAAGACATACAGGTAAAAAAACAAACAAAGCTTTTTCGCGAGCGATGCGTAGATTGGTGGTCACAGGCATTGTGGCAATCGTGGCGCATTGCCCAAAAGAGTTTTGATATATTCATTAGGTATTATAATTTTTTATTTACAAACAAAAAATTTTTTTGAATCAGAGAAATGTGCAATCCAGACGAAATTGAAATTGTAGTGGCAAATGCCGAACACAAGAAGTATGTAAACGAAATTCTTGACACCATCACGGCGGCAGCCAAGGTGCGTGGAACGGGTATTGCCAAGCGTTCGCCAGAGTATGTGATACAGAAAATGTGTGAGCACAAGGCAGTGCTGGCTTTGTATCACGGCGAATTTGCCGGTTTTAGCTACATTGAATGTTGGAGCAACAAGAAGTTTGTGGCAAATTCGGGTCTTATCGTAGCACCTAAGTTTAGAGGAATCGGTTTGGCAAAGCGCATCAAGCGACGAATTTTCGACCTGTCGCGCGAGATGTTTCCTGAAGCAAAAATATTCAGCCTCACCACCGGCGAGGCGGTGATGAAGATGAACAGCGAACTGGGCTACCGTCCTGTTACGTTCCCATCGCTCACCGACGACGAAGCCTTCTGGCGCGGATGTGAAAACTGCGTGAACTACGACATCCTTCAGCGCTACGGCGGCTCGAAATGCCTTTGCACCGGCATGCTCTACGACCCTGCAGAGCACGCAGACGAGGGCAAGTGACAGCGCCAGCCTACTCTCTGACGGGAGAATAGGTGTGTGCGTTTGTGATTTTTTTTGAATTATTTATTATTTACACTGAAACATAAAAACAGATTAATAGAATGGAAAAGAAAAAAGTGGTTGTGGCTTTTTCGGGCGGTCTTGACACCTCTTACACCGTGATGAAACTTGCCAACGATGGTTATGAGGTGTATGCGGCGTGTGCCAACACCGGCGGCTTCAGCCCCGAGCAGTTGAAGACCAACGAAGAAAATGCCTACAAGCTGGGTGCGGTGAAATATGTCACCCTCGATGTTACTCAGGAATACTACGAGAAATCGCTCAAATATATGGTCTACGGCAACGTGCTGCGCAACAATTGTTATCCCATCAGCGTGAGCAGCGAGCGCATCTTCCAAGCCATTGCCATTGCGCGCTATGCCAACGAGATTGGTGCACATGCAATAGCTCATGGCTCAACCGGCGCCGGAAACGACCAGATTCGCTTCGATATGACCTTCCTGGTGATGGCTCCGGGCGTTGAAATCATCACCCTCACCCGCGACGGCAACCTGTCGCGCCAGGAGGAAATCGACTATCTGAATGCCCATGGCTTCTTTGCCGACTTCACAAAGCTGAAATACAGCTACAACGTGGGCATCTGGGGCACGTCGATTTGCGGCGGCGAGATTCTTGACTCCACCCAAGGACTGCCCGAAAGCGCCTATCTCAAACACCCCACCAAGCAGGAACCCGAGGTGCTGAGCCTTGGTTTCGACAAGGGCGAACTGGTGAGCGTGAACGGCAAGCACTACGACGACAAGATTGCTGCCATACAGGCTGTTGAGGAAATCGGCGCTGCCTACGCCATCGGTCGCGACTGCCATGTGGGCGACACCATCATCGGCATCAAGGGCCGTGTGGGCTTTGAGGCTGCTGCCCCGATGCTCATAATCGGCGCTCACCGTTTCCTTGAGAAATACACCCTCTCGAAGTGGCAACAGTATTGGAAAGACCAGGTGAGCAACTGGTACGGCATGTTCCTGCACGAGAGCCAATACCTCGAGCCGGTGATGCCCGACATCGAGGCTATGCTCACCAGCTCGCAGCGCAACGTCACCGGCGTGGTTACGCTTGAGTTGCGTCCCTACTGCTTCCAGACACTCGGCGTGGATTCGCCTAACGACCTGGTTAAGAACAAGCTCGGCGAATATGGCGAGACTGCCAAGGCATGGTCGTCGGATGACGCCAAGGGATTCATAAAGGTGAGCAGCACCGCTCTGCGTGCCTATTATCTGGCTCACCCCGACGAGAAACGATAATGCTCTGCGCATGTGTGTGATTATTTTTTAGAGTAAAGAATATGATTAAAGTTGGAATACTTGGCGCCGCAGGCTATACGGGCGGCGAACTGATTAGAGTGCTGTTGCAGCATAATGAGGTAGAGATTGTGTTTGCCAATTCGGAGAGCAATGCCGGCAACAAAGTGTACGACGTGCACGAGGGGCTGATTGGCGAAACGGAGATGGAATTCACCGACGAGATGCCTTTCGACAAGGTTGATGTGGTGTTCTTCTGCTTCGGTCACGGCAAGAGTGAGGCGTTCCTGAAGGAACACAGCATACCTGCCGGAGTGAAGATTATCGACCTTGCGCAGGATTTCCGCATCGCGGCGCCCACCCACGACTACGTCTACGGTTTGCCCGAGACACATCGCCACGCCATTGCCGATTGTCAGCACCTTGCCAATCCGGGCTGCTTTGCCACCTGCATTCAGCTGGCGCTGCTGCCAGCCCTCAAGGCGGGTTTGATTAGCGGTGACATTCACGTGAATGGCATCACGGGCAGCACCGGCGCCGGTCAGAAGCCGTCGGGCACCACGCATTTCTCGTGGCGCAACGACAACATATCGGTGTATAAGACATTCCGCCATCAGCATTTGCTCGAAATCAACCAGACCATACAGGAGCTGCATCCCGGCTACGCTGGCCGCGTGCTGTTTATTCCGCAGCGTGGCTGTTTTGCCCGAGGCATCTTTGTTACGGCTTACGCCAAATGCGACGCCTCGCTCGAGCAAGTGCAGCAAACCTATGCCGACTATTATGCCGACGCCGCATTCACCCACTTCACCACCAAGAGCCCCGACATGAAGCAGGTGGTGAACACCAACAAGGCAGTGGTTTATGTGGAAAAGTTCGACGACCAGCTGCTGATGATATGCTGCATCGACAATCTGCTGAAAGGCGCTGTCGGTCAGGCTGTTCAGAATATGAACCTGATGTTCGGCATCGACGAAAAGTGCGGCTTGCAGCTCAAGGCTTCGGCATTCTAACCAATCAACGAAAACAAACAGAAAACAAACGATATGAAACTATTTGATGTATATCCCCTGTTCGACGTGGAGATTGTGCGCGGCAGCGGCTGCCACACCTACGACAGCGAGGGCACAGAATACCTCGACCTCTACGGCGGTCATGCCGTGATTTCGGTGGGTCATTCGCATCCGCACTATGTGGAGGCACTCAAGCATCAAGCCGAGAACCTGGTGTTCTACAGCAATTCGGTGATTAACGGTTTGCAGCAGCGCTTGGCTGACAAGCTGGGCAAGGCATGCAGCTACGACGACTATCAGCTGTTCCTCATCAATTCGGGTGCCGAAGCCAATGAGAATGCGCTGAAGTTGGCATCGTTCTACAACGGCCGTCGCCGCGTTGTTGCCTTCAGCAAGGCATTCCACGGCCGCACCTCGTTGGCTGTTGAAGCCACCAACAATCCCAAGATTGTGGCGCCGGTGAACAACAACGGCCACGTCACCTTCCTTCCGCTCAACGACCTCGAGGCAGTGCGCCGCGAGTTGGCTGCCGACGATGTGTGCGCAGTGATTGTTGAAGGCATTCAGGGAGTGGGCGGCGTGCAGATTCCCACCGACGAGTTTCTGCACGGCTTGCGCGAGGAGTGCGACAAGCACGGCACGGTGCTCATCCTCGATGAGATTCAGAGCGGTTATGGCCGCACCGGCAAGTTCTTTGCGCATCAACATTCGGGTGTGAAACCCGACATGATAACCATGGCTAAAGGCATTGCCAACGGCTATCCGTTTGCCGGCGTGCTCATAAGCCCCAAGTTCAAGCCTGTTTATGGTCAGCTTGGCACCACATTCGGTGGCAACCACCTTGGTTGTGCGGCAGCCATTGCCGTGCTCGAGATATTCGAGAAAGAAAACCTGGTGCAGAATGCAGCCGAAGTGGGCGAATACCTCATTGGTGAGCTCAAGAAGTTGCCGCAAATCAAGGAGGTTCGCGGTCGCGGTTTGATGATAGGCCTTGAGTTTGCCGAGCCGGTGAAGGAATTGCGCTTGCGTCTGCTCAAGGAGCAACACGTGTTCACCGGTGCTTCGGGCACAAACGTGCTGCGCCTGCTGCCGCCGCTGGTGCTCACCCGCGCCCAAGCCGACGAGTTTGTGTCTCGCCTCAAGAAGGTGCTCTGAGCCTGCCGTAGGCGAAACCGTGAAATGAATCAGTAACTATATGGGGCTGTGCCGTAATTTATGATTTACGGTGCAGCCTCATTCTAATTTTTCGGGGCAGAGCAAAAAAGTGTGGTTTGCGGCAACTGAAGCCCGCAGAAAATTGCTAAATTTGCGTTTGACTAATCATTGAATGCAGTATATTAATATAAGGTAAATATGAAGATAGGAATTATAGGAGCCGGAAATATGGGCGGCTCCATTGCAGTGGGTCTGGCATCGTGTGGTGTAATAAGCGGAAGCGATATTGTGCTGTGCGACCCCAACGAACAGGCTCTGGCGTGCATCGCCGAACAGTATCCCGACATTACGGTCAGCACCGACAATACGGCAGCCGTCGACGGCACCGACATCATCTTTGTTGTTGTAAAGCCATGGCTCATCGATGAGGTGATGAAGCCCCTTTTGTCAAAAATCGATTTCAAGCGTCAGTCGATAGTGTCGGTGGTGGCAGGTGTCACCCTCGAGCATTTGGCTGAATATGCAGGCGCCGACAGCCGCCATGCCGCGCTGTTCCGCATGATTCCTAATTTAGCAATTGCCTATCGCCAGAGCATGAGCTTTGTGGCTCACCGTTGTTCCGACGAGCAGCGTGTTGCCGCTGTGTGCAACTTGTTGCACACCGTGGGCGATGTAATGGTGATTGAAGAACGACAGATGGGAGCATGTACGGCGCTGTCGTCGTGCGGCATTGCCTATGTGATGCGTTACATCCGTGCTGCCTGCGAGGGCGGCGTGGAGTTGGGACTGTATCCTTCGCAGGCTCGCACCATCATGCTGCAGACCATGGCAGGTGCGGTGGCTTTGCTTAATGCCACAGGCAGCCACCCCGAGGAAGCCATCGACCGCGTGACCACCCCCGGCGGCATCACCATCAAGGGCTTGAACGCTATGGAGGCCAACGGCTTCACCCGTGCGGTGATTGAAGGACTGAAGGCTTCGGCAAAGTGAACGTAAGATTGTTGAAGAAATAGAAAAAATGGCACATATATGTCGGTAAATAAAGTGATACTATTGGGCAACGTGGGCAAAGACCCCGAGATGCGTTATCCGCAGGCAGGGCAGACCATCGCTTCGTTCCCGTTGGCAACCACCGAGCGCGCCTACACCAGCAGCAACGGTACGCAGATGCCTGAACGCACCGAGTGGCACAACATAGTGCTGTGGGGCAGGAATGCCGAGATTGCCGAACGATACATTAAAAAGGGTATGCAACTCTACATCGAGGGCAAATTGCGCACCCGCGTGTGGGAGGACCGCAACCAAATCAAGCGCTACGTCACCGAGGTGTATGCCGACGTGGTGGAGATGCTGAGCCGAGGCGGTGGCGGCAGCGCGCAGCAGCAGTGATGCTGCTTGGGCAAGCACACCTTTCGTGCCGCAGGGTGGGCTTTGACACAAATAAGTGCATAAAATTTGCATAGTTTTGCCGATTTTGTGCAAATATTAGTGTTGAAATAGTTAACTTTGTAAATCTAAAACGAAAAATCATGGGAGAGAACATAATTAAGATATACGAGAAATCGTTCAAGGAGAATGCCGAGCTGCCGGCTTTGTCGGATTACGGAGCAAACAATACGCTCACTTATTTTGAGTTTGCACGCCGCATAGCCTTGATGCACGAGGTGTATCGCCAGCTGGGTATCAGGCAGGGCGACAAGATTGCGTTGATTGGCAAAAACACCAGCCGATGGGTGACGGTGATGGTGTCGGCAATGACCTATGGCGCCACAATTGTGCCCATCCTGCAGGAATTCAATCCGCTCGACGTGCAGCACATTGTCAACCACTCCGAGGCTGTGATTCTGTTCTCTACAAAAGCTATTTGGGACAACATCGACTTCGACGCCCTGCACAACATTCGTGCCGTGGTGTCGGTTGAGACAGGCGAGGTGTTTGCCCAGAAAGAGGGCGAGAATGTTGCCGAGGTGATGGCGAACCGCGACGAATTGTTCAACAAGGCTTATCCCAACGGGTTCACCACCGCCGACATACATTATGCCGACGTTGCCGACGACGATGTGGTGATTCTCAACTACACCTCGGGCACCACCGGCTACAGCAAGGGAGTGATGATTACGTGCGCCAACATCACCGGTAATGCCGAATATGGCATCGCATCGAAGCTGCACTACCGTGGCACCTCCACAGTGTCGTTCCTCCCGTTGGCTCATGCCTACGGCTGTGCGTTCGACCTTCTTGTGCCGCTGTGCGTGGGCACCCACGTCACTCTGCTCGGACGCATTCCTTCGCCAAAGATTCTCATCAAAGCCATGCAGGAAATCAAGCCGCACCTCATCGTGTCGGTGCCGCTGATTCTTGAGAAGGTATATCGCAAGCAAATTGTGCCTATGATTAGCAAGACCATGTTGCGCTGGGCACTTAACATTCCTTACGTCGACACCAAGATTTACGAGCAGATTCGCAAGAAGCTGGTGGATGCATTCGGTGGCGAATTTGAGGAACTGATTGTGGGCGGAGCTCCGCTCAACCCCGAGGTTGAAGACTTCCTTGTGAAGATTAAATTCCCATTCACTGTGGGCTATGGCATGACAGAGTGCGCACCGCTCATCAGCCACACGCCGTGGCGCGAGTTTGTGCCTCATTCGTCGGGACGCGTGTTGCCCGGACTGATGGAGTGCAAGATTCTGAGCGACGACCCCGAAAATGTGCCGGGCGAAATCTGCGTCAAGGGCAAGAATGTGATGAAGGGCTACTTCAAGAACGAAGAAGCCACCGACAAGGTGCTCTACGACGATGGCTGGTTGCACACCGGCGACATGGGCACGCTCAACCCCGACGGTACGCTCTTCATCAAGGGCCGTTGCAAGACCATGCTGCTCGGCGCCAACGGGCAGAACATATATCCCGAAGAAATCGAGGCAAAGCTCAACAACATGGCTTATGTGAACGAAAGCCTCGTGGTGGACCGCGACGGTAAGTTTGTGGCTCTGGTATACCCCGACTATGAGGTGATGGACAAACTGGGTACCACGCGCGACCAGCTGCCTGACGTGATGGAGCAGATTCGCAAGGAGGTGAACAAGATTGTTGCACCTTACGAACAGATATCGAAAATCGAAATTCAGCCATGCGAATTCGAAAAAACTCCCAAACGCAGCATCAAGCGCTTCCTCTACAAGTGATGGTGGCATAAAAAAATGGTTTTTTATTCATCGCCTTTGCGAGTGCTGCCGTGCTGCAAATTAGGCAAAAGTGCAAAAGGTTTAATGCCGCCAAACGGTTATAACAATATTTAACAAATGCGATAACCGAGCGTGATTACGAGTTAATAGTGCTGAAAATCAGCATTTTAGTGTGCAAAATAGGCGCATTTTGTGGTGCGGGGCTGTGAGCACAAACTTGTGTTGGATAAAAAAATATTGAGAAAATTGTTTGCGGATGAAAAATTTGTTTTAAATTTGCATCGTTTTTGAAGCATAACAATATTGTTTTATTATTTTAATTTTTTACAAAAATGAAAAAGTTAGTTTTATTACTTGCTGTTGTATTCAGCGTATCATTGTTCTCTTGCGGTAATGCAGAAAAGGCTGAAGCTACTGATTCTGTTGCTGCTGACACTACAGCTGTTGAAGCTGTTGATTCTGCTGCTCAAGATTCAGCTGCTGCTGATACTACTGCTGCTCCTGCTGCTGAAGTTAAGTAATCTTAGTACAACAGTAAACAAAGAGTTTGGAGCTGTTTTCCTCGGAGAGGAGAGCAGCTTTCTTTGTGTATATATGTGTGCAAAAGTGCCTCGGTGCTAAAAAATGTGTGAATAGACAGGTGTTTATGATGAATAATTGAATATTAGGTGTTATTTTTGTGTAAACGATTCCGCAACACACCGTGCGGAGAGCCAAAACCCGAAAACAAAATTCTGAAATATGGCAAAAAACAAGAACAACGACGTTATTGAGGAAAAGACGGCAATGGTAGCCAAAGTGATTGATTTCTTCAACCGCGAAAAGACAATACCCTATAATTACAAACAAATATCGTCGGCAATCGGTGCCGACACTCCGCTGGAGCGAGCCTTTGTGGTGCAGATAATGGAAGAGCTTGCCGAAGAAGGCGTGCTGAAGGAAACCACACCCGGCAAATTCAAGCTGGTGGAACGAAACGTGGTTAACACCGGCACCTTTGTGCGTCGCAGCAACGGCAAGAACAGCGTGGTGCTCGACTCGGGCGATGGCGAAGCCATCTTTGTTGCCGAACGCCACTCGAAGCATGCGCTCAATGGCGACAAGGTGAAAGTTCACATCTGCGCCAAGCGTCCTAACGAGCCCGAGGAGGCTGAGGTGCTTGAGATAATCGAGCGCAAGGAGCAGGTGTTTATCGGCACCCTCAAGGTGGACGACTATTTCGGTCACCTCATCACCGACAGCAAGTTTCTTGCAACCGACATCTTCATTCCGCGCGATTTGCTCAAGGATGGCAAGACCGGCGACAAGGCGGTGGTGAAGATTGTCGATTGGCCCGAGACTGCCAATTCGCCGATGGGCGAGGTGGTTGACGTGCTGGGCCGCAGCGGCGACAACACGGTGGAGATGCACGCCATATTGGCTGAATTCGGGTTGCCTTACGTATATCCGGCTGAGGTGGAGGCTGCTGCCGACATGATTGACCCGGGCATCACACCCGACGAGATTGCCAAGCGACGCGATATGCGCGACGTGGTGACGTTCACCATCGACCCACGCGACGCCAAGGACTTCGACGACGCCCTTTCGATTAAGAAGCTCGACAACGGCTTGTGGCAGGTGGGCATCCACATTGCTGATGTAACGCACTATGTAAGGCCAAACAGCATAATCGAAACCGAGGCTGAGAACCGTGCCACATCGGTCTATCTGGTGGACCGCACCATACCTATGCTGCCCGAACGCCTCAGCAACTTCATCTGCTCGCTGCGTCCCGACGAGGAGAAACTCACCTACTCGGTGGTGGTGGAACTCGACGACGATGCCGATGTGAAGAAGGTGGACATTTGCCACACTGTGATTAAGAGCAACCGCCGATTCACCTACGAAGAGGCGCAAAACATCATAGAAACCGGCGAGGGCGACTATCGCGACGAGGTGCTCACTCTCGACCGCCTCGCCAAGAAGTTGCGCGCTGCACGCTTTGCCGATGGCTCGCTGGAGTTTAACCGTGCCGAGGTGCGTTTCGATATCGACAGCACCGGTAGGCCCGTGAACGTATTTTTCAAAGAATCGAAGGACGCCAACAAACTGGTTGAGGAATTTATGCTTCTTGCCAACAAGAAGGTGGCTGAAGCCATTGGCATAGTGCCCAAGAAGCGCGCTGCCAAAGCGTTTGTCTACCGTATCCACGATATGCCCGACCCGGGCAAGATGCAGAACCTCGCCGAGATTGCCATGCGTTTCGGCCATAAGCTGAAGGTGAACGGCTCGATGCGCGAGGTGAACCGCTCAATCAACAAGATGCTTGCCGCCATCAAGGACCGCCCCGAGGAGAATATGCTTGCCACACTTGCCATCCGCTCGATGGCAAAGGCGGTATACAGCACCTCAAACATTGGTCACTACGGCTTGGCTTTCGACTATTACACCCACTTTACATCGCCAATACGCCGCTACCCCGACATGATGGTGCACCGCCTGCTCGACCGCTATCTGGCTGGCGGACGCAGTGTGAACATCGACAAACTTGAGAACGAGTGCAAGCACTCGAGCGAGATGGAGCAACTGGCTGCCAACGCCGAACGTGCGTCAATCAAATACAAGCAAGTGGAATATCTGGGCGAACGCCTTGGCGAGGTGTTCACCGGCAAGATTTCCGGCGTGACCGAATGGGGCTTGTTTGTTGAACTCGACGAGAATATGTGCGAGGGACTGGTGCCTATCCGCGACCTCGAGGACGACTACTACGAGCTCGACGACAAAAACTACTGTCTGCTTGGCCGCCGCCGCAACCGCCGCTACACGCTTGGCGACAAGGTGACTGTGCAGGTGGCGCGTGCCGATTTGCGAAACAAGCTCATCGACTTTGCGCTCATCGACGAGCAGCATCCTGTGGGCACTCACCGCATCGACAAGGAGCCGCTGAAGCTCACCCGCGAAATGATTGAGCGCTCGGCTGAACGCTCGGGCAACCGCAAGGAACGCTCCACTAAAAAGGCGGGCAAGAAGAATGGCAAGGGCACAGGCTCGAAGCGCAGCAAGCAAAACGGCAGCAAAAAATCGTTGAAGCGCCGTCGCTGACTTGGCACCGTCAGGCACCGTCCGAAAAAAGTTTTTTTAAATTATTTGCAATTTTGCCTATGTTATTGTGCATAATTTAATTAACTTTGTGGAAAGATGCCGACGTGACACAAGTGTGTGACGAGATGACTAATGGACATATAACTAAAACCAGATAAAACGAACTAACAATTATGAGACTTATCATTGAACCAGATTACGACAAAGTGTCGGAATGGGCTGCTAACTATGTGGCCTCGCGCATCAACGCTGCTAACCCAACTCCCGAAAAGCCTTTCGTGCTTGGATGCCCAACCGGAAGCTCGCCTCTTGGCATGTACAAGAAGCTTATCGAACTCAACAAGGCAGGTAAAGTGTCGTTTGCTAATGTTGTTACTTTCAACATGGACGAATATTGCAACCTTCCGGAAGAACACCCCGAAAGCTACCACTCGTTTATGTGGAACAATTTCTTCAGCCACATCGACATCAAGAAGGAGAACGTGAACATACTCAACGGCAATGCTGCTGACCTCGAAGCTGAATGTGCAGGCTACGAAGCCCGTATCGAAGCTGCCGGTGGCATCGACCTCTTTATGGGCGGCATCGGTCCTGACGGTCATATCGCTTTCAACGAGCCGGGCTCTTCGCTCACTTCGCTCACTCGCCAAAAGACTCTCACCACCGACACCATCATCGCCAACTCACGCTTCTTCGACAACGACGTGAACAAGGTGCCTAAGACTGCACTCACCGTTGGCGTTGGCACCGTGATGAATGCCAAGAGCGTGATGATTATTTGCAACGGCCACAACAAGGCTCGTGCTTTGCAAGCCGGTGTTGAAGGTCCTGTTACACAAATGTGGACTATCAGCGCACTGCAGATGCACCGCAAAGCCATCATCATTGCCGATGAGGCTGCAACTGCCGAACTGAAGGTGGGCACTTACAAATACTTCAAGGACATTGAAGGTGCTAACCTCGACCCTGCTTCGTTGCTGAAATAATTATAACGAAATATAAATAAAAACAGGCTGCTTCGACATGAGGCAGCCTGTTTTGTTGTGTGCCGGGTTACATAAAAGGGAGGCTGTGCCGTGATGCATTTTTTTCGGCACAGCCCCTCCTTGATGCTGTAGTTAGTGGTGTTATTCTGCCGGCGTTATGTCAGCGATGGCGGCGGAAGCGGCGACGGTGTTTCGTGCCATCGTCTTCACCATAGCCATAACCATAGCCGTAACCATAGCCGTAGCCATAACCGTAGCCATAGCCATAACCGTAACCGTAGCCGTAGGCATAGCGCTTGGCATCGGCTTTCACGTCGCCGAGCAGTATGGTGAGGTTCTTAATCTTGTCGCTCTTATACATCTTCTCGAGGTCGTCGAGATAGCGCTTGTCAACCATGGCGTCGCGAATCACATAGATGGTGAGGTCGACGTGACGGTTGATGAGGGCGGCATCGGCGATGAGCGCGTAGGGCACGGTGTCGAGTATGATGTAGTCGTAATGCTTCTTGAGCGCATCGATGAGCATTGTCAGACGGTCGCTCATGAGCAGGCTGGTCGGGTTAGGCGGAATGGCACCCAGTGGCAGCACGTCGAGGTTCTCCGATGCGTCGGTGTGGTGAATAATCTTGCTCACGTCGTCGATGCGCGCCGAGAGGTAGGCACTCACACCTTGGGTAGTGTTATCGATGTTGAAATATTTCGAGAATGTGCCTTTGCGCATATCAAAGTCAACGGCAATCACTCGCTTGCCGTTGATGGCGCAAGTGATGGCAAGGTTGGCAGCGCTGAAGCTCTTGCCTTCGCCCGGCACGGTGGATGTGAACTGAATTACGTTTCCCTCTCCGTTTTCTTTTGGCGGCAGCACATAGTCGAGGTTGCCGCGTATGATTCGGAATGCTTCGGTGATGCGGTCGGTGCCCGTTTCGGTCACCACGAGTTCGGCGTCTTGCTGGTTGCGGTTTTTGCTTGGTATTTCGCCCAGCAGCGGAATGGCGCAGTTGTTTTCAACATCGTAGCGGCTGTGAATCATGGTGTCGAGCGAGTAAATCCAGAATATCAATAATATGATTACAGCCGGCAGGCAGAAGCCGATAATCAGTCCGATAGCAATAATCCGGTTCTCCATTGGCGAAATCAGCCAGCCCGACATGGCAGGTTCGAGCACCTTGGCGTTAGGTTCGGTGACAGCCACTTGCAGCGCATTTTCTTCGCGCTTGTTGAGCAGGTAAAGGTAGAGTTGCTCTTTGATTTTTTGCTGGCGGGTGATGTCGGTGATTTCTTTCTCCTGTGTAGGCACGGTTGACATCATGCTGTTGGCTTTGCGTTCCTGTGAGATGGCTTGGCTTTGCTTGATGCGCAGGGTGTTGAGGAAGCCGTCGATTGAGCGGTTGAGATTGGCGCGCAGGGTGCGCAGTTGCTTGTCGAGGTCCACCATCACCGGGTTCTCGCTGCCGGTGGTGGCAGAGAGACGCTGATAGTTGAGGCAAAGCTGGTTGTATTGCTCAATGAGTCCGTTTATGCCGATGTCCGATATGCCCGAGTTCGATGGAATGAGTTCGTGAATCGACGAGCGCGATATGAAATCTTTCACGTAGGTCACCAGCGAGATTTGCACGCCAACGGCGGCGAGGTCGTTTTGCGACGTGTTGCTGCGTTCGGTGTAGGCCGATGCTGCCGATTCGATGGTGGGGTATCGGTTGATGATTTTCAGATGCTCGATTTGCGAGTCGATGCCGCCGAGGTCTTTCGATAGGGCGTTGATGCGGTCAACGATAAACGATTCGGTGTTGCGAGCCACGCGGTTCTTGTCGTCGATGGTGTATTGGTTGTAGGCGGCAATCAGGGCGTTGAGTGCTGCCACACTCAGTTCTTTGTTCGACGTGGTGAGCGTCATGCGCAGCACGTTGGCGTCACGTTGGTCCTTCACTATGTTCAGGCCGTTCACCAGGCTTTGTGCCATGTTGTGCACGGTGGTGATGGTGGCAAACATTTCTTCGCCAAAGTAGCCGTCGTCGAAATTGTCGCTTTTGATGATGGCAATGGGTCCAAATTCCGAGTTGACCTTGCTGCCGTAGCGGGCGCGTTTCCAACGGCCGTCGGTTCCGCCCACAATGCGGAAGTCGAGTTCGTTGTTGTTGCGCGGACGCAAAATGATGGTGAATGGTTTGGTCACCTCTTTCAGCGGCGTGATAATCACTGGGGTGGAGCTGTAGATGTTCACGTCGCGCAGATATTTGTGATAGTGGTAGCTCACGTTGAGGTTGAGCTTGCTCACCACCTCGTCCATGATGGTGGTGGACTTAATCACATAAATCTCGTTGGTGAGCGAGCGGTATTTGCGCGACGACGAGAGGTCGCTCAGCACCTGTGCTTCGCCCGAGGCGTCGTTCATGTTGGTTTTGATGAGCACCAAAGCCGACGACGAATATAGTTGCGGTTGAGATTTGCCGTAGAGGTAGGCAAGGCATCCGAAAATCAGCACCGAAAGCACAAACCAATACCAATTGTGAAGGCATGCCGAAAGATAGCTTCGTATTGATATTCCACCTTTGGTGTTATTGTTTTTTTTCGCGGTTGCGTCTGTCTGTTCTGCCATAGTGGTTATTTTAAAAAAAAGTTTGTTGCGTTGATTGTGTATGAAAGCAAGCTTTCTCAACAAATAAAAGTATTAATAAGTGTGCTGTTGGCGATTGGCGTTGCAAGTAGCGATGACGGCTTGCCGTCGGTGGCTCTCCACTCTTTGGCGCGAATCGAAAAAGTCCAACTTCTATATTATTTTATAAGCATTATAATATGCAAAGGTAACTAATAATTTGTTTTGTTGTGGCCAAAGAGCAAATTTTTTTTATGCTGGCATTCTTTTTTTATGGCTCGTGGCGTGGCAGAGGCGTGCTGAATGTAAAAAAAAGAGGACTCGGAATTCCGAGTCCTCTCATGTTGCCTTGGGTGAGGTGTGGGGGTCGAACCCACGACCTTCGGAACCACAATCCGACGCTCTAACCAACTGAGCTAATCTCACCATATCGGTTTAACGGGTGCAAAGATACTAAGTTTTGGTGAATCTTGCAAGCGTTAAACCGTGTTTTTGCAAATATTTTTGTCAAAAAATAGCGTAGAAGCGAGCAAACGGCTCTTAATCAACCAGGTTGCCCATCGAATAGACAGCTTTCAGCTTGGTATCGCTGTCGAGCAGCAGTATGTCGGCGTCTTTGCCTTTAACGAGGGCGCCTTTGCGGTCGCTGATGCCCATTATTCGTGCCGGGGTTTCCGATGCCATGCGAATGGTGTCGTGCAACGGAATGCCGGCGTTGTGGGTGGTGGTGATAAGGCGGTCCATTGTGGCGATGCTGCCGGCGAGTGCGCTGCCGTCGGCTACCTTGCACACACCGTCCTCGATGATGGCACCCGGCAGGAAGATGTAGTTGCTGTCGCTACCGGCGCAAGCCAGCGAGTCGGTGATGATGGCGGTGCGTTCCACGCCTTTCAACTTGTGAATGAGGCGAATGATGGTGTCGGGCAGGTGGCATCCGTCGGTAATCATTTCCACGTCGATGTCGTCGATGAGGTAAACGCTTTCCACGGTGCCTTCGTGCTTATATTCGCGCACGTTGTGGAAACCGCCCATTGCATTGTAGAAGTGAGTGGCGAGAGAATATCCGTTGTTGTAGGCGGCGAGCACCTCGGGATATTCGGCGGTGGTGTGGGCAATGCCCATCACTATGCCGTGTTCGCTTGCAAATTTGCCGAATTCCAGAGCGCCGTCAAGTTCGGGGGCGGCATCGATGCGCTTGATGCACTTGAATCGCTCAATCATCGGTATGTATTTTGCAGGGTCGGGGTTGCAGATGTATTCCGGCATCTGACCGCCGGTTTTCTTGATGTTGAGGTGCGGGCCTTCGAGGTGCAAACCCATAATGGTGGTGTCGCCACGCGCGATGAGCTTTTCGCACACTTCGGCAGCTTCGTCAATCATTTGTTGCGACGACGAGCTGAGGGTTGGGAATATGGTTGTTGTTCCGTGCTTGAGGTGAGTGGCAGCAGCTGTTACGAAAGCGTCTTCCTTACATTCCATGAAGTCGCGTCCGCCACCGCCGTGGCAGTGTATTTCAATGCCGCCGGGGGTTACATAAGCGCCTTGGGCATCGATTGTTTCGGCGCCGTCAACTTTCAGGCTGTCGCTTTTCACTTCAATGATTTTGCCGTTTTCAAAAATCACTGAACCGCCTTTCACCCAGCCTTCGGGGGTGTGTATGGTTCCGTTGAAGATTTGTTTTAACATAGTAGTATTATGGTTCGTTTATGTTATTGTTTTCCGGTTACAAATTTAGTAATTTATTACCTTTTATTATTCTAAAAAATTATTTTCAAATATTAAATTGTGTAAAACTGCATTTCATCTTTGCAAGCTGACCCTATGCTGTTGGTTGTAGGTATTTGCATTGGTGATGTTTTTGTTTTAGTGGCTAATTTAATATTTGAAACTTCGTTTAGGTATTTCTTCATACAAAGTTATTTTGTTTCTGCATTTATTGCAAGAAATTCAGGTAAAAAAATTGAGGTCCCGGGCATATTTTTTCTGTCTATCGGCGGCGCTGTGGGTGTTTGGTTTCCGGCTGCCTGAACGGGGAGTGTGGGTGGGCGGAGAAAGCGCATAAGCCAATAAGCGGTGTGAGGCGATGCGGCTGTGTCGGAACAGTGAAATAATGGTAAAATGTGTGAATAAACTGGTCAATATGTAGCACTTTTTCGTGTTATATGCCGCAAAATGACTAATTTTGTGTCATTAACATACCGAACGCATTTTTTAAATTATCGAGAAGAACAGTGGGTATAGCATTGTCAAAAATATTAGACCTCAATAAAACCGAACACATTCGTTGTTACGACAACGACATTGTGTTGTCCAATCACTTCGATGTGATAACAATTGAGCGACTTCCGTGGAAATTGGGGCGTCCGTTGTTTGCCATGTGTCTGCAAGGCTCGGCAACGGTGAAAGTGAATTTGCAGGAATACAAGATAAGCAGCAACGAGCTGGTGACGCTCATGCCCGACGCCATAGTGCACGGCTATAGTTTCAGCGACGACTTCGAGGGGGTGATGGTGCTTGTGAGCAAGAGTGTTGCCGAAGACCTCTTGCCCGACATCACGTCGGTTTTGCCCATCCTGATGGATTTCAGGCAGAGCCCTGTGATTAAGTTGATGCCCGACGAGGCGAAGAGCCTCCATGATTTTTATAATTTCATATGGGAGAAGCTGCCGAAGGTGTATGGCGACTATGGCAAGCACGAGCTTAACGGATTGTTGCTCAGCATCTTTTACGAGGTGCTGTCGGTGTACAAAGAGCGATTTGCCTATGACAAATTCAAGCGCACCCGCAACGAGGAGACGTTCTACAAATTCTATTCGTTCATTGAGAAGGAGTACTGCAAGGAGCGTTCGGTGGTGCATTATGCCGACCGTCTGTGCATCTCGCCCAAGCACTTGTCGATGGTGGTGAAGAAGGTGAGCGGACGCACGGCAAGCGATTGGATTGACGATTATGTGATTCTTCAAGCCAAGCAGATGCTGCGTTCGTCGTCGCTCACCATACAAGAGGTGAGCCGCGAACTGAATTTTTCCAACCAATCGTTTTTCGGGAAATATTTCAAGAAACACGTGGGCATGTCGCCGAGCGAGTATCGTGCCAAGGGGCAGATGTGATAGCTCACACATTGACACTCTGTTGCAGGGCAATTAATTGCAGATAAAAATCTTACTTTAAAAAAAAACAGAAAGCATTATGAATAAGACAATAGCGATGATGGCGGTTGTGTTGATGGCTTTGGCGGGCCTAATGGTGGCGAATGCCCAAGAGACTGCCGACATCATGCAAGTGGCGAGAGAGGGGTCGCGCGAGGTCGACCGGCACCAAGGTGTTGACGCCGACCTGGAGCAGGCGCGCATTTCGGTGGTGACGTGCTATCCCGGCAGCCGCAACTACGAGTTGTATGGCCACACCATGATTAGGGTGCAGATTTCCGGTCAGGACCTCCTGTTCAATTATGGGGTGTTCAACTTCAAGGCATCGGGATTCCTTTACAGGTTTGTGAAAGGCGAGTGCGACTATATTCTTGCCGCCTATCCTTTCGAGCATCTCACCGAGGGCTATGAGAGCCGCAAGATTGTGGAGCAAGAATTAAACCTCACCACCGAGCAGAAGCGCAGGGTGGTGGGTTACCTGTTCTGGAATGTGCAGCCACAAAATGCCACCTATCGCTACGACTGGGCGTATAACAACTGCGCCACCAAGCCGCGCGACATTGTGGAGATGGCTGTGGGCAACAGTTTGAGTTACGGAGCGCCGAGCGAGTCGTCGGCAACCTTTCGCAGCATAATGGCATATTTCGACCGCAACTACCCGTGGCAACAGTTTGGAATCGACTTGGTGCTGGGCTTGAACCTCGACCATCGGCTCGACTATCGCGAGCAGATGTTCAGTCCGCTGAAGCTCATGGAAGCTATGGCAGGCGCTACGGTGGAACGCGACGGCAAGCGGGAACCGCTTGTTGCCGCCACTTCCAATCTGGTTGATGGCGACGACGATGGTGCTGTGCTGGGTGCTACGCCGCTGCTGCTCACGCCGGTGGCAGTGTTTTCGCTGCTGCTTGTGGTGGTGGCGGCAATTACGGTGGCAGAGCAACGCCGCCACCGCTGGTGCCGTTGGCTCGACAGCGTGGTGTTTTTCGCCTTTGCTTTGGCAGGCGTGCTGGTGGCGTTCCTCACGTTTGTGTCCACCCACTATGGCACCTCGCCCAACGTCAACATCCTGTGGGTGCATCCGCTGGCATTCATCCCTGCCATTGCCGTGTGGGTTAAGCCCAAGAGCCGCCTTTTGCTGCTCTATCACTATGCCAATGCCGCCATTGTGGTGCTGCTGGCGTTGCTGTGGTGGGCATTGCCGCAGGTGGGCAACGTGGCATTCATTCCCATGGCAGCCATAGGTGTGGTGCGCTCGCTGAACTATATCGTTGGTGTGCGTCGCGGAATGGTTGCTAACAATAGATAAGTATTATCATTAAGAAATAATAGCTATGAACGAAACGCTCACTATCTTTTTGGCTGCCGTGATACCGGCAATTGTGCTGGTGATATACATCTACGCCAAAGACGACCGTCCTGAGCCTATCGGGCAGCTGGTGAAAGCATTTCTGCTGGGTGCGCTGTCGGCGCCGCTGTCGCTGTGCATCTCCAAGCCGCTGGCTATATTGGGCTATTATAGCAACGATGCTGTAGGCTTGATTGAGTCGTTCAGGGTGGCTTTCTTTGGAGCGGCATTGCCCGAGGAAGTTGCCAAGATGGTTGTGCTGTGGCTGTTTTTGCGCCGCAACCGGCATTTCGATGAGTATTTCGACGGGCTGGTGTATGCCGCCTGCGTAGGCATGGGGTTTGCTGCGCTCGAAAATGTGTTGTATCTGTTTGATGGCGGTGAGGAATGGCAGATGGTGGGCCGTATGCGCGCCCTGATGGCGGTGCCCGGACACTTCCTGTTTGCCATGCTCATGGGCTATTACTATTCGCTTGCCCACTTCTCGAACAGTGCTGCATTCCGTTCGCGCTATTTTGTGTTGGCGCTGGTGGCTCCGATTATTGCACATTGCATCTACGACACGCTTGCGTTTATGTCGAGCGGCTACTTTGGCATAGTGTTCTTTTGCGGCGTGGTGGTGCTACTCGTAAAGCTGTGGCGACGTTTTTCGCGCAACATGAAAGCCTTGAAGGAGCACGACCATTACCGCTTCGATGTCACGCCGCCGCCGTTGTCGTCCACGCCGCCGCCGTTGCCAGGCAGTCGGCAGCAAAAGCCGGAACCTGAAGCCGACAACTCGCGCTATATGCCCAAAGATGACCAATAAAGTGTTATTAAGGCAGCGGAGGAGTGCGTCTGTTTCGAAGATAATTAGTATATTTGCACCGGCTTTGGCATGTGTTTTGCCATAACACTTGCCGAGGGCAATGACGCAACTATTGACAATTTACACCAAACAATAGAATATGAAACGAATCGCAAGGCGAACCAGTAAGCGACAAATCAACCGATTAGTGAGCAGCATCGTGGCATCGATGGTGGCTTTGTCGGCTATGTCGCAGGTTAACGACGGCACACCAAAACTGGTGTTGGGCATTGTCGTCGACCAGCTTCGCAGCGATTACATCGAGTTGCTTCAGAGCCATTTCACGCAGCGCGGCTTCAACCGCTTGATGCGCGATGGCGCCTATTTTGAGAACGTTGACTTCCGATGCGCCAACCTCGACATCGCTTCGGGCACGGCATTTATTATGAGCGGAGCCTATCCGAGTGCCAACGGCGTGCCTCAAGCCATGGTGTTCGATGCCGCCAAGCGCATTGCCACACCGGTGCTCACCGATGCAAAATACATTGGCAATTTCACCACCGAAACCTATTCGCCGCTGGCGCTGAAAGTGTCCACTATAGCCGACGAGGTGCGTATCAACAACGATGGCCTTGGCTTTGTTTATGCCATTGCGCCCGATGCACAGCAAGCCATCCTGCTTGCCGGACATGCCGCCAACAGCTGTTTCTGGATTGACGACGTCACCGGCAAATGGTCTACCACCACATTCTATAAAGAGGTGCCTTCGCCGGTGCAGAGCCGCAACTACAACTATCCGTTGGCTAACCGCCTCAACACCATGGCGTGGGAGCCGGCTTTGGCGCTGGAAGCCTACAGCGAAATTCCGCAGGCTCACAAGTTCTATCGGTTCCGCTATAATTTCCCTGACAACAGCAAGGATCGCTACCGCAGTTTTAAGCAGTCGGCGCTTGTAAATGAGGAAGTTACATCGGTGGCAATCGACTATCTCAACACCCTCAAGCTCGGGCGGCGCGGCCAGCTCGACATGCTCAACATTGGCTACACCGCAGCGCCGTATGACTACAGCAAGACTGCCGACAACCGCTTTGAGCTGCACGACACATATATCCGCCTCGATGCCCAGCTCGAACGCCTGTTCGATGCCGTCGACAAAGCCGTGGGCATGCAAAACGTGGTGGTGTTCGTGACATCGACAGGCTATTACAACGACAGCCGCCCCGTCGACTCGAAGTACAACGTGCCTTCGGGCGAATTCCGTCCCGACCGTGCCATCTCATTGCTGAACATGTATCTGATGGCAATTTATGGCAACGGACAATGGGTTGACGGCTACTATAACCGACAATTTTTCCTGAATCGCAACCTCATCAAAGACAAGAAAATCGACCTCGCCGAAGTGCGAGCCAAGTCGAGCGAATTTCTGCGTCAGATGAGCGGCGTGACAGCAGCTTATACATTCGAAGAAATACTCAACAATCCGGTGAGCGAAGACCTGATAGCCCTCAACCGTGTGATGGTGCCATCGCTGCAAGGCGATGTGGCAATCGAGGTGAGTGCAGGATGGACCATTGTGGAAACGCTGAATGCGCAGTCGAAAGTCACTCAGGTGCGTGCCAACGCAGTGACTGTGCCGGCATTCATTCTTGCTCCGCAGGTCAAGGCACAACGCATCACCAACGCCATTGATGCCGCCTTTTTGGCGCCCACGGTGTCGCGCATCCTGCGCATTCGTTCGCCCAATGCAGCCCGCTTTATGCCTTTGTCGCTGCAATAACGGGGCAAGGTTGCTGATAATCAAAACATTTTAGTTATCTTTGCACAGATGGTGGCTGCCATGCATTGCCCCTCGGGGCGCAATGTGCGGTGGTGCTGCCAACAGCAGACAGTGATAATTAATTCAGATAATCCAAAATATAATTTTTTTCGAATAACAAATAACACCAATATATAAAATGGGATTTAGTGATATACTGAAAGCATTGTTTGGCAACAAGTCGACTCGCGACTTGAAGAAACTCGTGCCTATGGTTGACAAAATCAAGGCAGTGTATCCCGAGATTGAGAAGTTGTCGAACGATGAACTTCGTGCGCGCATCGATGAAGTGCGCAGCCGCTTGAAGGACAGCGTGGCAGGCAAGAAAGCCGAAATTGCCGAGCTGAAGCAAGAAATAGAAAAGACCGACTACGAGAACCGCGAACCGCTGTGGGACCGCATCGACAAGCTCGAGAAGGAAATTCTCGACACCTTGGAAGAAGGCCTCACCGATGCCATCCCCGAAGTGTTTGCCGTGGTGAAGGACACCGCTCGCCGTTTCACACAGAACGAAACCGTTGAGGTGACTGCCACCGACTTCGACCGCAACCTGGCTGCCAAGGGCTACGATTTTGTTAGCATCGAAGGCGACAAAGCCATATATAAGAACAGCTGGACTGCCGGCGGCAACCGCGTGGTGTGGGACATGATTCACTACGATTGCCAGCTCATTGGCGGCGTGGTGCTCCACCAAGGCAAGATTGCCGAAATGGCAACCGGTGAAGGTAAAACCCTTGTGGCTACTCTGCCGGTGTTCCTCAACGCCCTCACTGGCAACGGTGTGCACGTGGTGACCGTGAACGACTATCTGGCTAAGCGTGACTCGGAGTGGATGGGTCCGCTGTATATGTTCCACGGCTTGTCGGTGGCTTGCATCGATAAGACTCAGCCTAACTCGCCCGAACGCCGCGAGGCTTATAATGCCGACATCACTTTCGGTACGAACAACGAGTTCGGTTTCGACTACTTGCGCGACAACATGGCAACTTCGCCCGAAGACCTTGTGCAACGCGCCCATAACTTTGCCATTGTCGACGAGGTTGACTCGGTGCTTATCGACGATGCCCGTACGCCACTCATCATCTCGGGTCCGGTGCCTAAGGGCGACGACCAGATGTTTGAGCAATATCAGCCTAACGTGGAGCGCGTGTACAACGAGCAACGCAAGTTGGTGACCGGTTTGCTCGCCGAAGCCCGCAAGCTCATGGCAAGCGACAGCAAGGACGACCGCAAGCAAGGCGCCTTGCTCACCTATCGCGCTTTCAAGGGTCTGCCAAAGTACGACCCGCTCATCAAGTTCCTCAGTCAGGATGGCATCAAGCCTGCCATGCTCGAATGTGAGGCATACTATATGCAGGACAACAGCCGCCAGATGAACATTGTCACCGACCCGCTATTCTTCGTAATCGACGAAAAGAATCACAGCGTGGAACTCACCGACAAGGGCTACGATGTGCTGTCGCGCGGTATCGATGACCCCAAGTTCTTCGTGCTGCCCGACATTGCTTCGCTGCTGTCGGCTGTAGAAAACGAACCGCTCACCGATGCCGAGAAGTTGGCAAAGAAGGACGAACTGATGCAGGACTACGCCGTGAAGAGCGAGCGTGTGCACACCGTCAACCAGCTGCTCAAGGCTTACTCGCTGTTCACACGCGACGTTGACTATGTGCTCACCGAGGACGGCAAGGTGAAGATTGTCGACGAGCAGACAGGCCGTATTATGGAGGGCCGCCGCTGGAGCGACGGTTTGCATCAGGCAGTCGAAGCCAAGGAGCACGTTAAGGTTGAAGCAGCCACACAGACATTTGCCACCATCACGTTGCAGAACTATTTCCGCATGTATCACAAGCTGTCGGGTATGACCGGTACTGCCGAAACCGAGGCAGGCGAATTCTGGGATATCTACAAGCTGGATGTCGTTACCATTCCTACCAACAAGCCGGTGGCTCGTATCGACATGAACGACCGCGTGTACAAGACTCGCAAAGAAAAATATAACGCCGTAATCGACGAGATTGAGAAGATGCATCAATGCGGACGCCCTACTCTGGTGGGTACCACTTCGGTTGAGGTGTCGGAGCTTCTCTATCGCATGGTTAAGCAGCGCCTCAAGATTGAACCGCAGTTGCTGAACGCCAAGCCCGAAAAGGCGCGCGCCGAGGCCGACATTGTGGCACAAGCCGGTCAGCAGCGCGATGGCAAGGGTGTTGTGACCATCGCCACCAACATGGCAGGCCGTGGTACCGACATCAAGCTTTCGCCCGAGGTGAAGGCTGCCGGCGGTTTGGCAATCATCGGCACCGAGCGCCACGAGAGCCGTCGCGTCGACCGCCAGTTGCGTGGTCGTGCCGGCCGTCAAGGCGACCCGGGCAGTTCGGTGTTCTACGTGTCGTTTGAAGACACCGTTATGCGTCAGTTTGTGAGCGACAAGGTGGTGAAGATGCTCGACAGCCTTGGCTTGAAGGAGGGAGAAATGATAGAATCGGGTATGGTTACCCGCTCCATCGAGAATGCCCAGAAGCGCGTCGAAGAAAACCACTTTGGCATTCGTAAGCACTTGCTGGAATACGACGACGTGATGAACATTCAGCGTAACGTAATCTACACCCGTCGCCAC
The DNA here is from genome assembly GCA_051871535.1 of Muribaculaceae bacterium. Lineage (GTDB taxonomy): Bacteria > Bacteroidota > Bacteroidia > Bacteroidales > Muribaculaceae > SFTJ01. The sequence goes on along the minus strand of JBJECX010000019.1, from coordinate 71,976 downwards.
CACGCACTCATGGGCGAGCGTATTGGCCTCGACATCATGAGCATGATTCAGGAAACTGCTGAAAACATGACCGACCAATATCGCGACTACGACGAGCTGAAGATGCATTGCCTGAAAACCTACGCCATCGACCTCCCATTCAACGAGGAGGAGTTTGCCCGCCTTGACGCCAAAGAGCGTGCCGCTCGCCTCAACGACGCAGCCGTCGACGCCTTCAACCGCAAGCAAGACCGTCTTGCCGAAGTGTCGGTTCCCGTAATTGCCAACATCGCTGCCGAACATGGCACCGAAGGTCTTGTGCGTGTGCCCATCAGCGACGGCAAGCGCATCTACGGCATCACTTGCCAGCTGGGCGAAGCCCTCGACAGCGAGTGCCGCTCAATCAGCAAGGCTTGGCAAAAGGCTGTGCTGTTAATGACCATCGACGAGGCTTGGAAGGTGCATTTGCGCGAACTCGACCAATTGCGCCAGTCGGTGCAGAATGCCACCTACGAGCAGAAAGACCCGCTGGTTATCTATAAGACCGAATCGTTCAACCTCTTTGGCGAAATGCTTTCGGAGATGAACATCAAGGCGGTGTCGATGCTTATGCGTGGTCAGATTCCTAACTCTGAGAACCGCGAACAGGTGCAGCAGACACGCGAAATGCCTCGCGACACCCGCTCGAAGCAGAAATATCAGGAGAGCAAAGAGGCTTATCCCGGTGCCAACGCCAACCGCGAAGCCGGCAACGCTGCCAGCCGCGCCGCTCAGCGCCCGACAGCCCCGATTGTCAATGGTCCGAAGATTGGTCGCAACGACCCCTGCCCATGCGGCAGCGGCAAGAAGTTCAAGAACTGTCACGGACGCAACCTGTAATGTCAACCTGACCTTCTCAGCCCGTGCGTGGGACATCCGGGCATGACCCTCGCATGCTGCCGAAGGCTAATCACAATAATTAAAATCCCTCATCGGGCGGCTAATCCCTCACCGCGCGGTGAGGGATTGTTGCATTGCAGCGATTCATAATAGAGAGGCGTAACAGAATCCTTATGATGTTGAAGAGGGAGTTTTTTTGTAGAGAAATTAGATTTCTCACATTATATTATTTATTATCTTTGCACAGCATCGGCAAGATGCCGCTTTGGTAATGACGAAACAACCCCAAAAAAACTATAACCAAATATGAAAAGATTTTTTGCAATTCTTGCAACTGTGGCAATGGGTGCCACGGCTTTTGCTGCACAGGTCAAGGTGGACACGTTGCGCCATGCAGGTGAGTTTGTGCTTGTACAGCCGTTGATGATTGACAGCGTTGACACCGCTTGTGGCACGCGAGATGTCGCCAAGCAGTTGTCGGCATCGCTGCGCCTCGATGCTGTTGAAGGAGGTGAGCTGATGAGCGACGGCCGCCTTGTAACCACCTCGAAGAATGGTGCGTTGCATCTGATGGGCTTTGCCCTTTATTTGGCGAGCCGCAGCGAAGTGACAATCGACGTTAAAGGCTTGAAACACAAGGAGGTGTACGTCGATGGTGAAAAGATATCCGACTCGGGCAAAATCACTCTCGAAGCCCTTTGGCACAAGGTGGCGATAAAGAGCCTTGCCACAGCAGCCGGCACCGACACGGTGAGCGTGAGTGTTGACGGCGGCAACACCGAGGTGCGGGTGGCAGACATTGCCGCAAAGCATCCTCGCAGCTACGGCTTGCTCGACGTGCTGCATGCCAGTCGCTATTATGGGGCAGGGCTGTCGGCTGACGGCAGGTTCCTGTCGTATGGCGTAACCATTACCCGCTCGGGCGGCAACCGTTCGTGGCAAACCTGCATCAAGGACATTGCCACAGGCAACATAGTGGCACGCTTAAGCGACAATGTGCATTGGATGCCTCGCACGTGCGCCTACTATATCACCCGCACCGGCATCACGGGCAAGCGTCAGCTGGTGACCGTAGACCCTCGCACCGGTGCCGAGAAAGTGCTTGTCGACAATTTGCCGCAAGGCAGTTTCATAGTTTCGCCCGGCGAGGACTACCTGATTTTCACCATCACCGAGGACGGCCCTGCCGACGACAAGAGCGTATATCAGATTATTGAGCCCGACGACCGTCAACCCGGTTGGCGCAGCCGCAGCGGGCTGATGAAATATGACATTGCCACGGGGCTGAGCACACCGCTCACCTTCGGGCATCACGACGTGTCGCTCAACGACATTTCAGCCGATGGCAAGCGCCTGCTGGTGTCGGTGCACAGCACCTGCCTCACTCAGCGCCCAACGAGCCTCAATACCCTTATGGTGCTCAACCTCGACGATATGACCACCGACACCATTTGTGCCAACGATGGATTTGTGTCGAATGCGCGGTTCTCGCCCGACGGCAAGAGCGCTGTGGTGACCGGTTCGCCCGAAGCATTTGGCGGCATAGGCAAGAACGTGTCAGAAGGGCAGATACCCAACATGTACGACATACAGCTGTATGTGGTGTCGCTTGCCGACATGAAGGTGAGCGCAGTCACCCGCACGTTCAACCCCAGCATACAGCACGCTGTGTGGAGCAAGCGTGACGGCATGATTTACTTCACAGCCGAGGACCGCGACTATGTGAATCTGTTTGTCTTGAATCCGCGCAGCGGAGCCATTCGCCGCATCGATGTGCCCGAAGAAACGGTTGGCGGATTCTCGCTTGCCGCCGAGTCGAATCGTGTGGCATTCTATGGGCAGAGCGCATCCAACAGCGACCGCCTCTACACCATGGAAGCAGGCAAATGGCGCGCCACGCTTGCCGACGATTTGAGCCGTCAGACCCTCGACGGCATTGCCCTTGGCGAGTGCCGCGCGTGGAACTACATCAACCAACAAGGCGACACCATCAGTTGCCGCTACTATCTGCCTGCCAACTTCGATGCCAACAAAAAATGGCCAATGCTGGTGAACTACTATGGCGGTTGCAGCCCAACGAGCCGCTATTTTGAGTCGCGTTATCCGCAGCACGCCTATGCCTCGCAGGGCTATGTGGTGCTGGTGATTAATCCGCGCGGCGCCAGCGGATTCGGGCAGAAATTCTCGGCCTGGCACGTCAACACCGCCGGCGAGGGCGTGGCTGACGACATCATTGGAGCCACCCGCAGCTTTGCCAAGGAACACGCCTTTGTCAACGACAAAAAGATTGGTTGCATCGGCGCCAGCTACGGCGGCTTCATGACCCAATATCTGCAAACCAAAACCGACCTCTTTGCCGCTGCCGTTTCGCATGCCGGCATCAGCGACCACACCAGCTATTGGGGCGAAGGCTACTGGGGCTATAGCTATAGCGAGGTGTCGATGGCAGGCAATTATCCGTGGACCAACCGCCACCTGTTTGTCGACCAAAGTCCGCTGTTCAACGCCGACAAGATTCACACCCCGTTGCTGTTTGTGCATGGCACCGCCGACACCAATGTGCCTGTGGGCGAAAGCATTCAGATGTACACCGCTCTCAAGTTGCTGGGTCGCGAAACCGCCTTGGTGCTTGTTGAGGGCGAAGACCACCACATCACCGACTATCACAAACGCATCAAGTGGCACAACACCATCATGGCGTGGTTTGCCAAGTGGCTCAAGGACGATGCCTCGTGGTGGAATCAGTTGTATGGTGGAAAAAGCCTCTGATTAGGTGGGGTTTTGCCGTATTCCTTGCCATATAATGTGGCATTGCGGCATCCGCCCGTGAGTGTGTCAGGCACCTGCGGGCGGATGCTTTTTTGCCGGCGGGCAGCAGGTTTTTCGCCGTTGGTGTGGCGGCAGCAGCAAAAAATGTGGCTGTGGTGGCTGTGGTGTGGCAGAAAAATAGTAATTTTGTCTTTATTATAACATAAACACAAATTTTTTAAGAGAAAAATGCTCAACTACATAACATGGACGGCCGACCCTGAGATGTTCGGCATAGGAAGCATTTCGGTGCGATGGTATGGCTTGATGTTTGCCATAGGTTTTCTTGTTGGATACGAGATGGTGTGCCGCATATTCAAGCGCGAGGGATACCCCGAGAGCTGGGTGGGCAGCCTGCTCATCAACGTCATCGTAGCCACAGTGGTGGGTGCGCGTCTGGGCCATGTGTTTTTCTACGATTGGGCTTACTATAAGGACCATCTGGGAGAGATTCTGAAGGTGTGGCATGGCGGTTTGGCGAGCCATGGCGGCACCATCGGCATCATCATTGCAGTGTATTTCTATTCGCGCCGCGTGACGCGCAAACCAATGCTGTGGACCTTCGACCGCCTGGTGGTGCCCGTGGGCTTGGTGGCTGCCATGATTCGCTTTGGCAACCTGATGAACAGCGAGATTTTTGGCGGACCCACTTCGTTGCCTTGGGGCATGAAGTTTGTGCGCTCAATGGAGTGGTGGACTCTCTATTGCCCCGACCGCATAGTGGAGCACGGTGCGGCGTGCCATCCCACGCAGCTCTACGAGGCGCTTTGCTACTTGCTGCTGTTCGGCTTGTGCTTGTGGCTCTATTGGCGCCGCAACGAGGGCGAACGCGAGGGTATGATTTTCGGCGTATTCCTGCTGGGAATCTTCGTGCCTCGGTTTGTGATTGAATTTGTGAAGAATGTGCAGGAGCCATGGGAGCTTGCCTTGCGTGAGTCGTGCGGCATGGACATGGGTCAACTGCTGAGCATACCGTTTATTGTGGCAGGCGCATGGCTTGTGGTGCGCGCTTTGCGTCGCGAGCGAGTGCCGGTGCCTTATCCCAACCGATTTGCCGATGAGCCAAAGCAGTCGCGCCGATGATGCCGGCGAGGCGGCTGATGTGCACACGTCATAGCTAATACATCCCTTGCCCCGCGCCAATCAGGCGGGCTGGGCATATTAACCTGAGCCAATAGGATACTTATGAATGAAAAACTACTTAGTCAGCTCTATCTGAAGGACACGGCGTTTCGCGACCTGATGCAGCGGCGCATATTCAATGTGCTGCTGGTGGCAACGCCCTACGATGCGTTTATGCTGGAGGACGACGGACGCCTTGAGGAACAGATATATTTTGAATACACGTCGCTCAACCTCAGTTCGCCGCCGCGCTTCACGCAGGTGATGAACATTGCCGAGGCACTGGAGGCACTCAACCGCAAGCACTACGACCTGGTGATAGCCATGCCTGGCGTCGACATCAGCGAGACCTTTGTTGGTGCGCGCGAAATCAAGCGACGCTACCCCGACATAGCCTATGTGGTGCTCACACCGTTTTCGCGCGAAGTGAGCCGCCGCCTGTCGAAGGAAGATTTCACCGGTGTGGATTTTGTGTTCAGCTGGCTGGGCAACGTCGACCTTCTGGTGGCAATCATCAAGCTGCTTGAGGACTTCATGAATGTGGAGAACGATGTGAACAATGTGGGCGTGCAGCTGATTATGCTTGTTGAGGATTCGGTGCGATTCTACTCGTCGATTCTGCCCACTCTCTATAAATTCCTTTTGCAACAGAGCCGCGACTTCTCCACCGAGGCGCTGAACGAGCACGAGCAAATGATGCGCATGCGCGGACGTCCGAAGGTGCTGCTGGCACGCAACTACGAGGAGGCGATGGGCATCTACCGCCGCTACAGCAAGCACATGATGGGTGTGATTAGCGACGTGTCGTTTATGCACGAAGGCAAAAAGGATTCGCAGGCAGGATTGCGATTGGCGCGCCAGTTGCACCGTCTCGACAAGAATCTGCCCATCATCATCGAGTCAAGCGAGGTGAAGAATGCCGAGTTTGTTGGCGAATTTGGTGGCACGTTCCTCGACAAAAACTCGAAAAAACTGCCCGTCGACCTTGGGCAAGCCATTCTCGAGAACTTCGGTTTTGGCGATTTTGTGATTCGTAATCCGCACACCGGAGCCGAGATTGACCGCATCAAGGACCTCCGCGGCTTGCAGAACAAAATATTCGACATCCCAACCGAGTCGCTATACTACCACGCCAACCACGACGATATTTCGCGTTGGCTGTATTCGCGTGCGCTGTTCCCCATTGCCGAGGTGATGAAGATGCACCGCTACGAGCATGTTGAAGAAGACCGGGCGGTGCGCCAGCTGATATTCGACCTTATTGTGAAGTATCGCAAGATGAAGAACCGCGGCGTGGTGGCAGTGTTCAAGCGCGACCGCTTCGACCATTACAGCAACTTTGCCCGCATCGGGCAGGGCTCGCTGGGCGGCAAGGGCAGAGGCTTGGCGTTTATCGACAGCATCATCAAGAAGAATCCGCAGTTCGACGATTTCGATGGCGTGAGTGTGCAGATTCCGCGCACCGTGGTGCTGTGCACCGACATCTTCGATGAGTTTATGCGCACCAACAACCTCTATCCAATAGCCCTGAGCAACGCCCCCGACCAGGAGATACTCGAACGCTTCCTTGCGGCAGATTTGCCGTCGCGGCTGGTGTTCGACTTCTATGCGCTGTTCGATGTGGTGGATAGCCCGTTGGCAATACGTTCGTCGTCGTTGCTTGAGGACAGCCACTATCAGCCGTTTGCCGGCATCTATGCCACCTATATGGTGCCGCATTTCACCGACAAACGCACCATGCTCAACCAGTTGAGCGATGCCATCAAGGCGGTGTATGCCTCGGTGTTCTATGCCGACAGCAAGGCATATATGGTGGCAACCAGCAACGTGATTGACCAGGAAAAGATGGCGGTAATCATTCAGGAAGTGGTGGGCGAGGTGCACGGCAACCACTACTATCCGTCGTTTTCGGGTGTGGGCCGTTCGCTCAACTACTATCCCATTGGCGATGAGCAGCCCGACGAAGGCGTGTGTGAGATTGCCGTGGGGCTCGGAAAATATATTGTTGACGGCGGCATGGCGCTGCGTTTCTCGCCACGGCATCCGCGAAACGTGCTGCAAACCAGCACCCTCGACCTGGCGTTGCGCGACACGCAGACCCATTTCTATGCCATCGACTCCACCGAGGTGGTGACCGACTTCAAGGTTGACGACGGCTTCAACATCAAGCACCTGCGCGTGCAGGACGCTGCCAAGAGCGGCGCTCTGAAGTATATGGTGTCGACCTACAACGCTATGGACAACCGCATTGTGGATTCCGACCAGGGATTGGGCCGCAAACTGGTGACATTTGCCAATGTGCTCAACCACGATGTGTTTCCGTTGGCATCGATTGCCGACAGCATGCTGCGCAAAGGGCAGGAAGCTATGGACCGTCCTGTGGAAATCGAGTTCGCTGGTGTAATCAACAGTCCCAAGCAAATCAACGAGGGCAATAAGGGAAAACTGTATTGGTTGCAGATTAGACCGATTGTCGACCGCCGCGAGATGCTCGACGAGCGGATAATGAAGGTTGAACGAGATAAGGTGCTGTTATTCAGCAATCGAGCACTCGGTCATGGCATGATGGACAACATCACAAGCGTGGTGATGGTGAAAACCGAAAAATTTTCTATGGAAAATAATTCGCTGATTGCCGAGGAAATTGAAAAAATTAATCGTAACTTTACCGAGAAAGAGCAAAACTATATTCTTGTGGGTGTGGGCCGTTGGGGTTCAAGCGACAAAGCGCTGGGCATTCCGGTGAAATGGCCTCACATTTCGGCAGCAAGATTGATTGTGGAGCTGGCGTTGCCAAGTGGCAGCATCGAGCCGAGTCAAGGCACCCATTTCTTCCAAAACCTCACCTCGTTTGGCGTGGGATATTTCACTTTGGATACCCGGGTTGCCGATAATATTTTCGATGCCGGATATCTTGCCGGCCTCGATGCCTGCTACGAGAGCGAATTTTTGCGCGTGGTGCAATTCCGGTCGCCTCTCACCGTTGCCATCAACGGGCTCAACGGCCAGGGCATTGTGCTGAAAGACGGCGTGAATGTGGCAGCAACCGAATCGGGCGACGACACCGCGAGAGTATACGACGAATAACAGAAATTGTTTATAGATATTAGCATAGAATTACCTGAATATGGGATTTTTTAATAAACTGAAGAGCGCATTAGGATACTCCGACAGCGATTACGACGAGGACGACGAACTCGACGGCTTCAACCCCGCCCATCGCACGCCTTACGTCAACCCATTCAAGAAGGACGAACCGGTGCCCGACCTCAGCGGGCTCGAGCAGCCTGCCGAGCAGCCGTCGACCGCCGTGGCTGAGGTGAAAGCGGCTCCTGTGGCTGAGGTGGAGGAGCAGTTGCCCGACGGTGTGTTTGATGGCATCATCACCATCATCAACGGCAACCTGCCCGAATTTGTGCGCGACTGCATCGACATCGAAAAAGAGCGCAAGGCGGTGAGCGTGGCCATGGGTCCGAAGTTCCGCGACTATGTGCTCAACCTGCGCCGCACCTCGCTCGAAGAGGCTCGCACTCAATGGATTGACGAGCGTAACGCACTCACCGGCAAACTGGCGCAATCCAACCAGCGTGCCGACGAAGCCGTGCGCAAAGCCACGGAAATTAAGGACCGCCTGATGAGCGAAGAACGTCAGCGCCGCGCCATAGTGGAACGGTCGCACGACCTGGAGGCGCGCATTGCCGACCTCGAGGCACAGCACGAGCAGGAGCAATTGCAAAACAAGGGATTGCTGAACAAAATAAAGGTGATGCAGCTGCAAGTGTCTGATTCGCAGAAAGATGCTGAGGAAATCACCCGCCTCAACAAACTCATCAACGACCAGCGCACACGCCTTGCCAAGATAACCGAACTCGAGGCTCAGATAGCCGAACTCAACACCGAGAACGATGCGCTGAAGCTTAAGCTCGACGAGATGCAGCAATTGCCCGACGCCGAGGCTATTGTGAACGAATACAAGGGCAAGATGGAAGTGGCTAACGCCCTCATCAACGACCTGCGTTCAACTGCCGCTGCCAAGGAGCAGGAGGCCAAGGCATTGAGCGAAAAGCTCATTGTTGCCACCAACGAGATAACAGGGCTTCAGGACGACTTGAAGGCTGCGCAAGATGAACTGGAAATTGCTGCCGAGATACAGGAGAAGATTGAGCAATTCGAGGTAATCAAGGAGCGCAAAGATGCCGAGATACGCGACTTGCGCCAGCAGTTGGCGAAGAGTCAGGCATCGGACAGCGCCGTAGCAAGTGCTACCAGTGCTCTTGCCCAAAGCCGTAACGAATGTGCCGCTCTCGAGGCTCAAGTGGCTGAACTCCGCAAGAAAGTGGCTGAGCAAGCCGAAGTGAACCGCGCCCACGATGTGGACACGGCAAACCGTATTGACCGCCTGAAAGCCTCTGTTGCCAAAGCCGAAAAGGCACGCAATGAAATGTCGGACGAACTCAACGAGGCGTTGCGTCGTGCCGATGAGATGACGGAGATGCTCAACCGATACAAGGCGGACAATATGTCGTTCGACGTGCAGGTCAAGAACCTGAAAGCCAACATAAAAGACCGCGATGCCGAGATTGGGGAACTGCGCCGCATGCTCGATGCCAAGGGCGTGGAAGTGGGCGATATAGACATCACCCCATTCGACGCCGCCGACATCAACACCGAGGATGCTGCAGTGGTGTCGGCAATCGATGACATCGACAACATCGACTGGCTGATGCCTTCGCCGCCATCGGAGCCCGAGGAGAAACCCGAAGAGCAGCCTGAGCGCGAGGAGCGTCGCCAACCTGCGCACGACATCGGTGCTGCCCAAATGTCGCTCTTTGGCGATTAAACGCAAACATTTGCCAAAACATAAAAAACATAATATATCCTCTTGCATAAAGTGCCGCCTCCGCATAACGGTGAGTGATTGGGTTCACTCGGGTCAAGAACCGGTTTGTGGAATTATCTTTTTGGTGTGGCGCACTTTCTGCGAGGGGATTGATTGTTTGTTTGGTGATTGTTTGTAAAAAGTTTTGCGAAGCAAAAAAAATGAGGTAATTTTGCAGTGGCGTAATCCGGGTGTTGTTCGGTGTTGCCGCCAGGAGGCGTGAGCAAATCGAACGGTGAAAAGGGAATCGGGTGTAAATCCCGAGCAGAGCCGCTGCTGTAAGTCTTTGATAATCGCAGGACAAAGTCTGTTTTATTTGTAACCACTGCAGCCTAAGCACAGGTGCGGGAAGGTTGTTCCTGAATCGATTGAAGGCGAGCCAGAAGACCTGCCCGTGTATTACTTGATATTGCATGAAACGCTCTCGGACTTTAGAGCACTTGCAGTTGCTCGAGGTGAACAGTGATATTCCCCCACACAATCGGGTTTTTCTTTCCTGCGCAATGAGTGGAAATAGCGGGTGTGAAGCCGTCACGGCAATTGTTTTGGAGTGCGTATTGCGCGCCGGGCGTTGATGCATGCAAGCAAACGAACGAAGAAACAAATGAAGCGACTATTCAACATATTGCTATTTGCCGGCATTGCCTGGTGCACTGTGTTAGCGCAGCAAGCCGAGATTGACTCGGTGTTGCACCTCGGCGAGGTGCAGGTGGTGCGTCAGCGCAAGCCTTACGGCGAGGTTATTCCAAGCCAAAGGCTCAGCGGTGCCCGCCTCGAGGGTCTCAACAGCCATTCGGTGGCCGATGCCATACGCTATTTTTCGGGTGTGCAGATTAAGGACTACGGTGGGGTGGGCGGCATCAAGACCATCGACATCCGCTCGATGGGCACCAACCATTTGGGCGTGTTCTACGACGGCATACAGCTGGGTAATGCGCAAAACGGACAGATTGACCTTGGCAAATTTTCGCTCGACAACATTGATGAGATTTCGTTGTACAACGGTCAGAAAAGCGAGATTTTCCAGCCAGCTCGTGATTTCGGTTCAGCCGGCACGGTGTATCTGCGCAGCCGCCGTCCGCGCTTCGACGAAGGCAAAACCAACAACATCAGCTTTGCGTTTCGCACAGGTTCGTTTGGGCTTGTGAACCCCTCGCTGCGCATCGACCACAAGTTCAGCGACCGCGTGAGTGCCACGGCGAGCGTTGAATACACCTACGCTACCGGTCGCTATAAGTTCCGCTATCGCAAGATATTCAGCGATGGCACCTTGGCGTGGGACACCACCGCCACACGCCGCAACGGCGACCTGCATGCACTGCGCATCGAAGGTGGCGTGTATGGCAGGGTTGACGGCGGGCAATGGAATGCCAAACTCTACTACTACGACAGCGAAAAGGGCATCCCCGGCGCCATTGTGAACAATGTGTGGAAAAACTCGCAGCGCCAATGGGACCGCAACTTCTTTGCCCAAGGCAGCTACAAGAAATCGTTCGGCGAGCGTTACTCTTTGCTGGTGAATGCCAAATATGCCCGCGACTATATGCGCTATCTCAACCCCGATACCACGCTGATGTATATCAACAACAGTTTTTGGCAGGACGACATATATGTGTCGGTGGCAAACAAATTTTCGCTCACACGCAACTGGGATGTGGACTTGAGTGCCGACTATCAGTGGAATGTGCTCGATGCCACGTTGAGCAGCTTTGCCTATCCGGTGCGCCACACGGCACTGGTGGCATTGGCATCGGCTTATCAGTGGCGTGGGCTAAAGGCGCAGGCAAGCGTGCTTGGCTCGTTTGTTACCGACCGTGCCACCTTGCGCAATTCCGGCGGCGAGCGCAGCCGGCAGGTGAGCCACCTGAGCAAATTCACTCCGGCGGTGTTCCTTAGCTATCAGCCGTGGAACTACCGTCAATTCAATGTGCGCGCCTTCTATAAGCGCATCTTCCGCATGCCCACGTTCAACGACCTCTATTACACCGACTTCGGCAACGCTTCGCTGAAGCCCGAATATGCCACTCAATACGACCTCGGCGCGGTGTACGACTTTGCCGACGGTACGGGCGTGCTGAGCACTTTGAGCGTGAGTGTCGACGGCTATTATAACACCATAAACAACAAGATTATTGCCGTGCCCAAGGGTACGGGACAGTATCGCTGGATGATGATGAACATAGGCCGCGTGAAGGTGCGCGGCGTGGACGTGTCAACCCGCCTGGGGCTGGCGTTGCCTTATGGCGTGGCGTTGCTGGGCAGCCTGAACTACACCTATCAGCGTGCCCAGGACTACACCGACCCCACCGACTGCCGCGACGAGGCAGGCACCTACAAGGGGCAGATTGCCTACATTCCGTGGCATAGCGGCAGTGCAACGCTTGGCGGCAGATGGCGCGGTGCCGAACTGAACTACAGCTTCATATATGTGGGCGAGCGTTACCACAACTCGTCGAATATTCTTGCCAACTACGAGCAGCCGTGGTACACCCACGACCTCTCGGCAAGCTACAACTTTGGCTGGCTCGGTGCCGACATGCGCCTTACTGCCGAGGTGAACAACCTGCTCAACCAGCAGTATGATGTGATTCGCAACTATCCCATGCCGGGGCGTAACTACAAATTTATCCTGAAGATTGACTTATGATTGCCTTAAAAAACATAATGATATGCAGCCTGACTGCGCTGATGCTTGCCGTGGCATCGTGCCGCGAGGACGACGTGATTTTCATCCCCGAGGACGTGCCTGTCAGCACCCCCGAATACACCTCGGTGAAGGGCTTCTATCTGCTCAACGAGGGTAATATGGGCAGCAACAAATGCACGCTCGACTACTACGACTATTCGTCGGGGGTCTACACCCGCAACGTGTATGGCAACGCCAACCCCACGGTGCCCAAAGAACTTGGCGACGTTGGCAACGACCTGGCGGTGTACGGCAGCCGGCTGTATGCTGTGGTGAATGTGTCGAACAAGGTGGAGGTGATGAACGCCGCCACCACCGAGCGCATCGGGCAGATTGACATTCCCAATTGCCGTTTCATCAAGTTCCATAAGGGATATGCCTACGTCACCAGCTATGCCGGCCCCGTGGTGATAAAGCCCGACTACGAGCAGCTGGGCTATGTGGCTAAGGTGGACACTGCCACGCTGCAGGTGGTGGCGCAGTGCGTGGTGGGCTTCCAGCCCGACGGACTGGAGATTGCCAACGGTCGCATCTATGTGGCGAACAGTGGTGGATATATGGCACCCAACTACGAGCACCACCTGTCGGTTATCGACATCAACTCGTTTGCTGTGATTGACGAGATTGAGGTGGGGCTTAATCCCGAGCGCCTTGTTGCCGACCATCACGGCGGGTTGTGGATAACGTGCCGAGGCGATTATATGAACGTGAAAGGCGTATTGCAGTGCTACGATGTGCGCAAGCAGCGCATGGTGGCACAGCTGGATATGGGCATTGGCAACCTGTGGCTCGACGGCGACTCGCTGTATGTGGTGACCACCGACTGGACCGCTGCCGCCGGCAGTGGCACACAATACAGCATAATAGACGTTAACGAGCATCGTGTGGTGTGCGACAACATAATCACCGATGGCACCGACGCTAAGATAAAGGCACCTTACGGCATCATGGTGAACCCAATCACCAAAGATTTCTACATCAGCGACGCCCGAAACTACGTGAACCCCGGCTATCTGTATTGCTACGGAAGCGACGGCGTGCAAAAGTGGAGCGTGCGCACCGGCGATGTGCCTGCCCACATGGCAATGCTTGGCACCGACATAAACGATTATTAATAAACATCATAACATCATAATAATAATTAGGTATATGAAAAAAACATTACTCGTGACTATGGCTGTTTGCACCGCTCTTGGCATCGGTGCCCAAAACAGCAAGTACATTACAAAAGTTTACGATTACAATCCCGCTCCCGGCCAGCACATCAACAATGTGCCCGAATGGGAAGAGGGTGACACCAAGGAAACGATGCTTCAAAAGGCATCGCAACAGCTTGTCGGTCAGGGTGTCGATAGCGAAGGCATGGTTTCGCTTGGCGGCTTTGGCGGATATGTGGTGTTCGGGTTCGACCACCCGGTGGTGAACGTCGCCGGTCAGTGCGACTTCAAGGTGTATGGCAACGCTGCTGCCGATGCACAGTATCCCGGCTACTACACCAGCGAAACCGGCATAGTGATGGTGAGCGTCGACGCCAACGGCAACGGACTGCCCGACGACCCATGGTATGAGCTTGCCGGCAGCGACTATTCGGCTGCAAGCACGCTCAAGAACCAGACAATCACCTACTATAAGCCGGCAGCCGACCGTGCAACCAATGCCGACCCCGACCCGGATTATTCCTATATCACCGACCGCACCTACATCAAGTGGATGATTGGCACCGACGAGGAGAATATAGGTTACATAATGCGCAACTCCTTCAAGACACAAAGCTATTGGCCCAACTGGGTTGACGATGCCACCGTGCAGTTTACAGGCACGCTGCTGGCAAGCAACGTGGAGGACAAGAGCGGCAACGGCACCCACTATGTTGCCACAGCACGCGGCTGGGGCTACGTTGACGACCTGCCCAACAGCGAGGTTGAAGGCTTCGACATCGATTGGGCTGTTGACGCCAGCGGCAATAAGGTGAAACTCAGCCAAATCGATTTTGTGAAGGTATACACCGGCGTTAATTTCTATGCCGGATGGGTGGGCGAAGTGTCAACCGAGGTGATTGGTGCCGAAGACCTTCACCCCGAAGCCAAAGTGGAAGGCATCGACTACACCGATGGCGTGTTTGTGCTCAACGAGGGCTCAAAAGGCTTCATTAACTTCCGCGATGCCGACGGCAACATTCACTACCGTGTGATTGAGGCTGAAAACGACAACGCTGTTGAGCTGGGCGTAACCGGACAATATGCCACTATCTGGGGCGACAAGGTATATGTATGCAGCAAGCAGAGTGGTAACGGTACCAAGACTTCGGGCAGACTGATGGTGTTCGATGCCAAGACGCTCAAACTGCAGAAGAACCTTACCACGCTTGCCAACGGCGGCGACCCACGCGCTGTGTTGCCAACCAAGAAATATGTGTATGTGAGCACTTCCGATGGTATTGTGGTATACGACACCGAACTTGCTGAAAGCAAAGCCACACTCTGCTCGGGCAACGAGGTGGGCATGATGCTCGAAGTGGGCGGCAAGGTGTTTGCCGTGAACTATGGCGGCAACATCGTTGTCATCGACCCCGAAACACTCACCATTGAGCACACAATCGAGGGCACTTATTATGCTATGCTCATGGCAAACGACGGCAACATCTGGGCAAGCACCACCGGGAAATCGATTGTGAAAATCAATCCTTACACCTATGCTGCCGAAAGCAAGGCGGTAGATTATGCCGTGCCAAACACCGGGTTTGCTTGGACTGCCGACTCGTTCTTTGCCAGTGCAAAGGAAAATAAGATTTACTGGAAGGAAGATGCCGGATGGAGCTCGCCTATGAAGGTTTATTGCTACGATATCGACAGCGAAACCACCTCGACAGTAATTGACAACACCGGCGACAAATATGAGTTCTACAGCGCCGGAATGCGCATGAGTCCGCTCGACGGCAACATTTATGCAGCAATGGAAGAAGCAGGTTGGAAGCCCGGTTGCGCAATGCGCGTATATAGCGCCGAGGGCGAAATGCTTTCTGACCAAGAGCTGTACACAAGCGTGGTGATTGGCGGCGAAAAGCAGAGCCTGACCTATCCTTTCCCCGCACTGGTGTTCTTCCCCGATAAATATGCGCCCGAAATCCATGCCGACAAGATTGCCGCAAGTGTGGTGTCGACAACATCGGCTGAATATGCACTCACCGACATCGTGACCGATGCCGACAACGTAGATGCCCTGATTCAGGTGTCAGCCACCACCACCGGCTCAATCAGCGCCAAGGTTGAAGGCGGCAAGCTCATCGTCACCGGCGGCGACGAAGGACAGGGCTCACTCACCATCACAGCCAACTCCAACGGCAAGGAGGTGAGCGAAACCATCAACTTCACCACCACAGGCATCGATGGCGTTGCCACCGTTGCTCAGGCTAAGGTGCTGGCACGTGACGGCATGCTGCTTGTGAGCACATCGCTGCCGGCTGTGGTTGACGTTTACAGCATCGACTCGCGCCTGGTGATGAGCCAACGCGTAGAGGCAGGCAATACAGCCATCGACGCCTCGCAACTGGCTGCCGGCGTGTATGTTGTGCGCGTGGGCGGCTACACCGCAAAGGTGGTTGTCGACTAAGACTCCTTTCACATAAGCAATAGTAACTAAACAGCAATTTGCAGCATCCCCAAAGGTTCATGCCATAACCTTTGCGGGGTGCTGTAATTGTTTTTTCTGTGATAGTGTCATTTTGTAAATAAATATATTTCGAATTGTGTGGTAGGTTGGATAAAATTTTAATTAAAAAAGGTTATTATCGAGCCAATTAGTAGCAAAAGAGCAGAATATTTGCTAACTTTGCACGAATTTTCAAATAAAGCTGAATTATAAATTAAATTATGTTGACACCTATCAAAAAAACCATCGACATGGGTGATGGACGTGTTATCACCCTTGAAACAGGAAAACTTGCAAAGCAAGCCGATGGAGCGGTTGAACTGCGCCTGAACAACACTATGCTTCTGGCGACAGTTGTATCGGCTAAAGAAGCCGGTGAAGGAGTGGACTTTATGCCACTTACAGTTGAATACAAAGAAAAATTTTCGGCAGCGGGCCGTTTCCCAGGCGGATTCACCAAGCGTGAAGGCCGTGCTTCGGACTACGAAATCCTCACATCGCGTCTGGTTGACCGTGTGCTGCGTCCGTTGTTCCCCGATAACTATCACGCCGAGACATTCGTGAACGTGATTATGTTCTCGAGCGACGGCGAAGACATGCCCGATGCACTTGCCGGTTTGGCTGCTTCGGCTGCATTGGCAGTATCGGACATTCCATTTAATGGTCCTATCGGTGAAGTGCGTGTGGCACGCATCGATGGCAAATTCGTTATTAACCCAACCTTCAGTGAACTTGAAAAGGCTGACATGGATTTGATGGTAGGTGCTACGTATGACAATATCATGATGGTTGAGGGCGAAATGGACGAAGTTGGCGAAAGCGACTTGCTGGAAGCATTGAAGGCTGCTCACGAAGCAATCAAGATTCAATGCAAGGCTCAGATGGAGTTTGCCGAAGAAGTGGGCTCGACCGTGAAGCGCGAATATTGCCACGAGGTGAACGACGAAGAGCTGCGTGCAAAGGTGAAGGAAGTGTGCTACGACAAGGCATACGCCATCGCCAAGGCCGGTTGCGCCGACAAGCACTGGCGTGCCGACAGCTTCGAAGCCATCTGTAACGAGTTCATCGAATCGATTCCTGAAGAGGAACGCGAAGAAAAGACTCCGCTCATCAAGCGTTACTATCACGATGTGGAAAAAGAGGCCATGCGCCGTTGCGTGCTCGACGAGAGTGTACGCCTCGACGGCCGCAAGACCACCGAAATACGTCCAATCTGGTGCGAAACCGATTATATTCCGGGTCCTCACGGGTCGGCAGTATTCACACGCGGTGAGACACAAGCCCTTGCCACAGTGACATTGGGCACCAAGCTCGACGAAAAGATGATTGACGACGTGCTCAATCACAGCACCGAGCGTTTCCTGCTCCACTACAACTTC
Organism: Muribaculaceae bacterium; assembly: GCA_051871535.1. Taxonomy (GTDB): domain Bacteria; phylum Bacteroidota; class Bacteroidia; order Bacteroidales; family Muribaculaceae; genus SFTJ01. The sequence goes on along the minus strand of JBJECX010000019.1, from coordinate 54,596 downwards.
CCGCCATTCTCAACAGGCGAAGCAAAGCCACAACGTGGCGTAGGACGTCGCGAAATTGGTCACGGCCACTTGGCATGGCGTGCCCTCAAGGGTATGTTCCCTGAGGATTTCCCATACACTTGCCGCATCGTTAGCGACATTCTGGAGTCGAACGGCTCATCGTCGATGGCAACCGTTTGCGCCGGCACCCTCTCGCTGCTCGACGCCGGTGTGAAGATGAAGAAGCCTGTTGCCGGCATCGCCATGGGTCTTATTTCGGACGGCACCAAGCATGCCATCTTGTCGGATATCCTGGGCGACGAAGACCACCTGGGCGATATGGACTTCAAGGTGACCGGTACAAAGGACGGCATCACCGCCACTCAGATGGACATCAAGTGCGACGGCCTGTCGTATGAAATTCTTGCCGAAGCACTCGAGCAAGCCAAGCAAGGCCGCCTGCACATCCTCAACATAATCAACGAAACCATCCCTGCTCCACGCGAAGACTATAAGCCTCATGTTCCACGCATCGTTTCGATGACTGTCGAGAAGGAATTCATTGGCGCAATCATCGGTAAGGGCGGCGAAACCATCCAAGGTATTCAGGAGCAAACCGGCGCCATCGTCACCATCGATGAGGTTGACGGCGTAGGTCAAATTGAAATCGCTGCTTCTAACAAGGAATCGATTGACGCTGCTGTGGCTCGCATCAAGGCTATCGTTGCTGTGCCTGAAGAAGGCAAGGTGTACACCGGCAAGGTGCAAAGCATCCTCGAGTTTGGCGCATTCGTTGAATTCATGCCCGGTAAGGACGGTCTGCTTCACATCTCCGAAATATCTTGGAACCGTCTGGAAAATATGGAAGCCAGCGGCTTGAAGGAAGGCGATGAGGTAACTGTCAAGTTGATTGAAATCGACAAGAAGACCGGCAAGTTCCGCCTGTCGATGAAGGCACTTCAAGAAAAGCCTGAAGGCTTTGAGGAACGTCCACGTCGCGAGGGTCGCGGTCCACGCCGCGAAGGTGGCAACAATGGTCCACGTCGCGAGGGTGGCAACAATGGTCCACGTCGCGAAGGTCGCGGTCCGCGTCGCGAAGGCGGCAACGGCGGTCCACGCCGCAACAACGGCAACAATGGCGGCGAAGCCAACAACAACGGTGGCGAACAAATGATTTGATAGATTGCCCCCACAAGGGACTAAATCATCCTGATAGAATTAAAAGAGCTTTGAGAATTGTTCTCAAGGCTCTTTTGTTTTAGGGGCGTGTTGCAAAATTCGCATCCTATACGGATGCATTTTTTTGTAGGGGCGCTTTCCGTGGGTTACGCTTCGCTCACCCACGGCTAAATCCCGTCGGCATTCTGCCTCCGGGGTCACGTCCTTCGGACGCCCATTTCAACGATGGTTTTCGTGGTTGATGTGGCGCATTATCGTGTTCGTTTTGGTGGCATTATCGCGGTCGTTTTGATGGAATTGTCATGGTCTATGTGACGGCATCGTCGCGGTTGTGGATGCGATGACATGCGAAGCATGTGACGCCGAGCCGTAAGGCGAGGTATTTAGCCCGGGGTAAGCGAAGCGCAACCAACAACCGGCGATATTACCGCTGAGCGGTTACAACTTCAATAACCCCACATTGGCGCCGTAGGCGACTATGTGGGGACACTCATCCACCCCACCATCCACAACCGCGGCGCGGTTGCAGACCCGGCAGCCAGGATTATGATTCACATGGCGGGTGATATGCCATCGGAGATGGCAAACCATGCTTAACCGCGGGTGGAGCGACAGCGCAACCTGCGGAAGTCGGATGCATCACATTTGTTCGGCTTCGAAGATGTCGAACATATTGTACCTCTTCGAGGCACATATTACGGTGGGTGCACTTTCCGCAGGCTGCTCCCCAAAGGGGCTTGCCAGCGGTTAAGCATGGTTCAGCGCCTTCGGTGCTCACCCGCCTATTGGTTCGCACAGAATACAACAATCTGAATCTGCAACCGCGCCGCGGTTGTGTTTATTGGGGTGACTATTGCTATCCCCACGTAGCCGATTGCGCTTCGCTTATCGTCAACATGGGGTTATTGAGGTTGTAACCGCTCCGCGGTTATCATCGAACGGCCAAGGCGGACGGTTGTCGGGCGTATGCGATACGCCCCTCCCGCTTTGCCCACGGCCGGGCTCTGATTTGGCGGCGACAAATGCAAGTATGCGCACGATTATTGGTTAGTGCGAGATAAATGGTTGATTATTAATCTGATTTGCAGGCATGCTGCTGATGGTGCATTGGCAGGGGGTGATTAAACTAAAGGCTGTGTTGATAGTCAAAAATAAAGAAAATTATAGGAAAGAAAAAAGATGAACAACTACGTTAAGCAATTTCTGAAGGGTCCGTGGCTGCGACGTGCGGCTTACTACATGAGCAGCCCGAAGCGGATGAGCAAACTGGTGGCTCTTGTGCGCGAATATGCCGGGCGTAAGGGCTTGGACAAGGTGCGCGACGAGCTGCAGATGCTTGCCGCTATGGCGCGTGATGTTGCCGCAGGTCGTTATCGCCAATGCCGTGTGGGCAGCATATTGCTTGCTGTGGCGGCGTTGGTGTATGTGGTGTCGCCGCTCGACGTGGTGCCCGATTTCCTCATTGGTATGGGGCTGCTTGACGATGCTGCCATTGTTGCGTGGGCGTTTGCGCGGCTCAGAGCCGAGGTGGAGCGTTACCGCCGTAGCATCAATTCGGACAGCGGGCGCGATGCCTTGCTTTTCGACCCCGATGAGTGACGCTCTCTGCCGCCCGCCCGTGTTTATGTTACCCAACAGCGAATTGATGGTGCGGCAAGGTGCGAGTTGGTGGGGCAAACTATTGAAAAATAGCGGAAAAATGCGTAACTTAGCAGAATATTTTTAGTGTGGCGTGGTCGGCGCTGTAGTGAAGCGGTTTTCCTGCGAGCGTCCTCGCCGTGTAACTTACTGACATTTAATGGCAAACGAAAAATTAATACGTGTTGGCATTACCCAAGGGGATACCAACGGAATAGGTTATGAAGTGATATTGAAGGCACTCCAAAACCAACAAATGACAGAGTTGTTCACACCGGTGGTGTATGGTTCGGCAAAAACGGCAAGTTATCACCGCAAGGCGCTTGATTTGCAGCCGGTGTCGATGAACGTGGTTCGCAACAGTGCCGACATTAAGGACGGCGTGAACAACCTGGTTGAAGTGGCAACCAAAGAGGTGACTGTGGAATTGGGCATGAGCAGCGAGATTGCCGGCAAGGCAGCATTCGATGCGCTGGAACGTGCAGTGACCGACCTCAAGCAGGGTTTCATCGACGTGCTTGTCACTGCCCCAATCAACAAAAAGAGCATCCAGAGTGAACAATTTACTTTCCCGGGACATACCGAATACCTCGAGGCGAGCATAGGCGATGGCGACAAGGCGCTGATGATTCTTTTCAGCGACAAGATTCGCGTGGCGCTGGTGACCACCCACGTGCCTGTGGCGCGCATCAGCGAGCACATCACCAAGAAAGCCGTGCTCGAAAAGTTGTATGCCTTCAATAGGTCGCTGAAGTGCGACTTTGGCATTGTGCGTCCGCGCATTGCCGTGCTGTCGCTCAACCCGCATGCCGGCGACGGTGGCTTGCTGGGCAAGGAGGAGCAGGAAGTGATTGCTCCGGCAATTGCCGAGGCAGTGGAGAGCAAGGTGGTGGCATTCGGCCCCTATGCAGCCGACGGTTTCTTTGGCAATGAGATGTATAAGCACTTCGACGGCGTGCTGGCAATGTATCACGACCAAGGACTTGCTCCGTTCAAGACCATCGCTATGGAAAGCGGCGTGAACTTCACTGCCGGGTTGCCATATGTGCGCACCAGCCCCGACCACGGCACCGGCTACGACATCGCCGGCAAGAACGAAGCCAACGACCAGAGCATGCGCGAAGCCATCTATGCGGCAATCGACATCTATCGCAACCGTTCCAATTATGCCGAGATGACGCAGAATCCGCTGCGCCGCATGTATTTCGACAAGAGCGGCGACAAGGAAGTGCTGGATTTGACCAAGGTGGAGGATGAAGATTAATTTACCGTAAACAAAAAGTATATCGCTATGAATTATGCTATTATTGCTGCAGGCGAGGGCAGCCGACTGGCACAAGAGGGCGTGAAGAAGCCAAAGCCACTGGTTGAACTGTGTGGCGAGCCTATGATAGGACGCCTGATAAACATCTTTGTGCGTTGCAATGCCGAGAGCGTGAGCGTGATTGTGAACGAAGAAATGACCGAGGTTCAGGACTATCTGAAGCAGTTGAAAGCCACGTTGCCGGTGCCGCTGAACATTGTGGTGAAGTCAACACCAAGCTCGATGCACAGCTTCTACGAGCTCACTCGCGTGATGAAGCCCGGCAAGTTCTGCCTCACCACCGTCGACACCATCTTCAAAGAACCCGATTTTGCCAGATATGTGGCAGCGTTTGAAGCCGACACCACTCACGACGGCATGATGGCAGTCACTCCGTTCATCGAGGACGAGAAGCCATTGTATGTCGATGTCGACCCGGCAATGGAGATTCGCACCTTCCGCGATGAGGCATACGAGGGCGCAAAATACATCTCTGGCGGCATCTATTCGCTCACCGACGCTTCGTGGCGGGTGCTTGAGCACTGCATAGCCTCGGGCGTGTCGCGCATGCGCAACTTTCAGCGTGCCTTGGTGGAGAACGGCTTGAAGCTCAAGGCATATTCAATTGACAAGATTATCGACGTTGACCACGCCGGCGACATTGAGGTGGCTGAGCGATTCATCAGCGGGCAAGACTGATTTCAACATAGAAACAACAATCACACTATAAACCGATTATGGCAGAAATTACGATAGCAGGAATAATGCGCGCCGGCGCTTATTCGCCAAATCACATTGGAAACGACACAGCCATTTTCAATGCCGTTGCCGACCAGCTGCGCAAGCGCGGTTGCATTGTGAACGTCTACAGCGAGGAGCAATTCAACAATAGCGGCGTTGAGGAAAAGGTGATAATTAACATGTGCCGTGAGCAGGCTTCGATAGCGCGACTGCAGCGCTACGAGGACGAAGGCCGTCTGGTGATTAACTCGGGCTATGGAATTGAAAACTGCACCCGCGAGCGCATGACCCGCATCTTGCTGGGTAACGATATTCCTTACCCCGAAAGCCTGATTGTGAACACCGACGAGGCTGTGAAGGGGCAGCTGAAGAAAGCCGGTTTTCAGAACTGCTGGATTAAGCGAGGCGACTTCCACGCCATGCACAAGGAGGACGTGAGCTATGTGCGCCATCCTGAGGAGGCGCAGGAAGTGCTTCAAGAATATTTCTATCGCGGCATAAAGCGTGCGGTGATTAACAAGCACCTGGTGGGCGACCTCATCAAGTTCTATGGGGTGAAGGACCAATCGTTCTTCTATTGGTTCTATCCGTTCGACGAGGGCCACAGCAAATACGGTGCCGAAGCCATCAACGGCAAATCGAAGGGATTCCACTTCGACGTGGATGAGATGAAGCACATCTGCCAGCGTGCAGCCGAAGAGCTGAACGTGGTGATATATGGTGGCGACTGCATCGTCGACTCGGATGGCAAGATGCAGATTATCGACTTTAACGACTGGCCAAGCTTTGCGCCGTGCCGCGTTGAGGCTGCGCCTTACATTGCCAAGGCGGTGATTGCAGCTGTGAAGCAGCACGCCGAGAAAGCACGCTGACCGCGTTTTTTATAATTAACAAAAGAAATGCTACTGGAATAATATTGTTTACATAAATGCGAAGTTTCAAAGAATTTAAAGAAGCATATAAAGGTTCGCTCAAGTCGATGGATACAGAGGAAACAATCGACCTGATGTTTTATCGACCCATAGGGTTCTTCTGGGCGCTGCTTGCCGCCAAACTGGGCATTACGCCAAACGTAATCACCATAGCCTCGATTTTCCTTGGCGTGGCAGGCGGTTTGCTATTCTATTACCACGAGCCAAATCAGATGTGGCTCAATTTCGTTGGCATGCTGCTGCTGGTGTGGGCCAACTCGTTCGACAGTGCCGACGGTCAGCTGGCGCGTATGACCAAGCAATATTCGCGTCTGGGCAGAATACTCGACGGCATGAGCGGCGATTTCTGGTTCATTGCCATCTATTTCACGCTCGTGTTCCGTGTGATTGATTCAAGCGCTTTCTTCATGGAGCACCAGTGGCTCATTTGGGCCCTTGCCATCACAGCCGGCATGAGCCATACCAAGCAAGCTGCCGCTGCCGACTACTATCGCCAGTTCCACCTGTTCTTCCTCAAGGGCGAGGATGGCAGTGAACTCGACAGCACCGAGCAGCTCGACCGCGACAACGCCGGGCTCACCTGGCGCACTCCGTTCAAGAAACTTGTTGCCATCACCTATCGCAACTACACGGCACAGCAAGAGGCTTGCACACCGGGTATGCAACGCCTCCGTCGCGAATTGCGCCGCGAGTTTGGTGGCGCTGCCGCTATTCCGCAGTCGTTCCGCGACGCATTCCGTGCCAAGAGCAAACCGCTGATGAAGTACACCAACATGCTGTCGTTCAACACGCGCGTGATTGCCTTGTTTGTGTCGATTATCGTGCGCATGCCGTGGCTTTATTTTGTTTTCGAACTGGTTGTGCTCAACTCAATGCTTGTGTACATGATAAGCCGTCACGAGCGCTTCTGCAGCCGATTTGCCGACGAGGTGGCTGAGGGTAAATATTCACAGGAAAAATAGAAAAGACCGACATAATAATATTTCAGGCGAAAAAATATGATTAAAGGCATTATATTCGACTACGGCGGCACCATCGACAGCCGCGGCGTGCACTGGAGCGAAGTGATTTGGCAGGGCTACGTGGATGCCAAAGTGGACGTGAGCAAAGAAGAGTTCCGCCAGAGTTATGTGATGGCGGAGCGTGAGCTTGCCAAGGTGCGCCACATATTGCCGCACCACAATTTCTACGACTTGCTGCTGATTAAGATGCGCATCGAGCTCACCGACCTGGTGGAACGCAAGGTGCTGGCTGACTCGTTCGACATCGAGGCGAATGCGGTGCATATTGCCAAGTTCTGCTACGAAGCCGCCCGCCGGTGCATTGAGGAGGCTCGCCCTACGCTCGAAGCACTTTATGCCCGCTATCCTATGGTGCTGGTGAGCAATTTCTACGGCAACGTGGAGAGTGTGCTAACCGACTTCGACGTGCGCCGGTATTTTCGCACTATTGTTGAGAGTGCCGTGGTGGGCGTGCGAAAACCCGACCCCAAAATCTTTGCTTTGGGCGTGGAGGCACTGGGCATGCAGCCCGAGGAGGTGCTTGTGGTGGGCGACAGCTATCGCAAGGATATTGTGCCTGCCGAGAGCCTTGGCTGCAAGGTGTTGTGGCTGAAGGGCAAGGGCTGGACAGCCGACGAAGATGCCCAGATGCATCCTTGCATCATCTCACGCCTCAGCGACGTGCTGAATAATATATAGGATGAACACCCCGCCACTCGAGCGAGGCTGAAAATAGAGAGATAAATATAAAAAGGGTTCTGCTTGACATTTGCGGCGACGATTGTTGCCATGCGGTGTCAAGCAGAACCTTTTTTTACGTTGTGTGTATGGAGGTGGGAGGTGTAGGTGCGCGTCAGAACGATGCTGCTACGGCTTTTGCCACTATGTGTCGTCCGCCTTGCAGCGTGATGTCAACCACATATATGCCATCGGGGCAAGCGATGCTGCATGTGGGTCGGTTTGGCGTGAGCGAGGCTGCCACACGACCATCGGTGGTGTATACCACCACTTGCGCTATGTCGGCATCGGCAGCTATCGCCAAGCCGCCTGCCTGAGCATAGACGGTGGCTTGTGCATCGGCTTCGGTGACGGCAATGCTGTTGGCTTCGCCCCACTTGCCGGTGAGCCACGACACTTTCTGCCCGAGCATATTCTTGAAATCGGAAGCGCAGCTGCTCACGTTCGAGTTGCCGTAGCTTGGCCAGCGCTGGGCGTCGTAGGCGGCTGCTGTGCTTATTTGCCTTATGAAAGAGTCGATGAACGAGTCGAGCGACTCGTAGCTCTCGCCCAGGAATTTGCGCCACAGTGCGGTGACTACGCTTTGAAAGCGAGGGAATCGGGCTATCTCGCCAATCCATGTTTGCCCGAAAGGCGGGTCGGTGTAGATGAACTTATCTGTTCCGCGGTGGAACGAGTTGCCGAAGTCCCACACCGGACCGAACACCCATTTCTTGTCGGCGCCGCGGTCGCGGTGGATATAGCAGCTGCCGTGAAACGATTCGGCATTATCCATGATTTCCTGCACTATATAGAAACGGGCGAGGGTGTCAATGTCGACAAGTTGCTCCCACTGCTGCGATGCTTTGTCGGCGACATAGATGGCGTCGTCGATGGCATTCATCTGCTGTGTGAGATAGTTATGTTGCTCGGTGGAGAGAATCTCGGGCGCTTTGTAGGTTATGCGCAGCGTTTCGCCATTGCCTTCGGTGATTTTAATCTGCGCCGGGTCGTCGTAGTTGTCGATTTCTACAATCCAGCCGCCGGTGACGTCGTCGGTGGCATTGTCTTCCATCTCAAAGATGTTCACGCGGTCCTTGGCGATGCGAATGTTTTCGGTGAGCATATACAGTCCGCGATAGGTGCCGTTAATTACCAGTTCTACCGGTTGCTGGTTGGGGGTATAATTCAAGCCCAGGCGGCGGCTCAGCTCAAATCCTACGGTGTTTCGCAGGAATGCCATGTTGTCGTCGGCGTGCGCCAAAAGCACAAAGTGGCGGCTCGAATTCATGCCAAGCGGTTTGGCTTTGGCATCGAACTTCAGGCGGTAGGGCTTCTTGTCGAAGCCGGTCCAGGTGTAGTTGCCGCGACCGCGCACCTGCAACGTGAGCGGAGCGTCTGCCGACCCGATTGAGGTGTAGCCATCAAGCCCGAGGTTGTCGATGTAGTAGGTGGCGGTGACATACTCGTCGCGAGAGGTGATTTCGTTGCCCGAATCGGTGTTGATGAACATCACCGGCAGTGTTCCCGAATAGCCGTATGGGCTCGCTTGCGGCAATTTCCACGCGCCTTGCGCCCAGTTGTCGCCGCTTGTTGGGGTGTAGACGCCGCCAACGATTATTTGCTGGTCGGTGGTGGCGGTGCGATATTCGCCGCGGGCGTTGCTGATGAGGTTTTTCAGTGTGGAGAAGTTGTTGTTAACCTTGCCGTCGTCGAGGGTGGTGGCAGCAAAGGTGTAGCGATACATGTTCTTAGCCGTCTCGGCGAAGGTGATTTTCCAGATGTCGCCTTGGTGCTGAGTCATCGACACTACATACGATTCGTTGCTGTCGTCGCGACCGTAGACAAATTTCACCTGGCTGTATTTGGTGAGCGAGTTGTCGAAGTAGAACGTGCCGGCAGGGATGTCGACGGCAAAGGTGCTGATTGCACACAACACAGCGCCAACCACTGCCACCAGGCTACGTAATATGGCACGCGAAGCCGTTGCAGTGGCGCCGAAGAGGCTAAATAGATTGTTTAACATGATTAATTATTGTGGGGGGAGGGTGAGATTAGTTGGTGGTGTTGAGCAATGCTTTCACTTTAGGTGTTACATCTTCAAACATGCTGTTCATGTATGCCACTTTGGGGTCGTTGACGTCGAGGATTACAATGTATCCGCCCTCGTCGCCCACTTGCTTGATGGCGTTGGCGATGCGCTGTTTCAGTGGGTCGATTAGCTCGGCTTCCTTCTTCTTGAGGTCGTCGGCGGTATTCTTCATGAACAACTCGATTTTCTGGTTGTTTTCCTGCAATTCCTGCATACGGCGTTCCTTGATGGTGCCCGGAGTCTTGTTGTCGATGGCAATGGCTTGGAAGTCGGCATATTTGCGGTTATACTCGGCGCGGAGCAGGTCGTATTCCTTTTTGTATTGGTCGCTGAGGTTCTTGATTTGAGCCTCGGCAGCAACCTTTTCGGGCATGGCGTCGAAAAGTGCCTTTTGGTCAACCTTGCCAAGTTTAATATTCTGTGCAAAAGCAAATAAAGGAGCAGCGAGGAGTATCGCTAAAATCGTACGTTTTACCATAACTCAATAATACTTTAATTGTTTATTTCACTTATTTATTCTTCTTTTTTCGATATGGAGAGGGGTGTTATACAAGGCACGGGGCGCGTTGCCCCATCAGCATATGCTGTTGCTATGCAAATGTACTAAATTTTCAGCAGATAAGCCTAATAAAAAACACCATCCAATGCCTTAGGCAAAGGATGGCTGTATTAAAAAAATCTAATTTGCTAATTTGTAATGTTGCAGTATCGCAAGATTACTTGATTCCGAGCTTAGCCTTTACGAGCGGAGTGATATCTTGGCTGCCGTTGCCGTGATAGATAATCGACGGAATCGAGAGGTCGAAGATGTAGGTGAAACCGTTTTCGGCACCAACAGCTTGAATTGCTTGTTGCAACTTAGCTTGGATGGGAGCGATGAGAGTTTCTTGTTGCTTTTGGAGGTCTTGCGCTGCAGTTTGTTGGAAGTTTTGAATCTTCTGATACTTGTCCTGCAGGTCTTTTTCGTGGCGTTCCTTGATTGCAGCAGGAGTGGAAGCATCGCCCTTGATTTTTTCAAAATCGTTGTAGTCCTTCTGGAAGTCTTCCTGGAGGCGTTTGAATTCGGCTTCATACTTGTCAGAAGCGGCTTTGAGGGTAGCTTCGGCAGTTGCCTTTTCAGGCATCACGTTGAACACTTCACCTGTGTTGACAGTTCCGAACTTGAGAGATTGAGCCGACAGGCACATAGGCAATGCCAACATGGCTGCTAAAAAAAGTTTCTTAATCATTTTTGTCTATAATATTTTATGAATTTCTAAATAACGAATGCAAAGATACGCAAAAAATTTTTGTTTTACGCTGAGGTAGAGTTATAATTGTTTGATTTATTACAATTTAATCATTTTCCGTAGCCCATTTTGGTGAGAACGTCGTTGCTCACGTCGATTCGTGGCGAGGCAAAGATGATGTTAGAGCTCGAGGCGCGGTCGAAAATCACCGAGTAGCCGCGTTCTTCGCTCACCTTTTTCACTGCGTTGTACACTTCGTCCTGAATGGGTTTGATGAGCGATTGGCGTTTTTTGTAGAGTTCGCCTTGCGGGCCAAAGTATTTGTAGCGCAGTTCGGTGGCTTCTTTTTCCTTTGCCACTATTTCTTCTTCGCGCTTCTTCTTTTGGTCGTCGGTGAGGAACACCATTTCGCTTTGGTAGTTCTTATACATTGTCTCGGCTTCCTTAGCCACTGTTTCCACTTCGCGCTGCCAGCGTTGCGACACTTGGTTGAGCTGCTCGTTTGCCATCTCGTAGGCAGGCACGTTCTTCAGGATGTACTCCATATCGACAAGTGCAAACTTCTGCGCATACGATGCCATGGCGCATGCCAGGATGGCTATTGTCAATAGTGCTATTCGTTTCATAGTTCGTAAATAATCAATAAGTTTTAATTACTAAAATCTTCGTTTCATTAGTTTTGACCTATAAACCGTCGAATGGTTTACTTGGAATGTTAAATTGAAGATTTTTTCACTTTTTCATTTAGCAATGGTGAAAATTTGTTATCAGAATTCCTGTCCGAGCACAAAGTGGAAGTGGCTTCCGCCCTTTTGGTTGCGCACGGTGTCGAAACCATATGCCCAGTCGATACCCATCATACCAATCATAGGTAGGAAGATGCGCACACCCACACCGGCGCTTCGCTTGATGTTGAACGGCGAGAAGTCGCTCACGCGGGTCCATGCGTTACCGCCTTCGAGGAATGCCAGACCATAGATGGTGCTACTGGTTTGGAGCACAAATGGGAAGTGCAATTCCATTGCAAAGCGGCTGTAGGCGTAGCCTTCGCTGCCGAATGGGGTGAACTGTCCGTTGTCGTAGCCGCGGAGTGCGATTGTCTCGGTGGCATAGGTGTAGCTGCCCGACATACCGTCGCCGCCCACATAGAATGTTTCGAATGGCGACTTGAGATATTTGTTCCAGCTGCCCAGCAAACCGATGTCGGCACGCGTCATGAGCACCAGGGTGTATTGTCCGTCGGGGTTGGCAATTGGAGTGTAGGTGCGTGATTTGAATTTCAGCTTCCAATATTCAATCCATTTGTACATATCCTTTTTTGCCTGGGTGGTGTTCGACTCCGAGAGTGCCTTCCAGTTTTTCTTGCCAAAGAGGCTTGCCGGAGGAGTCATCTGCAGGCTCAAAGAGAATTGGCTACCCTTGCGGGTGAACAATGGGTTGTCGATACTGTTGCGGGCAAGAGTCAAGCCCAGCACCAGCGAGTTCGACACGCCGTTGTTCATATAGTAGAGGTATTCCCAGTTCTTGAGGCTATACCATTGATAGCTGAATTCGGCGGTGAAAGTGAAGAAGTCGTCAGGCCATTTCAATCGTTTGCCAAAGCCAACGGTAATACCTGCCATCTGAAGGTATTTGTTGGGGTCATAGGCGTCTTCGTAGGCGTTGTTATAGTAGTTGCCGTAATTGCTGCCGTAATAGTAGTTGTACATATAGTTGGAATATGTGCTGTTGTAGTACGACGAGTTGATACCTGTTTGACGCGAATAGAAACCGGTGACCGAGAGTGAGTTAGGACGTTTGCCGCCAAACCACGGGTCGAGGAACGACACGCTGTATGCCTGATAGTATTTTGCGTTGGTTTGTGCGCTGATGGTGAATGTCTGGCCTTCGCCTTGCGGGATTATGCCGCGGTAGGTCGACGGCTTGAACAGGTTCTTGATTGAGAAGTTGGTGAACTTGAGGCTCAGCTTGCCGATGATACCCGTCTGGCCCCAGCCGGCAGAGAATTCCACTTGGTCATTAGCTTTCGACTCGAGGTTGAAGATGATGTCCACCGTACCGTTTTCTTCGTTCGGTTCGGGGCGGATGTCCATCTTTTCGGGGTCGAAGTGTCCGGTTTGGGCTATTTCGCGAGCCGAACGCATAAGGTCGGCTTTCGAGAACAGGTCGCCCGGACGCACGCGCAATTCGCGGCGTACTACCTTTTCGTAGAGGCGGTCGTTACCGTTAATCACCACCTTGTTGATGGTTGCCTTCTTGCCTTCGAACATACGCATTTCAAGGGCGATGGAGTCGCCTTCTACCTTGCTTTCTACCGGGATGAGTTGGTAGAACAGGTAGCCGTTGTTCATATATAGGTTGGCGATGGCGTCGTCGTCCTCTTGTGTGCGTTTGTTCAGCAGCTTCTGGTTATAAACGTCGCCCTTTTCGATGCCGAGCACGTCGTTGAGGATGCCGGTAGGATATACTGTGTTGCCCACCCAGTTGATGTCGCTGATGTAGTATTTCTTGCCTTCGTCAACGGTGAGGTAGATGTCGACGGTCTTTTCGTTGTAGTTCACCACGCTGTCCTTCACAATTACAGCGTCGCGATAGCCTTTTTCGTTATATTTGTCGATGATAAGCTGCTTGTCGGCTTTGTAATCGTCGGGCACGAATTTCTTTTGGCTGAAGAGGCGTATGAGGTCGCCCTTTTCGTTGGTCTTCTTCATAGCATGCTTCACGGCTTTGTCGGAGAGCACTTCGTTGCCGTCCACGTAGATTTTGTGCACCTTTATTTTCTCGTGTTTGTTCACTTCGATGTCTACAATCACTTCGTTTTCGTTGCTGAGGTCTTCGCGTTGCACTATGTTCACATCGGCGTTCTTGAAGCCTTTGTTGTCGAAATAGTGTTGTACAATGAGCTTGGCACGGTCGGCAATGTTTTTGTTCATTTGGTTGCCTTTCATCAAGCCGAGGCGCTGCTGAAGGTCTTCGCGCTCGCCTTTCTTCATGCCTTTGTAGTTGATTTGCGATATGCGAGGCTGTTGGCGAAGCTCAAATTCGAGCCAAGCCTTGTTGTCGTAGATTTTCTCAACGTTGATTTTCACCTTCGAGAACAATCCTTGGCGCCACAGGCGTTTGGCGGCATTGGTGATGTCGTCGCCGGGGATTTCAACCACTTGACCGACGGTGAGGCCTGAATAGCCCACCACGATGTAGTCTTCGTAGTTATCAACGCCCGACACCTTGATGCCGGCGATTTCATATTTCTTGGGCATGCCTGTGAATATAACCTTTGGGTTGTAGATAGTGTCGTTAGCCACTTGTGCGAATGTGTCGGTTGACGACATACCCACAATCATTGCCAAAATCACGAAGAGTTGCTTCTTATATCGCATATCTGTTGTTATAGTTTTTTTCGTTCTATAATTATAGAAGTTAAGTTATATGTTGGTAGTGCCTGCTTTGAAAAGCGGTGTCGCATCTGTTCTCGGCATTGGCACGCTGCTTTCTGTTTTGTTTTCGTCTTGCTCTGCTTGGAGCGTTACGATTTGTTCACTTGCTCGCTTGTCTTGCCAAACCGTCGCTCGCGGTTCTGATAGTCGATTATCGCTTCGCAGAAGTCGTCTTGCGAGAAATCGGGCCAGAACTTGTGGGAGAAGTATAGTTCACTGTAGGCTATTTGCCAAAGCAGGAAGTTGCTTATGCGCAGGTCGCCGCCGGTGCGAATGAGCAGGTCGGGGTCGGGAATACCGCGAGTGGTGAGGTGATTGTCGATGCAGGTGCCGTTGATGTCGGCAACTTGCAGGTTGCCCGCTTGGGCTTCGGCGGCAATCTTTTGCACGGCTTCGATGATTTCCCATTTCGACGAATAGCTCAAGGCGAGCACCAAGGTCAGCCCATTGCAGTGCGACGTGTCGTTCATGCAGCGGGTGAGGCGTTGGCGAGCGAAGTCGGGCATGCGCTCAATGTCGCCAATCATGGTCAGGCGCACGTTGTTTTTGATGAGGTCGGGTGTTTCGCGTTCGATAGCCACCACAATCAGGTTCATCAGTGCGTCCACCTCGTCTTTGGGGCGGTTCCAGTTTTCGGTTGAGAATGTGTAGAGGGTGAGGTAGCCCACACCAATCTGTGAGGCTATCTCAGTGATTTTGCGCACGGTTTCCACACCTTTCACATGGCCTTCGGTGCGTTCCATGCCACGGCTTTTGGCCCAGCGGCCGTTTCCGTCCATAATCACTGCCACATGTCGTGGCACGCGCGTTTTGTCGATATTTTCTTTCAACGACATTTTTTCGTTATTCTCTTTTTTTTATTCCACATAGTGGCATGTGCGGCAGCGTTTGCTGAACTCGTAGGTGATTGATATCATGGTGAATGAATACCAATCGGTGTTCTTGGCAAAGCCACTGGTCACGCCGTTCAAGTCTTTCAGGCCGTCGAGCTTGTCGCTGAACGCCTTTCGCATGGTGAATTCAAGCCCAATGTTGAGCCGTTCGCCAAGCTTGTATTTCACGCCTATGCCCATGGGTATATTCATGGTGAAGGCATCGCCATCGCCGGTGGCAAGGGTGGCACCCAAGCCAAGGGTGAGGTATGGCGATATGCGTTTCAGCTTCAAATACTTCGAGCCAATGCCGTAGTTCAGGAAGTTGAACTCGAATTGGGCGCCGAGGTCGTAAAGCTGCGAGCCGAATTCATAGGTCTGCGCGTCGGGATAAGCGTTTGCCAAATTGGCGGAGTTGCCGCTTATCTTTGCCGTCAGCAGATTGGCTTTCAGTGCCATACGGCTGTTTATTATGTATCTGAACAAGCCACCTGCCACATAGCCGGGCTTCTTCAGCAAGTTAGCATTGTTGGCATCGCCCAAATACCCGCTCATTCCCAAAGCACCTCCGGCTTCGAAGCGGTAGTCTTGCGCTTGTGCAGCCATCAGGGTAGTTATCATCAGCAGTATTACAGCCAGTTTCTTCATGTCGCTATATCGTGGGTTGTTGGTGACATTAATATATATAAAGAAACTCTATCATTCAGCGGGCCTATTGAAAAATGGGACGATGATGCTTGCTCACTCTCTCGCGTTTTGTTAATAAATCGGAGCAAAGGTGAGGCGGTTGATAACGCCGCGCCAAATGCTGTTGTTCACTGTGCCGTTGCTGTTGATACCTCCAAACAAGTAGATGTAAGGGCAATCCCATTGTTCGATGGGTTGCGAGACACGAGTGGTAACGGGGCGCACAATGCTTGCCCACACCGGCAGCTGCTTCGATGGCATCGAGGTCCATTGGCCGGAGCTACGAGTGAGGGTAGAGGTGTAGGTGAATGCCTGGGCGCCATAGAATTCGCCTATGTAGTCGGGCAGTTGCACGAGTTCATCGCCCTGGCTCCAGTAGAGTCCTTGGTGGCGCGAGATGTAAACCACATCGTTGAGGTATCCTTTGGCGGTGCGTCCACCGAGGGCAAACCATGTGCGGTGTTCCTTGGCGTCGCTAATAATGCTTCCGCCTTCATACGACACATATCTCACCACAGCCACGTCGGCCATAGCGGGTAGCACGTTGCTGCGTAGCAATGCCCATTTGTTTCCATCGTATCCCCAGCAGTCGCCGTGGAAATGTCCCTCCTTGTCGATGCCTCCAACGGTGAACACTTGAGGTTGTGTGTTCCAGTCGTTGTCGTAAACCGACAGTTGCGAGTTGCCTGTAACGGGGAATCCTTCGGGCAGCGCACTTGGTGTGTAGCCTTCGGGACGTGGGTATTCGTCGAGCATATATGTGTCGTTGCTAAGACTGATGCCGAGCACGCGGTCGGTGTAGCCGCCAATGATGTTGTGCCATGTCACGCCGCAGCTGTTCCAGGTGGTGCCGTCGGTCGAGGTGTAGAGTGCTCCGTTTTCGTCGAGCACATATAGCGCATCGTTGGTGGCGGCAAAAGTGTTCACGTTGGGCACCATGGCAAATTGGGCATCTATTTTCTGCCATTCGTTCAAGTCGGGATGGTCGGTTGACGACAGGATGATGCCGTCAGAGCAGTTGAGCATGGTGTATAGCTTGTCGGCGCATTGCACGGTTCGCTGGGCATTGAGTGTTCCCGACACGTTTGGCAGGTCGCAGCGTGCCAGTTGGTTCCAGTAGAGCGAGTCGCTCTCAAGTTGGTGTACGTTCACCACCACTTGATAGTCCACTTCGGTGCCGTCCTCGGCAGTCAGGCGCAGTTTCACGTCGCCGGTGAAGTCGATAGAGTCGGTTGTGGTGTAGTCGAAGATAGAGTCGGGACGCACGGTGCCGTTTTCCTGAACAATCTTGCAGGTGGCGGTAGTGGAGAATGCTGCGTTGATGGTGAGGCCGGTGATTTTTGTTCCACGGGGCAGCGAGTCGGCATTATAAATCAGTCGTTTGTTGATGTCGATGGTGAAGTGCACCGAGTCGAGGTTGGCAAGCACGCTGTCGTCGGCATTCAGATTGAATGCGGTAATAGCAGTGTTGTTCGAAATCACATATTCTTCGTATGCGTCGGTGGCATCTTCGTTGCAAGACATTGCCAAAACACTAATCATCATGCCAAGTAGCAGATATAATGGAAATTTTCTTTTCATCTAATTTTTTGTTCTGTTTCTTTGTAATGTGCAAATTTAAGAACAAATTTGCAATTATCGGTCAAATCTTTGATTATTTCACTATTATTGACACTATAAACCTTTTTTTAAGGATATATATAGGTGCCGATAGGTGTAAATTCGTCTGGCAAAACTAACAATATTTCTCCGAATAAGCGCACGGCTTTCCCTATTAAGGTGTTTCTCGCCGAATTTTTCCGCTTTTTAACAAAGGTTTCGGCATTGGTGATGGGCAGGTTGTTGCATTTTGTTGCATGCCCGAAGCGAGGACACCGATGCCAAAAAATGTGCTTGTGAGCGGGCTGTAAGCAAAAAAATAGTGTTATCTTTGCTCGCATAGCAATCTGTGGGAACGATTATGACAGTTGACGAAGCACATATCATGACGCGCCAGACACTCGAGACGATATATCCGCGAGGCGAGGCTGAGGCAATATGGCGAATACTCATCGACAAATGGCTGCATTACACGCCGGTTGATGTGGTTCTGCGGGGCTCGAGCGAGTTGCCTGAACCCGTTGAGGCGAAGCTGCGCGATGCATTGCCCCGGTTGTGCAACTACGAGCCGGTGCAGTATGTGGTGGGCAGTGCTGTTTTTCACGGGTTGGACATTGAGGTTAACCCTCACACGCTCATTCCGCGCGTCGAGACGGAGCAGCTTGTCGACATGATTGTAGACCGTCACGGCAAAGAGCAGGACCTGCGGGTGCTGGATGTGGCAACGGGGTCGGGGTGCATAGCCCTGAGTCTTGCCCGCTGGCTGCCGTTTGCGCAGGTGGAGGCGCTCGACATCTCGGCTGAGGCGCTTGCCGTGGCACGCCGCAATGCCAAGTCACTGCGCTGCAAGGTTACGTTCCGTGAGGCCGACATCCTGGCTTTGGAGCCGCCTGCACAGCCTTGCCACGACATCGTGGTGAGCAATCCGCCTTACATTGCTGCACACGAAGCCGATGCCATGGAGCCGAATGTGCTGCGCTACGAGCCGCACATGGCACTGTTTGTGCCCGACGACGATGCTCTGCTGTTCTATCGTGCCATTGCGCGCTATGCGGCTGCCTCGCTGGTGCACGGCGGCTGCCTGTATTTTGAGATTAATCCACTTTTTGCCCGCGGGACAGCCGACGTGCTCGAGCAGGCGGGATTTGCCGATGTGCATATTGTGCGCGACTTTTACGGGCGCGAGCGATTTGCATGGGCTGTAAATGATAATAATAATGAAACCGTTAACACCTGACCAGGCCTATACGCGCCTTGCCCGGATGTGCTCGCGCACCGAGTATGCTCCGGCACAATGCCTTGCCCGGATGCAGGCATGGGGAGTGCCTTCGCAGCAGGCGGGCGAGGTGCTGCAGCGACTTGTCGACGAGCGTTTTATCGACGAAGCACGCTTTGCGCGGGCTTTCACCAACGATAGTGTGCGCTTCAGCCGTCATGGCAGAATCAAGATTGCCTACGCGCTGCGGCAGAAGGGGGTGAGCGCCAACGTGATTGCCGAAGCCATCGGGCAAATCGACGACGAAGAATACGCCCGCATACTGGAGTCGCTGCTGGAGTCGCGTGCCCGCACACTCAATGCCGCCTCGCGCACCGATGCTATGGGCAAACTGCTGCGATATGCCGCTCAGCGTGGTTTTGAACAGAATCTGGTGTATCCTGTGGCGCAGAGGCTTGCCGACAGGTGGAACGACGACACTACGAGTTACGATGAATATTGATGGCTGCATACGCGCTATGGCGCAATCGCTGGCGACGGTTGCCGCTGCCGTTGCCGACACGCTGGTGCCGCGCATCTGCCCGGTGTGCGGCGAGGTGCTTGCCCGCGACGAGCGTTTTGTGTGCCGCAAATGCATGGCAGAGATGCCGCTGACGGGATTTGAGCATCGCCGGTTCAATGCCATCGACCAGGCGCTTGCCGGCAAGGCGCTTATTGAGCACAGCTACGGGCATTTCTATTACCGCCGCGGCGACCGCTATTGCAACATCATCCACGATATGAAGTATAGGCAGGTGCCTGCCATTGGCGAATGGCTTGGCAGAATAGCTGCCGAAAATGCCATGAAGGCAGGGTTTTTCGCTGATATCGACTTGATTCTGCCGGTGCCCATGCATCGGAGCAAGTTGGCTCAGCGAGGCTACAACCAGGTCGACTACATAGCTCGTGGCATAGGTGCCGCCACCGGAATTGCCGTTGGTAGCAATCTGGTGGCTGTTGAGGAGCACTCCACGCAGACACACAAGCACCGCCTTGAGCGTTGGTTTGGGGTGGAGGGCGTATACGATGCGGTGCGCATCCACGAGCTTGCCGGCAAGCATGTGCTACTGGTTGACGACGTAATCACCACCGGTGCCACGCTGGCACATTGCGCTATGGTGCTGCAGCGTGACCAGAATGTGCGAGTGAGTGTGATGGTGCTCGGCGTGAGCGACATCGATTTTTAATGCTAAACATAATAAAAAAGAAACAACGAATAAAACATTTTTTATTGCAATGAAGAAACTTTTGATTTTAATAGATTGCCAGAACGATTTCATCACCGGCAGTCTGGCGGTGAAGGGCGCGCCCGAAGCTATGGATGCGTTGGCAGGATACATTAAGGCTCATGGCAACGAGTATGCCGACATTGTTGCCACGTTAGACTGGCACCCAAAGCGTCACACCTCGTTTGCTGCTGTGGGCGAGGGCGGTTTGTGGCCGGCACATTGTGTGCAGCACACTGTGGGAGCAGCGCTTCACGACGGTATTGCGCAGGCTTGCGAACAGGAAATCAAGTGCTTCACCAAAGGCAACCTGCAGTCGCGCGACGAATATTCGATATTCGCCAACGAGCAGAATGGACCGCGCCTTGCCAAGATGATTGCCGATGGCGGTTACGACCGCATTGACGTGTGTGGCTTGTGTGGCGACTATTGCGTGAAGGAGAGTGTTCAAGGACTCATCGACCATGGCTTCGGCAGCAAGGTGAACATCCTGCTTGCCTACACGCCAAGCATCGATGGCGGCGCTGCGTTGCAAGCCTTTGTTGCAGCCAACAGCCTTGCTACGCAGGAATAATTCAGCAGCGTGTGTGATTTTTTTGCACGCCGGCAGGGGGGTCGCTATACGTTAGGAAGCGACATACCATTTAGTTTGCGGTAGAGGTCGAGTGCATACACGTCGGTCATACCGCTTATGTGGTCGATTACGGCTTGCAGTTTTTCGAACAGCGTAGGAGCGTCCACCTCGTATTGTTGTGGCACTTTGCTCAGCAGCAGTTGCGAGTAGTTCAGTTCGGGGTTCAGCACCGCCTGCACCAGTTTGTGTAGCAGGGTGGTGATGATTTGGTTGCCGGCGAGGTCGATGTCCACCACGTCGCTGGCGCGATAGATGCGGGCGAAAGCCAGCTTCGAGCAACCTTGATAGGCATTGCGTGCCACATCGCCCATGTGGTCGATGAGGCATCCGCTGAATGTGCCGCTGAGAATGGCTTGCTCGTTGTCGACAAACGCCTGAGCACATTCGCTCACCAGCGCGCCCACGATGCACGAGCGCAGATATCCGATTTTCTCGTTCGGGTCGTCGACCGACGCCATCACCTGTTGCAGGTGGCAGCGGCGCTCGGCGCCGAAGAAGTTTAGAAACAGTTCGATTACCTCATCCGAACCCACTATTTTGAGTTTGTGGGCATCTTCGATGTCCATCACCTGATAGCAAATGTCGTCGGCTGCTTCCACCACATACACCAGCGGATGACGGGCGTAGCGCTCGTCGCCGAGTTGCAGTATCTGCAGTTCGTCGGCAACTTTGCAAA
The DNA here is from genome assembly GCA_051871535.1 of Muribaculaceae bacterium. Lineage (GTDB taxonomy): Bacteria > Bacteroidota > Bacteroidia > Bacteroidales > Muribaculaceae > SFTJ01. The sequence goes on along the minus strand of JBJECX010000019.1, from coordinate 33,399 downwards.
ATATGTCTTTTTCGGTGGTGAAGAACCCGAATTTGCCTTTCTCCGAAGCGTGGCGCGACGAGAAGGGATATTTTACAATGGACATGAGCATGCTGTAGGTCATGGCAAAGCCTCCTTGCCTGCGGCCTTTGAACTGGTGCACCAGCCATCGGAAACTGTTGGCGTTGCCTTCGAAGTGGGTCAGGTCGGTCCATTGCGCGGTGGTGAGCAGCGATTGCAGTTTCTGCCCGGGACCTTCGGAGAAATATGCGGCAATGGTCTTTTCGCCGCTGTGTCCGAAAGGCGGATTGCCCAAGTCGTGAGCCAGGCAGGCGGCAGCCACAATCGAGTCGATATGGTCGAGCTTGTGCACCCAAGGCTGTTGGGCATATTTTCTGCGAAGCTGCAAGGCTATCTCGCGTGCCAGCGAACGGCCCACGCACGACACTTCGAGGCTGTGGGTGAGGCGGTTATGTACAAAGATACTTCCCGGTAGCGGAAACACCTGGGTTTTGTTTTGCAGCCGGCGGAACGGCGACGAAAACACCAGCCGGTCGTAGTCGCGCTGAAAGTCGCTGCGAATGCCTGATTTTTCTTTATCGTGATAGTGTTCAAGACCCAGACGCTTGTCGCAAATCAAGCGGTCCCAACTCATCATTTCTGCCATATCGGATAGAGGTGTGTAGGTTGTTTGGAAAAAAACTATTGCTTTGGTTGTTTGTTGTCGTTTTCGCGCTGCATGCGTTTCACCTTTGCTGCCTGTTGCCAGAGAATCACGTATAGCACAACAAGGATGATGATGCCAAGCAGCGGGGCTATTATGCTGCTCGTCACGCCGCTTGCCAGCCCAAGGGCAAGCATAGCCACGTTGATGAATATGAGTAACAAGCACACCAATTGCTCAATTTTCAGGAGTTTTAATGCATTCATTTGTTAGAGGTTTTTTAGTTGCAGGTTAGTGGTGGCAGGTTGCGTCAAGCATCGTGCCACGCATCGCAAAGTTAATTGGTTTATTGCTGAATACAAAGAATCGGGGGCAAAAAACGCTGAATGCTCAGGCTTTTGGGCGGGTGTCGGCAGGCTTCGCTTACTGGTGGGCAGGGCGGGGCAATGTCTTGGCATAGTTGATGCCTTTCATCACCCATTGCAGCGCTTGGGGTAGTGCCACGCCGCCCTTGCGGCTCGCGCGCCATGCCATTAGCAGCGCCCGCAGCAGCATGTGGTTGTGGCGATGGGCTATGTAGAGGTAGGCACCGTTAGCCATCACCACCTCGGGCTTGGCGGCGAGGCGTGTGCCGGTGGTGGGGTGGTTGTGGGTGACAATAGTGATGGGAAAGAAGCGGGCTTGCATGCCCATCGATAGTGCATCGTGCACCCACACGCTTTCTTCGCAGGCTCCCAGCATCGGAGCACCGAGCCCGAAGTGTTCATCAAACCATAGCCTGCCTTGCACCGATGAGCGTCGAAAAGCAATCTCAATTGACGAGACGAAATAGTCTTTAGGGAAACTATGCAGGTCGAACTCGTGGTCGGGATAGGTCTTGTTGTCGGCTTGCGAAGTGTATCGGAAAGTGGCAAAGTCGAGTTCGGGGTGTTGCTCAAATGTGGCAACCAAGGCTCTCAGCCCGTCGGGCAGCAGCACGAGGTCGTCGTCGGCAATGAGGCAGATGTCGCCCGAGGCGTGGCGCAGCGCGTTGTTGCGGTTGCGGCTGAGCCCGTTGCCCTGAAGGGTGAACACGTGCACGTCGGAGCGGCGCAGCCGGGCAGGCACCATTGGCGCCACCTTGCCGGTTTGCTGCCACGACACCAGGTAGCGTAGGCCGGAGGCTTGAGGCAGCAGCATGTCAGCCACGCGGTTGATGCCTTCGTCGATGGTGCATATAAGTATTTCGAGTGTCATAAATTCTGCTTTTTAGTGATGATTCGGTTCCAAAAGTCGAGGTGTCGGCGAGCCACCACAAGGCTGTCGTTGTGTTTCACCACAAATTCGCGACTCATGCGGCTCAATGCCGGCAACTGTGCCTTATTATTAACAATCCAGCGCAGTTTTTGTTCGATATCGCCCTCGATGAGTGGCGACACGTTCACGATGGGGCGGCAGCTGTCCTCGCCGATAAAGCGGTAGAATTCGTCCTCGGCGCCGCTCACAGCCACCATACCCTGTGCCATGGCAATGAGTGCGTTGGTGGCAGGGGTGTAGGAGTAGAGTTGGTCGAGAATCACATGGCTGCTGTGCATGCGCTCAACATATTCGTTATACGGTAGGTTTTCTGCCACATCTAATTCGCAGAGGTTTGGCATTTGTTCCGTCACGGTTTTTGCTGCTGAGAGTAGGCGGTCGGTGCCTTTGAATATGCTGCGGTTGCGTTGCAAGCCAATGAAGAAACGCACCTTCTGTGGCTCGCTGTCGATAAGCCGCGGCGCCAGCGACTGCGTGTCGATTGGAATGCCTCCGTAAGCCAGTTTGTCGGGGATGATTGATTGGTATATCTTATAGTATTCGTATAGGCAAGCCACTGCGCCGTCGATGTGGTCGACCACATGTCTGTGGAAGCGCTCCATGACGGGTGCGAGCCAACTGTTGCGTTGCTCGGCTAAGGCTTCGTGCGAGGCGAGGTATTGTGTGGGCGTGTGCCCGAGCATATATTCGCTGTAGTCGAGCACATTGCCCTCGAGGCAAGCCTTAACCACATCGTGGTCGCTGCCCAGTGCCGAAAGAAAAACGCTGCGGTTGTGCCGGCAAAGATAGTCGAACACGGGTTGCACCTTTTCGGGGCGCAGATTCAGGAATATGGGGTTCACCAGATGCACCACATCGTAGCCGCGCATGCTTGGCAGCAGGCTCAGCACCCTCGCCACATAGCGCAGCGAACCCAGCGCGCCTTTGCCGCGGGCGAGGTTGATGTCGCGCCGGGTATTCATCCAGCGCGAGCCGTCGCTCATCACCACCACTTCGTGCCCCATACGCCGCAGCGCACAGGCAAGGGTGTTATGAAAGTTGCTTGCATCGCCCAAAAATAGGATTCTCATAGGTGAACTTGTAGCTTTTTTGTTTTGAGGTGTAAATGTACGGCTTTTTTGCCGTATTGCGATAAATATTCAGTAAATTTACATAATCAACAATGCAAATTTTCAGAGCCTGTTTCATAATAGATGTTTAAGCCGAGGCGGGCAGTGGTTGAGTGGATGCGTTGGCGATATTAACCGTAGGGCGGTTGTGCCTGCGTTGCTGCGGTTGCGTGTGCGTAATTGGCGGCTGCGTGCTTTCGGCGAGGCGAAGCGGTGCATTAACAAACATTAAATCAGCGCGTAAGAAAAAGATATTTCAAATAAAGTTATTATCTTTGTAAGATGTAGCGACATTTGTGCTACGTTTTAAGAATCAATATGTCAGAAGAACAAGAAATCAATGCGTTAGAGCCGGCAGGAAATGCCGGTGGATATGATGAATTAGTCACTTTGTCGCCGCTTGAGCACATCAGGCGTCGACCGGGTATGTATATAGGTAAGTTGGGCGACGGTTCGCAGAACGACGATGGCATATACGTGCTGCTCAAGGAGACGCTCGATAATGCCGTCGATGAGCACGCTGCCGGATTTGGCGACGTAATCGAACTCACGGTGGAGAACGGCGAGGTGAGCATTCGCGACTATGGCCGCGGCATTCCGCTGCAGGACGTCACCCGTGCAGCCACAGCCATGAACACCAGCGGCAAGTTCGACACCCAGAACTATCAGAGTTCGGTGGGTATGAACGGCGTGGGCCTCAAAGCCACCAATGCCTTGAGCGAACGATGCTATGTGCAGTCGTGGCGTGACGGCATGACCTCCTTCACCCGCTTCGAGCGTGGCGAGGTGGTGGAAGAGAGTGCCGTGGTTGATGCCGAACCCGATGCCAAGAACGGGACGCTAATACGTTTCAAGCCCGACGACACGATTTTTGTGGGCTATGCCTTCCGCGACGATTTTGTTGAGGTGATGGTGAAGAACTATTCGTTTCTTAACACCGGGCTGACGCTCGTTTACAACGGTCGCAAGTTCCGTTCGCGCAACGGTCTGGGCGACCTGGTGAAGGAGTATATGACCAACGACCCGCTGTATAAACCCATACATCTGAAGGGCGACATGATAGAGTGCGTGGTTACCCATGCCAACCAGTACGGCGAGGAGTATTATTCGTTTGTCAATGGTCAGCACACCACGCAGGGCGGCACGCACCAGAGCGCTTTCCGCGAGGCAGTGTCGCGTACCATCAAGGAGTTTTTCAACAAGAATTTCGAATACAGCGACATACGTGCCGGCATGGTGGCGGCAATCAGCATCAAGGTGGTGGAGCCAATTTTCGAGTCGCAGACCAAGATTAAGCTGGGCAGCACGGTGATGTATAACGACGGCCCCACGGTGTATAAATTCATCAACGACTTCATAAAGCGCGAGCTCGACAACTTCCTGCACAAGGAGCCTTCGATAGCCGAGCCGATGCTTGCCAAGATACAAGAGAGCGAAAAAGAGCGCAAGGCGATAGCCGGAGTTACCAAGCAGGCTCGCGAACGTGCCAAGAAGGTGGCTCTCAACAACAAGAAGCTGCGTGACTGCCGCATACACTACAACGATGCCAAGGGCGACAAGCGCGAGTTGTCGTCAATATTCATCACCGAGGGCCTTTCGGCAAGCGGAAGCATCACCAAGATTCGCGATGTGGAAACGCAAGCCGTGTTCTCGCTGCGGGGTAAGCCGCTCAACTCGTTTGGCATGCAGCAGAAGATAGTGTATCAAAACGAGGAGTTCAACCTGCTGCAGGCGGCGCTGAACATCGAAAACGGCCTCGACGACCTGCGATATAACCGTGTGATTATCGCCACCGATGCCGATGTCGACGGCATGCACATACGCTTGCTCATGCTCACCTTCCTGCTGCAGTTCTTCCCCGAACTGATTAAGACGGGGCATGTGTACATCCTGCAGACGCCGCTGTTCCGCGTGCGAAACAAAAAGGAATCGAAGCGCCGCTCGTCCACCACATCAAAGGCGGTGAAGGAAACCAAGCCCGAGACGTATTATTGCTATAGCGACGAGGAGCGTCTGGCAGCCATTGCCAAGGTGGGCGAAGGAAATGCCGAGATAACACGATTCAAAGGTCTTGGCGAGATTTCGCCCGACGAGTTTAAGGATTTCATTGGCGAAGGCATGCGCCTCGACCGCGTGACGCTGCGCAAAGAAGATGCCGTGCGCGATATGCTGGAGTTCTATATGGGCAAAAACACCATGGAGCGCCAGGGCTTCATCATTGGCAACCTGAAAATAGAGGAGGAAGATGACATCACCCACTGATGCGCAGCCGAAGGCATTTTTCCCGGGCTCGTTCGACCCGTTCACGCGCGGTCACGAATCGATTGTGCGACGTGCACTGGCATTGTTCGGCCATGTGGTGGTGGGCATCGGCATCAACCCCGACAAACAGGGGATGATGAGCACCGAGTTGCGTCGGCGGCTCATCGAAGCGGTGTTTGCCGGCGACAGCCGCGTGAGCGTGGTGAGCTATTCGGGGCTCACGGTCGATGCGGTGAAAGCAGCGGGTGCTTGCTGCATAGTGCGTGGCGTGCGCAACGCCGACGATTTCGACTACGAACTGAAGATTGCCGATTTCAACCGCGACACTGCCGGCATCGACACACTGTTTATGCCTGCGTTGGCGTCGCTTGCGGGAGTTAGTTCATCGGCTGTGCGCCAATTGCTTGCACAAGGCGCCGACGTGCGCCAACTGCTGCCTGTGGGTTGCCCACAGCACATAGTCGACGAACTCCGTCGATTATTATAAATTACAGGAAATAAGGATTGTTTTATCAATTAACACAACAAAACAGCGAAATGAATAAAAGTCGTTCAATAGTGATAGCATTGCTTTCGATGGCGTTACTCACCATCGCCCAGACAATGCCAAAAAATATAAAGAAACTGCTGAATGCGCAATATGCCATCAATGCATTGTATGTGGATAGCGTCAACGAGGATAAACTGGTGGAAGATGCCATCAAGGGTATGCTCAACGAACTCGACCCGCACTCGTCGTACACCACTGCTGCCGAAACCGAGGAGCTCGACGAACCGCTGCAAGGCTCGTTCAGCGGCATAGGCATACAGTTCCGCATGAGCGAGGACACGCTGTATGTCATTCAAACCGTTGCCGGTGGACCGTCGGAGCGCGTTGGCTTGAGGGCAGGCGACCGCATCGTTGAGGTGAACGACACGGTGATTGCCGGCGTGAAGATGAAAACCAACGACATCATGAAACGCCTGCGCGGACCAAAGGGCACCAAGGTGGAGGTGAAGGTGAAACGAGGCAATAGTGCCGAACTCATCACTTTCCGCATCATCCGCGACGATATTCCGCTATATAGCGTTGATGCCTCGTATATGCTCGACGACAAGACCGGCTATGTGAAGATTGCCCGTTTTGCTGCCACCACCAACGACGAGTTTATGAAAGCCGTCGACTCGCTGAAGCACGAGGGTATGAAGCAACTCATCGTGGACCTTTGCGACAACGGCGGCGGTTATCTCAACTCTGCCATCGAGATGAGCAACGAGCTGCTCAACAGTGGCGAGCTGATTGTCTACACCGAGGGCCGCAATAGTCCGCGCAACGAAGCCACAGCCATCGGCAACGGCAAATTCCGCAAGGGCAAGGTGGCTGTGCTGGTGAACCAATATTCGGCTTCGGCATCCGAAATATTCTCGGGCGCCGTACAGGACTGGGACCGTGGCGTGATTGTGGGACGCCGCACCTTTGGCAAGGGCCTTGTGCAACGTCCGCTGCGCTTCGAGGACGGCAGCATGATTCGCCTCACGGTGGCTCGCTACTACACGCCCTCGGGGCGCTGCATACAAAAGCCTTACAAGAAGGGCGACCGTCTCGACTACGAGATGGACATCGTGAACCGATATAAGGGTGGCGAACTGTCGAATGCCGATAGCATTCACTTTGCCGACTCGCTGCGTGTGTCCACTCTACGCAACGGCCGAACCATCTATGGTGGCGGTGGCATTATGCCCGACGTGTTTGTGCCTCTCGACACCACCGAATACAGCAACTACTATCGCGACCTCGTGGCTAAGGGCGTGATTGTGCAATATACGCTCGACTACGTCGACAAGCACCGTGCCGACATCAACAGCCGTTATGCCACGGTTTCCGATTTCGACCGCGGATTTGTGGTTGACGAAACAATCGAGAAAGAGGTGATTGCTGCCGGCGAACGCGACAGCGTGCACTTCAACGAGGAACAATATGCCAAGAGCAAAAACCTGATAAAGAACATCGTGAAGGCGCTTATTGCCCGCGATGCCTACGCCGACCCTTCGGCTTATTACGTGGTGATGAACCACTCTAACGAGATGATTAGTACGGCGTTGGACATCCTCAACGACGACCGTCGCTACAAAGAACTTCTCTCGGGCAGCAAAAAGTGATGCCACGTTTGGCGCGGGGCAAGGCATTGATGCCCCGCTGCGCCGGGTTATTTCTTGTTTTTAGTTATTTCTTGTTTTTACCTGCCAGCATGCCGCAGGCGGCAAAGATGTCCTCGCCGCGGCTGCGACGTATGGTGCATATTATTCCGCGCGAATTAAGGTAGTCGCGGAATGCCGTCATGCGCTGTTCGTTGCTGGTTTGCAGTTTCACGCCCGGTATGGCATGAAAGCGAATCAGATTCACGCGTATGGGCTGTCCGTCGAGCAGTGCCTCCAGTGCCTGTGCATGCTCGAGGTCGTCGTTCAATCCGTTGAACATAATGTATTCCACCGACAGACGGCGCTGGTGGGCAAAGTCGTAGTGCGACAGCATCGACATCACCTTGTGTATGGGATAGGCATTCTCAACCGGCATAATCGTGGCGCGCTCGGCGTGATAGGGCGAGTGCACGCTGATGGCAATGTGCACATGGGTTTCTTCAACCAGCCGTTGCAGCTCGCGCAGCTTGCCAATGCTCGACACGGTGATGCGCTTAGGGCTCCATGCCAGCCCCCAGGGCGCTGTCATCACCTCGATGGCTTGCATCACGGCGTCGAGGTTGTCCATCGGTTCGCCCATGCCCATAAACACCACGTTGGTGAGCTGTTGGCTTTCGGGCACGCTCAGCACCTGGTTGATGATTTGGCTGGCAGTGAGATGTCCGTGAAATCCCTGCTTGCCGGTCATGCAAAAGTAGCAGTTCATGCGGCAACCCTTCTGGCTTGAGATGCACAGCGTGGCGCGGTCGTCATCGGGAATCATCACACTCTCCACTGCCTGCCCGTCGCCCACGTCGAACAGATATTTTGCTGTGCCGTCAACGCTGCGCTGCTCCTTCACCGGCGGCTCAAGCCCCAGCGTGCACGCCTGCTGCAAGCGGGCGCGGTTGGCTTTCGAGATATTGTTCATCACATCGAAACTCTTTGCCCGATGCACATAAATCCATTCTGCCAATTGCTTGGCGGTGAAACGTGGCATGCCAAGGCTTGCCACAACGTCCTGCAAGCCCGCGAGCGTCATGCCCACGAGCGGCATTTTTGCCTTATCGTGTATTGTTTCTTCCATATCCGCAAAAGTACAAAAAAAACTTTATTTAGATGAATTTTTTGTAACTTTGCATTCGAGAGAAACAATAGTTGAATCGGAATAAAAAAAATACGCTTAGCGAAGATGACTGACAAAAAACTGATATTGGTGAGCAACGACGACGGATATAACGCCAAAGGCATAAAGTGCCTCATTGAGTGGGCAAGCCGATATGGCTACGTGTATTGTGTGGCGCCTGCCGAGCATCAGAGCGGCAAGTCGAGCGCCATCACCATCGACACCCCGCTGCGGGCAACCACGGTGGAGCAAAACAGTTGCCACACCATAGTGAAAGTGAACGGCACACCCGCCGACTGCGCCAAACTGGCACTCAACTGCCTGCTGCCGCGACGCCCCGACCTGGTGCTCTCGGGCATCAACCACGGCTATAATGCCGGCAACAGCGTGATTTATTCGGGCACCATGGGCGTGGTGTTTGAGGGCTGCTTCAGGCAAGTGCCATCGGTGGGATTCTCGTTCGCCGAGTTCGCCGCCGATGCCGATTTTGGCGTGTGCGAGCCCATTGTGTGCAACGTCATCGAGGCGGTGCTTGCCGGCGGGCTGCCCACGGGCATAGGGCTGAATGTCAACATCCCAAATGTGCCGGGCGGCGTGAAAGGCACCAAAATCACCGTGGCGGCACGCGGACGCTGGGAGGAAGAATTTGAAAAACGCGTCGACCCGTTTGGCCGCGACTACTACTGGATAACCGGACATTTCGAGAACGACGATGCCGACAACGAGGCTGCCGACTTCTTCAACCTCGAGCGCGGCTACGCCACCATCACTCCCTGCACCCCCGAACAAACCCACCTGCCAACTATTCAATGGCTTCGTGAGCGGTATTTGGAATAAAAGCAGTATCTTTGCAGAGATAAAAGGGTAAATAATAGAATTTAAAATAAAAAATATCATCGAAATGGAAAGAAGAGTAAGAGTGAGATTTGCACCATCGCCAACCGGGGCTTTGCACATTGGCGGTGTGCGCACGGCATTATATAACTATCTGTTTGCACGCCAGAATGGTGGCGACATGATTCTGCGCATCGAGGACACCGACTCGACACGTTTTGTGCCGGGAGCCGAGGAATATATCAACGAGGCGCTTGCCTGGTTGGGTATAGGCATCGATGAGGGTGTGCACGAGGGTGGCAACTACGGGCCGTACAAGCAGAGCGAGCGCCGCGAGATTTATCGCGAGCACGTCGACCGTCTGCTGGCTTCGGGCAATGCCTACATTGCTTTCGACACTCCCGACGAGCTGAATGCCAAGCGTGCCGAGGTGGCAAATTTTCAGTATGATGCTTCGACGCGCGGCACTATGCGCAACTCGCTGAGCATGCCTGCCGACGAGGTGAAGGCGCTTGTTGATGCCGGCACGCCCTACGTTGTGCGCTTCAAGGTTGAGCCTGAGCGCGACGTGGTGGTTGACGACCTCATCCGCGGCAAGGTCACTATCAACTCTTCGATTCTCGACGATAAGGTGCTGTATAAGAGCGCCGACCAGCTGCCCACTTATCACCTTGCCAACATTGTTGACGACCACCTGATGGAGGTGAGCCACGTGATTCGTGGCGAGGAGTGGCTGCCGAGTGCACCGCTTCACGTGTTGCTTTACGAGGCTTTTGGCTGGACCGACACTATGCCGCAGTTTGTGCATCTGCCGTTGCTGCTCAAGCCCACAGGCAAGGGCAAGCTGAGCAAGCGCGATGGCAAGAAGCTGGGCTTCCCGGTGTTCCCGCTGGAGTGGCACGACAATGGTGAGAACGGCGATGAAGTGTGGGACGGATTCCGCGAAACGGGTTTCTTGCCCGAGGCTTTGGTGAACTTTGTGGCACTGCTTGGCTGGAATCCGGGCGACGACCGCGAAATATTGTCGATGGACGACCTCATCAAGGACTTCTCGTTTGCCCATTGCTCGAAGAGCGGTGCTCGCTTCGATTTCGACAAGGCAAAGTGGTTCAATCACGAATATCTCATCAACAAGCCTGATGCCGAATTGGCTGAAATGTTCAAACCGGTGCTCAATGCCCACGGCGTGGATGCTGCTGCCTACAGCGATGAGTTCCTTGCCCGTGTGGTGGGTATGGTGAAGGGCCGCATCACTTTTGTGAAGGACCTTTGGGAACAGGCTCGTTTCTTCTTTGTGGCTCCTGAGGCGTATGCCGAAAAGGACGTGAAGAAGCGATGGAAAGAGGACACTCCGCGCATTATGGGCGAGCTGATTGAGGTGCTTCGCGGCATTGGCGATTTCTCGTCGAAGCCCTCGGAGGACATTGTTCTCGGCTGGATTACCGATAACGGTTATCACATGGGCAACGTGATGAATGCCTTCCGCCTGCTGGTGGTGGGCGAATGCAAGGGTCCGCACATGTTCGACATCACCGAACTGCTGGGCAAGGACGAAACCATTGCTCGCATCCAAACCGGTGTGCAGCGATTAACTGCGGCAAATGCGTAAGGCGTTTGTCATATTGCTTGCCATTGCGGTTGTGGCATGCTGTGGGGCTCAAGAGCTGACGTGGAGTGTTGATTTTGGCAGCGTGTTCGACAATCGCGAGGGCGACGATGCCAACGACCAGACAATATTTTTCACCCGATTGGCGCCCGAGGTGGGTGTGGTGCTGCCGGGCGGCGAGCACCGCATCAGTGGTGGCGTGGTGTGGAACCAGCCAGTAGGCTGCGAATGGGAAGGGTACAAACTTTGCCCCACGCTCTACTACAGGCTCGACAAGCAGCATTGGAAGCTGAACTTTGGCATGTTCTCACGCGACTATATGATGGAGGCTGCTCCGAAGTTCCTTTGGAGCGACTCCATAGCTTACCGGCAGCCCAATGTGCGAGGCGTGCTGGTGCAGTACGTCGAGCCGCGTGGCTATGCCGAGATGATGCTCGACTGGCGACAACTGCAAACCGCCACGCAGCGCGAAGCGTTTAATGTGATGCTCAACAGCCGCTATTCGCTCACCCGAAGCGGTGTGCTGCAGCTGGGCGAGCGCATGCAGTATAACCACCTTGCCAGGCAAAAAGATGCTCCCGACAACCAGAGTGTTAACGACGACTTTATGTTCAATCCGTGGGTGGGCGTCGACCTGGGCCGCAGCACGGCACTCGACAGCCTTACCATTAGGCTTGGCGCGGTGCTGTCGATGCAGCGAAGCCGCATCCATGCCGATGGGTGGAAGAATGCAACGGGCATGCTTGCCGAGGTGGCTGCCGACTGGCGCTGGCTGGGCTTGCGCGAGACGTTTTATGCAGGCAAAAACCTGATGCCGCTCTATCCCTACTATGGCGCCGAGCTAAATATGGGTTCGCCGTACTATCAGTCAAAGACCTACAGCCGCACCGATGTGGTTGCTCACATTGTGCGCAACCGTTATGTCGACCTCGAGGCAGCGCTCAACTTCCACGTTGCCGGCAGTGTGTTTGCCTTGTGGCAGCAATTGTCGTTGCGCGTCTACATCGACCAAAACATAACGCGCAAGCAAGGCAATGCTGCTGCGCGCAGCATCCGCAATATGTATTGACGAGGTTGTGTTTATCGGTGTTCTTATCCCCCGTTTTATAAATGGCTGCAGTTTTGTGAAAGGCTGCAATGATGCTCCCTTTCCGGGGGTTATTTGTCCGTTTTCTTGGCAAAGTCGGTGCTGGGGCTGAATTTGATTACTCGTTTGGCGGGAATCACAATTTTTTCGTGTGTCGACGGATTCACGCCTATGCGTTCGGCCTTTTCGATAAGTTTGAATGTGCCAAAGCCAAGGAGAGAAACCCTCTCACCTTGATTAACCTTTTCGGAGATAATTTTCAATATGGCTTCGAGAGCCAATTTTGCGTCAGTTTTTTTCAGTTTAGTTTCGTCACTAATTGCTGCGATTAGTTCTGCCTTATTCATTTTTTTATGATTGTATAAAAATGGTTGATATATTAGTAATGCGTTTTTATGCTACGGCAAATATAGAAAATATACAACACTATTACAAAGAAATATATCTAAAAAATAATGCCTATACATAAAAATAGTGCGTATGTAGCTCCTGCTCACTAAATTGAGGTAAAAAAGATAGGGGAGGCAGTCTTTTGCTTTGGCTGCTTCCCCATGATTGTAAAAAAAATGAAATATATAGTTGATATTAGCAATTTTTCCTTGATGTGCTGCAAGGCAAGTGCAGCTGTGAGCTACAAAGCTGTGTGGTTATTTGGAAGTGAGAGTGAACCAAGTCTGGCTCTTGGCAGGGATTGACACTTCGAAAACGGCATTATTGTTGCTGTCGATGCTGATGGGCTTTGCGGCACCATCCTGCTCGCTCACCATTGCGCTGCCCGTCAGCCCAGTGTAGTAGAGGTTGATTTTGAGACGGCGCTTGATGGGTTCGTTCAACGGATTGTATACCATTAGCAAGCCTTTTTCGGTGCCAAGCGGGTTGACGTGAAGAATGGCATCGTAGTCGCGGCCGTCGGGACGGCGAATGTGAATGATGTCGCTGTCGAGCACTTGGCGATGACGCTTGTAGAAGTTCACCCACCGGCTCACCAGCGCCTTGGTCTGCGGGCTGTCGTAGAGCTGTGGACCGCGATAGCACGCCTGCACGCCGGCGCCAAACAGGTTGGCAAGGCGTTGCCCGTAGTGTGGCAGGTGGTCCTTGAGCGGCTCGATGGTTGCTGCTTCGCCACCGCCTTGATATTCAACCAGTGGCACAAACATCCAGCCCATCGACGGAGTCTTGTTCCATGTGCCGTCGAATATGTTTTGACGTTCAACAATTTCCTGCTGTTCGCGAGGCAGCGACCAGTTGGCTTCGCGGTATCCCATGCCCACCTTGTTGCTGCCGTTAAGGAAGTAGAGGTCGGGCACATTAAGATATATGCCGTTTTCGCGGCACCAGTGGTAGAATCCTGCCACGCTGCGGAATTGGTTCCATTGCGAGTCGTTCAGCCTCTTGTGTCCGGGGTGTGAGGTTGAGTGGCACACGTCGCCGGCATATGAGCCGTCGTGCTCAAACACGTTGAGTCCGGTGGATTTGAACAACTGATACAATTTTCGCATATAGTTCTGTCCCCAAACGCTTTCAACGCAAGGCGAGCTGCCGAAACGGGCATGTTGGCCTTCGGGCAGCAGCACGTCGTTTTCCTTGTCGATGTGGCGGCTTGCCAGCAGCGAGTATCCGCCCAGGGCTATGCCTTTGGAGCGGGCATATTGGGCAAGCTCTTTCATACGTGCCAGATTTTCGGGCGATTCGTCCTCGGCATCAAATCCGCTCCAGAAGGTCATAATCACCATTTCGAATCCCACTTCGGCACATTGGTCGATGGCTTTCTTCACCGATTCGCTGTCGCTGCTGCGAACGTGCATCAGTATCGGGTTTTCGGTCACCCAGGGTGCAATGCTGCGCATCATGCGTCGGTATGCCAGCGTCTTGCGTTCGCGGTCCCAGCTGTCGTTGAGCAGCTCCCACACGCGGTAGCTGGCAAAAGAGTCGCCGGGAGCCACCTGCTGGTCGGGGCCGAGCTTTGGTGCCACCTCGAGCAGACACGGCATGGTGCGTTCAAAGTTTACTTGTGTTTTATAGAGGGGGTCTTGTTTCCATTCCAGACTTGAGTGGTAGATGTATTCTTCGCTCATGCCACCGAAGTTATAGTCGGTGTCGAGCGTTATGTTTGGATATAGCCAGCGATTGCGCTCGTCGACAGCGCTTTCGGGTTCGGTGGCAGCCAGCAGTTCGCTCTTGAACGAGTCGATGTTGATGGCGCGGTCAGAGTGATTGTTCACGGTAATCCATTTGCTGAACACCGGCATATTGTCGTAGAGTTCGTAGTGAACTTCAACTTCCACGTCTTTCAGATAAGCCCATTGGTCGATGGCTTGCGATTGCGAAGCCTGCGGCAGCTCGCCCAGCATGCTGAACGATTCGAGGCGCGAGCGTTGTGCATTGCCCTTTTGGGCGAAGTCGGTTTTGCCGCCTTTGGCATCCATCTTGCCGATTCTCACCTTTTGAGGCAGTTCGCCTTTGGCTATTTTGCAGGAGCCTACAGGAGCCCAGGTTTTCTTGCCGTCGGTCGAAGCCGAAGCCAGCACCTTGTCGCCCTTTATTTCCAATCGCAGCCATATTGTGGATGCATTGCCGTAGTTGATTGAAAGGTGTTCGGTTTTGCCGTCGAAGAACCCGATGCGCTTGTCGCCGCCGCGCACATTCAGCTTCACGGTGCGGTTGGCAAACACCCAAGCCAATCCGGGGCCCCAACTCTTAGAGAGGTCGGTGCCTGGAGTGACAGCCAGCATAGTCACTTTGGTGCCCTTGGCAAAGCTGCGTTCAGCCACCACCGAGGTGTTTTCGAGAGCCATTATTTCGCCCACCTTACCCTCGTTGACAAACGAGTTGCGGGCGTGGGCAGCCGAAGCCGTCACCTTCCAGCTGCCGGCAAGCGTCTTGAATACGTCGGTGTATATCACCGGGCGCTTCTCGTCGAGTTCGCTACGTCGTGCCAGGGCTTCGAGAGCCTCGTTGGTGAGGCGATAGGTGAAAATGAGTTCCTTGCCCGGAGTGGGCCAAGGCATATCTTTGGGCATCCACGACATCTTTTTCATCCAGCCGAAACGCGGTTTTGTAGGCTCCAGCCGGTAGCTCTTGAACTGGAAAGCGGTGGGCTTGCCGGTGAGGTTGCCAATCCATTCCTTCAGTAGATAGTTGTGCACGGGTTGACCCTCCAATCCGCCTACTTCGAATCGCTGCCCATTGATTGTCACCTCGGCTTCGGGGCGAATTGAGCGCAGGAATCCGGTGTTGGTGGTGAGTTCGTCGAAGCCCACCGAAGCCACGTTAGGAGCGAGCGTGAAGGTGCGGCTCACAAGACCGTTGGTGAAAACGAGATAACCTTCGGGAGTTTGATAGAGGCGAGCAGGCGCATTCACCGCATCGCGCAGCCAGTCGGCGTCGACCGTTACGTTTTCTTTGTTGAATACAGGCAGCTTTTGTTCGGCACCTGCCGATGCAGTCACCGCCAATGCCAGTGCGAATAACGAGAATCTAAGTTTCATAGCTTTTGTATTGTTTATGTATGAAGTTTTATCTTAAGTGGAGAGTCACATTTCGCATGCAAATGTAGTAAAACTTTTTGGGTTATATGTTGCACTTTATGCCGATTATGATTCACTATGTTACGGTGCAGCGGTTTGTTTGGGGCGGCAAAGCAAGGGCTGCCTACTTAAAAAATCCAAAAAACGGTGTAATGCAATTTAAAAAGAAAAGCATAATGCTGAAAGACGGAATATTTTTGATAATTTTGTAACATTAAATGTTAATTCAATTAGATTGGTTATGCGAAATTATGGAAATTCATTTCTTGGCTCGATACCTGCAGTAACACGCAATTTGCTCATAATCAACCTTTTGGTGTGGTTTGCGCAGAACACGTTGCCGCGCATTGGCATCGATGTTGAGGCGTTCCTGGCATTGCATTATTGGCAGGCAAGCGACTTCAACCCGGTGCAGCTCATCAGCTACATGTTTCTGCATGGCGATTTCTCGCACATCTTTTTCAACATGTTCTCGTTGTGGATGTTCGGCCGCATCCTGGAGCAGGTGATGGGTCAGAAGCGATTCTTGTTCTACTACATATCGTGCGGCTTGGGCGCAGCGGTCATTCAGGAGTTGGTGTGGACCTTCACGTGGCGTGCCGACTTTATTCCTGCGCTTGCCAATCTCAACCAAGTGAGCATCACCTACATGAGCCAGCTGGTTGACCAGGCGCTTGCCGCAGGCGAAGAGTTGCCGTTCCTCAACCAGATGCTCACCATCGGAGCCAGTGGCGGTGTGTTTGGCATCTTGCTGGCATTTGGCATGCTGTTCCCCAACATGCCGCTCTATTTGATGTTCATCCCGGTGCCGATAAAGGCAAAGTGGATGGTGATAGGCTACGGCTTGATAGAGTTACTGTTTGGCGTGTCGGGCATTATGAACAGCGTGGCACACTTTGCGCACCTGGGCGGCATGCTTTTCGGCTTTATTGTGTTGATGTATTGGAAAAAGAAAGGCTTGTTCAGAGGTGGATATTATTAAGGAGATATCGAGCCGCTATCGCAGCGGTTCGCTGCTGGTGAGGTTGATATTCATCAACGTCGGAGTGTTTCTGGTGGTGAAGACGGCAATGTTTGTGTTCACCTTGCTGGGACTGGCGCCGACGATGGTATCGGGCTTGGTTGAACTGCCCTCGCAATGGTATGCCGTTCTCCACAAGCCGTGGACGCTGCTCACCTATATGTTTATGCATGGCGATTTGATGCACATCTTTTTCAATATGCTGTGCTTCTATTGGTTCGGACTGATATTCATGGAGTTCAACACCCCCAAGCAGATGGTGGCACTATATGTGCTGTCGGGGCTTGGCGGTGCTGCTGCCTATCTGGGGGCACACGGTGTGCTGCCGGTGTTTGCCGGCACACACGGCAGCCTGGTAGGGGCATCGGCATCGGTGCTTGGAGTGATAGTGGCAGTGGGCGTGCAGGCTCCGGGCTATCGCATGAATCTGCTGTTTTTCGGTCAGGTTCCGCTGAAATGGGTGGTGTTGCCCATACTGCTGCTTGATGTGGTGAGCTTCGACGGCAGCAACCTTGGCGGTCATGTGGCGCACCTTGGCGGCGCAGTGGTGGGCTTGCTGTATGCCTTGGCGCTCAAGCGGGGGTGCGACATCACCGGTGGTATCAACCGCGCGATTGACGCACTGGCAGGTGCGTTCAGCCGCACTAAGCCGTCGGCAAAAAACACCAAGGCAAAGCATTACCACTATTCGGCTGACAACACGCGCCGCAGCAATGCGCCGAGCGATGTGCGCAAGCAGTTTGTGAGCGAGAAGGAGGAGCGAATCGATGTCATTCTTGAAAAAATCAAGCAATCGGGCTATGCTTCGCTCACCAAAGAAGAAAAAGAACTGCTGTTCACGGTGGGCAAAAACAAGTGACCGTGTTTCGGCAGCAGAGTATAATAGCTTTGAAAAGAAACTAATACACAGGGCTTATCGATGGCAGGAAAAAAGAAAAAGGCATTGGCGATAACAATAGCGGGCAAGGTGGCAAGGCGTGTGGCGTTGCTGCTTGTGCTTGTGGCATGTGCGTTTATGCTGGCGTCGGCCTACGGCGGTATGGTGGACCCACGCATCTCAACCAAACCTGCGCTGCTGACGTTGGCGTTGCCCTATGTGCTGCTTGCCACCGCGGCACTGGCGGTGCTGCTTGTGCTGGTGGGTTGGTGGCGGCTGGCATTGCTTGCCGTGGGCTCGATTGTGTTGTCGTTTCCGTCGGTGAAGGTGGTGTGCCCGCTGCACATTTTTCCGCCCAGAATTCAGCCCGACCAAGAGTCGTTGCTGTTTAAGGTGATGACCTTCAATGCCAAATACTTCATCTACGACGAGAGCGAATATTGGAACAATAACAACCACGCATTCGATTACATTGTCAATAGCGGAGCCGACATAGTGGCGGTGCAGGAGGGCGATGTGGGCCATTATCTCGAGCAGATGCCGTCGCTCAAGGAGCGCTATGCCGAGCTGAAAAGCAAATACCCTTATCGCACCGACCGGCATCCCACCAATATGTCGTTGCTGTCGCGCTATCCGTTCACCGAGGTAGACCGCGATACCCTCAGCGACGACCTGACCGCAATGGCTGTTTATTACAAGGTGAAGATTAAAGGTCGTGAATTGTATGTGGCGAACCTGCATCTGCAGTCGATTCGCCTCACGGGCGACGACAAATCGTTCTTCCTTGAATACACCCGCCCGGGCAATGTGCGAGGCAAGATTGCCGGCACCGACAGCCTGCGCGTGGGCATCCTCAGCAAGCTGCAGACGGCGTTCCGCCTGCGTGCTGACCAAGCCGACTTGGTGCGTGCCAAGATTAATGAATTGGGCGAAAACGTGATTGTTTGCGGCGACTTCAACGACACGCCATGTTCCTATGCCTATCGCACCATTCGTGGCAACGACTTTGCCGAAGCCTACGAGCAATGCGGATGGCTACCCACCATCACCTACCATGAAAACCGCTTTTGGCTGAAAATCGACCACCTGATGTATCGAGGCAACTTGCAGGCAGTGGGCATAGAACGCTCCGGCATGAAGGTGAGCGACCACTACGGCATGACTGCAACACTGCTGTGGAACCCGATTGCCGACTGAAACCGCAAGGCACCCTTACTAACCCCGAAAATATAAATCAAAAATTAATAACCTATATTACTACTGAAAATGAAAAAAGCATTATTAACCCTAACAGCCCTCAGCCTATGCTCTCTGCTGGCAGTGGGCGCAAAAAAGACTAAAGTGAAAGAGCATCAAAATCCTTTCATGACGGAATACACCACAAAATACAAGATTCCGCCTTTCCAGGACATCACTTATGCCGACTATGTGCCGGCAGTGAAAGCCGGCATTGAACAGCACAATCAGGAAATCAACGCCATCATTGTGCGACGCGACCGTCCCGACTTCGACAACACCATTCTTGCCCTCGACAACAGCGGTCAGCTGCTCGCCAAGGTATCGTATGTCTACTACGCCTTGTCGGAGAGCGACGGCACTCCCGAAATGGAAAAGATTTCGCAGGAAATACGCCCACTGCTCACCGCACATGCCGATGAGGTGAGCATGAATGTTGAGTTGTTCAAGAAGGTGAAGGAAGTTTACGACAACCAGAAGTTGTTTAACCTCACCCGCCCACAACAACGCTTGCTCGAAAAAACCTACAAAAGCTTTGTGCGCAACGGTGCTCTGCTCAGCGAAGCCGACCAGGCTACACTCAAGCAAATCAACCAAGAGATTGCTGCCGCACAGATGCAGTTCAACAAGAATCTGCTCAACGAAAACAACACTACCGAGGTGGTGGTTGACAACGCTGCCGACCTTGCCGGTCTGCCCGAAAGCACCATAGCCGAAGCCGCTTCGCAAGCCGAGAGCCGCGGCAAGGCAGGCAAATGGGTGTTCACTGTGCATGCTCCCAGCCGCTTGGCTGTGCTCACCTATGCCGACAACCGCAACCTGCGCGAGCGCATGTATAAAGCATATATGAGCATCGGCAGCAAGGACAACGAAAACAACAACAGCGCTAACATCAACAAGATTATATCTCTGCGCGTGCGCAAAGCCAACCTGCTGGGCTTCGACACCTATGCCGACTTGATGATGGACCGCGTGATGTCGAAAACTGTTGAGAATGCCGAGAATCTGCTCTATCAGATTTGGAAGCCTGCCGTTGCCAAGGCCAAGGAAGAAATTGCCGATATGCAAAAGTATATCGACAATCACGGCGGCAACTTCAAGCTTGCTGCTTGGGACTACTACTATTATGCCGAAAAGGTAAAGAAAGAACGCTTCAACATCAGCGAGGACGAAGTGCGTCCATATTTCCAGCTCGATAACGTGGTGAAGGGTCTCTTTGCCGAGGCAGGCAAACTCTATGGCATCACGTTCACCCCAATGCCAAAGGCGCCGAAGTATAACCCCGAAGTGAACGTCTACGAAGTGAAGGATGCCGACGGCAAGCACGTGGCAGTGTTTATGACCGACTATTTCCCACGCGCCACCAAGCGCCAAGGTGCATGGATGAGCGAGATGCAATGCGCTTATAACTACGGTGGCGAGGATATTCGTCCAATCGTGTACAACGTGGGTAACTTCACCAAGCCAACCAAGCAACTGCCGTCGCTGCTCACCATCGACGAGGTTGAAACTGCCTTCCACGAGTTTGGCCACGGCTTGCACGGCATGCTCACCCGTGCCCAGTTCCGCGGCATTGCCGGCACCAACATCGACCGCGATGCCGTTGAGTTGCCTTCGCAATTCAACGAGCACTGGAAGTTTGAACCCGAGTTGCTGAAAATCTATGCCCGCCACTACAAGACAGGCGAGATTATCCCCGACGAAATGGTGAAAAAGCTCGAAGAGTCGAGCAAATTCAACATGGGCTTCCGCACCACCGAGCTTTGCGGTGCTGCTCTGCTCGACATCGAGTGGCACAAGATGAACTTTGCCAGCGACATCGACGTGGAGAAGTTTGAAAAATCAGTGGCACGCCGCCTCGGTTTGCCCGAAGAGATTCAGTTCCGTTATCGCAGCCCATACTTCAAGCACATTTTCGGCAGCGACGAGTATGCCGCCGGCTATTACACCTACCTGTGGGCTGAAGTGCTTAGCGCCGACGCAGCCGCCCTCTTCGAAGAACGTGGTATGTATGACCAAGAGTCAGCCAAGTCGTTCCTGCACAACATCCTCGAGGCAGGCGACAGTGAAGATGCCATGACGCTGTTCAAGCAGTTCCGTGGACGCGAGCCGCAAGTCGATGCCTTGTTGCGCGACCGTGGCTTGAAATAATTCCGCACCGAAAATAATAGTGTTGCTGCCGTAGCATGCGCAACACATCGCCCCTCCCTCAAGTTGGGGAGGGGATGTAAAAAAAAGGATGCCACTACACAGTGAAGTGTAGTGGCATCCTTAATTGTAGATAAAACCTGCTGAAAAATTATACCTAACTATTTTATTAACCTGTAAAAAACATTTATAAACCTTCTATATATCATCATATAACTTTCAAATAAAACATCTATTTAAGACCCTACAGCAGGTTTTTTTCGGAACTATTTAAATGCGGGATAACCCGGGTTTTGAGTGTACTTGCCTAATGAGAAGTTGTATTGTGCAACCGGTATCGGGAAGTATTCCTCGCCGGCATCAAACTTGGCAGTCTGATAGTAAACGCGGTTGTCTTTTTCCGCATCGAAATACTTGGTCATCACATCCGAAGCGATGCCCCAACGCACCAGGTCGAAGTAGCGTTCGCCTTCGAGGGCTTTTTCGAGACGCATCTCGGTGCGCAGTGCTTGTCGGGCATAGGCTTGAGTCCAACCTGCAGCCGGATATAATCCTATTTTGTAGTTGGCAGCATCTTTCGATGGGTCGTTGAAGTCCTTAACATATTGGCTATTAGCAGCGCGTTGGCGCACGCGGTTGATGAGCTGACGTGCAGTTTCCAAATCTTCGCCAATCTCGATGAGAGCCTCAGCTTTGTAAAGAAGGAGGTCGGCGTAGCGGATAATCTGCCAGTTGAGTTGCGAAGCTCCCCAAGGCCAGCCTTGGAACATATCGGGCGACTCAGGAGATACCCAGAAGCGTTTAGCACAGTTATGGCCATACACGCCGCGGTCGCGTACCCACGATTGACAAGGTGTTTCACGATAGGTCTTATAGGTGATTGTTGGACGACCTACCACGAAGTCGAGGCGTGGGTCGACAGTGGGTTCGGTGTTGCTGAGTTTCTGGTGCTGTTCGTCGATGAATTCCACCACACCATAGTCGGGGCGCGATTGATAGTCAAACACCGGAAGACCCGATTCGTCGGTCTGGTAGGCGTTGATGAGGTCTTGCGAAGGCAAGAAGAAACCGTCGCCGTGATAAGGGCTGTTGCCGCCGGGCGAGTTAAGCAGATTGCTCCAGTTCACGCGGCCGGCATCGCTGGAGCCGTCGTTCATAGAGTATTGTACTGCAAACACCGATTCGCAACCGTTTTCGTAGGCAATGAGGTCTAATTGCTGGAAGTCGTCCAACAAGTCGTAGCCTTTCACTTGGTCGATGAGTTGCACCACTTCGCGCAGCAATTCCTTGTTTATGTTCTTCACTGCATGGGTTTGCTCGTCTTGTTCGTAGGCCTGATAGAGTTTCACTTTGGCAGCGTAAGCCAATGCAATATTGCGGTTGATGCGGCCCACTTCGCTCTGGCGGTCGGGCAGTGCATTTGCAGCGTCGAGCAATTCGCCGGCAATGCGTGCAAGGTGTTGGTCGCGAGTGAACTCGTCGTTAAGGACATTTACATATTCGGATGTAGGCAGATTCTCGTCCATGTATGGCACTTTGTTGAACAGGCGCACCAATTCAAAATAGTGGTGGGCGCGAATCACCTTAACTTCGGCAATGCGGATGTTTTTTTCTTTCACCTCATTCTCGTCGCATTGGTTGAGCACTCGCAGTGCTGAATTGCAGCGCGAAATAAGGCTGTAAAGATTAAACCACTTGCCATCGATGTTTCCGTTGTTCGATTGTAGCTGGAAGGTTTCCATTGCATGCACGTCCCACACGTCGCCTTCGCCGCCGCCGCCTTTGTAGGCGTTGTCGGCACGAACTTCGCCATAGCTCCAGTTGGTGGTTGGTCGCATACACGGGTCGCCTTGTTCGTTGGTCATGCCGTAAAGCGAGGCATAGGCTGCATTCACCAGCAGGTCGATAGACTCCGATGAATTCATAATACCGTCAGAGAGACTTCCTTGCGGGACATTCTCGAGAAAGCTATCGCTGCATCCACTCAGCGTAAGCACGCAGAGTGCTGATAAATATATATTCTTTAGTTTCATTTGTTTATGTCGATTTTAAGAGAAGTTGTTGATTAAAAACCTATTTGAACACCGAAAGTCATCTGACGAGGCAGAGCATAAGGATAGCCCAAGCCTTCGGGGTCAGCGCCGCTGTACGAAGTTATGGTGAAAATGTTTTGGGCTTGCAGGTAGACGCGAGCAGTTTGCATCTTGAGTTTGTTGCGCAAAGCTTGTGGCAGAGTGTAGCCCAGAGTTAAAGTCTTCAGGCGCAGGAACGAACCGTCTTCGATGTAGAATTGCGAAACTTCGTGTTCGTTGTTCGAGTTGTCGGTAGTAGGCGCCGGAGTGTCGCAGTTGTATACGCCGGTCTGCAGGAAGTTTTCGTAGGCATTTGCTGCTTCGAGCAGGCGAGTGCCGTGGTTGCCGTTCCAGCATTGGAACAAGTCGGTGTAATACTTCGAATTGTTGAATGCGTCGCGAATGATAGAAGAGAAGAACATGTTCAAGTCGAAGTCTTTCCAACGGGCACCCAAGGTCAAACCGAATTGTGCTTTAGGCAGGTCGACACCCAGCCAAGTGCGGTCGTTATAATTGATTTTGCCGTCGCCGTTGGCATCGACATATCTGATACGGCCCACGTCGGGCTTGCCAAATTCCACCTGATAGGTGCTGCAGTATTCGTCAACTTCCTGTTGGCTGTGGAACACGCCGTTGGTTTTGAATCCCATCCACGAGCCGAGCGACTGACCCACTAATGTGTGTTGGGCATAACCGCCGCCGTAAGAATAGTAGATGTCGTCAAGCAGGTCGGTAACCTTGTTCTTTTGTATCGAGACATTCAGAGCGATATCGTAGCTGAAGTCTTTGTTGATGTCGTCGCGCCAAGTGAACTGTGCTTCCACACCTTTGTTCACCATTTCGCCGCCATTATACCAGCAATAGCCGCCTTCGCCAATGGTTGCGATGTAAGGTTTTTCAACCAGCATATCCTTGGTTTGCTTGTAGAAGTAGTCGATTGACACGCCCAGGCGGTTCTTAAGGAATGCAGCGTCGACACCCACATTGGTTTGATAAGTGCGTTCCCAAGTGAGGTCGGGGTTGGTGGTGCGCACGCGGAATGCACCTGGCGACAATGTAGTGCCGTCGCCGTTCATGTTATACGAGCCGCGGTTGAGGCTTACCAGATATTTTGCATAGAATGCTTCGTTGTCAATCAGGTCGTTACCGTTGATACCCCACGATGCGCGCAGCTTGAGGTCTGACAGCCATTCCGAAGTCGATTCCATGAACTTTTCGCGCGAGATACGCCAGCCGGCAGAGAACGATGGGAACCAATCGTAGTTGTGGTCCTTCGAGAGGCGCGACGAAGCATCGCGACGGATGGTGAACGATGCGAGGTAGCGTTCGTCGTAGGTGTAATTGATTTTGCCGAATCCCGAGAACATCGAGTAGTTGGATGCCCCGGCACCTACGTTTTTGTTTGATGTCACGTTTTCAAGATAGATGAAGTTGGGGTCTTCAACTTGCAAGCCTGTGCCAAATCCGTAGAAACTTTCGCTGTGATATTTCTTTGCTTCTACGCCCGCCAATGCCATGAGCGAGTGTTTGCCCAGTTCGATGTTGTATTGTGCAGTGTTTGTCCAAACCCAGTCGACGTTTTTGCCGGTCGATTGAGTGAGTTTGTTCACGTTGTCGCGCAACCAGCTTGGTTCAAAGGTCTTGATGGTCTGGCTGTAGTAGTTGACACCGAAATTGGTCTTTACAATCAGGTTCTTAATCGGCTCGATTTGCAGGTAGGCGTTACCAAACACGCGCCAGTGCTCGTTTTTGTTGCCTTTGCTGTTTTCGATGAGGCGCATCACGTTAGGAGTGTCGCCCAGCACGTCGTTGATTTGGTCGACAAACGCGCCTTCTACGTCATATACAGCTTTGGCAGGATGCTGCTTCACGGCATTTTCTTCGGCACCACCGGGCATGTCGTGGCTTTGCCACCAGTTTACAGCCACGTTACCGCCTGCCTTGAGTCGATTGTCGAGGAATCCGTAGTCGGTGTTGAATCGGGTGTTCAGACGTTGGAAGTCGGTGCCTTTAACAATACCGTTGTGGTCGAGCCAGCTCAGCGACAGTGTAGAAGATCCGTTTTCCGAGCCTTTTTGCAAGCCAACGGTGTAGCTTTGCATCAGGGCTGTGCGGTGAATCAGGTCTTCCCAATCGGTGGTTTGTGGCAATACGTCGGCACCGTTGAGGTTCTTATAGGTTTGCAATTGCGCCGTTGCACCGTTGCCGTAAACCGAAGAGTTGGGGGTTGCGCCGTTGTGCGAATATTTGTAAGCCGACCAGTACACATCGCCCCACTGATAGGCATCGAGCAAATCCAGACCGCTTTGGTAGGTTTGCAGCGTGAGAGTGGCATCGAATGTGATGTGTGCTTCGCCCTTCTTGGCGCGCTTGGTGGTGATGATTACAACACCGTTGGCTGCTTGGGCACCGTAGATTGATGCCGAGGCGGCGTCTTTGAGCACCTGAATCGACTCTACGTCGTTGCTGTTGATGATGGTACCCACATTTTCGCGAGTCATCACACCATCGATAACATAGAGAGGACCGTTGGCGTCGCTACGGAACGATGAAGCACCGCGGATTGATGTGCTTGTGCTCAAACCGCCGGGGGTGCCATCGGTGGTGATGTTCATACCTGCCACGCGGCCTTGCAGCGATTGGATGACGTTGCCTGTGGGCATGTCTGCCACATCTTTCATCTTAACCACCGAAACCGAACCGGTTAAATCGGATTTCTTTTCGGTAGAGTAGCCCACAATCACCACTTCGTTGAGCACTTCGCTGTTTTCTTTGAGCGCGATTTGCATCGTGGGAGTTGCTTTTACTGTTGTAGCTACATAACCAATATAGGATATTGTTATGCTGCTGCCTTCGGGTACTGTAATGGTGAAGTTACCATCGAAATCGGTTGTTGTACCATTGGTTTTGTTTACTGACGACACCACGTTGGCTCCAATCAGAGGCTCGGAATCGGTGGCTGATACCACAGTTCCGTTTACCGTGATGTCCTGAGCTTTGGATGCGATTGCCGTGATTAACAGCAATAGCGAAATCAGAATTTTCTTTTTCATATTTGGTTTAGTTGTAAGTGAGATTTATGCCGCAAAGGTAATTTCCATACAACTATATATACTATTACAGATGTTGCATGTGATATAAAAAACTCGCTAATGCAACATCTGTAATACAAAATGCACAGATTTTACAACATCTTGGATGATTGTCAATGCGGCACAGAAGCAGAATCGGTTTTATTTGTTTAAAGTTTTGTCGCGCAATTCGGTGGGTGTTTCGCCAAATGCTTCGCGGTAGCATCGGGTGAAATAGGCTGGAGCAGTGAATCCTACTTCGTATGCCACCTCACTAATTGTCATGTCGGTGGTGAGTAGCAGTTCGCGCGAGCGCTTGAGGCGCAGGTTGCGTAGCAGTTCAACCGGCGAATAGTTGGTGAGAGCTTTGATTTTGCGGTAGAACTGCGACCTGCCCAGCCCCATCTTGGTGGCGAGCGAATCGACATTCAGATCCGAATTGCTCATCTCGGCTTTGATGATGTCGAGCAGGCGGGCATAGAAGTCGTTTTCCATATCGCCCGATGTCTGGCATTGCGCCGTTGTGTTGGCAGGTTGTGTTGCCGATGGGCTGCTGGTCCACAATTGCTTGATTCGCTTGCGGTTGTCAATCAAATTGCGGCAACGAGCCTTCAGCACATCCTCGTTGAACGGTTTCGAGATATATCCATCGGCTCCGCTTTCATATCCTTGCTGGCGCTGTTCGTCGAGAGAGCAGGCGGTGAGCAGCAGCACGGGAATGTGTGAGGTGGATGTCTCGCTCTTGAGGCGACGGGTGCATTCAAGGCCGTCCATCTGCTGCATCATCACATCGCAAATCACCAAATCGGGCACGTATTTCACAGCCAATCGTATGCCTTCCAAGCCGTTGCTTGCCGTGATTACGTTGTATTCTTGTTGCATGAGTATGGTGATGAGGCGTCGGATGTCCTCGTTGTCGTCGATTACCAGCAGCAGCGGGTCGTCGGGGCGCAAGTCGGGACTCTTACCTTCCACGTAGCCGAGTTCTTCTTCAACTTCTTTGGCAGTGATGATGGCTGTTTCAGGCAATTTGTCGGGTTCGGTGGTGTGCATGATGGGCAGTCGTACAATAAAGTTTGCCCCTTCGCCGGGTTGGCTCTCGGCATTGATGGTGCCTCCATGTAGCTCCACGAATGCTTTCACCAGCGACAGCCCGATGCCCGACCCCTCGGCGTGTATCTTGTCCACTTGATAGAAACGGTCGAAAATCTTGTCGAGTTCTTGCTGGCTGATGCCTTTGCCCGAATCGTGCACACTGAAGGTGAGCCACGAATCGTCGTTGCTGCAGGTGAACACAATGTGGCCGTTGTTAGGGGTGTGCTTGAATGCGTTCGACATCAGATTGAAGAACACCCGCTCTATCTTTTCGATGTCGATGGCAAGGGTGAAGTTGCAGGCAATGTGCAGGTCGAGCTGCAGTTTTATGTCGCGAGAGCGGGCAAGCGAGAGGAACGATTCGGTCCATTCGCTCACCAGCGATGTGATGTTGGCTTCTTGTCGGTGAATTTGCAGTTTGCCGTTTTCGTATTTTCTGAAATCGAGAATCTGATTGATGAGACGCTTGAGAATGCGTATGTTTTTGTTGGCAAGACGCATGAGAGTGTTTTGCTGGGGAGTGAGGTTGGAAGCGGCAAGCAGTTGCTCCACCGGCTCGGCAATGAGAGTGAGCGGGGTGCGTAGGTCGTGCGACACGTTGGTGAAGAATACCAGCTTCGATTGTGTGGCAGCTTTCAGTTGTGTGTTGAGTTCTTGTTGCATGTCGCGTTGCTCCTCAAGCAGTTTGTTTTGGTGCAGCAGTTCGCTCTGGTAGCGTTTTCTCTGCCAGAAAGCATGCAGCAGCAAAAACAGCACGCTCGCCACAAGAATAAGCAGCGCTAATGTGAGGTATAAAAGGGTGGTTTGCGCCGAATGTCGGCTCAAATAGTCGTCGACCTGCATTTTCAGTCGTTTAATCTTGCTGGTTTCTTCTTTCATCGTTTCGTTTTGCAGCAGCAGGATGTCGGCGTTTGAGAGGTCGACAACCGACGATTTGGGCAAGATGAGGCGGCGCTCGTATGGCTCGCCTTTGAGTATGGCGAGGGCGGTGCGGATAAGGCGGTATCCTTCGGTGGGATATAGGAATGTGGCGTCTATCACGCTGTCTGCCACGGCTTTAATGCCAATTTCGGGAGCGGCATCCACACCAATCACTTGCACGTCAAGCCCATGCTTGCGCGCCATTTCGGAGGCGGCAATTGCCATGCGGTCGTTGTGGGCGTACACCAA
Organism: Muribaculaceae bacterium; assembly: GCA_051871535.1. GTDB lineage: Bacteria > Bacteroidota > Bacteroidia > Bacteroidales > Muribaculaceae > SFTJ01. The sequence goes on along the minus strand of JBJECX010000019.1, from coordinate 5,062 downwards.
ATCCACATCTTTATATATATTGAACAGCGAGTCGCACACCATAGCGGCGTCGTCGTAGTTCCAATTGCCGTAAGCCGATGCCAATAGGGTAAATCCCATTTCCGGCATCTTGTGCACAAATCCTTCGTGGCGTTCGATGGCAGGGGTGGAGCCGGGCAAGCCGTAAATCTCAATCACTTTGCCATCACTGCCCACAAGGTTTCGGGCATATTGCGCAGCCGACTCGCCGATGCCAATATTGTCGACACCCTGGTAGGCGGTGTAGCTTTCGCCGTTTATGTTGCGGTCGAAAATCACCACCGGAATGCCTTTGCTGTACACATCTTTTATTATAGGAGTAATGGCATCAGCCTCGTTAGGAGCCACCACAATGATGTCGAACCCGTTATCGACAAAATAGCGAATGTCAGCTATTTGTTTTTGGTTGCTGTCTTCGGCTGAACGTATTTCCACTTTTGCATCGGGGTGAAATATCATTTCGCGATAAATCTCCTCGTTGCATTTGTTTCGCCAGTCGTCGCTGCTGCACTGCGATACACCTATTTTATATATATGTTTTTCCTGACAGGCGCATAGCAATAAAGCGAGCCACAAAATGGACAGTAGCATGAGGTTTTTTTTCATATTCATTGTGGTTTAAGCATGAAATTGTTAAGGTCTATGACTTTTATACCCTCAAAATTACAAAATATTGTTATGAAAATTCGGGTTTATGGTAATAAAAATTGTTCACTGCAACATTTTCAATAGTATTGGCACAAATATTCATAGCGCAATTGTTTGCTATCTATTAGTTTTGCAGTCGAAAGAAAACAACATTACATAAACTTTAAACAGTACTTCAATGAAAAAAGTTTTAAGAATAGCAGTCCTTGCTATTGTGTTGGCGGGCATGATGCCCTGGCAGTTACATGCACAGGAGCGCACAAAGGTGAAGGTCGAACACCTTGGCACCAACAACACCATCATTCGCATAACGGATGAAGGGAAATACCTGTTAATGCCCATACAGGATAATGGCGAAGAGGCTACGGTGAGTATTCTTGTCGACGGGAAATTCGAAACCAGTTTTGTTGCCCGTCTTGCCAAAAGCCGTGTGGATTATAAGGTACCTCTCGACCTCAGTGCATATCGAGGAAAGAATGTGGTGCTGAACATTATCAGCACACAGGGACGTGCCACGGTGCGCGAGGCGCAGGAAGATGCATGCTGGCGCAATTTTGAGTTTAGCGATACATTCGACACTGCAAACCGCGAGAAATATCGCCCGGCATACCATCACACGCCACAATACGGCTGGATGAATGACCCTAACGGTATGGTGTATGCCGACGGTGTATGGCATCTGTGCTATCAATGGAATCCCTATGGCTCGAAATGGTCGAATATGACCTGGGGACATTCCACCAGCCGCGACCTGATTCATTGGCAGCATCATGCTCCAACCATCGTTCCCGATGGCTTGGGCACAATATTCAGTGGCAGTTCGGCAATCGACCACACAGGAAGCGCCGGCTATGGCAAAGATGCAATTGTGGCGTTGTACACAGCAGCAGCGGCAAGCCAGATGCAAAGCCTTGCATACAGCACCGATGGCGGCAAATCGTTTGTGAAATATCCTGCCAACCCGGTGATTACTATGGAAACCGAGGCCCGCGACCCGAATATGTTCTGGAATGAAGAGCGGGGCGAGTGGGTGTTGCTGCTTGCACATGCCTTAGAAAAAGAAATGCTTGTTTTAACTTCGCCCGACTTGAAGAAGTGGACTCTTGCCAGCCGATTTGGCAAAGGCGAGGGTGCCCAGGGTGGTGTGTGGGAATGTCCCGACTTGTTTGAGCTGACTGTAGAAGGCACTGATGAAAAGAGATGGGTGCTGGTGTGCAACATTAATCCCGGCGGACCTTTTGGCGGTAGTGCAACACAATATTTCGTTGGCGATTTCGACGGCAAAACATTCATTGCCGACACCGATGCCGACGGTAAGATTCCTACAAAATGGATGGACTATGGCAAAGACCACTATGCAACAGTGAGCTGGAGCGATGCTCCCGAAGGACGCCGCACCGTGATTGGGTGGATGAGCAACTGGCAATATGCTGCCGAAGTGCCCACTATGCAATATCGCAGCGCCAACACTCTGCCACGCGACCTGGGTCTGTTCAGAGACACCGATGGACAGTGCTACCTGAAGGTGGTGCCAAGTCCCGAAATGGATGCATTGCGAGGTCAGCTGCATAAGCAATTGCGACAAGTGAATGTGAAGAGTGTAGAGACAAGCGTGTCGCTGCCCACGGCATCCGATGGCATTTGCGAGATTATGCTTGAAATAGAGGCACGCAAAGGTCAGTCGGTGATGCTGGCGCTTAGCAACAAGGCTGGCGACAAAGTGGTGATGAAGTATGACGTCGACGCCGAAACACTTGCCTTCGACCGCACACGCAGTGGCAACGTGAGCTTCAGCCAGGACTTCCCGGCAGTAACCGTGAGTCCTACCCACCGCCACGACGGCAAATTGGCATTGCGCCTTTTTGTGGACCGTAGCAGCATAGAGGTCTTTGAGCAGGAAGGCCGCCTGGCAATGACCAATCTTGTGTTCCCTAACTCGCCATACACACATCTGAGCGTGTCGACGACCAAAGGAAAGGCAAAAGTGAAGAACCTTAAGATTTATTCGATTAACGTTGATAGTGAAAAATAAATACTGTAACAACTATGAATTCAATACATTCAAACACTAATAGCAAAAAGTTCATTGCAGTGCAGATGCTGCCGGTGATGCTATGCTTCTTTGCCATGGGTTTTGTTGACCTTGTGGGCACTGCATCGAACTATGTGCAAAAAGACCTTGGCCTCAGCGACAGCGAAGCCAATCTGTTCCCATCGTTGGTTTTCTTCTGGTTTTTGATTTTTAGTGTGCCAACGGGCATGCTGATGAATCGTATCGGGCGCAAGCGCACGGTGCTGGTGAGCCTTGTGGTGACCATGTTCTCGCTCGTGTTGCCGATATTCAACGACGGATATGTGACAATGTTGCTGGCGTTCTCGCTGCTTGGCATAGGCAATGCCATCATGCAGACGTCGCTCAACCCACTTGTGAGCAACCTCATAGGCAGCGATAAGCTGGCATCGACGCTCACTCTGGGCCAGTTTGTAAAAGCCATAGCATCGTTTCTTGCGCCTATCCTGGCAGTGTGGGGTGCCACCACAACTATGCCTACATTCGGTTTGGGCTGGAGAGCGTTGTTCATGATTTATGCCGTGGTGAGTGTGATGTCGATAGCCATGCTTGCCGCCACGCCCATCGAGGAGGAGGCTGCCGACCGTGCCTCGAGCATAGGCAGCTGCATCAAGCTCTTGGGCAGAGGATTCATCTTGCTGTGCTTCCTGGGCATTATGTGCCATGTGGGCATCGACGTGGGCACCAACACCACCGCGCCCAAGATTTTGATGGAGCGCATCGGAATGCCGCTTGAAGAAGCCGGCTTTGCCACGAGCGTATATTTTATATTCCGTACGATAGGCTGTTTCACCGGAGCATTCATTTTGCGCAAAGTGTCGTCTCGCTTGTTCTTCATCATCAGCACCGTGATGATGCTGGTGGCAATGGTAATACTTTTGTTTGGCCAGTCGGTTATTGCCATCTATATTGGCGTAGCCTTGGTGGGTTATGGCAACAGCAATGTGTTCTCCATCATCTTCTCGCAAGCCCTTGTGTCGGCACCTGACGAGAAAAACGAAGTGTCGGGCCTGATGATTATGGGCTTGTTTGGCGGCACGGTGTTCCCGTTGGCAATGGGCTATGCTGCCGATGCATGCGGCCAGATTGGCGCAGTGGCAGTGATGACCGTGGGAGTGATTTACTTAGTAACAATGTTTAAAAAAATCAAGATATGAAAAGATATGTAGTAGGACTGGGCGAAGCACTATGGGACGTGCTGCCCGAAGGCGCTAAATTGGGCGGGGCGCCGGCAAATTTTGCTTATCATGCAGCCCAGTTTGGATTTCCTGCCGTAGCAGTGAGTGCACTTGGTTGCGACGAATTGGGCGACAACACCGAGAAGGCGTTCGACGAAAAAGGACTTGAATACATTATGCCACGCGTCGATTTCCCGACAGGTGTGGTGAACGTGAGCCTCGACGGCAACGGCATCCCCACCTACGACATTGCCACCGACGTGGCTTGGGACAACATCCCATTCACTGCCGAGATGCAAAAAAAGGCAGAGAATGCCATGGCAGTGTGCTGGGGCTCGCTGGCACAACGCTCTGCGGTGAGCCACGACACCATTAAGCGCTTCATCGACAGCACACCGGAAGATTGCCTGCGAGTGTTCGACATCAACATGCGTCTGTCGTTCTACACACGCGAAGTGATTGAGCAATCGATGCGTCGCTGCACCGTGCTCAAAATCAACGACGAAGAACTGGTAACGGTGAGCCGCCTGCTGCAGCTGCAAGGCATCGACGTGCGCGAGAAGTGCCGCGGATTGATGAAAGAATACGGCATGAAAATGGTGGTGCTCACTTGTGGCGTGAACGGCAGCTATGTGTTCACCGACGAGGAAGAGTCGTTCTGCCAGACACCGTGCGTGGAGGTGGTTGACACTGTTGGCGCCGGCGACAGCTTCACCGGAAGCTTTGTTGCAGGATTGCTCGAGGGCAAGACCATGCGCGAAGCACACGAACGCGCTGTGAAGGTGAGTGCTTACGTTTGCACTCAAGCAGGTGCCATGCCGGTGTTGCCCGAGGAGTTGAAGTGATGAGATTCTAATCTTTCAGCGAAAAAAATAGTAAAATTGATGGGTGCAGCCCTCACCATGCCGCTTAGGCGCATTGGTGGGGGCTTGCGATTTTGTATACCCCCGCGTGGCGGATGGATGCTTGTAGGGGCGTATCGCATACGCCCGGCAACCGTCCGCCTCGGCCATACATGATGCGAACTATCTGAATCTGCAACCGCTCTGCGGTTGTGTTTATTGGGGTGATTGCCGCTATCCCCACGTAGCCGATTGCGCTTCGCTTATCGTCAACATGGGGTTATTGAGGTTGCAACCGCTCCGCG
>JBJECX010000018.1:0-16546 GCA_051871535.1 Muribaculaceae bacterium | reverse complement strand
ATGAGCGTCAGAGTATATAGCGTACGTCTCATTTTACTACCAATGTTTTGTCTTCCATGCCGATGTTCACGGCCTCGAAGGTGTTCAACTTTTCTACGACACGCGAGAGACTGTCTTCACGCTTCCATACAAAGTGGAAACGAAGGTGGCGGGCCGCTTCATTCTCAAACTCCACGCCGACGCCGTGGGCTGTAGCAATGGCTGTGAGCATGGAGTCGAGCGGCACATTGTTGAAGATGTATGGCTCAGCGGAAATTGTGTCGGCATGAACCGTATCTGCTGGCAGGAAAGTGACTGGATTAATGTCTGTCGTTTGTTCTGCTGTGGGCTGTTGCGGTTTGGGCGTGCTGATATTTCGCACAACTTGGATGGCGGCAAAGGCAATGCCCGAAGCCAGAAGTACACCGATGAAGGATGCAGCTATCTTGCGAGGTGCGAGGTGAGCGCGAAGATGGGGCTTATATTCTCCTTCGTCGAGGATTTCCAACTGACTTTCGTCTTCTTCCTCCTTGCAAGGCATAGTGCAAGCAAGCTTGCCCTCTGCCCTTGCTGCGTTCGTCAGTTCTTCTGAATGGCTGGCTGCAAACTTCTCCCATTCGGCATCTACGTCTGGGGTGTCGTTGTTAAGTTCATCGTGTTTGAGGGCACGCTTAGCGAAGCCAAGTTGCTTTACAAGTTGGCGCATCTCGCCGTCGGCGAGTATCTGCTGCAACTGCTCGTCGGTCAGTTGCTCAGGGTGGTCTTGCAATTCCAGAAGCCACTCTATACGCTTTTCTTCGGTCATCATATTGCTTTTGGGTTTGAATTGAAATACTTTCTGATTTTCTCCATAGTCTGCTTCAGGTGGGTGTGGACGGTCTGACGGCTGACGTTCAGCGCTTCGGCTACTTCCTGGCAGGTCATCTCTCGCAGGTAACGCAGTCGGAATACGTTCTGCTCCATCGGTGACAGATTGTCCCGCACGTAGGACATCAGTTCTTCCATCTGCATTTGTTCTTCCACCGTATTGTCGCTAACAAGTGTATCAGTGCCCTCGGTAAGCAGGCGTGCAAAGCGTTCCTGCACCTGCTTGTGTTGCAACACATTCAGACAGCGATGGCGCACGCTCGCCAAGAGGAACGCCTTTGCGTTGTCTGCTCTCATCACTACCTTGCCGCTAAGCAGACTGGTGAACACATCGCTCACCACGTCCTTGCTCTCCGCTTCATCGAAGAGTAATGTGAGTGCCAGATGATACATCTGCGAGTAGTGTGTCTTGAACAGACTTTCGATTTGACTCCGTCCAATTCCTCCTCGCTCGGCAGAGTTGATGCGAACATCACTCTGCGCTCGCTCGTTCGTCATTTTTTTTCGTGTCATACACTTATAATACAGGTCAGACGTAGAAAATGTAAAGCAGAAATGCGATTATTTTCAATTCAAACTCAAATTTCCTTTATTCTTGGGGCGTTTTTTTCAATCAAATCGGGCGAGGATGTGCTGTTTCCTATCCTCGCCCGTCTTGTATAATGTGCCATAATAAAACAAAACGACCCGCCGATTTAAGCATCGTGGAGAGGCTTGGCGGGTTCTAGTGGTACAAAGGTACGGCTTTTATTTGAATAGCCAATATTTTTTTTGAAGAAAAAGAATCTCATGTTAGTTAAGGGGATGCGCCCAAGCGGGTGCATCCCCTTTCTGCTATGTTTGTTTCTCTGATTTGTTTTTTGGGGAAACAGGGTTTTATTTCTTGAGGGTGAGTTCCACGATATGGTCGATTTCGTCGGCAGGGATATCGCCGATGTTGAGCACTACGCCGCTCTTGGTGACGGTGTATTTCACCGGTGTCCCGCCTTTGTAGAGGCGGGCGCCGGCTATGCGCTCCTTCAGCGGCAGGTACACTTCGGGGTCTTTGAGGTCGAGGATGTGAACGTACAGTTTGTTGCCCTTGGTGGTGGTCACGCCCCAGTTGTGCGGTGCCACGAGACCTGCGCGGGTGCCGTATACTGTCTCGCCGTAGGTGTTGAGCCATTCGCCCATTTCCTTTAGACGCAGCAGTGCTGTGGCAGGCAGTTCGCCGTTGGGTTGCGGACCGATGTTCATCAGCAGGTTGGCGCCGCGTCCGGCGGCTTTCACCAACAGGTGGATGAGGGTTTTGGTGCTCTTGTAGTTTTGGTCGGTGATTTTATATCCCCACATGCCGTTCATGGTTTCGCAGGTTTCCAGCGGCAGCTTGCTCACCTCTTGACCGGCAGAGAATCCGGCGGTGTTTTCGCCTGGCAGGTCGCGCTCAAACATCTGGAAGTCCTCGCCGGCGATGGGCGTGCTGTGGTGGTTGTTGCCGATGAGGCAGCCGGGCTGGATGCTGTGGATATGGGCGTATTGTTCAGGCAGACGCCAGTTGAAGGTCTTGGGTTGGTCCCACATGCCGTCGAACCAGATGGCGCGCACGGCACCGTAGTTGGTGAGCAGTTCGGCGAGCTGGTCGTTCATAAACTTGTAGTAGGTGCTCCATTCGCCGTGGGTTTTGCGTCCGGTGCCACGGCCTGTGCTGCCCAGAGGGTAGTAGTCGTCGCGATACCAGTCGAGATGCGAATAATAGAAGTGCAGGGCAATGCCTTGCTTGTGACATTCGTCGGCAAGCTCCTTGATGATGTCGCGCTTGAATGGTGTGGCATCGACGATGTTGTAGGGCGACTGCTTGGTGTGGAACATCGAGAATCCGTCGTGGTGGCGTGTGGTGATGCATATGTAGCGGGCGCCGGCGGCCTTGAATGCCGACACCCATTCCTTGGCATCGAAGCGCGATGGATAGAATCCCGATGCCAGTTTGCTGTATTCGTCGCGGTTGAGGTTCTGGTTGGTCATTGCCCATTCGCCTTGTGCGAGCATGCTGTAGATGCCCCAATGCAGGAATATTCCAAACTTGTCGTCCTCAAACTGACGGCGGTTTTCAAGGTTTTCGGGAGCAGGAGTGTAGGTTGCGGTTTGTGCCCACGCTGCCGATGTGCCGGCAATGGCAAGGGCGGCTGCGCAACCGAGTGTTTTGATGAGTTTTAGTTTCATAAATCAATAATGGTTTGTGTTAATAATTATAAGTGAGTAGTGATTATTCTTCGAGGGTGAATTGCTTGGTGAGTTTGATGTCCTCCGAACTGGTGCCGATGCACACTTCAAAGTCGCCGGGTTCAACTCTCCAGTGCATCGAGGCGTCGAGCAGCTCGAGGTCGTCGGGGTGCAGGGTGAACTGCACGGTGCGCTTTTCGCCGGGCTGCAGGTGCAGGCGTTCAAATCCGCGCAGCTGCATCTCGTAGACGGTGACGCTGCTGACGAGATCTTTGAAATAGAGTTGCACCACCTCGTCGCCGGCGCGTGTGCCGGTGTTGGCAACGTCCACGCTCACGTGTATGTCGCTGCCGGTGCGGCCGCGGTCGGGTGTCACTTGCAGGTTGCTATAGGCAAACGTGGTGTAGCTGAGCCCGAAGCCAAAGGGGTAGAGAGCGCCGAACACCGATGTCTTTCCGGCGCCGTTGTCGCCCCATGCGGCTTGTCCGGCATGGCCTGCCGGCTTGAATGGGAAGTTATATTCTATCTGTCCCACGGTGCGTGGAAAGGTGATTGGCAGTTTGCCGCCGGGGTTGTAGTCGCCAAAAATCACTTCGGCGATGGCGTTGCCGCCCCAGGCGTTTGGAAATCCGGCTTCGATGATGGCAGGCAGATAGCGGTCCTCCCAGTTGATGGTGAGCGGCTGGCCGTTGATGAGCACCGCCACCACGGGTTTGCCGGTGGCGTGCAGCGCTTGCAGCAACTGGCGTTGGCGTCCGGGCAGCTCGAGGCTGGTGCGCGAGTTGTTCTCGCCACATCTCGCCGCATCTTCGCCCACCACGGCAATCACCACGTCGGCGTTGGCGGCTTGGCTCACGGCTTGGTCAATCATTGCCTGTTCCTCGGTGCTGAGCGGTGTGGGTATGATTTCGCTTTCGGGCCATGAGGCGTCAACCACATGGCAGCCGCGGGCATAGTCGATGATTATGCCATTGCCGGCAAGGTTGCGAATGCCTTGCAGCACGTTGGTCACCTTGAGGTTGCGCGAGCCGTAGCGGCTGATGTAGGCGGTGGTGTCGGTGGCAAGCGGACCGGTAACCAATATCCGCTTGATTTTGCTGCGCTCAAGCGGAAGGGTGTTGTCGCTGTTTTTGAGCAGCACTATTGATTCGCGTGCCATCTGCTTGACAAACTCGTGCGACCGGGCATCGGCAACGATGCGGTCGGCTTCGTCGGGCTTCTCAACATAGGGATGGTCGAACAGTCCTAACATGAACTTAACGCGCAGCACGTCGCTCACGTTGCGGTCGACGGTTGCCATAGGCAGGCGCCCTTCGGCAATGAGCTTGCGCACGGGCAGAATGAAATCTTTGGGGTGGGAGAAATTGGTGCGCACGTTCATTCCTGCTTCCACCACTTGGCGGTAGCCTTCCTCCATCGATTCGGCTGTGTGATGCTTGGTGAAGGGGTATTCGGCGGCTTCGCTGTCCGACACTATGTAGCCGCGGAAGCCGTATTGCCAGCGCAACAGGTCGGTGAGGAAATAGTGGCTTGCGCTCACGGGCACGCCGTCGTAGTCGTTGTAGCTGCTCATCACGCCCAAGGGCGACGATTGGCTCACGATTTTGCGATAGGGGTAGAGGTGTATGGCGTGCAGCTCGCGAGGCGACACGTGCGGGTCGGTGCGGCAATATCCGTCGCGTCCGCCCACCGGCACGCTGTACACGGCGTAGTGCTTCAGCGTCGATGCCACGCCGTTGGCTTGTATGCCTTCAACCATCGCCTTGCCCAAGGCAGTGACCAGATAGGGGTCTTCGCCGTAGCATTCCACCACGCGGCCCCACCGTTGGTCGCGTGCCACGTCGAGGATGGGCGCATACACGTTGGTGTAGCCCAGCGCTTTGGCTTCGCGCCCCACAATCAGTCCGGCTTGGTTCACCAGTTGCTTGTTCCATGTGCAACCAATCGAGATGGGTGCCGGCAGTGGCGTAGAGCGGTCGTGGTTCAGTCCGTGAATGCCTTCGTTTGAGAAATCGACGGGAATGCCTAAGCGTGTCTGCTCTACAAACCAGCGCTGCACCTCGTTGATGGCGCGTGCGTGGAGACTATAGGGATAGGAATACTGCGTTTTCTTGAGTCCGTTGAGGTGCTCGTCGATGTTGGCTATGCCGTCTTTCCAGATTTCGTTGTTCCAGCCGGCGTTGGGCAGTTCGTCGCTCAGCACGCGGCGGTAGCCGTAGAGTGTGGCGAGTTGGCAGGTTTTCTCTTCTACGGTCATCTGCGAGAGCAGGTTGGCGATGCGTGCATCGATGCTCTGCGATGGGTCCTCATAAATGTCTTTTTTGCCGTTTTTGTTAAAGTCAATCCAGCCTTTATGGTAGATGTCGTTGCGGGCGGGGAAAGCCTTTTGCGATGGCAGCGACTGCGCGTGCAACGGAGTGTGGCTCACAGCAAGCAATGCAAGCACCAGCGAGATGGTGAGGTGGTGTAAGTTCATGTTTGGGCTTCTTTTATTAAGTTTAACTAATTTGTTTTTACCTGCGGCACAATGTGCTCGTGGGTTTGGTTTTATGGTTATTGAATCAAAGTTACGCATTTTTTTTGACATAGCAGGCTCTTTGCACCCAAAAACACCGTAATCGGTGCATCGACGTCGAAAAACAGCACAGGCTGCGCCCCAGTGGCGCAGCCTGTGGATGTTATTATTCGTTTACGAAAGATTAGTAGCCCTTGTTCTGCTGGTCGCGGATGCCTGCGTTGGCATTGATTTCGTCCTGCGAGATGGGCAGCACCACCTTGTTGTAGGTGCGGTCGTTGGCGCCACTCACGCTCAGGTCGTAGGTCTGGAAAACGGCGGTGCCGAGCCTGCAGAGAGGCAATTAGCCCGGAGGCATTAACCCACGGCAAAATGCCGTTGGCTAATGCCTCCGTGGTTGCGCCCTACGGGCACTGAATCGTATAAATAATCACAGATTAATCCAATGATTACGACAGTGCCTTTGGGTAGGTTAATAGGTGTGAATGCAATCGGTTTTCCCGCTCAGTAATATGGCGGACAATGGTGACTGCTTGATAAATAAATACTCTTTTATGCTTTGATTCGTTTCTCAGAACGCTATGTTCACGCCCACGCCAAGCACGCGGTTGGTGCGATAGTAGTGGTCGTTCTTCACGCCGGCAGCAGTTTGAGTGGCAACGTCGCGGCTCTTGTAGAGTGTCTGCATATAGCCGAGGTCGATGCTTGTGCGGCTGGTGGCGTGGATGCGCACACCGGCGCCAATGCTGTTGCTCGAGGTGGTGAAGCTCAGGTCGTTCATGTGCTCGTCGCTGAGGTCGTAGTTGGTGGTTTGCCATCCTGCCGACACGGTGACGAGTTTGCAGATGTCGTATTCAACACCGGCAAGCACTTCGAATGTGCCGCTGTTTACCAGCTTCTGTTTGTCGCCGTATTGAGTAGCGTGGCAGTCGTCGTAGAAGTGATATCCGGCATTGAGGCGCAGGCTGCTGATTGGCGAGTATTGGGCACCGATGGTGAACAATGCAGGCATATCGCATGCCACCTTGCTGCCGTCGGCAAACTGGCCGAGCACGGCGTTGGTTTGCGACAAGGCGGCTGCATAGTCGTTCATTTCGCTCTTGTTCTTGAGGCGCATGCGGGTCTTGAACTCATATTTTGCTGCCACGTTCCAGCGGTCGTTGATTTTCCAGTCGATGCCGATTATCGGTGCCACGCCAAAGCCGGTTTGGTCGGTGTTGAGCGAGATGTCGGTCTTGGCAATCTGCTCGTCGATTTGAGCCTGCACAGCAGGTTGCAGCTGAGCGTCGATGGGCGATGTGCCTGCCACCACGCGAGCCGATGCGTCTTCAACCCATCCGTTGTAGTTGCAGCTGGCAATCACACCGCGTGCTCCCACATAAGCCGACAGGTTGTCGGTGATTTTGTAAGTACCGCCCACGCTGAGACCAAAGAAATATTGGCGACCCTTCATGTAGGCGTTGAGGCTGTAGCCGCCAAATGCCAGAGTGCCGGGTATGCCGTATTGCTGGCCTGCCATCTGGTTCACTTGGTTGAGGGCTGTGGTTACCTGCGAATAGATTTGGCTTGAGTAGAGCGCTTCGAATGTGCCGAGGCCGTTATCAAACTCACACTTGCCGCCGCCGCCAATCAGCGCAAACGACGATGCGATGCTCCAGCGGTCGTGAACGTATGCCACCTGGAAGCTTGGAATGACAGGTGCCTTGGCTTCGCCTTCAAACTTGTGGGTGGCGTCGGGGTTGTTCACGTTGTAGGCAAAGAGCGGGAATGTGGTGGTGATGTCGCGGTCTTGAGTGGCGTTTTGCACATTGAGGCTCAAGTGGAAACCGTTGTTGAGGAATGCAACACCGGCAGGGTTCATGTAGGCACCTGTGATGTCGATAATTGCTTCCTGGCTAAGTTGACGCAGGAATGATGCGTTTTGATTGGTGTTGGTGAGCAAACCGCCTGCAGTAGCACTCAACGTGTTGATGGCAGCGATTGCTAACCCAATAAATAATTTCTTACTCATTATAAATTATACTATTAAAATTGTTTTCGGGTGCAAAGGTAATATAATTATCTGATATAATGAGAAAAATAGACCAACAAAATGGAAAATCGGGCTAATTTGCGTGTGTGGCATACTCCTGTGGGGGTGCAGGATGGGGGGAGAAACAGCAAGCACCGCAAAAAAAAGAATTGCGGTGCTTGCCGGAATATGAAAAAACACATAAGTGTGGTGGAGGATGCTTATTTGCCTTCGGGTTCGGGCACCTCGGCGGCGCCAATCTCTTTCACGGCTCCGGTTTCGGGATAGAACTTAACATACGATGGTGCCTTTTTGTTGCTGAACAGGTTAGGGTCGAGTCCGAACTCAACGCCCAGTTGTGCCACGTCGAAGGTGTGTTCAGCCACTTTCTTGCCCTCGTAGGTGAAGGTGAATCGGGCTTTGCCGGGCATGGTGTATACCACGGCGCCCTTAGGCAGCTTTTTGGCAACGCCTTTGTCGTCGACGGGCAGCTCGCCGCGCTCAACCACGTTCATCGACACGTATAGCGGTTCGCCGGAGAGGTCGCCGGCATCGGTCATGCCGTTGAAGTTGCTGATGCGCATAAGCACTTGGTTCTGAGTTTCTACAGTGTCGGGCACGAAATCGAATTGCTTGATTTCGGTGCTGCGTTGCACAGTGCCGAGGAACAGAGCACAAAGAGCCTTTTCCTGCGCATCGAGTTGCTCGAGCACCAGCTTCATGGCAGCGCCGTCGGGTGGCATCTGGTCAGCCTCGCCGGTGGCGTAGTTGGTGCGGCTTTCGCGAATCTTGTAGATTTGCTGGGCGGCAATCTCGGCACGCTTGGCTATTGAGGCGCTTACCAGCAGTTCGCCGGGCAGGGCTTGGGTGTAGGCGTTGTCGTCGAGCACCGAGGGTGTTTCGCCAACAGGTTGGCGCTGAGGCTCGGGAGCTTGCACGTTTTCGGTGTTCACCGACAGCAGCAAGCCGTCAGCCGATTTTGTGACGTAGACGTTCGAGCCTGCTTTGAACTGCATGAGATATTGCTTACGGGTGTCGGGCACGCCGTACGTGGTGACGTCGACGCTCTTGAGGTCCCACTCTTGGCTGTCCTTGGTGACAACGTCGTCGGTGCCCAGATATTTCTTGGCGTAATTATAGAACGGACCGGCTTTCTTAACGGTTTTTTCTGCCTCTACGGTAACACACAGGTGTGTGGTGGGCAGGCTGTAGGTCAATCCGTATTCGTTGTGCTTTGCCGCGGTGAATTTCTGAGTTGATTGCGCCAATGCTGCCATGTGGGTGGCAACCAGAGCGAATGAAGCGAGTAATAATCCTTGAATTTTCATATTAGTTTGCGGTGTTTATAAAATATGTAGGATATGATTCTGTCAAAAAAAAGATTGAGCCATTTGCCTCATTTGGCGGCACGCTGAGCAGTGATGCTCTTGATGGCTTTGCCAATGTTGTCGATGATGTCGCTTGCCATAAGGCTATTTTCGCCGTGCTGCTCGGCGGCGAGGTCGCCTGCCATGCCGTGAACATACACGCCCATCACCACAGCCCAGTCGATGGCATAGCCTTGGGCAATGAACGAGGCAATGATGCCGGTGAGCACGTCGCCGCTGCCTGCCGTTGCCATGCCGGGGTTGCCCGAGCGGTTGATGTACACCTTGCCGTCGCTGCGCACAGTCATGGTGTGGTGCCCCTTGAGCACGATGGTGAATCCGTAGAGCTTCGACACTTCAATGGCTTTGAGCAGACGTTCCTCCTGGGTGCCGTGAGCGCCAAACAGGCGGTCGAACTCGCCGGCGTGTGGCGTCAGCACCGACCCCATGGGTATGTTGCGAAGCATGATGGGGCGTTTGGCTATGCAGTTGAGCGCGTCGGCATCGAGCACCACGGGCTGATGGCAATTCTTCAGGAACAGGTCGAGCGCCTCGATGGTGTTTTCGTTGGTGCCCATACCCGGACCCAGTGCTATGGCTCCGTAGTTGTGGTTCATTTCGATGCGGGTGGTGAAATACTCGCCGCGGTCGACCTCAAACAGTGCTTCGGGCACCGCCGTCTGCAGCGGTTGGAAGGCGCATTGCGGAGCGTGCACCGTCACCAGTCCGGCGCCGGCTCGCATCACCGCGCGTGATGCCATTATGGCGGCTCCTACCATGCCGTAGCTGCCCGACACCAGCAGCACGGTGCCGGCATCGTATTTGTTGATGAACATGCCGCGTGGCTTTATCATGCCGCGAATGTCGTCGTGTTCAATCAGATAGAAATCGCTGCGTGTTTTGCCGATGGCTTCGGGGCTTAACTCGATGTCGAGCACCTTCACCTCGCCGATATACTCGGCATTCTCGGCAAAGAAGAATGCCAGGCGGTTGAATTGGAAAGCGAGCGTGAGGCTTGCGCGAATGATATTGTTGCGAGGGGTGCCGCTGTTCCACTCGCCGCAGAGTCCCGAAGGCACGTCGATGGCAATGGTGTAGGCGCCGCTCTCGTTGATGTAGCGTATGAGCGATGCAAAGCCCGAATTGATGGGCGTGCGCAACCCGGTGCCGAACAAGCCGTCGACCACCACGTCGTTAGGCCCCAGTTCGGGCGGGATGAATGTTCCTACCACTTCGGTGAAGTTGAGGTCGGCGAGCTGCTGAAGGTCGTTGCGGCATTGCTCACACGAGCTTGAGAGATGCGACGAGCGCACATTGAACAGAATCACCTCGGGGTTGTAGCCTTGTTCGTAGAGCTTGCGCGCCACAATGAGGGCGTCGCCGCCGTTGTTGCCCGACCCGGCAAACACCACAATGCGCTTGTTTGGGCGGAAACGCGACATTATTTCGCCTGCCGCTGCTGTTGCGGCTCGCTCCATGAGGGTGAGGCTGGGCACACCGTCGTGTTCCACTGTGTAACTGTCAATCTCTCTAATTTCTTTTGTCGTGAATATCTTCATAATGCTGTTAGCCCTGTTTTGCTGTCACTGCCTGTGCGCTGTGTCCGGTTGCCGCGGTGGTCAAACACGGGGCTTGCATTGGCAGTTTGTTTCTATCATTACACACACGTTTGATTGCCTAAAATCTGCGGCAACTATGCCTCGGCATCGAAGCGCGTGAGGCACGCGCCGGATTTCAAAATGCAAAAATACGAGTTTTTTGTTTGATATACAACATAAAAGGCTCAGGTTAACAGCACAATTTTTTAATGTAATGAGGTGCCGAATCAAAAACGCCTGCCACAGCTTGCCGTTAATCGAAGTTCACCATGCCAATCTTGGGCAGCTCAATAATGGCATCCAGGCGCAGCGCCACGAGGAAAAAGTCGGCAAACGAGATTTCTTTCGAGGAAAGAAGCCGGTTCGCCATCGCACGGTAGGTTGCCAGATGCTTGAAAACCTCAGGATTGTCCGCTTTCGCCTCGTCGATTAGCTTAATCACTCCGGCGGTGTTGTCGAGGAGCCTGTTGTAATCGTCCTTGCCCAGCAAGCAGGTGATGGCATTGTCAGGCGCTGGGCCGGCATTGTTTTTCATAGTAAAGTGCAGCACGGGTAGGGCGTCGAACGTGTAGGAGCCCTTGAACAGGAAATATATAGCGCGGCGCAGGGCGGCAGTGTGGTCCACGCCAAGGAAACAGGCTTCGCCCGAGGCATCGAGGAGCCCTATGTGACGCATCTCGCCCCTGCCCATAAACTGGCGCAACCCTGAGCAAACTTTCGAGAAATGCTCTTGTACGATGGTGCTCATGGTGCGGTGCAGCAATTCGTTATTGATGTTAGTGCTCTTCTTATTGGTGATAGCCACCAGGTCGTTTTCCAAGCTATAAGTGCGCTTCACCAAATAGAGTGGTTTGAACAGCAGGTTGTCGAAGTCCTGGTTTAAGGCGCTGTCGCTGATGGTTTGGCGCGACAGGTGCTGCGTAGCCACCTCAATTTCGATGTTATAGTTGCGAAGCAGCAGGCGCAGTTCCGACACTGATGCCGCCAGCGACGGGTTGATTTCCATCACCACATCTTCGGGCTGTACCTCAAGCTTGAGCATGTTGCTCTCCGAGGGGTAGGTGAGGCGTTGCCGCTCCTCGCCGTTAGCGGTGTCGAAAAACTTGATGGCGGCGCTGAGAGTGCACACCAGATTGCGATAGGCGTGGCGCGACAGGTCCTTGAACTTGTTGCGTTGATGCTCGATGGGCACATTCATGGTGTTAGCCTCGGTGCTTCGTTGCGACCGGTAGGACTGATAGGTGTAGAACAGCGACCCCAGCGAAATCATGAATGCAACTACTCCTACAACGGTCACGTTGTTGAAGTCGAAGTCGGTGCTGTGGTCTTCGGTGACCACCACATTCATTTCTTGAGTGGCAGCAGTGGGCTGGAGTTTGCTTTGGAGGGCATAAGCCTGAGTCAGGCAGCAGACAAATGCGATGGCAAAAATGGCTCGCAGTGAGCGTGAGGTTGATAGTAGCAGGTTCATAATGTTGTGTTAAAGGTTGGGTGTGAGGTGTTGCACGTTTTGGCGCACTTGGCAAATGTAGCCATAATTTTTGATAAATATCCTCACGGCATCGAAAAAAACAGATATGTATTGACACATTACAATTGAGGAGACGATTTCATAATTCTTTGACTTTGCGATTAGGCGCTTTTCTCTCGGTTGGCAAATTTCGGGGTTGCCGGTGGTTGTACAATATAGAAAACAGGGTGAAAAATATGATTTTTAGTGAACGAAAGAGCGAATAATATTTGCAACAGCGAGCAAACTTTTATAATTTTGTAGGAAAGAAAAAACAAAGGAAAGTTAGCCGATGAAAACAATCACATTACAAGGGCTTGATTTTGAGCCTTACATCACCAAACAAGAGATTGCAGCACAAGTGAAACGCGTGGCTGCTGAAATCAATGATGACCTTGACGGCGACGACGCTCCGCTGTTTATCTGTGTGCTTAACGGCGCATTCATCTTTGCTGCCGACTTGTATCGCGAGGTGAATCTGCCACATTCGCAAATCACCTTCATCCGCTACAAGAGCTACGACGGCATGTGCTCCACCGGCGAGTTGCGCCAGGTGATGGGGTTGCAGGAGGATATCGAAGGCAGAAATGTGATTGTGATTGAGGATATTGTGGACACGGGCACTACGGCTGCCGAGCTGATGAATATGCTTGCTGAGCATAACCCAAAGAGCATCAAGCTTGCCACATTGCTGTTCAAGCCCAACAGCATCATCAATCAGGTGATGCCCGACTATGTGGGTTTCAACATTCCTTCGAAATTCATTATCGGTTATGGCCTCGACCTCGACGGCGAAGCGCGTAACCTTAGCGACATATACATCCTAAGCAAGGATAAAGATGCCGACGATTTGAACCTGAGTATGTAAGAAAAAATACCGCACTGAAAAAACACACACAAGCGATTTTATACCAAAATAAAAAACAAAAAAATTTTTTTCATTTATGTTCAATATCGTTATTTTCGGTGCTCCGGGTTCGGGAAAAGGAACCCAAAGCGACAAACTGATTGCTCATTACAATCTGTTCCATATCTCAACCGGCGACGTGTTGCGCGACCATATTAAGCGTGGCACCGAACTGGGCAAAACTGCCAATGCCTATATAAGCGAAGGCAAACTCATACCCGACGACCTGATGATAAGCATTCTGGAGAGTGTGCTCGACGAAAACAAGGAAGCCACTAAAGAGGGCGTGATTTTCGACGGTTTCCCTCGCACCATTCCACAAGCCAAATCGCTGAAGGCTATGCTCGAAAAGCGTGCTGCCAAGGTGAACATCGTGCTGGGTCTGGAAGTGGATGAGGCTGAGCTTATCGACCGCCTGATTAAGCGCGGCTTGGAAAGCGGACGAAGCGACGATAACCTCGAAACCATAAAGAAACGTCTGGTGGTGTATCACGAACAGACTTCGCCGTTGAAGCAATACTACCTCGACGAGGGCAAGTATGTTGCCATTGAGGGCAGCGGCTCGATTGACGACATCTTCAGCCGCATTTGCGAGGCTGTGGACAAGGCGCGCAGCTAACGTAGCGCCCCCACACTTGCAGCTGCTTTCTGACTGATTAGAAAATAATATCGACGCAGACATCGGTGCTGAATGCAAAATCGGTGCGCTGCGTCGAATTTTTTTATTGTTATGCCCCTACAGGTGACATTCGACGCACAACCGCAGAGCGGTTGCAACCTCAATAACCCCATGTTGACGATAAGCGAAGCGCAATCGGCTACGTGGGGATAGCGACGCATCCCACGCAGTCACAACCGCGGCGCGGTTGCAGATTCAGATAATTTGCATTCTGTGCCATACGCCCGTGTTGCGCGGTTTGGAGGGCCGGGGATGATATGTAATTCGCGTCCTATGCGGACGCAGGAAGGTGGGGGATGATGGCAACCCGGGGTTGCGCTTCGCTTACCCCGGGCTATATGCCTCGCCTGCGCCTCGGCCTCACATGCTTCGCATGTCATCACCACAACCGTGATAATACCGCTAAAATGTAGGGGCGTATCGCATACGCCCAAAAAGATGGATGATGATAGACACCAAACCATATTCACGATGACCTTTGCGGTGGGTTCGGGCGTAAGCGATGCCACCCATCGCACAACCGCGGAGCGGTTGCATCCTCAATAACCCCATGTTGACGATAAGCGAAGCGCAATCGGCTACGTGGGGATAGCGACGCATCCCACGCAGTCACAACCGCGGCGCGGTTGCAGATTCAGATAATTCGCATTCAGTGCCATACGCTCGTATTGCGCGGTTGATGCCGGGGATGATATGTAATTCGCGTCCTATGCGGACGCCGGTTTGGTGGGGGATGATTGCAACCCGGGGTTGCGCTTCGCTTACCCCGGGCTATATGCCTCGCCTGCGCCTCGGCCTCACATGCTTTGCATGTCATCGCAACCACCCGACGCACCCTACAGGCGGTTGTGGGGGTTATTTTCGGGCAAACATCTTTGCTACGCGGGCGGTGGCAGCGACAAACTGCTCCACCTCCTGCATGGTGTTGTAAACGGCAAACGATGCCCTCACGGTGCCTTCAATGCCCAGTCGGTGCATAAGCGGTTGTGCGCAATGGTGCCCGGTGCGCACGGCAACGCCAAGTTTGTCGAGCAGGATACCTATGTCGTAGCTGCTGGCGCCGTCAACCAGGAATGACAGCACCGAGTGCTTATGTGCGGCAGTGCCGTAGATGGTCAGACCGGGAATCTGCTGCAGTCCGGCGGTAGCGGCTTCGAGCAGCGTCTGCTCATGTGCGGCAATGTTGTCGATGCCCAACGCCTGCAGATAGTCGATGGTGCGGCTGAATGCGGCAATGTCGACAAAGTCGGGTGTTCCGGCTTCGAACTTAAACGGCAGTTCGGCAAAGGTGGTGCCTTCAAACGACACGGTGCCAATCATTTCGCCGCCGCCTTGATAGGGCGGCATGTCGGCGAGCAGTGCCTTTTTGCCGTAGAGCACGCCCACGCCCGATGGCCCGTACATCTTGTGAGCCGAAAAAGCGTAGAAGTCGGCATCGAGTGCTTGCACGTCAACTGCCATGTGGGCGGTGGCTTGTGCGCCGTCGACGAGCACCGGCACGCCGTGGCTGTGTGCAATGTCGATGATTTGCTTCACCGGATTCACTGTGCCGAGCACGTTGCTTGCATGTGCAACGCTTACAAATCGCGTGTGGCTGTTGAATAGTGCCTCATAGGCGGCAATGTCGAGTTCGCCGGCTTGGTTGATGGGCACAACTGTCAGTTTCAAGCGCTTGTTGCGCTGAAGCAGTTGCCAAGGCACGATGTTGGCGTGGTGCTCCATCACGGTCACTATGATTTCGTCGCCGTCGGCAAAACGGTCGCCATAGCTGTTCGCCACCAGATTGATGGCTTCGGTGGTGCCTCGGGTGAAAATAATCTCTTGCGTTGAGGCAGCGTTGAGGTAGGCGCGCACCTTTTCGCGGGTGAGTTCAACCATGTCGGTGGCTTCTTGCGAGAGGGTGTGCACGCCGCGGTGCACGTTGGCTTTGGTGGTGTAGTACATCTGTTCGATGCCTTGAACCACGCATCGCGGCACCTGCGAGGTGGCGGCATTGTCGAGGTAGATGAGCGGCTTTCCCGCCACTGTGCGTTGCAGTATTGGGTATTGCTCGCGAATCTTTTCTATGTCGAATGGTTCAGCCATTTTTTTGTTTTGCGTGATGTTTTTTTGGGGTGAAAAAATATATATGTTACCGATGCTGTTATCCGCGGCACGAGTTCATACAGTCGGAGCACTGCGACAGCTGTCCGCAGAAGCGTTTTTCAACCAGGTGCTGCAGTCGGTTTTTGAGCGATGGCATGCGCACCTTGTCAATCACGTCGCTCATGAATGCTTGCATGAGCAGAGTGCGCGCCTGGTCGACGGGGATTCCTCGTTGCTGCATATAGAAGATGGCATCTTGGTCGAGCTGGCCGATGGCGGTGCCGTGGCTACACTTCACGTCGTCGCAGTAGATTTCGAGCTGCGGCTTGGTGTAGATTCTGGCAGTGTCGGTGGCTACGATGTTTCGGTTGGCTTGATAAGCCTCCACCTTGCTCGAACCTTCGGCAACCATGATGCGTCCGATGAAAGCGCCCACGGCGTTGCCGTCGAGCACATATTTGAATAGTTCGTTGCTCGAGCAGTGTGGCGCATTGTGCGCTATGTGGGTGTAGTTGTCGATTTGCTGTGTTCCGTCCTCAATGGCCATGCCGTAGAGGTACGTTTCGGCGCCTTCGCCGTCGACGTTCACCACAAAGTCGTTTCGGGTAATGCCGTTGGTGAGGGTGATGGCGTTGAGCAGCACGTTGGAGTTGGCGGCTTGTCGGACAAAGTGCTGATTGCAGCGGGTGGTGTTGGGGGTCGATTCCTCGATGTCGTAGTAGTCGAGTTGCGCACCTTCTTCAGCCACAATCTCCACCACTTGCGAGCTCAGGAACGAGTGTTGCTGGTTCTGGGTGTGGTCGCACACCAGCATGGTGGCTTGAGCCTG
>JBJECX010000017.1:0-16775 GCA_051871535.1 Muribaculaceae bacterium | reverse complement strand
AACATGAAAGTAGGAAATAAACACCTGCGATTAGTGTTTACCTCCTACTCGATTGGTGAAGTTGAAAAGTATGCCGGACAATTATTTGGCTTTTGCTTCGATTTCAGGAGCGATGAGCTTGTAGCCCTTGCCATGGATGTTGATGATTTCGATTGAGGGGTCGGCTTTGAGATGCTTGCGCAGCTTGGTGATATATACGTCCATACTGCGGGCATTGAAATAGTTGTCGTCAATCCAAATGGTCTTCAAGGCAAAGTTGCGCTCCAGAATTTCGTTGACGTGAGCGCAGAGCAGGCTCAACAGTTCCGATTCCTTGGTGGTGAGCTTGGTTGCGGTGTCGTCAATCATGAGCACTTGCTTCTGGGTATCGAAGGTGAATTTGCCAATCTTGTACATGGTGATTTCCTTGCCTTTCTTGCCCTTTACGCGGCGCAGGATGGCTTCGATGCGGAACACCAGTTCTTCCATGCTGAATGGTTTGGTGATATAGTCGTCGGCGCCGATTTTAAAGCCTTCGAGTATGTCTTCTTTAAGCGATTTTGCAGTGAGGAAAATGATTGGAACATCGCTGATTACGGTGCGTATTTCTTGAGCCAGTTGGAATCCGTCTTTTTTAGGCATCATCACATCGAGTACGCACAGGTCGTATTTGCCCTTGAGGAATGCTTTGTATCCGCTTTCGCCGTCGGCAAAGAGGTCGGCGTTGAAGCCCTTTGCCTGAAGGTATTCACGCAAGAGCATGCCGAGGTTTTCGTCGTCCTCGCATAGTAAAATTCTAACTCTTTCTTCCATAATTCTGTTTTTATTTTATTAGTGGTAATGTAATTATAAAATCTGAACCTTTGTTGTATTCGCTGGTGACTTCGATTTGGCCTTTAAGTTCGGTTATCATCTTGTGAACGTAAGCCAATCCGAGTCCGAATCCTTTCACGTCGTGTCGGTTGCCGGTTGAAACGCGGTAGAACTTTTCGAAGATACGTTTTAAATCTTCTTTCTTGATGCCGATTCCGTTGTCGCTGATGGTGATTTGAATCTTGTCGTCGGCGATGTTTCGGGTGCTCACTTTCAGCATCAGAGGGGTGTCCTCTTTGCGGTATTTCACTGCATTGTCGAGCAGATTGAATATCACGTTGGTGAAGTGCATCTCGTCGACGTTCACAATCGGGTCGTCGGCGTCGAGTTTTGTTTCAATTGAGCCACCGTATTTCTCCACTTTGATTTTGAAGGTGTGCACTACGTTGTCGATTAGCGCGTTGGCATCTACGTCTTGTAGCTTGAGAGTTGCCTTTTGGCGGTTGAACATCGACATTTGCAGCACTTTTTCAACCTGGAATCTCAGGCGTTTGGTTTCGTCGTTTATCACGCCGGAGATATGCTGCAGCATCAACGGGCTTTTGCGCACACTGTCGTCATTGAGCATCTGGGCGGCGAGTGATATGGTTGAGATAGGTGTCTTGAACTCGTGCGTCATATTGTTGATGAAGTCGTTCTTCATCTCGGTGAGGCGTTTCTGCCTGAAAGCGATGGTGATTGTGACAATGAATATCACAAGCAGGATGAACGAGAGCACAAACGAAGGAATCATAAACCGTATTGAAGAAATTATGATGTTCTTCTTTGTGGGGAATGTGACGCTGAGGTAAGTCATTTTGCCAATAGGGTCGTTGGGGAACAGCACTTGTGTGTAGGTGTTCCGCTCCGATGAACCTTCGGCATCGTAGCCGTCGGTTTTGTAGATTAGCCCGGAAGTGCGGTTGATGAGAGCGAACTCAAAAGGGATGTCGAGCCCGTTGCTCTGCAGTTGCTGGTGCAGATAGGCGTTGACGGTGCTTGAGTCGGCGCGCTCCTCAATGGGTCGGTTGCTCGATTGGCTGAGTATGTTAAGGATAACCTCGTTGAGCAACCCCTTTTGATAGAGGTATTGGCCTTTGAGGGTCTCTTGCACGCTTTGGTATTTGTCCTTGAAGCTTTTGCTTGTCTGCTCCTGGTCGGTGTCGGCTTTCTTGACTTTCACGCTGTTGAGGTTGCCCTTTATGAGCAGTTTCGACGAGCCGTCGCTTGTGGGTATGGTGTAGGAGAAATCGCTGTTGGTAGCGTTTGGATAGAGCACTCCAAGGTCGGCAATGTCTTCTTCGAGGAAATATTTTGTTTCGTCTTGCTCGAGCTGCTGCGACACGCTGTTGAGGCTTCGCATCACCGATTCGGAGAATTGTGCATTGCGCATTTCAATCATATTTTCCATGTATGTGATTTGCACATATATGAAACCTATGAAAGCACATGCCATCACTATGGTTAGAAGCCAAATTATTGATTTCTTCATGTTGCTGTCCTCCTGCGTTTGCTTTTATCGGTCGTTAAACATTAAAATAATGTAGGTTAGTAATATTATTTAGACAAACAAAAATTGAAAATGTTTAATCGGCTGCGTAAATTTTTATAATATTATGCTAAATTGTTAATTAACAATCAGTGCAAAATTAACAAAAAAATGTAAAAGGCAAAAGTTTTAAGAAATAAATTGTGTGAAAAATGCGTAAAAGCGGGAAAAGAGTTGCGAAAAAGGGTGGAAATAAATGAAAATCAGCCATATACATGGGTTGGATGTATATGGCTGAAAGAATAGATGATAGTTATCTGTGGATGAATGTTAATCTTCGTCTTGACTTTCTTCGTAAGCCTTGAGGAGTTTTTCTTGAACATCGCCGGGAACGAGTTCGTAAGAAGCAAACTTCATGGTGAACGAAGAGCGTCCGCCGGTGATTGAGCTGAGAGCAGTGGAGTAGCTCGACATTTCTTTCAATGGCACCTTTGCCGAAATCTTCTCGAAGCCCTTTTCGCTGGTCATGCCCATGATGATGGCGCGACGTCCTTGCAGGTCGCTCATCACGTCGCCCATGCGGTCGCTTGGCATAAGCACTTCAACGTCGTAGATAGGCTCAAGCACCTTAGGATTGGCATTCTTGAAGGCTTCGCTGAAGGCGTGACGGCCGGCGAGGCGGAACGAGATTTCGTTAGAGTCAACTGGGTGCATCTTGCCATCGTAGATGCAAACCACAACGTCGCGAGCATAAGAACCGGTGAGCGGGCCTTGTTCCATGCGGTCCATGATACCTTTCACGATTGCCGGGATGAATCGAGCGTCGATAGCGCCACCCACGATGCAGTTGTAAACAATGAGTTTGCCGCCCCATTCCAACTTGATTTCCTGGCAATCCTTGACGTTGAGCTTGAATTCCTGGCCGCCGAAACGATATGTGTCGGGCTTAGGCATACCTTCAACGTAAGGTTCGATAATCAAGTGAACCTCGCCAAACTGACCTGAACCGCCCGATTGCTTCTTGTGACGATAGTCGGCGCGAGCAGCCTTGGTGATTGTTTCGCGATAAGGAATCTTGGGCTCGATATATTCAACGTTGAGTTTTTCGTTGTTTTCGATACGCCATTTGAGGGTGCGCAGGTGGAATTCGCCTTGACCCGAAACGATGGTTTGCTTGAGTTCCTTTGATTGTTCAACGGTCCAAGTTGGGTCTTCCTCGTGCATGCGGGTGAGGATAGCGCTGAGTTTTTCAGAGTCAGCCTCGTTGACTGGCTTGATGGCGCGTTGATATTTAGGAGCCGGATATTTGATGAAGTCGAAGCGTTGTTCGAGACCCTTTTCATTGAGAGTGTTACCGGTGCGAACGTCTTTCATCTTCACGGTAGCACCTATGTCGCCGGCGCGGAGTTCTTCAACCGGAGTCTTGATTTGGCCGCAAACGGCATAGATTTGGGCAAGACGTTCCTTTGAGTTGCGGTCGGAGTTGGTGAGGTCGGCGCCAACCTTGAGCACACCTTGCATAACCTTGAAGTAAGAAACTTCGCCGATGTGAGGTTCAACGGTGGTCTTGAACACGAAGAGGCTTACAGGAGCGTCGTCGACGGGCTTCACTTCTTCGCCGTCGGTGTTGCATACGGCAGGCATATCGTTGACAAACGGAACTACGTTGCCAAGGAATTCCATCATGCGGCGCACGCCCATGTCCTTGAGGGCGCTCACGCAGAATACCGGATAGATTGAGCGGTCAACCAAGCCTTTGCGGATGCCTTCGCGCATTTCGTCCTCGGTGAGGGTGCCTTGTTCGAAGAATTTGTCCATGAGGCCTTCGTCGTTTTCGGCTGCTGCTTCAACCAACTTGGCATTTAATTCTTTAGCCTTTTCGAGCTCTTCGGCAGGGATTTCGCTGATGGTGGGCACGCCGCCATCAGGACCCCATTCGTATTTCTTCATCAATAGCACGTCGATGAAAGCGTTGAAGCCAGGACCGGCGTTGATGGGATATTGCACGGGAGTTACGCGAGGACCGAATGTTTCGCGCAATTGTGCGATGGTGTTGTCGTAGTCGGCCTTTTCGCCATCGAGCTGGTTAACAGCAAACATCACCGGCTTGTTGACGTTTTCGGTGGTGCGGAAAATATTTTGTGTGCCCACTTCAACGCCGTATTGTGCATCGACGAGAATCACGCCGCAGTCGGTGACGTTGAGTGCTGTGATAGCATTGCCAACAAAGTCATCGCTACCCGGGCAGTCGATTACATTAAGCTTTTTATTGAGGAACTCAGCATAGAAAACAGTTGAGAAAACTGAGTAACCATATTCCTTTTCAACGGGGAAATAGTCGCAAACGGTGTTGCCGGCTTCGATGGTGCCTCTGCGTTTTATAACTCCACACTCCAGAAGCATCGCTTCAGCGAGTGTGGTTTTACCTGAGCCTTTGCTGCCAAGAAGGGCAATGTTCTTAATCTCCTTAGAATTATAAACTTTCATGATATTTGTAGTTTTTATGTGAATAGTTTCAAGTAATATGCCGTTAAAGGTATGAAAAATTTTTAAATAATCATAGCTCAATCAAGTGAAACTGTCCATATTTTTGAAAATTTGTATTTGTTTGCCTAATTTTGCGATACAAAAGCAAAGATATGGCTGGAATTTATGTGCACATACCATTCTGTAAAAGGCGTTGCAGCTATTGCGACTTCTATTCGGTGGTGTCGACTGCCGATTCACCGCGCTATGTGTCGGCGTTGCTTGCCGAGCTACGCTTGCGACGCGATGAAATTGCGCTCGATGATGTTCGCACTATATATATAGGTGGCGGCACACCGTCGATGCTCAGTGATGTAGAGTTGCGCCGTTTGATGGAAGGCATAGCGGCAATGGTGGACATGAGCCGTGTGGAGGAGGTGACGATTGAGGTGAATCCCGACGACGTCGACGTTGACTATATGAAGAATGTGGTGCGTTGCGGTGTGAACCGTGTGAGCATGGGCGTGCAATCGTTTATCGACGATGAGCTGAGGGCTGTGAATCGGCGTCACGACTCGCATCAGGCATTGGAGGCGTTGAAGATAATCGGTGCTTGTGGCATCGACAATGTGAGCATCGACCTGATATATGGCTTGCCGAAGCAGACGCTCGAAACGTGGAAGCAATCGGTGCGCCGCGCTATCCGGCTGCAAGTGAATCACATTAGCGCCTACTGCCTCAGCTATGAGGAGGGTACGGCGTTGACGCTGCTGCGCGACAAGGGAGTGATTGAGGAGGCCGACGATGACACTTGTGTGGAGATGTACAATAGCCTGTGCTCGATGCTGAAAGAAGCCGGCTATGAGCATTACGAGGTTTCGAACTTCGCCTTGCCCGGGAAATATTCGCGCCACAACTCTGCCTATTGGGACGGAACGCCCTATCTGGGGCTGGGCGCCGCTGCGCATAGTTTCGATGGCGAGTGCCGACGGTATAATCCCGCCAACCTGAAGGCATATCTCGAAAAAATTGAAAATGGCAGTGTGGCTTACGAAACCGAGACGGAACAATGGTGGCAGCACTACAACGAGATGGTGATGGTGAAGCTGCGCACCAAGTGGGGCATTGACTTGCAGGATGTGGAGGCGAGGTTTGGCAAGCAGGTTGCCGCCGACTTTATGCTGAAAGCCAAACCGTTTGTTGACATGGGTGCAATGATGAACACCGGCACGCACTATGTGCTGTCGCAACAGGGCGTGATGATTTCCGACTCTATTATACGCGAGTTGATGATAGTGGACGATTACTCGTGATGATAAGGTTCGCCATTGATGATGGTCATGGCGCGATAGAGTTGCTCGGTGAAAATCAAACGAATCATTTCGTGCGAAAAAGTCATTTTCGACAGCGAGATTTTCTCGTTGGCGCGGTCGTAGACGTCGGTGTCGAAACCGTATGGCCCGCCCACCACAAACACCAGTCGGCGCGACACTGTGGCCATTTTTCTGTCGATGTATTTTGCAAAGTCCATTGAGGTGAATTCTTTGCCGTGTTCGTCGAGCAGCACCACGTAGTCACTTTTGTCGATGGCGGCAAGTATGTTTTTGCCTTCAGCCTTTTTCTGTTGGGCTTCAGAGAGGTTCTTGGTGCATTTGGCATCGGCAATATATTGTATGTTGAACGGCAGATAATGGCTCAGACGATTGGTGTAGTCGTCGATGCCTTGTTTGAGGTATCCGCCCGAAATTCTACCGACGACAGCAAGAGTGATTTTCATTGTTAGCTTGTGTAAATGTGGTTTTTTGTGATTTGTTTATTGTGTTATTGTGCGTCCGAGCCACACCATTGCCACTCCAGCCACTACGCTCAGCACCAGATATGCGGCGCACACAACCCATTGCTTGGCTTGTGCGAGAACGAGAATCTCGTTGGAGAAGGTGGAAAAGGTGGTGAATCCGCCGCAGAAACCGGTGATTAGCAGCAAGCCGATGTTTTGAGAGATGAGATTGGTGCGTTGAGCCAGTCCGAAGAGCATGCCAATGAGCAGGCAGCCAATCACGTTAACGGCAAAGGTGCCTATGGGGAAAGGAGTCACTGCCCAAGCGGCAGTGAGCCTGCTCACGAGATAGCGTGCGCATGAGCCAAAGAATCCGCCTAAGCCAGCCAATAACATTGATTTTATCATGATGCTATGTGTTTGCAATGTGGATGAAATAGTCAGGATGCAAAGGTACAAAAAAAGCCTTGGGCGTCAAAATAGATTATTTGACAATGCCCAAGGCAAAAATGGTTATGCTGAATGATAAGTCAAATCGGAATTAGATGATTCCTTGAGCCATCATAGCGTGAGCCACCTTCATGAATCCGGCAATGTTGGCACCCTTCATGTAGTTGATATATCCATCGGGTTCGGTGCCATACTTAACACATTGGGTGTGGATGTCGTTCATGATAGCGTGCAGACGTTGGTCAACTTCTTCTTCGCTCCAAGAGAGGTGCAAAGCGTTTTGGCTCATTTCGAGGCCTGAGGTAGCCACACCACCGGCGTTGACAGCCTTGCCGGGGCCGTAAGGCACCTTGGCAGCGATGAAAGTATCGATAGCTTCGGGAGTGCAACCCATGTTAGAAACTTCACCCACAACGGTAACGCCGTTCTTCACGAGGTTTTCGGCATCTTCTTTGCCGACTTCGTTTTGGGTAGCGCAAGGCATTGCGATGTCAACCTTAACTTCCCAAGGACGACGGCCGGGATAGAAAGTGGCGTTAGGATACTTCTCGGCATACGGAGCAACGATGTCCTCGCCCGAAGCGCGGAGTTCGAGCATATAGTCGATTTTCTCGCCCGAGATGCCGTCAGGGTCGTAAACATAACCGTCAGGGCCGGAGATGGTTACAACTTTAGCGCCGAGTTCGGTAGCTTTGAGGGCAGCACCCCAAGCCACGTTGCCGAAGCCTGAGATGGCAACGGTCTTTCCGGCAAAGTCGGTGCCCAAAGTCTTGAGCATATTGCGAACGAAATAACAAGCGCCAAAGCCTGTTGCTTCGGGACGAATCTTGGAGCCGCCGAATTCAAGACCCTTGCCGGTGAATGTGCCGGTGTGCTCGCGAGCGAGTTTCTTGTACATGCCAAACATGTAACCTACTTCGCGTCCGCCTACGCCGATGTCGCCGGCAGGAACGTCGCGGTCAGGACCGAGGTTGCGCCACAATTCGAGGATGAAGGCTTGGCAGAAACGCATGATTTCGGCGTCGCTCTTGCCGCGAGGGCTGAAATCAGAACCTCCCTTACCGCCGCCCATAGGCAGAGTGGTGAGTGCATTTTTGAATGTTTGTTCAAAGCCCAGGAATTTCAAAATTGAAAGGTTGACCGAAGCATGGAAGCGGATACCGCCCTTGTACGGGCCGATTGCGTTGTTGAATTGAACGCGATAGCCGATGTTGGTTTGCACTTCGCCCTTGTCGTCTACCCAAGAAACGCGGAAGGTGAAGATGCGGTCGGGTTCCACCATTCTTTCAATGATTTTTGCTTTTTCGAATTCGGGATGTTCGTTGTAGACATCTTGAACCGACAAAAGGACTTCTCTCACGGCTTGAAGGTATTCCTTCTCGCCAGGGTGCTTAGCTTCGAGGTCGCTAAGAATTTTGTTTACATTCATGATACTGATAAATTTATTTTTTAAGTCGTATAGTCGTTTATGTTGGTTTGCCGATTGTTGCCTGCGACATCAAGGGCAAACCATAAATTCATTGCAAATATAAATCTAATTTGGTTAATTGAGGTATGATTTTTGATAATAATTTCAGTGTTGACTGCAAAACTTTGTTAAAATTATGGCAATTTGTAACCTTTGAAATTTTTCAATGCGTCAACGCCAGCGTGGTTTTACGTTTCGATGATGGGGTTTGACGGCATTTTCGATGTGAAGGATTTTGAAGTTGCCGGGCTGCCCGATGACGTAAATAATGTCGATTTGCATCGAAATCTGAGCGATGTTGTAAAACCTGAAATATGCCTTTCCGGCGTTTATAATGTTTCGCACCTTGCTCTCGCTTATCACCGACGCGGCATTGATGATGTTGGCGGCACGGGTTTTCACTTCCACAAAAATCACTGCGCCATCCTTCTGCACCACAAGGTCGAGCTCCAGTTTGTTGAAGCGCCAGTTGGTTTCGCGAATGGTGTAACCCTTGCAGATGAGGAATTCTTTAACTGCTTCCTCGCCGGCTTTACCAAGTTCGTTGTGTTCTGCCATGTGAAAATTGTCAGAAAATTAGTATGATGCAAATTTAACAAATGATGCTGAATGATTGTCGCAAAACAACTTTATTTTTTTGAATAAAATGGCAGTCGGTCATTTGGCATGTGTTTTGCTGTAAATACATAGCGAATAATTTTGTGGTTACAAAATGCCATTTTATATAGAACAAAATGAAGTACTTTAAAGAATTTGATTGCATGCAAGACGAAGGAACTCCACATATAATGCCGATATTCACCGAAATAAAGGCTGAAGCCGGCGACGACGGAACGCGTGAGTTTGACACTCGCGATTTGCCCATATTGGCATTACGTAATATGGTGCTGTTCCCGGGCATCACAATGCCGGTGGCAGTGGGCCGGAGTAAATCGCTGGCATTGGTGAAGGAGGCTCAAAAAACCAATTCGCTGATTGGCGTGGTGTGTCAGACCGACGAGGATATAGAAGACCCGACGCAGAAAGACCTCTACGGTGTTGGCGTAGTGGCTGAAATAATCAAGGTGCTGGAATTGCCCGACAACACCACAAACGTGATTTTGCAAGGCAAGGCATGCTTCAGCCTCGACCGAATCACGGCTGAGAAGCCATATTTGAGGGCAGAGGTGACCATGCTCGACGAGATTATGCCAAAGCCTGATGACAAGGAATTTGAGGCATTGGTGCTTTCGATTAAAGACTTGACTTTCGACATGCTGCAGAAGATGGGCGAGGGCGCGCGTGAGATGACTTTCGCCATAAAGAATATCGGCGAGCCTGCCTATTTGGTTAACTTCTTGTGCTGCAATACCCCAATCGAATCGTATGTAAAGCAGAATATGCTTGACGAGCGTAACCTGGTGAAGCGCGGATATATGCTTTACGGCATATTGTCGAAGGAAGCACAACTGATTGAACTGAAGGCGCAGATTCAGAATCGCACTCGCGAGGACCTCTCGCAACAGCAGCGCGAGCATTTCTTGCAACAGCAGATTCGCACCATACAGGACGAACTGGGAAACACTGAAGACGACGACATCGAAGCCCTGAACGAGCGTGCCGCCTCAAAGAAATGGAGCGAAGAAACTGCGGCGCATTTCGAGAAGGAACTGAAAAAGCTCATGCGACTGAATCCGCAGGTGCCCGACTACTCGGTGCAGTACACCTATCTTGACCAACTGCTGAATTTGCCCTGGAACGAATATACACACGACAGTTTCAACCTGAAAAAGGTGGAGGCGAAACTCAATCACGACCACTACGGACTGGAAAACGTGAAAGACCGCATACTCGAACATTTGGCTGTGCTGAAGTTGCGTGGCGATATGAAGTCGCCAATCATATGCCTTTACGGCCCTCCGGGGGTTGGCAAGACGTCGCTCGGCCACTCGATTGCCGAGGCGCTGAACCGCAAATATGCACGCATCTCGCTGGGCGGATTGCACGACGAGGCTGAGATTCGTGGCCATCGCCGCACCTACATCGGTGCTATGCCCGGGCGAATAATTCAAGCCCTCATCAAGTGCCAGAGTTCTAACCCGGTGTTTGTGCTCGATGAAATCGACAAGATAGGGCAGGACTTTAAGGGCGACCCCTCGTCGGCGTTGCTCGAGGTGCTCGACCCCGAACAGAATTGCCATTTCCACGACAATTATATAGATGTCGACTACGACCTCTCGAATGTGCTGTTTATTGCCACAGCCAATTCGTTGAGCACCATCTCGCAACCGCTGCTCGACCGTATGGAGATAATTGAAATTAACGGTTATATCCAGGAGGAAAAGGTGGAGATTGCGCGCAAGCACTTGTTGCCCAAGTTGCTCAAGGAAAACGGCTTTGCTAAAAACGAAGTGACCTTTGCCAAGGCTGCTCTGATGGAAATAGTGGAGAATTACACTCGCGAATCGGGCGTGCGCGAACTCGACAAAAAGTTGGCAAAGGTGCTCCGCAAACTGGCTCGTATCAAGGCCACCGGCGAGCAGGAGTGTCCGAAGACCATCGGCGTTGGCAACCTGAAGGAATATCTGGGTGCCCCCGACTACACTCGCGACCGCTACGAGGGCAACGAGTTTGCCGGAGTGGTTACGGGGTTGGCTTGGACTGCTGTTGGCGGCGAGATTCTGTTCGTGGAGTCATCGCTGTCGCGTGGCAAGGGTGAAAAACTCACTCTCACGGGCAACCTTGGCGATGTGATGAAGGAGTCGGCTGTGATTGCTATGCAGTATCTTAAATCGCACAGCTCGCAAATAGGCATCAACTATGAGTTGTTCGACAAATACAATGTACACATCCATGTGCCCGAAGGCGCTATTCCCAAGGACGGGCCGTCGGCAGGTGTGACTATGGTCACCTCGCTTGCCTCGACATTCACTCAGCGCAAGGTGCGCGACCACTTGGCAATGACCGGCGAAATCACTCTGCGTGGCAAGGTGTTGCCGGTGGGCGGAATCAAGGAAAAGATTCTCGCTGCCAAGCGTGCCGGCATTACCGACATAATGCTGTGCCGCGACAACAAGAAGGATATCGACGAAATAAAGCCTGATTATCTCAAGGGATTGACATTCCACTATGTCGACACAATAAAAGATGTGCTGAGTTTTGCACTGTTGCCCGAGAAAGTGAAAGATGCTGTGGAGCTCTAACCCGCTTGCTCGTGTCGTTGCGAAATCTTACACATTATTAATATAGGCATAAAGGCGGACCTCGATTGCGGGGTTCGCCTTTCGCTATTATTTCTGCTTGGCTGTGGTGATGCTTAATCTTCGCCAGATGCAGCGTGGAACCATACGCCAAAGTGCCACCAGGATGCGATAGCGCCAGTCAATTATGACAACCGCTTTCTTTGCCAATATGGCAGCCACGGCATGCTCGGCAACCCGAGTTTTGTTCATTAGCATCGGGTAGCTGACGCCGTCGTTTAGCAGGTCGGTGGCAACAAACCCCGGGCGAATGTCGGTGAAGGCTATGTTGAGGTGGCGAATGGAAGCCAGTTGCGCAAGCGATTCCAGATAGCAATTCTGAAACGCCTTTGTTGCCGAATAGGCGGGAGCCGAGCCCAATCCTTTAGTGCCGGCTATTGAGCTGATGGCGGCAATGTGCCCTGACCCCTTGGCGGCGAAGTAGCGGAATGCCGTGCCAATCATACGCGAAAAGCCCAAGGCGTTGGTCTCGACAGTAGGCAGCTCTTTTGCCTCGTCGAGCGGCAGGTTCTGATAGCCGATGCCTGAACAGTGAAAATACAAGTCGATGCCGCCCATCTCCTCGGCGAGTTGCAGCAGAAGTTGCGGCGCTTGGTCGCTGCAGATGTCAATCACCTTTGAAGCCACGATTCCGGGCACGGCAGCCTGCAGTTCGTCGAGGAGCGCCTTGCGCCGTCCGGCAATTGCCACCATGAAACCCTTCGCTGCCAACAGTCTGGCACTTTCGCGTCCTATGCCCGACGTAGCGCCCATCACTATTGCTTTTTTCATTGTCGTTAATGTTGTTTTTGAGTAGTGTGCAAAGTAATGAAATTATTTTCATTGGCACAAGAAAACCCTGTTTCTGTGGCGGTTTTGCTTCCATGATGCTCAATTTTTGCAAAATAATATGTAATTTTGCAACACGATAACATATAAAAACTAAAAATCAAATGACTGAAATTTCTAAAAAGACGCTTCGCGACTCCGCAGCCATCCGATGGTTTGTGCTGTTGCTTTTGGCTTCATCGATGTTTTGTTCATATATCTTTATGGACATTCTGTCGCCAATCAAAGACCTCATGCTATCGACTCGCGGATGGGACTCCACTGCGTTCGGAACCATGCAAGGCAGCGAGACATTCCTCAACGTATTTGTGTTTTTCCTCATTTTTGCCGGAATCATCCTCGACAAGATGGGCGTGCGTTTCACGGCGCTGCTTTCGGGCGCAGTGATGCTGCTTGGTGCCACCATCAACTGGTATGCCGTCACTGAGTCGTTTATGGGTAGCGGTCTGGAGGCGTGGTTCAACAGCCACCTTAACTACATCCCCGGCTTCGACGAGCTTGGCATTTCGCCGTTCTACGAAGGCATGCCTGCATCAGCCAAGTTCTCGGCAGTGGGCTTTATGATTTTCGGTTGTGGCGTTGAGATGGCGGGTATCACCGTCAGTCGCGGCATCGTCAAGTGGTTCAAGGGTCAGGAGATGGCACTTGCAATGGGTTCGGAGATGGCGCTTGCCCGTTTGGGTGTTGCTACCTGCATGATTTTCTCGCCGGTGATTGCCTGCATGGGCGGCAAGGTCGACGTGTCGCGTTCGGTGGCTTTCGGCGTGTTGCTGCTGCTCATTGCCCTCATAATGTTCATCGTTTATTTCTTTATGGACCGCAAGCTTGATGCCCAAACCGGCGAAGCCGAAGCCAAGGACGACCCGTTCCAGCTCAAGGACCTTGGCAAGATTCTCACCAGCAGCGGTTTCTGGTTGGTGGCTCTGCTGTGTGTGCTCTATTATTCAGCTATCTTCCCATTCCAGAAATATGCCGTGAACATGCTGCAATGCAATCTCACGTTCAACACCATAGCCCCTGACTCGTTCTGGGCGAGCGACACGGTGGCTTACATCCAATATGCCATCATGCTTGTGGTGGCTGCCGCTTCGTTTGCCAGCAACTTCATGAACAGCAAGAAAAAAGAATATTTCTGGACTGTTGTGGCTGTAGTTTCGCTTGTGGTTTATTGCTATATGGGCTACGAACGTCAGAGCGCCAGCGCCGTGTTTGCTGTGTTCCCGCTCTTGGCAGTAGCCATCACTCCAAAGCTTGGCAAGTATGTCGACTATAAAGGCAAGGCTGCTTCGATGCTGGTGTTCGGCTCGCTGCTGCTCATTGCCTGTCACCTCACTTTTGCCTTTATCCTGCCGTTATTCAAGGGTAGCGCTGTGGGCGGCTTCGTAATGGCTTATGCCACCATTCTTGTGCTGGGCGCCTCGTTCTCGCTTGTGCCTGCTGCGTTGTGGCCAAGCGTGCCTAAGCTGGTAGACGCTAAAATCATCGGTAGCGCTTATGCCCTTATTTTCTGGATTCAGAACATTGGCTTGTGGTTGTTCCCGATGCTTATAGGCAAGGTGCTCGACGGCACCAATCCCGAAATTGTTGCCGGTCTTGAAGCCGGAACCATCTCGGCACAAGAGGCTGCTGTCAGCTATAACTACACGGCACCGCTGGTTATGCTTGCTTGCCTCGGTATCGCTGCCTTGGCACTCGGCTTTGTGCTGAAGGTGGTAGACAAGAAAAAAGGTTTGGGCCTCGAAGAACCTAACATCAAGGCTTAACCCATTCCACATAATAGTTTCGGAGCGGAATCTGCCACCGGGCGTGGCACATTCCGCTCCGATTGTATTGCCGCTACCAATGGCAGGCGGTTGCAAGGGTTGCTGTTATAACGGTGAAAGCCTGTTACGCCAAACCGGTGCGAGGGTACATTTTGCCACTATAGGGTTGCACTCTGTAGCCATTTGTGTGCAATATGCATTATTTTTGGCAAAATGTTTTTGTTTTTGAATTATTTCCTTTTATATTTGTAGTGACTAAATCAACAATAATAATCAAATAAATTGATTCCCAATATGAAAAAGCACAATTTTTATGCCGGTCCATCGATTCTGAGCGAATACACCCTCAAGAATACAGCCGAAGCAATTGAAAATTTCGCCGGCACAGGTCTGTCGATTCTCGAAATCTCACATCGCAGTAAGGAATTTACTGCCGTAATCGAAGAGGCTGAAGCCATGTTTAAGGAACTCCTCGACATCCCTGCGGGGTATCGTGTGCTGTTCTTGGGCGGTGGCGCAAGCATGCAGTTCTGCATGGTGCCATATAACATGCTCAACAAGAAAGCATCGTACCTCGACACCGGCACATGGTCGAGCAAAGCCATCAAGGAAGCTAAGCTGTTTGGTGAGGTTGATGTGGTGGCATCGTCGAAGGACAAGAACTACACCTACATCCCAAAGGAATTTGCTGTGGCGCCTGATAGCGAATATCTGCATATAACTACCAACAACACCATCTATGGTACCGAGATACGCAAGGACCTTGATGTGAATGTGCCTCTGATTGCCGACATGTCGAGCGACATCTTCTCGCGCCCCATCGATGTGAAGAAGTACGATATTATTTATGGTGGAGCCCAAAAGAATCTTGCTCCTGCCGGCGTGACCTTCGTAATCGTTAAGGAGGATGCTTTGGGCAAGGTGGAACGTACAATACCAACAATGCTCGACTATCGCACACACGTGAGCAAGGGCTCTATGTTCAACACCCCACCGGTGCTTCCCATCTTCTCGGCTTTGCAGACCCTCAAGTGGTATAAGCAAATGGGCGGCGTTGAAGCCCTGCAGCGAATCGACGAGGCAAAGGCTGCCAAGCTCTACGACGCAATCGATTCGAGCCGCATTTTCCGTGGCACAGTGGCTGCCGAGGACCGCTCGATTATGAACGTATGCTTTGTGATGAAGGATGACTACAAGGAATTGGAAAAAGACTTTGTTGATTTCGCTTCTACCCGTGGCATTGTGGGCATCAAGGGTCACCGCAGCGTTGGCGGATTCCGCGCTTCGCTCTACAACGCTCTGCCTGAGGCAAGCGTAGATGTGCTCATTGAAGCCATGAAGGATTTCGAAAACAAGATTTAAGAGAATACGACAGCGGGAACTGACATCTTGCATGCTCCCGAAAATTATTTAAAAAGAGGAATTATGAAAATATTAGTTGCTACCGAAAAACCATTTGCCGCAGCTGCTGTCGACGGCATACGCCAAGTGGTGGAAGAAGCAGGCCACGAACTGGTGCTGCTGGAAAAAGGCACTAAAGCTGACCTTATAGCCAAGGTTGCCGATGCAGCCGGTTTGATTGTGCGCAGCGACATTGTTGATAAAGAAGTGTTTGATGCAGCGCCGCTGCTCAAGGTGGTGGTGCGTGCCGGTGCAGGTTACGACAACATCGACCTCGCCGAAGCCACTGCTCACGGCGTGTGTGTGATGAATACACCCGGACAGAATTCCAACGCCGTTGCCGAGTTGGTGTTTGGCATGGCTGTGCTGATGATTCGCAACCGCTACAACGGCAAAGCAGGCAGCGAGCTTAAAGGCAAGACGCTGGGCATTCACGCATTCGGGCAGGTGGGCCGCAACGTGGCACGCATAGCTCAGGGCTTTGGAATGCAGGTGTCGGCTCTCGACCCATGGGTGAAGGATGAAGACATGGCAGCCGCCGGCGTAACACCGGTGCACAGCATCGAGGAACTGTATAAGAACAACCAGTTTGTTTCGCTTCACATCCCTGCCACTGCAGAGACACGGCAGTCGGTGGGCAAGGCGTTGATTGCGCTTATGCCAAAGGGTGGTGTGCTCATCAACACGGCACGCAAGGAGGTGATTGATGAGGCAAGCCTTGCAGAAGCACTTGCTGAGCGACCCGACATACGATATATTGCCGACGTAAAGCCTGACAATGCCGACGCTCTTGCCGAGCAGTTTGGCGACCGCGTGTTCTT
This sequence comes from Muribaculaceae bacterium, assembly GCA_051871535.1. Taxonomy (GTDB): domain Bacteria; phylum Bacteroidota; class Bacteroidia; order Bacteroidales; family Muribaculaceae; genus SFTJ01. The sequence goes on along the minus strand of JBJECX010000017.1, from coordinate 242 downwards.
CACTCCCAAGAAGATGGGCGCACAAACCGCCGAGGCTAACATTAATGCCGGCATCGCTGCCGCACGCCAAGTGGTGGCGCACCTGCTTGATGGATGGAATCGTTTTCAGGTGAACAAACAATTGGCAAAGGCTAATATCGTTAAAGATAACAAATTGACCGAAATAAGGGGGCTGTGGCAACATAAATGAACTGCACCCCAAAAGTTAGACAAAAAAACTTTTGGAGTGCAGTTTGTTTATG
>JBJECX010000016.1:0-3063 GCA_051871535.1 Muribaculaceae bacterium | reverse complement strand
GCTTCGCTTATCGTCAACATGGGGTTATTGAGGTTGCAACCGCTCTGCGGTTGTGTGGTGGATGTAAACAATTCGCATCCTATACGGATGCCGGAAGGTGGTGGGGTGATGTCAACCCGGGGTTGCGCTTCGCTTACCCCGGGCTATAAGCCTCGCCTGCGTCTCGGCGTCACATGCTTCGCATGTCCTCGCCATTAATATCGTTGTAGGCGTAGGCAATAACCCCCTACATTTGCGGCAACCATTGATGCACACCCGGCATCGGTCGGTGATATTAACCGCGGAGCGGTTACAACTTCAATAACCCCACATTGGCGCCGTAGGCGACTATGTGGGGACACGCGGCCATCCTCACCACCCACAACCGCGGCGCGGTTGCAGACCCGGCAAAGATGGATGCACACCGCCGTGACGTCCGAAGGACGTGACCCCGGAGGCAGAATGCCGACGGTATTTAGCCGTGGGTGAGCGATAGCGTAACCCACGGATACAATGTCATCCCCGAAAAAGCGTCCGCAGAGGACGCGAATTATATATCATCCTAGGCCACAACCGCCTGTAGGGGCGCACAGAATGCAAATTATCTGAATCTGCAACCGCGCCGCGGTTGAGTTTATTTGTGTGATTGCCGCTATCCCCACGTAGCCGATTGCGCTTCGCTTATCGTCAACATGGGGTTATTGAGGTTGCAACCGCTCCGCGGTTGTGCGTCGAGTTGTAACAATTCGCATCCTATACGGATGCCGGAAGGTGGTGGGGTGATGGCGACCCGGGGTTGCGCTTCGCTTACCCCGGGCTATAAGCCTCGCCTGCGTCTCGGCCTCACATGCTTCGCATGCTTCGCATGTCATCGCATCAACAACCGCGATAATGTCGTTGTCGGAATAGGCGTCCGAAGGACGCGATCCCGGAGGCAGGATGCCGACGGGATTTAGCCGTGGGTGAGCGATAGCGTAACCCACGGACACAACGCCACCCACGACATTGCATCCGCATAGGATGCGAATTTTGCAACCGCGGCGAGGCGCTAAAGGGGGCGTATGAATCAGTAGTGGAAGGTGCTTCCGCCCAAAAACTCGCGCAGCAGGCTGTTGCCCGGCACACACTTGCAGCATATCGGCTCAAAGAAGCTCAGTAGGCTCAGCAGGCGTTGTGCTTCGGCATATTCGGGTACGTCGCGAGGCACTTGGTTGAGTATTTCCTCGGCATATTGGCGCATCACGCCCAATTCGAAAATCAGCGACGAGTTGAAGATGGCGTCGGCATTTTCCTGATAAGGGAATATCCACTTTTTCTCGCCGCGGCGCACGCTGGGCCAGCGTGCAATGGTGTCGCAGGCGCTGGTGCCACGATATTTGAAGTCGCGCACAATGCGGCGCAGCAGGCGGTTGTCGCTGGTGGTGAGCCAGTTGTGGTCGTCGATGTTGATGGTGCTCAGTGCCGAAGCATATACGCGGAATTTCTGGTCGTCGGCAATCGACGCCGTCAGTTCGGGATTCAAACCGTGAATGCCCTCCATTAGCAGCACAGTGTTTTCGCCTAACTTGAGTGTGTCGCCGCGATATTCGCGTTCGCCTTTCTCGAAGTTGTAGGTGGGCATTTTCACCTCTTTGCCGGCAATGAGGTCGTTGAGGTCGTTGTTGAACAGATCGAGGTCGAGAGCGTAGAGCGATTCGAAGTCTTTCTCGCCATTTTCGTCTTCGGGCGTGGAGTCGCGGTTCACAAAGTAGTTGTCGAGCGAAATCACTTTGGGCACCAGCAGGTTTGCCATCAGTTGTATGGCGAGGCGCTTCGATGAGGTGGTTTTGCCACTCGACGACGGACCGGCAAGCAACACCACTCGGGCCCCGCCCTGCCGATATCGCTGTGCAATCTCGTAGGCTATACCGGCAAACTTGCGTTCGTGCACTGCTTCTGCCACGTTGATGAGGGTGCGTATGTCGTATTTGTTTTCAACGGCGCGGTTCAGTTCGCCCACGTTTTTTATGCCGATGATGGTGTTGAGTTTCACATATTCGGTGAAGGCATCGAACACCTTGTCCTGCACGATGGGTGTGGCAGGGCGTTGCGGGGCAGCAGTGTCGCGAGGCAGGAGCAGCATGCCGTCTTTATAGGTGATAAGGTTGAATGCTGCCAGGCACGCTGTGCTTGGCGCCAGGTGGCTGTAATAGGTGTCGATAGTGCCGTCGAGTTCGAAATATGTGGTGTAGATGTTGTGAGTGGCAAGCAGCACTTGGGCCTTGTCGCTCAAGCCCTGTGCTCGCAGTTGCTCCACCACGTCGGTGGTGAGTCGGGTGTGTGGCACAAATGGCAGGTCTTGGTCGACGAGTGCTTTCATGCGGGCCTTTATGGCGTCGACGTTTTCAGCCGTAGCAAGGGCATTGCCGCCGTATATCTGGCAATAGATGCCGTTCGACACCGAGTGCTCGATGCGCAGGTGCGAGCCGGCGAACAGGTCGCTGACAGCCTTGTAGAGCAGCATGCACAGCGACAGCAGATATACGCGGTCGCCCAGGCGGCTTTGAGCATCGAAAAATTCCACCTGCATCGGGCCATAGATGCGTGTGTGCAGGCTGCGCACCTCGTTGTTGAGCGTGGCGCAGATAGGCTCGAAGGGGAGCTGGTCTTTAAGTTTTTCGTATAGGTCGCACAGCGAGTCGCCGCCATTCATGGCCACGTGCTCGTTGATGTTTTTGCAATATACCGTGATTTCGTTGTTGTTTGTCATGACGTTAAGCGGTTGGGTGTTTAAAAACGGTTGTTTTAATGTATAACAAAAATTCCGATTGCTAATATACAAGAAACTTGCCACAAGCGTGAGGATGGAAGCATTAAAAAATAATAAAAATGATGTATGATGCCACAAATGTGGGCAAATGAGCGACCTGCGCCGCCCTCACAGTGTCGCGATTGGTGCAAAAAAAAGACGCCTTGGAATTGGAATCCAAAGCGCCTTGTTGAATAAAATATCGTTGTATCTCTGTGTTAGAGAAGAATACGTTCGATAAATTAGATTTCAGAGAAGTACTTGATAGTACGAACCATCTGAGAAGTGTAAGAGTT
>JBJECX010000015.1:0-69311 GCA_051871535.1 Muribaculaceae bacterium | reverse complement strand
GCGTATAATTTTCACTATGACTGGAAACAAAAAAATCAAAACAGCACTTATCTCTGTCTTTTACAAAGACGGACTTGAACAAATTCTTAAAGTACTCAACGACAACGGTGTAAAGTTCCTTTCGACAGGAGGAACACAGGCATTCATTCAAAGTCTTGGCTACGGCTGTGAAGCAGTGGAAGACCTCACCGGATATCCTTCAATTCTTGGAGGCCGAGTTAAGACTCTGCACCCAAAAGTGTTTGGTGGCATTCTTAACAGACGCGACAACGACAGCGACAAAGAACAAATTCAAAAATACGAAATACCCGAAATCGACCTCGTGATTGTCGATTTATACCCATTTGAAGAAACTGTAGCATCAGGCGCAAGCGATGCCGACATCATCGAGAAAATCGACATAGGCGGTATTTCACTGATTCGCGCTGCTGCAAAGAACTACAACGATGTTGTGATTGTGGCTTCGAAGGCACAATATCAACCCCTCTACCAATGCCTTGTGGCAAACGGCAACGCCGAAACCACTCTCGACCAACGTCGCTGGTTTGCCAAAGAGGCATTTGCCGTTTCAAGTGCCTACGATTCGCACATATTCTCGTATTTCGATGGCGACGACAACTCGGCTCTGCGCTTTGCATTGAACAATCCAAAACCAATGCGCTATGGCGAGAACCCTCACCAAAAAGGTTTCTTCTTTGGCGACTTCAACGAAATGTTCACCCAACTGCACGGCAAAGAGATTTCTTACAACAACCTTCTCGACATCGATGCAGCCGTAAATCTCATCGGCGATTTCAGCGAAACCACTTTCGCCGTTCTGAAGCATAACAACGCCTGCGGATTGGCTTCGCGCGACACCGTGCTCCAGGCTTGGAAAGACGCCCTTGCCGGCGACCCGGTATCGGCTTTCGGCGGCGTGCTCATCACAAATGCCGAAATCGACAAAGCCACTGCCGAAGAAATGAACAAAATCTTCTTTGAAGTGTGCATCGCTCCATCCTACACCGACGAAGCTCTCGAAATCTTAAAGCAAAAAAAGAACCGCATAATCTTGGTTATCAAGCCATTCAACCGTCCCGACCTGCAAGTGCGCACTTGCCTGAACGGTGCGCTTGTTCAACAACGCGACAACCACGTTGAAACACCCGACGAGCTCAAGCAAGCCACCGACAAGGCTGTTACACCGGCTCAGGTCGACGACCTCTTGTTTGCCAACAAAATTGTAAAGCACAGCAAGAGCAACGCAATAGTTTTGGCAAAGAACAAGCAGCTCATTGCCAGCGGCATTGGTCAGACTTCACGCGTCGACGCGCTCAAGCAAGCCATCGAAAAGGCTCACAACTTCGAGTTCGACCTGCAAGGCGCTGTTATGGCTTCCGACGCATTCTTCCCATTTGCCGACTGTGTTGAAATTGCCGGCAAGGAGGGCATCGATGCTGTTATTCAACCCGGTGGAAGCATCCGCGACAACGAAACCATCGACTACTGCAACAAAAACGGCATTGCAATGGTTATGACCGGAATCCGTCACTTTAAGCACTAATTAGTTTAATTTAGAAAAACGACTTCATTATTTACAATTTATGGGAATCTTCTCATTAACAAAAGAAATAGCTATTGACTTAGGCACAGCCAATACGCTCATCATCCACAACGACAAGATTGTGATTGATGAACCATCTATAGTAGCTCTCGACAGCCGCACCGGCAAACTGATTGCCGTGGGCAAAGAAGCTCGACAAATGCAAGGAAAAGAGCCGGAAGGCATCCGCACCGTACGCCCACTGCGCAAAGGTGTGATTGCCGACTTCAACGCTGCCGAACTCATGATTCGCGGCCTTGTTAAGAAAGCAAGTTCAAAGAGCAACTGGTTCGCCCCATCGCTCCGTATGGTAGTAGGCATTCCTTCGGGCGCCTCGGAAGTTGAAATTCGCGCCGTGCGCGACTCTTCTGACCATGCCGGCGGTCGCGACGTATACATGATTTACGAGCCTATGGCAGCAGCCCTTGGCATCGGTCTTGACGTTGAAGCCCCCGAAGGCAATATGATTGTTGACATAGGTGGTGGCAGCTCGGAGATTGCTGTGATTTCGCTTGGCGGCATTGTCAGCAACAAGAGTATTCAGATTGCCGGCGATGACCTCACCGAAGACATTCGCGAGCACATGCGTCGCGCCCACAACCTTCGCGTTGGCGAACGCACTGCCGAACAAATCAAAATCAACGTAGGTTCGGCGCTCACCGAACTCGAAAATCCACCGGAGGACTACATCGTTCGCGGACCTAACCAAGTCACTGCACTTCCTCTCGAAGTGCCGGTGTCGTATCAAGAAGTGTGCCACTGCATCGAAAAGACAATTTCGAAAATCGAAGCTGCCGTGCTGAGCGCTCTTGAGCAAACTCCTTCGGAACTCTACTCCGACATCGTAAAGAACGGCATCTACCTTGCCGGTGGCGGCGCACTGATTCGTGGCCTCGACAAGCGATTCACCGACAAAATAGGCATCAAGTTCCACATTGCCGAAGACCCTCTGCTTTCGGTTGCAAAAGGTACGGGTGTTGCGCTTAAAAACATCAAGCGCTTCAACTTCCTCATCCGATAACAAGTTTGACTTTTCGGCACAGAAAACCAACCGCCTATAATAGTAAACGGGAAAGAAACCACAAGAAGGCTTTGATTTATCATTGCCTTCTCGTGTGTATCTTATTAATAACAAACTTTCTTATCCTCGATATATTTAAGTGAAAGAACTGCTGAATTTCCTCATAAAACATAGTCCCTGGCTTGTATTCATATTCTATGTGTTTATAAGCTGTTACCTTTTGTTCCACAACAACCCCTATCAGCAGCACGTCTATCTAACTTCAGCCAATGCGGTAAGCTCGTCGGTTTACAACGGAATGAGCAACATCACATCTTATTTCAACCTTCGCGACATCAACGAAGACCTCCAGGAACGAAACGCACTGCTCGAAATGGAAGTGATAAATCTGCGCAACCAGGTGAACGACCTTCGCCTGCTCACTGCCGACTCTACAAGCATACCCGAAAACATGAGCCAATACGAGTTTATTGTTGCACGCGTAATCAGCAACAGCATATCATCGGCTCATAACTACATCACAATCAACCGAGGAAAGAAAGACGGCATCCGCCCGGAAATGGGCATAGTGAACCAAAACGGCATTGTGGGCATTGTTGACGTTGTAGGCGAACATGCCTCGCGCGTCATCTCGCTATTGAACAACAACTCCCGCCTATCGTGCAAAGTGAAAGGCAGCGACTCGTTCGGCAGTCTGGTTTGGGATGGCAAGAGTCCCTATTATGCCATGCTCGAAGAGATGCCTCGCCACGTTAAGTATCACCGCGGCGACACAATAGTAACCAGCGGTTATTCGTCGGTATTCCCCGAAGGCATCATTGTGGGCACCATTGAAAGCGACAAGAAAGAAGTGTCTGACAATTTCATCTCGCTTCGCATTAAACTCACCACCGACTTCACCCAACTGAGCACCGTGCGTGCCATCAAGAGCGACATAAAAGCCGAGCTCGATGCTCTAATTCCCGACAACAACACTGACGAGGAGGGTCAGAAATAATGACAAGAAACGTATTGCAATTCGCCGGATTGTTCCTGATAATGGTGCTGGCACAAGCCATCTGCAGCAAGATTTGCCTTTTCAACATAGCCGTACCCATCATCTTCATCTATTTTATGGTTCGCCTGCCCATCAGCATCGGCGTTAACTGGATGATGACCATCGGCTTTTTCTTGGGATTGACAATAGATATTTTCAACAACACTCAAGGCATGAATGCATTGTCGTGCGTTCTGCTTGCCATACTGCGCCGCCCCGTGTTCCGCCTATATATGCCTCGCGAGGACGATATCACCGACACCATCCCGTCAATCGACTCGCTCGGACTGGGTGTATTCTTCCGCTATATGAGCACGCTCACCGTAATCTACTGCACGCTGCTGTTCTCAATTCAAGCATTCTCGTTGATGAACATTTCACTCACCATTCAGAGGATTATTGCCAGCAGTATCCTGAGCACTATTTTAATTTTGGGTTTCGACAGTTTAGCCACTACACACCGTGAGAAAAGATTATAGGTTAGAACGCAGGAAATACGTCATTGGAGGTTTCATTTTCCTTTTGGTGATTATATACATAGTAAAGCTGTTCAATCTGCAAGTATGCGACAGCACCTATAAAGAGAACGCCGACAGCAACGCCTTCATGAAGAAAACCATCTACCCTTCCCGTGGTTTTATCTACGACCGCAACGGACGTCTGGTTGTGTTCAATCAACCCGCCTACGATGTGGTGATGATTCCGCGCGACGTTCAACCCTTCGACACCATCGACTTCTGCAATACACTCCGAATCACCCGCGAGGAATTCGACCAGCGTATGGAAGACTTGAAAAACCCGAGGAAAAACCCCAACTACTCGTCGTACTCTCAACAGACGTTTATGACTCACTTGTCGGCGCAAGACTACGGACGCCTTCAAGAGAAACTTTATCGATTCCCCGGATTCTTCATCCAGAAGCGAATTTTGCGGCAATACAACTATAGCAATGCTGCCAACGTGCTTGGCAACATACGCGAGGTGAACCAAAACGACCTCGAGAAAGACAACTACTATCGCCCGGGCGACTACACCGGCGACCTTGGCATTGAAAAGAGCTACGAGTCGGTGTTGAGAGGGCGCAAAGGCATGGAAATTCTCATTCGCGATGCTTACGGCAAAATCAAAGGCAGCTACGATGGCGGACGCCACGACGTTGCCCCAATCTCCGGCAAAGACCTAAAGCTCAGCATCGACATCGAGTTGCAAAAATATGGCGAAGAACTGATGCGCAACAAGAAAGGCGCAATTGTAGCCATCGAACCATCAACAGGCGAGGTGCTTGCCCTTGTGTCAAGTCCCACCTACGACCCCAATCTGCTTGTGGGACGAGAGCGCGGCAAGAACTACCGCAAACTGGTCAACGACCGCTTGAACCCGCTTTTCGACCGTTCGATAATGGCAGCCTACCCTCCTGGCTCAACATTCAAACCCACTCAGGGATTAATATTCCGTCAGGAAGGCATTGTCACTGTAGGCACATTATTCCCCTGCTATCATGGCTATATATCGGGGCGCCTGAAAGTAGGATGCCACGGCCATGCATCACCAATATCGCTCAAGCCCGCCCTGCAGACATCATGCAACGCATATTTCTGCTGGGGATTCCGAAGCATGATTGACCGCCGCAACAAATATGGCTCGGTTTCAAAAGCCTTCGAAGTGTGGAAAAACCACATGGTGTCGATGGGATATGGCTATCGGCTTGGCATCGACTTGCCCAGCGAAAGCCGTGGTTTTATCCCTAACAGCGAATTCTACAACAAGGTGTACGGCGAAAACCACTGGAAAGCCAACACTGTCATCTCGATTGCTATCGGGCAAGGCGAAATTCTTGCCACACCTCTGCAAATTGCCAACCTTTGCGCAACAATTGCCAACCGTGGATATTTCTACACTCCACATGTGGTGAAATCAATCAACGGCAAAAAAATCGACAAGATGTATTACGTGCGCCATACGCCCACCATCGCCAGCCAATACTACAACGAGATTGTTGAAGGTATGCGCATGGCAGTAACCGGAGGCACATGCCGCGCAGCCACCTTCAGCAGCGACATTGCAGTGTGCGGCAAGACGGGTACTGCGCAAAACCCTCATGGCAAGGACCACTCTGCCTTTATGGGATTTGCGCCAATGGACAACCCCAAAATCGCTATTGCAGTGTATGTTGAAAATGCCGGTTTCGGTGCCACCTACGGTGTGCCTATCGGCTCTCTTATGATGGAGAAATATCTCACTGGCGAAGTGAAACGCACCGACCTCGAAACCCGTATGATGACTGCCAACACCATCACCTATGGCGGAGCAAGCAGGCACCGGCAGGTGGTGAAGAAAGCGGATGACAGCGAAGCTGCTCCAAAAGAAGAAACTTCAGAATAAAAAAGATAATTTTCATCCCTACTATTTATGAAAAAAGTTATAATCAGTGTTTTAGGTAAAGATGCAGTAGGTATCATAGCCAAGGTATGCAACCACTTGGCAGCGAACAACATCAGCATTATGGACATTTCGCAAACAATCATCCAAGGCTATTTTAATATGATGATGATTGTTGACATGACACAATCAGACACCGAGCTTGCCGACTTACAAAAGGATATGGACTTGATTGGCGAGCAAATAGGTGTGCAAATCAAGTGCCAACGCGAAGAGATTTTCAACAAGATGCACCGTGTTTGAATTATTTTCAAGACACATTTAATCTCATTTCTTTTTTTCGATATGATTAATATTCTTGAGGTTACCGAAACCAACCAGATGATTGAGCAAGAAAACCTCGATGTGCGTACCATAACCATGGGGATTAGTTTGCTTGATTGCGCCGATAGCGACCTAAACAAATGTTGCAAAAAAATCTACGATAAAATCACCTTATATGCCAAGGACCTGGTGAAAACCGGCAATGACATTGCAAGCGAATTTGGCATTCCCATTGTGAACAAGCGCATAAGCATCACGCCCATCTCGCTTGTTGGTGCCGCTTGCTGCAAGACGCCCGACGACTACGTAGCCATTGCCCACACCCTCGACCGCGCTGCCAAGGCTGTTGGCATTAATTTTATGGGCGGCTACTCCGCCATAGTGTCGAAGGGCATGACGCCAAGCGACAAACTGCTCATTCGCAGCATTCCTCAAGCACTTGCCGAAACCGATTTAATTTGCAGCTCGGTGAACGTAGGCAGCACAAAAACAGGTATCGATATGGACGCCGTACGCCTCATGGGCGACATTATCAAGGAAACTGCCGAACGCACCAAGGAGCGCGACTCGATTGGTTGTGCCAAGCTGGTTGTGCTTTGCAATGCGCCCGACGACAACCCGTTTATGGCTGGCGCTTTCCATGGCGTGAGCGAAGCCGATGCCATCATAAATGTGGGCGTTAGCGGTCCGGGCGTAGTGAAACATGCACTACAAAACATTCATGGCGAATCGTTTGAAGTGCTTTGCGAAACCGTGAAACGCACAGCCTTCAAGATAACCCGCGTCGGTCAGTTGGTGGCACAAGAAGCAAGCCGACGCCTCAATGTGCCGTTTGGCATCATCGACCTCTCGTTGGCTCCCACACCCGCTGTTGGCGACAGCGTTGCCGACATACTTCACGAAATGGGCTTGGAACACGCCGGCGCACCCGGCACTACAGCTGCCCTCGCCCTTCTCAACGACCAAGTGAAGAAAGGCGGAGTGATGGCATCGTCGTATGTCGGTGGACTGAGTGGCGCATTCATCCCGGTGAGTGAAGACCAAGGTATGATAAACGCAGTGAATGCCGGTGCCTTGACCATCGAAAAGCTTGAGGCAATGACGTGCGTATGCTCAGTAGGCCTCGACATGATTGCTATTCCGGGTAGCACCCCTGCCACTACCATTGCGGGAATCATTGCCGACGAAAGTGCCATTGGCATGATTAACCAAAAGACCACTGCCGTGCGCATCATTCCCGTGATTGGCAAAAACGTAGGCGAAAATGTGGAGTTTGGCGGTCTGTTAGGCCATGCACCTATAATGCCAGTAAACACATTCGACTGCAGCGAATTTGTTAATCGAGCAGGACGCATTCCCGCACCAATACATAGTTTCAAAAACTAACTTTCCGACACCAAGCGCAACACTCCGGCGCTTATCGATACAACGAACTGCCCGGCGAAGTCGTAATGGCTTCACCGGGCGGTTCGTTTTCGGCTCACGGCACGTCAAGCATAAGAAAATAAAATTTGCACCTCCTAAATGCCCCAATAGGCATTAGGAGGTGCAAACCTGATATCAATATATAATCAATGTGCTATTGCAACACCAATTACTTGATTGCGTCCGGGTCTTGACCCCATTGTTGCAATGCCAAACGACGGTAGTTGTTGTAACGCCATTGTGCATTCTCCTTAGCGGCAGCAAAGAGTTCTTCGGCTTCGGCAGGATATTGCTTCATTACCGATGCATAGCGAACTTCGCCCTTCAAGAATGGAATGAAATCGTCCCAATTTGGAGCCTTGCTGTCGAGAGTGAATGGGTTCTTGCCTTCCTTTTCGAGTTCCGGGTTGTAACGCCACAAGTGCCAGTAGCCACAAGCAACTGCCTTAGCCTCTTCGGCTTGCGACTTGCCCATACCCGACTTCAAGCCGTGATTGATACATGGAGCGTAAGCAATAATGATTGATGGTCCATCGTATGCTTCAGCTTCGCGGATTGCCTTGAGAGTTTGAGCATTGTCGGCACCCATTGCAATTTGAGCGCAGTAAACATAGCCATAAGTAGAAGCAATCAAACCAAGGTCTTTCTTGCGGATGCGCTTACCGGCAGCAGCAAACTTGGCGATAGCACCAAGAGGAGTAGCCTTCGAAGCCTGACCACCGGTGTTAGAGTAAACCTCAGTGTCAAGAACGAGGATGTTAACATTCTTACCCGATGCCAAAACGTGGTCGAGACCACCAAAGCCGATATCGTAAGAAGCACCGTCACCACCAATAATCCATTGCGAACGTTTTGCCAAGAAACCGCTGAGTTCCTTCACTTGCTTGCAAGCTTCGTTGTTGCAGCAACCGTCGAGCATAGGAATAATCTTATCGGCAATTTCGCGGCTCTTAGGACCGTTTTCTTTGTTTTCGAGCCATTCAGCATAGAGTGCCTTCAATTCGTCAGAAGTGCAATCAGCATCCTTGGCAGCCTTTACAGCTTCAACAAGGCGTTCACGCATCTTCTCGTTGGCAACTGTCATACCAAGGCCAAATTCGCAGAAGTCCTCGAACAACGAGTTAGCCCATGCCGGACCTTGACCCTTAGCGTTGGTGGTGTAAGGCGACGATGGTGCCGAAGCCGAATAGATTGAGCTACAACCTGTTGCGTTAGCCACCATCTGACGGTCGCCAAACAATTGGGTGAGAAGCTTAACGTATGGAGTTTCGCCACAGCCCGAGCAAGCGCCCGAGAATTCAAACAATGGAGTAGCGAACTGCGAGTTCTTCACGTTAGCCTTCACGTCAACGAGGTTTTGCTTTGAAGTGACATTTTCAACGCAGTAGTCCCACTTGGCTTGCGAACCAACTTCTGTTTCGAGAGGCTTCATTGTCAATGCCTTTTCGCCCTTCATGCCCGGACAAACATCAACACAGTTGCCGCAACCCAAGCAATCGAGATCGTCAACCACCTGAACAAAGCGCATGCCGGTGAATGTCTTGCCGATTGCCGGAAGAGTTTCGTTTTCAGCAAATGGCGATGCTGCCAATTCGTCGGCTGTCATTACGAATGGACGGATTGCAGCGTGAGGACAAACATAAGCACACTTGTTACATTGAATACATGTTGCAGGATTCCATTCAGGAACGAATGCCGACACACCACGCTTTTCGTATTTTGCAGTGCCTTGTGGCATAATGCCATCTTCTCTGCCCTTGAATACCGATACAGGAAGAAGGTCGCCATCCTGACCGTTGACAGGACGAACAATGTTGTTGACATATTCCGGAGCATCGCTTGCCACAGCAGCTTCAACTGTGAGGTTCGACCATGCCGGGTCAACTGCCAATGTCTTGTATTCGCCACCGCGGTCAACTGCCGCAAAGTTCTTGTTCACAACATCTTCACCCTTCTTGCCGTACGACTTGACAATGAACTTCTTCATTTGTTCGATTGCCAAATCTTCAGGAATTACGCCGGTAATGCGGAAGAATGCCGATTGGAGAATTGTATTGGTGCGGTTGCCAAGGCCAATTTCTTGAGCAATCTTGGTAGCATTAATATAATATACGGTGATATTGTTATCGGCAAAATACTTCTTTACCTTGTTAGGAAGATTTTTAACCAATTCTTCGCCTTCCCAGATTGTGTTCAACAGGAAGCGGCCACCCTTTTGCAAACCACGAGTCACGTCGTACATGTTCAAATAAGCCTGAACGTGGCAAGCAACAAAGTTTGGAGTGTTCACCAAATAGGTTGAATGAATTGGGGTGTCGCCAAAACGCAAGTGTGAGCAAGTGAAACCGCCCGACTTCTTCGAGTCGTAAGCAAAATATGCTTGGCAATACTTGTCGGTATTGTCACCGATTATCTTCACAGAGTTCTTGTTTGCACCCACTGTACCATCAGCACCAAGTCCATAGAACTTAGCTTGGAACATACCGTCGCCACCAAGAGCAATTTCCTCCTTCATTGGGAGCGAAGTGAAAGTGACATCGTCGTTGATACCAACGGTGAAACAATCCTTTGGCTTAGGCAATGCAAGATTTTCGAATACCGAAAGGATGTGAGCCGGAGTGGTGTCCTTCGACGACAGACCGTAGCGTCCGCCAACAATTACCGGAGCATTTTCTGCGCCGTAGAATGCATTCTTTACGTCGAGGTACAGAGGTTCGCCAATTGCACCCGGTTCCTTTGTGCGGTCGAGGACAGCAATGCGCTTAGCAGTTGCAGGAATCTTCGAAAGGAAGTGCTTAACCGAGAATGGACGATACAAGTGAACTGCAACCATACCAACCTTTTCACCCTTTTCGGTGAGGTGGTCGATGGTTTCGCGAATGGCTTCGGTAGCCGAGCCCATTGCGATGATAACGCGGTCGGCATCTTCAGCACCGTAGTAGTCAAACAAACCGTATTTGCGACCGGTGATTTCTGAAATCTTGCCCATATAATATTCAACGATTTCAGGAACGGCATCGTAGAAGCGGTTGCACGATTCGCGGTGTTGGAAGAACACGTCGCCGTTTTCTGCCGTACCACGAGTGGTTGGTGTTTCAGGATTCAACGCATTTTTGCGGAATTGTGCCAAAGCCTCTTGGTCGACAAGTGGAGCCAAGTCATCAACATCAATTGCTTCAATTTTTTGGATTTCGTGCGAAGTGCGGAAACCGTCGAAGAAGTTGATGAAAGGAATGCGCGACTTGATTGTAGCAAGGTGAGCAACACCGGCGAGGTCCATAACTTCTTGCACCGAACCTTCGCAAAGCATAGCAAAACCGGTTTGACGACACGACATCACGTCTTGATGGTCGCCAAAGATACTCAATGCATGCGAGGCTATTGTACGAGCCGATACGTGGAAAACACATGGCAACAACTCACCGGCAATCTTGTACATGTTTGGAATCATAAGAAGCAAACCTTGCGATGCTGTGTAAGTTGTAGTCAAAGCTCCTGCTTGCAACGAACCGTGAACTGCACCAGCAGCACCACCTTCCGATTGCATTTCTTGAACTAAAACTGTTTCACCGAACATATTTTTGCGTCCGGCTGCTGCCCATTCATCCACATGTTCAGCCATTGTAGACGACGGAGTGATAGGATAAATAGCAGCCACCTCGGTGAACATATAGCTCACATGAGCGGCAGCTTCATTACCATCACAGGTTAAGAATTTTTTTTCTTTAGCCATAATAATTATTTAAAAAATTCGAGTTGTTTTTTCTTGACTTTTCATATACTGAATTTCTAACACATCTTTTTCGGCCTCAGCAAAAAAGGCATTTCCGCACTTCTTCACTAAAGCCAATTTGCACCCGGTTTCATCGGCACACAAAATGTTATGCAAAGGTAACTATTTCTTTAAAATTATCAAAGACTTATCATAACTCATTTTTCTGTATTAAAACATATTTTTTGTCGCTCTTTTTTGCCCATCAATTTTAAATAAGTATCTTTGTAAAACAATTAATTTGTCAAACTCTCATAATTTATTCAATTTTTAAGACAATGAAAAAGCTTTTATTGATTTTGGCAGCAACCGCTTCGATGGCTATCACATCGTGCGGCGGAAGCTCACAGGAAGCTTCTAACGAAGCTAATGTCGATAGTCTTGCAACTGCATTCGAAAACGGCATTGCCGATGCAACCGATTCAGCTGCTATCGTTCAGCTCATTGGACAAGCCGGCGAGAACATCAAAGCACTCGAAGCAAAGGGCGACACTGCAGCAGTGAAAGCCTACAAATGGAAACTGCAAGAGCTCATCGACAAGAACAAAGACAAATTCGAAGGTATGGATGTAGCATCGGCAATCAGCGAAATTGCTAATGTCGAAAACCTTGCTAAACAGGTTGTTGACGCTGCAAAGGCCGATGCCGCCACTGCAAAAGCCGATGGTGTTGAAGCCGCTGCCAACGCTGCCGAAAACAGCCAGAAGGTTCAAGAAGTGAAGGACAAAGTTGAAAATGCCCAACAAAAAGTTGAGGACACCAAAAAGGCCATCGACGACGTGAAATCGGCTGCACAGAATGCAAAAGATGCTTGGAACAGCTTAAAGAAAGAAAACAAATAAGCGATTCCTGCTTTTAATCCCACTAAAAAGAATCACTGCCCGATGCAGCAACATTAGCACATCGGGCCCTTTTTTTCATCATATACAATCAAAGTAGCACACACAGCAATGAAAGAATCAGAAATACTCCACAACATCAACCAACGATTGTCAATAGGCAATCTCAACGAAATGCAACAAGCAATGCTGAAACATTCCGCCACTTCGGGCGACATCACATTGCTTTCGCCAACCGGGTCGGGAAAAACCCTGGCATTTCTGATTCCGCTACTGAAAAAGCTGAAGCCGGCTAACGACAAAGTGCAGGCTGTAGTCATCGCCCCGTCGCGCGAACTGGTGCTGCAAATTTTCGAAATCACTCGCGCCATTGTCACGGGTCACAAAGTGACGTGCTGCTATGGCGGGCACAATGCTGCCGACGAAAAACAATCGCTTGCCGTGGTGCCAAGCATCATCATCAGCACACCCGGCCGCCTGCTCGACCACATTGAGCGCGGAAATATCGACCTTCACCCCACCCGCCTGCTTGTGCTCGACGAGTTTGACAAATCGCTTGAACTCGGGTTCCACAATGAGATGAAAAAAATCATCAAACAAATGCCCAATCTTGCCAGCAAAACCCTCACTTCGGCAACAATGATTAGTGAATATCCCGACTTCATGTCACTTCACAATCACGTAATAGTCAACTTTCTATACAAAAACAGCGAAACGCGGTCGCGAATGAAAGTGTGGCGAGCACAGTCGGAAATGAAAGACAAACTCGAAGCACTGCGCACGCTGCTGCTATGCCTCGACAACAAGCGCACAATAGTGTTTGCCAACTACCGTGAATCGGTTGAACGAATCTACAATTTCTTGAAATCGAACAACATCTCGGCAGGCATATATCATGGCGCGCTCGAACAAATCGACCGCGAAAAAGCAATAGCAATGTTCAACAACGGCAGTTATAATATACTGATAACCACCGACCTTGGCTCGCGCGGACTCGACATTGAGGGCGTTGCATACATCATTCATTATCACATTCCCACGTCGAACGAGGCATACATACACCGCAACGGCCGGACAGCCCGCGTCGACGAAAACGGCGAAATATTCATCATCACCTCGCCCGACGAGAAGATTCCTGATTACATCGTCACCGACGACATCTACACCCTGCCGCAAACCACCGAAAGGCGCTCTATCCTACCCGATTTCAGGTCGCTTTACTTTATGGCGGGAAAGAAAGAAAAGATATCGAAAGGCGATATCGTAGGATTCATCACCAACAACAGCATTCTGAGCGCAAGCGAGATAGGGAAAATCGACGTCAAGGACCACTATGCCCTTGTTGCAGTCCCCTATAATAAAGCAACACAGGTGCTTGAACAAATAAGCACCTGCAAGATAAAAAATAAGAAAGTTAAAATAGGATTTGCAAAAATCGTTTAGCAAAACGCATCATTTTGTCAAATCCTCCAGTTTTGCGTCTAATTCTTCTTCCGACATCAAACCCACCGTCACGTCAATCACTTCGCCGCCTTTCACATACACCAGTGTTGGCATGGCTGTGATGTGATATTGCTCAGCAAGTTGCGGTTCTGCATCGACATCCACGCGCGAGAACGCGATTTTTCCGGCATACTTCTTCTCCATCTTTTCAATAATCGGAGCCAACTGTTTACATGGTCCGCACCATGTGGCATAGAAGTCAATCACCTGAATGTCAGCCTCTGCAGCAGGTGCTTCAACCGTTTCGGTTGCCGCAGCAGTTTGTTCGGCATTCGACTTTGAATCTTGATTATTCGAGCCACATGCAGCAAGGCTCATGAGCGCAATCAATGCGCCACCAATCATAGTCAATTGTATTTTCATACCCTGAAAAAAGATTTTAAATTTTGGTTTATTATTATTAATACGTAACACTATTTTCGCTTATATGTCTCCACCACGGCTATCAATTGGCTTCTGACAACCGGCTTGGTGACAAATTCATTGCATCCATTTGCCAGAGCCGTTTTGCGGTCGAAGTCAAGCACATTTGCCGTTACTGCCACAATGGGTATATTTTTGTCGAACTGACGGATAGCCTTAGTTGCTTCCAAGCCATTCATCACCGGCATTTTAATATCCATCAGCACCACGTCGTAATCCATTTCCTTTACTCTTTCGACAGCCTTTTTGCCGTTCACCGCATTTTCGGTTACTGCCACATTGCGCAAGAACACCTCTATCAGTTTGTAATTACTGATATTATCTTCTGCCACAAGAACGTAAGGCAGACCGCCGGTATCGGGGCGATGTCTTTTTTCAACACCTTGGGCAACCGCCTCGTCTGCAACGTCCTTTGTAGCGACATTAACAGGCGCCTCACTTGCCGAAACGCCCGAAGCATCGTGCTCCGATGCTTTGGTTGCAGCATCCGGTTCATAGCTTGCATTAGTTGTTGTTTCGGCTTTTTCGTCAGAAACCGAATTCCGGGCTTGACTTTTGGTTTTCATCAAGAAAAACAACAAAACCACCGATGCCAAAACCACCACAGCTATCGACACTATAAAAATATTGACACTTTCAAACATAGTATGTCGCTAATCTTTAAAAGGTTACATATAATCATAATTCAAATTCCGACAAGCCTTGGCGAACCACCTCCAGCTCGCTGCCCGTGCAATCGACCACCGTAGAGGGGATATTGCCACTCCTTCCTGCATCAACCACAAATTCCACATCGCGGTCGTAGGTTTGCGCAATCAGTTCAGGCTCGCACAAATAGTCATCGTCGACGCCTTCAACCGATGTCGAGAACAACGGATGCCCCATCTCCTCAACCACTCGCTTTGTTATTTTATTGTCAACAATTCGCACACCAACCACCCTGCGGCCTTTGAACGCTTTAGGCAGTTTTGACGTGGCGTCAATCAGAAAAGTGAACGAACCGGGCAAATTGTGCTTAATCAATTTATACAAGTTGTTGTCGATTTTACCGTACTTCGACGCCATAGAAATATCCGAACACACAATCGAAAGATTTGTCTTTGCCGATTTCATCATCTTAATCTTGCATATTCGCTCAATGGCCTGATTATTCATGGCGTCGCAAGCAAGGGCATACAGCGAATCGGTAGGCAAAATCACTATTCCGCCATCGTTCAATGCCGAAACTATTTCATCGACAAAACGCTCGTTCACGTTATTTTCTATCATTCGCAGCACTTTCATATTCACAACACTATATTAAATAATCAATGTCTCGATGTGCGTAGCCATCGCATATTTCTTTAGCAACGCCACCACCCATTCAACACATTCTGTCATAGGCATCTCCTCGGCATAGCCGTTGATGTTAATCTGCACACAGGTGGTCAGTTCGGTGATTTTTGTACGTTCCTCATCGCTTGTCGGGGTTGCAACCCCGCCCTTTGCATCGCGATACACCGGCATACCGGCTATGTTCAGTTGCCCTCTGCCTATTCCCTCGTATTGTTCACCTTCTTCGCCTATACCCAAACTCAGAATATCCCCCTCAAGCTTGTCGGCATCAAGAGCACTGATTGGATAACCACTTTTTATCGACACCAGATTAATCAAATCAACCAGTGTGGTGAGTCGATAAATGCCCAAGCCTCTTATCAACCGACGACACAATGCTTCGCTTGCCACCCGATAGCGGTTAGGGTCTTTGCCGAAATGCTTATACACCCTACGCGTAGCCGCAACCGCCGGGCGCTTGTTTATCTCCAGCAGTTCGTAGCGGCTTACCACCTCTTGGGCTGCCACTTCAAGCTCATGCCACAAATCGTCGCCGGTGGGTGTGTTCTGAACATGCGCACGAATAAGGCCTACCCTCATTTCGGGGCATACCTCAACGATTCTTTTATCAACAACAACGCTTGGTATCACAATATTCTAAAAAAGAATGGTCACATTACTTTGCAAACTTACTAAAAAATAATCGTTCTTTAACTCTTTAGTCAAAAAATTATGTTATTTCACCGAAAATAATTATCTTTGAAAAAAGAATAAAACTGAATTTGGTATAGAAATAATGACGATTGGTATTATTGTAGCGATGAGCAAAGAATTGAATTTGCTCCTGCCACTGCTTAACGAACCCTCATGCAATAGCATCGACGGGTTCAAGTTTCACATTGGCAAAATAGGCGACAAAAAAATAGTTGCAATGCAATGCGGCATCGGCAAGGTGAATGCAGCCATCGGTGCCGTTACGATGATTAAGAATTTCAACATCGACCTCATCATAAACTCGGGTGTTGCCGGCGGCGCCGACAGCACGGTTAATGTGATGGACATAGTGATTGGTACCAAAGTGGCTTATCACGACGTTTATTGCGGTCCGGAAAGCACCCTCGGTGCCGTGCAAGGGCTTCCACTATTCTATGAGCCTGGCGAAAACACCGCCAAATGCATAGCCCCACAACCACACACCCACCTCGGGCTGATTTGCTCAGGCGACCAGTTTATCGACACTGCTGAGCAAATCGAAAAGATAAAGGCGGCATTTCCACAAGTCAAAGCGGTTGATATGGAATCGGCTGCCATTGCGCAGACATGCTATCTGTTTAACACCGATTTCGTAAGCATACGCGTAATCAGTGACTCGCCGGGTGCCGGACACGACAACACCCGGCAATACAGCGACTTTTGGGCAGAAGCGCCGGAGCACACATTTGCTGTTGTAACAAAACTGATTCAAAGCATCTAAACCGTTTTTTATCTTCAACACAATGAAAAAAATAGCAAGTTTTACAATCAATCACCTGAAACTGCTCCGCGGCATATATGTGTCGCGAAAAGATTATATGAATGGTGGCGACGTAATCACCACTTTCGATATCCGCATGAAAGAACCCAACAAAGAGCCTGCCATCGGACAAGCCGCCATACACACAATGGAGCATCTTGCCGCCACTTTCCTGCGCAACCATCCCCTATGGGGCGACCGCATTGTGTATTGGGGTCCTATGGGCTGCTGCACCGGCAACTATCTGCTCATAAAAGGCGACCTTACGCCTGCCGACATCGTGCCGCTGATGATTGAGACATTCACTTTCATCAGTGAATTTGAGGGCGACATTCCCGGAGCAAACGCCCACGATTGCGGCAACTATATGCTCAACAATTTGCCAATGGCTAAATGGGAAGCTCGCAAATATCTTATTGAGGTGCTAAACAACATCTCGCAAGAAAACATGACATATCCTGAGGATTAAGCAAAAATCATTTTCCCGACAATACGAAATGGTATTTAACGAACAAGCAAAACGAATATTGCCCTTGTCGGCAATTGTGGTTGCGAGTTTATTGCTCTACATTTTTTTGTCGACAATTAACGGGTTTAAGATTGGCGTATTCGATGACAGCGGCAGTTATTTTCTTGCTGCCGACGAATATATGCGCGGCGAAATCGACTTCTTGCGCACACCGCTCTACCCTCTCATCTGCCGTTTTGCTGTATGGCTCTCGGCACCGAACGTGTTCACCATCATTGTGGTGATGCAAGAGGCAGTGTTTCTATGTTCAATAGTAGCCATATTCAACACCATAGCAACATTGGGCATCGGTCGCAAGATTACCCTGTTCGTCACCGCGGCTTATGCTCTTTGCCCGCTATTATTCCTTTTCAGCAACCAGATTTTAACCGAATCGTTAGCCATCTCGTTTTCGGCTTTCTTTGCCTGCGCCATTGCCAACACCTTATTCGGCAAGCACCAAATGGCTGCGGCAGCAACAATGCCTCCGCTGCTATTTCTGATGATTATGTTGCGCCCGTTCTTCGTGTGCTTCATTCCTGTTGCTGCCATAGTTTTGCTGTATTCGCTCTATGTAAACCGCAGCAACATCCGGCACACTATTGCCATAGTAACGTCGTCGGCAATTGTTGCCGTTGCTTTGCCTGGTTATTGTACATGGTATTACAGCGCATTTGGCAAATTCGGTTTCAGCTGCGTATACGAGCTCAATCGATGCGTTTTTCTTAACGATTTCAACTATGGAAAACCCTCCGAAGGTATCACCTATTACAATTACACTTCGCCACCCGACATCAATGGAGATAGTATAACTATGCTTATTTCGTTGCGTTGGAAACCCTCCGACAGCTATCGTGCCGAATGCGAGAAAATATATGAGCAAAAAAAGATTCGCTATATCAAGGACAAAGTCATCGAACTTCATCGCGCGCTCTATCACGAGTTTTTTTATGCCAAAAAGCATATACCATTGCTTTACTATTGCGGCAGGTTATTCGTGATTACGTTAGCCCAGATTTGCATGTTCGTTTTGCTGTTCATTGCCGTTGAAGCATTCTATCTTAAACGTCGCAGCCCACTCTCAATAATGTCGGGTTCAATGGCAGCAATATGCATAGCCACCGTTTTTACAAGCATCTGGGGTGCTTATGCCGATTACGGCCGTCTGGTGATGCCTATGATGCCCTGCCTGTTTGTTATGGCAGCCATTTTCCTTAGCCGATTCACCATCTCACCATTAAAGCAAAAGCCGGAATGACACGACTAAAAACGAAAATAACTCACGCAACCGACAAGCAATGCATGTGGTTCATCACTCTATCAACAATACTGTTGACCTTGCTGTGGTTTGGCATTATCGGCATTAAGTTGCTTCACACCTTAGGTGACACCGGAACGTATCTGTTTGCCGGACGCTCCCTGTTTTCGGGAACACTCGACGAACTCCGAACGCCGGTGTATCCGGCATTGTGCCAAATATTCACATTGGGCAAATATTTCAACGGGTTGTACCTGCTTTCGGCATTTCAGATACTGGTGTTCTTTGCATCAGTGCCCTATTTTTACAAAGCAGTTGCACTACTCACTCAACGTAAAACAGTGAAATGCTTATGCACTTGCATCTACGCCTGGAACCTGCCCATAATCAGCTACACAGCATACATCGTCACCGAATCACTGACTATTTCGTTGGTTGTGTTCTTGGCATATATGCTCATATGCATTATCCTGGGTAAGGCTTCTCGAAGCATATGCATTGCCATGCCGCTGCTTATGCTGTTCATGATAATGCTGCGGCCGTTCTGCATTTGCTTTGTACCGATTGGCTTACTCGCCTACGCATATGCCTATCACAAAAAAACGCTAAAGCACACCGCTGCAGCCTTGTCATCCACCCTGATTGCCACGATAATTGTATTGGGGTATTGCGCTGAACATAAGCGGCTATTCGGCAAATTTGCCCTAAGCAATGTGTCATCTGTCAATCGCGCACAAGTGATGATAAAAAACGGTATGTTATCAGGGCCATTTCTATCAGAATACTTTCCCTCTTATAATAGAATTATTGAACTGCAAAGTCCCGACAGCATCCGGCACATATTATGTTGGAGAGTTGAGCATGCCAAACGATGCATGGAGAAAGCTGATAGCGTCTACGCCCACAACCTGCTGAGATACACCACCTCGCGGATTTCGGCTTTCGACATGAGTCTTGGCGAGCATTACCCCTCTTGTCCTCACCGTGTTTCAGGCGATTATCTTCACCATGTGCAATGCATATCTCTGGCTCAGGTTTATCTTGTATTGGCAATTATGATTCTTGTTCAGGCAATACTGCTGTTCAAGCGGCGAAGTGGTCAGGCCGTTGTGGGCACTCTAATGTCAATTGCCTGCGTAGCAACAATAGCCACCACCCTTTGGGCAAGTGCCGACAACAATTTTGCCCGGCTGATGATGCCGATGTTTCCCTGCCTGTGCCTGCTGTTTGCGTGCATAGTTGAGCAACTAAACTTACGACTGAAACCCGTTTCGGCAAAACAAAATCACATTTAATGAAAAAACACCACATCACTAATGAAGGACTTTACTAAACATAAAACTGCAGTAATCATAGGTGCCGGACCCGCGGGGCTCACCGCTGCCTACGAACTACTGAAACGCACCGATATCACCCCGATTGTCATTGAAGAATCTTGCCATATGGGAGGCATTGCTCGCACCATAAACCACTGCGGCAATCGTATGGACATTGGCGGGCATCGGTTTTTCTCGAAAAACGACACAATAATGAACTGGTGGCTCAGCATCTTGCCTATGCAAGGTGCTCCTGCCATCGACGAAATACTCACCGACTCCTCCGCCACCTACAGCAATGGTCCCGACCCGGAGACCACCGACCTCGTCATGCTTTCGCGCCGACGCATCTCGCGCATTGCCTGGCGCAGCAAGTTTTTCAACTATCCCGTCGAACTATCGTTGCAGATGTTGCGCAACCTGGGTATAGCCACATCACTCAGGGTGGCAGCATCGTTTGCATGGGTCCACATCTTCAAGCGCAAGGAGCAGTCGCTTGAGGACTTCTACATAAACCGTTTCGGCAAAGAACTCTACCGGATGTTTTTTGAAAACTACACCACCAAGGTGTGGGGCAAACACCCGCGTGAGCTCAACGCCGACTGGGGCGCTCAACGCGTCAACAAGCTATCGCTTGGCTCGATAATAAAAAACATGCTAAACAAGCCGAGTAGCGACATTGAGCAGAAAGGCGTAGAGAAATCGCTCATCAACCGTTTCATCTACCCCAAGTTGGGACCGGGACAATTATGGGAAACAGTGGCACGGGAAGTAGCCACTATGGGCGGGAGGATAATCACCGATTGTCGCGCCACTGCACTCAACTGCAACGATTGCGGCGAAATAACATCCGTTACCTTGCAGCACAAAAACGGTGAAACACAAACCATAACATGCCACTATGCCTTCTCGTCGATGCCTCTTTGCGACCTCGTATCGAGCCTGCGCGGCATCGCTGTGCCGTCCGAGGTAAGCCATATTGCTAGCCATTTGCCCTATCGCGACTTCATTACGGTGGGTGTGCTTGTCGACCATCTTCTCGTTGTAAACAACACAGAACTCAAAACCTATGCTGGACGCATTGCCGACACTTGGTTCTACATTCACAACCCGAACGTGAAAGTGGGCCGCCTGCAAGTGTTCAACAACTGGTCGCCGTATCTTGTGGCTGACTACAAAAATACCATCTGGTTGGGGCTGGAATATTTCTGCACCGAAGGCGACGACATGTGGAATATGAGCGATGACCAGCTGAAAGAACTTGCCCGACACGAACTGGCAGAATTGCAATTCATTGCACCACAACAAACCATCATCGACAGCCACGTCGAAAAAGTGAAGAAAGCCTATCCTGCCTATCACGGCACATATAACAACCTTGCATCGCTCACCACCTGGCTCGACTCCATAGGCAACCTATATTGCATAGGCCGCAACGGGCAACACCGCTATAACAATATGGACCACTCAATGCTCACTGCCATCGAGGCGGTGAACAACATTGTAACCGGCAACACATCGCACCGCAACATCTGGAACGTGAACACCGACAGCAACTATCACGAAGCCAAGTGACTATGCATAAGTCCTCTCACAATTGCTCAAAAAACAGGCTTTGCTGCCGCTCGGCTCAGCCGACATTTTGTTAAAAAAAATGTGCAAATTTATTGGTTTTCGATGTAGCGTATTGCGAATTATTCGCTAAATTTGCAGTAACATTCCTATATAAAGCGAGGTAATGAAAGAAAAAGCTATTACGATGATACATAATAACGGGAACATGCCCCTGATGGACATTCCCGTTGACTTTATTGTATACGACGACATCACAAGCGACCTGCTAAAGTTTTATGCCAGCTTCCCGTGCAAACTTCAGACGTGCATTTTTGCCTATATCGTAAAGGGACAAGTTACTGCAACCATCAACCTTTGGGATTACACCCTACAGGCTGGCGACTTTGTAGTGATTGTCCCCGGCACATTCATTCAAATCAAAGACCTGAGCAACGACCTGAAAATCAGCTTTATGGGATTCTCGTCGACATTCTTGAAGAATGTGAATTTCTGGAAGGTGATGTCGCAAGTGATGCTTCAGATTTTCACAAAGCCCATTTTCCACCTGAAAGATGAAATGGGTTCGGTGATTTCCGACATGTTGTCGCTGCTCACAAGGGCAAGTATGCTGAAAGAAAACCTCATTACACGGCAAATGGCTCAAGCCACAATGGAAATAATCGTGGAAATGCTCATTCAAGGCATGAAAAACGATTTGACCACCAGCGACAAAACCATGAACACTCGCGAGCAACAAATACTGTCGGAGTTTTTGCAACTAGCAATCGAAAACTATCGCGAGGAGCACAAGATTTCGTTCTATGCACACGAAGTGAACCTCACCCTGTCGCATTTCTGCAGCGTGATAAACAAGGCCACAGGAATGACTCCACAGGAAATTATCATGAATCTGATAATTATGGATGCTAAGACACAGCTCAAAGCCACACACATGCCGGTGGCTTCGATTGCTGCCTCGCTCGGCTTCCCCACTGCCACCACTTTCACCCGCTATTTCCGCACTTACACCGGCTGCACGCCTCAAGAATATCGCAACAGCTAATTATTCAAAACAACAAATATGAACATCAGCAACGACCAATTACGATATCTTCAACTTCTCGCTCGCGATTTCCCTAACATAGCCACCGCAAGCACCGAGATTATCAACCTTCAGGCAATTCTCAATTTGCCCAAAGGCACCGAGCATTTCCTTGCCGACCTGCATGGCGAATACGAAGCCTTTCAACATGTGCTTCGCAACGCTTCAGGCGCAATAAAGCGCAAAGTGAAGGAAATCTACAACGAAACACTCAGTGCCAAGGACCAAAAGGAACTTTGCACTCTCATCTACTACCCCGAACTGAAACTCGAACAGGTTAAACAACAAACCGACGACCTGAACGACTGGCAGTTTGTCACCATCAATCGGCTTGTGAAGGTGTGCCGAAACGTAAGCTCGAAGTATTCGCGAAGCAAAGTGTACAAGGCTTTGCCGAAAGATTTTTCTTACATCATTCAAGAGCTGCTGCACGAGTCGACCCTCGACCCAAACAAGCAAGCATACGTCGACGTGATTGTGAAAACCATTATCGACATTGAGCGTGCCGACGACTTCATCATTGCAATATGCAACCTCATTCAGCAACTCACAATCGACAAACTGCACATTCTGGGCGACGTGTTCGACCGCGGACCAAGTCCCGACCGAATCATGGACATACTATGCAGCTATCACAATTTCGACATTCAATGGGGCAACCACGACATCCTGTGGATGGGTGCTGCATCCGGCAACGATTGCTGCATTGCCAATGTGATGCGCATCACTCTGCGCTATGCCAACCACTCGGTGCTGCAGGACGGCTACGGAATCAACATCCTGCCCTTGGCAACTTTTGCAATGTCGGCTTACGCCGGTGACAGTTGCGCTCGTTTTATGCCAAAATACCTCAACGAATCGGAGAAAATTGATGATAAAGACTCGCGCCTGATTGGCATGATGCACAAGGCAATCACCATAATCCAACTGAAACTTGAAGGTCAGATGATTATGCGCCATCCCGAATACGGGATGGATAACCGCCTGTTGCTGAACCATATCAACTACGATGCCGGAACAATAACTTTAGAAGGCAAGGAATATACGTTGTGCGACACCCACTTCCCCACAATCGACCCTGCCGACCCTTATCGCCTCACCGACGAAGAACAAAGCATAATCGACTCTCTGCACAAATCGTTCTGCCGAAGCGAAAAACTTAAGATGCACATGAAATGCCTGTTCCGCCACGGATGCATCTTCACCATCAGCAATTCCAACTTGCTTTTCCACGCTTCTATACCGCTCAACGCCGACGGCACACTGAAAAAAGTGAGAATACGCAACGAAGAATATTGCGGACGTGCGCTGTTCGACAAAGTGGGCAGCATGATTCGCGAAGCATATTTCGGCAAAGACAACGAGGACAAGGACAGCTACCGCTATTCGCTCGACTACGACTGGTATCTGTGGTGCGGACCTGACTCCCCTGTTTTCGACAAAAACAAAATGGCTACATTCGAAAACTATTTCATCGACGACAAGCAAGCCGGCAAAGAGGTTAAAGGCAACTACTACATCTTGCGTGACGACGAAAAAGTGTGCGATTACATCCTCGATGCATTTGGTGTGGAAGGTCAACACCGCCACATCATCAACGGGCACGTTCCCGTGAGAACGCTTCAGGGCGAGCAGCCCATCAAAGCCAACGGCAAGATGATGGTGATTGACGGCGGTTTCTCAAAAGCCTACCAGCCCAAAACCGGCATTGCAGGATATACCCTTGTTTATCACTCGCGCGGCTTCCAATTGGTGAAACACGAGCCATTCACATCTATCGAGAAAGCGGTTGCCGAAGGTCAAGACATTAAGTCAACAACCCAAGTGGTGGAAATGAGCGCCTATCGCATGCACGTAAAGGACACCGACATCGGCAAGGAAATAAGCCGGCAAATCGAGGATTTGCAATTGCTGCTGCAAAGCTATCGTTCGGGACTAATCAGTGAACGCGAATATAAGCGAACAACAAACAAAGAATAGGCTCTTAATACACAAAGCCCCGTTGACCATTGCAGTCAGCGGGGTTTTGCTATATAATAGGGTAATTGAATTTGCTAAGCAAGCACAAGCAAACAGGAGCCGTCGTGATAGGTGACGTCGAGCACTCCCATTTTGCACAGGTTCACCGCAGAGTTTTCGGCAACGGCACGCGACACATGAGTCAGTTTCATATAGCCCTCAATAGTGATGCCTCCGTGCTCCGACAGATATTCCAGCAAGCAACGCTCATTGTCGGAATACGAAATCGCCACCATATCCGAAACATCGCTCTGCTGCTCCAACACCTTCACATGCAGTGAGCTTGCCTCGATGTTCTCGTCACGCTTTCGGTAATATGTGCGCCATCGGCCATTTTCGTCGGGAGCTTTTACCGGTTTCTCATCAGCCTCGCTTATGTCCACCTTAAGCACCGGCTTGCCCTCAACCTTATAAACCGTACATTCAACCTGCTGTGGCGGACGGCAATACATCTGCGCCGCCTGCTCTATCATGTAAATCTCTTCGTCGCTACTAACCCCCGCAATCTTTCCATTATCCTTAACGCCGATTAGCAAACGGCCTCCGCTGTTGTTTGCAAAAGCCGATATGCTGCGGGCAATTTTCTTTGCATCCGAAATCTGATACTTGAAATCCTGATGCTCATGTTCGCCCTCCGAAATCAGTTTTTGAATGAAATGCTTGCTCTTATACTCCATCTGATTATTGATTGAAAAACAATGTGGATTGACTCATTATGCTATACTCTCGGTAATAAATCAATCCACATATTTAACGTCTGAATATTGTTTTTATTTCTTCGACTTCTTCTTAGGGGCCGGTTTCGCCGCTTTGGCAGCCTCCAATTTTGCCTTAACGTCGCCCGACAGCAAAAGCGCTTGCATAATCACCGGTTCAAGCTTCTTGGCATAAGCCAAAAAACCGATATCTGTGGCATGTATGCCGTCAACCGTACCCTCTTGACCGCCATAAAGATTATCACAATCAACATAGAACAAGTTGTCGGGATTTTCAGCCTTCAGGCGCAAATAGTTCTTACGGAAAGCAGCGTTCTTCTTAGGCAGATAGTTGCCAAAGAACGAATCGAATTTGGCATAAGGATATAACGGACCTTCTACCATAATGATAGGCACTTCGGGGCGCATAGTGCGAAGGATGTTGATGAAATCGTAGGTGAGCGTGTCGCACATCATCTCGGTGCAGTTAGGCACCGGGTCGATAACAAACGCAATCGCATCCTTTATTCCCGCCATTGCCCTTGCCATGCAAAAGTCCATCTTGCCTTCACCGCTGATGCCAATATTCACGCACTCAAGACCCAAATCGCGCTGTATGATGTTGGTGCCGCACATGCCCGTACGAGTTGAGCATCCGCCCTGAAGAATGCTTGTGCCGTAAAACACAATCTGCTTGTTCGACAAGGGGTTGTCGATAACCGGTTTACTGATTGTAGCATCTTTTTCAATGCCCACTTCAAGCCAGTTCATGCCATCGTAAAGCGGCAAATAAATCATAAACTCACGCATATCGCCCTTGAGATTCTCAACAAAAACCTTTCGCTGAATTGAATCCGTCTTGTAAGGGCGGCAAGTGTTTACGTATTCCCACTCGCCGTCGTCACTCAATCGATATAAGTCCACCCCCTTCAAACCGGTGTCAGCCATGTGCACCATGTGGGTGTTCCACAGCAGATTGTAACGCACCCCAACAGTCTTGCTGTTAGTGGCAAACCGCACTGCCATGCCCGAACTGCATTGAGCGCGTTCCCACAACGTGGGTCGGACACTGTCCTTCAGGCAAGCGGGAATGCGAGTGTACGGAGTGAGCGAATCATCAAAACCTTTGTTGATGATTCTCAAATCCAAAGCATTCACATACTTCATTTCTTTCTCCTCTGCCATTGCGCCAAAGCAGGCAAACAAGGCAACTGCAACCAATAATGATTTTAACAATTTACACATGATATTTACGTTTAGTTTTTCACTATATTAATTACTATGCTTAAATAATATGCTAAATTACTAATTATTTACCACATTTCAGTTGTTGATTTGTATTGAATTGGTGTTTTTCTTAATTTTGCAGAAAATTTCCAATATACTAACATTTATAACCACACTTAATGATTTCAGTCGACAATATTGCCGTAGAGTTTTCTGGCACAGTTCTTTTCTCCGACATATCCTTTGTTATCAACCCAACCGACCGTATTGCCTTGATGGGCAAAAACGGCGCCGGGAAAAGCACTCTCCTTAAAATATTGGCTGGTGTACGCCAACCCACCCGAGGCAACATTTCATATCCACAGGACACTGTTATCGCCTATCTCCCTCAACATCTGCTCACCCAGGATAGCCGCACCGTTTTCGAGGAAGCCTCGCAAGCATTCTCTCACCTGTTTGAAATGGAGGCTAAAATCAATCGGCTGAACGATGAACTTGCCACTCGCACCGATTACGAAAGCGAGGAATACATGAAAATAATTGAAGAGGTGACAACCCTCGGCGAAAAATTCTATACCATCGACATGACCCACTTCGACGAGGACGTGGAGAAAACACTGCTCGGTCTGGGCTTTTCGCGAAGCGATTTCAACCGCCCCACTTCCGACTTCTCGGGAGGCTGGCGAATGCGCATCGAATTGGCAAAGATGCTTCTAAAGAAACCCGATGTGCTACTGCTCGACGAGCCCACCAACCACCTCGACATCGAGTCAATTCAATGGCTCGAAGATTTCCTTATTGAAAGCAACAGAGCTGTGGTGGTTATCTCGCACGACCGAGCCTTTGTCGACCATGTCACCACCCGCACCATCGAAGTGACTATGGGCAAAATCTACGACTACAAAGCCACCTATTCGCACTATCTTGAACTGCGTGCCGAGCGCCGCGCTCAACAACAAAAGCAATACGACGAACAGCAAAAGATGATTGCCGAAACCCGTGCCTTCATCGAGCGATTCAAGGGCACCTACAGCAAGACTCTGCAAGTGCAAAGCCGCGTGAAGATGCTCGAAAAACTTCAGATTATCGAAGTAGATGAAGAGGACAATTCGGCTTTACGCCTTAAGTTCCCGCCAGCTCCACGTTCGGGCAACTATCCGGTGATTGCCGATGGTGTAGGCAAATCCTACGGCGAGCACACGGTGTTCAGCAACGCATCGTTCACCATTGAGCGCGGACAGAAAGTGGCATTTGTGGGCAAAAACGGTGAAGGCAAATCAACCATGGTGCGTTGCATAATGAACGAAATCACCCACAACGGCACACTCACCCTCGGGCACAACGTGATGATTGGCTATTTTGCCCAAAACCAGGCTTCGCTACTCGACGAGAACCTTACCGTATTCCAAACAATCGACGACATCGCCAAGGGCGACATACGCACAAAAATCAAGGATATGCTTGGAGCATTCATGTTTGGCGGCGAGGAATCGATGAAAAAAGTGAAGGTGCTCAGCGGCGGCGAGCGCACACGCCTTGCTCTGCTTAAACTGCTGCTCGAACCCGTAAATCTGCTCATCCTCGACGAACCCACCAATCACCTTGACATGCGCTCGAAAGACGTGCTTAAAGACGCCCTGAAAAAATTCGACGGCACGCTAATTGTGGTTAGCCACGACCGCGACTTCCTCGACGGACTTGTGGAGAACATCTATGAGTTTGGCAACAAAAAGGTGACTCTGCACCTCGAAGGCATAAAGGAATTTATGGAACGCAAGCATCTTGAGAACCTTAGGGAACTGGAACGCAAATCATAATTCCTCACCTTGCAGGGCATGCTCATTTTACACATCAACAGCTATGCTTACAGGCAAATATTGCAAAAAGTATTTTGGCAGTATACTTTTTAGATGCACATTTTTAGTTATCTTTGTGGATAAACTAATCAACCTTACACAAATAACATAATCAAACAAAAAAATAACAAACGCAACATGAAAAGAATTCTTTTGAGCCTCGCGCTGTCAGTGCCATTCTGCTTGAGCATGACAGCAGCTATCGAAAATCCCGATAGCACAGGTTTTAAATTCACCGATGTAAAGGTCTGCAAGTCAACCTCCGTAAAGAACCAAGCCAAATCAGGCACATGCTGGTGCTTCTCAGGCAACTCGTTCCTCGAAGACGAAATCCTCAGAATTACGGGTAAAGAATACGACCTCTCTGAAATGTTCATCGTGAGAATGTGCTACCTTGACAAAGCCGAGAAATACATTCGCATGAACGGCCACATCAATTTCAACCAAGGCGGTAGCGTGCTCGACAACGCCTATGTGTGGGACAAATACGGAATGATGCCCGAAGATGCCTACAAAGGCCTCAATTATGGCGAAGACACTCACAACCACAGCGAGGTGTGCAATGCCATGATTGCATATCTCAACGAGATTAACAAAAAGCCGGGCCGAAAGCTGTCTACTGCTTGGCTCAACGGCCTCGCCGGCATTATGAACGCTTATTTCGGACAAGTGCCCGAAACATTCACCTACGAAGGCAAATCGTACACTCCGCAATCATTTGCCAAGTCGCTCGGCCTCGACATGAACAACTACATGGCTTTCACCTCGTTCTCTCACCATCCTTTCAACAAGCCATGTGGACTGGAAGTTGCCGACAATTGGCTGTGGGGACAATATATGAACGTCACCATCCAAGACCTCAAGAGCATTGTTGACTATGCTGTTGAAAACGGTTATCCCGTGGCTTGGGGTGCCGACGTCAGCGAAGGCGGATTCAAGTGGAACAAGGGTTATGCCGTTATCCCCGAAGAGACTAAAGAATCGGACCTCGAAGGCACTGAGCTCTCTCGATGGGTGACCCTTAGCGCTAAGGAAAAAGAAAACAAACGTTTCGACATCAAGGGTCCGGTGAAAGAAATCACCGTCACACAAGAGTCGCGCCAAAAAATGTTCGACAGCCAAGAAACTACCGACGACCACGGTATGGTGATTGAAGGCTACGCAACCGACCAGAACGGCAAACGCTACTACAAGGTGAAAAACTCTTGGGACGACAAGCATATCTACAAAGGTTACTTCTATGTTTCTGAAGCCTATTTCATGGCTAAGACTCTCAGCATTCTTGTCAACAAAGACGCTGTACCAAAGTCAGTGATGAAGAACCTCAGCAAATAAGAAATAGTTTTTTTCTAAACAATACTTCTACCCTAATTGCGGGGCTGTGCCGATAAAAGCGATTTTTCGACACAGCCCCGCAAATGTTTTGCTTCGCTTGCCCTAAGTGTTGCGTGGGCAAAGCACATCACCGGTTACAGCATCCAACAGCACAAAAAGAGAGCGTGAACACTTCTGAGAAAATGCTCACGCTCCTTAAATCTAATCAAAATAATTATACCCAGTATTTCTTGCTATTCCGGATTATTTCTTGAAATATCTTTCATACAAGCCCTTGAAGCCACGACCGTGACGAGCTTCGTCCTTAGCCATTTCGTGAACAGTGTCGTGAATAGCATCGAGGTTAGCAGCCTTTGCATTCTTTGCAATGCGCATCTTGTCTTCGCAAGCACCCGATTCAGCATTCATGCGCTTTTCGAGGTTAGTCTTGGTGTCCCATACAACATCGCCAAGAAGTTCAGCAAACTTAGCAGCGTGTTCTGCTTCTTCCCATGCGTAGCGCTTGAAAGCTTCGGCAACTTCAGGATAACCTTCGCGGTCAGCTTGACGCGACATAGCCAGATACATACCCACTTCGGTGCATTCACCCATAAAGTGTGCATTGAGGTCAGCAATCATCTCGTCGCCTGTACCCTTTGCAACACCAAGTTCGTGTTCGGTAACGAAATTAAGCTCATCGCTTACCATTTCTTTGAATTTCGACTTTGGTTGCTTGCATTGTGGGCAGAATTCAGGAGCTTCATCACCTTCGTAAACATAGCCACATACTGTGCATTGAAATTTCTTTGCCATAATAATCAATTGTTTTTTAAGTTATTAGTTAATTCTATTTTTGTTATTCTCGTTGTTAATTTTCTTTTCTCAAACATTCGGGACATACACCACTATAATACACTTGCAGGTCTTCCATCATATATCCGTTGTCGATTTGCAACGCTTCCAAGCCGGCTTCGCTTATCGACATATCATGTATTTTACCGCATTTTCTGCATCTGAAATGCGCATGAGCGTGCGTATATCCGTCGTAGTGCGACATCTTTGAATCGATGGTCAACTCCAAAACAGCCTTTTGCTTCACCAACAGCTCCAAAGTGTTATACACCGTGGTCTTCGACAATGTGGGCATATCCTTCGACAACGCAACATATATCTCGTCGACAGTGGGATGCGTGCGATGCTCCAACAAATAGTTCATAACCGCTATTCGCTGAACCGACGGCCTGACTCCATGCCTTATTAGATGTTCTGTCGCTGTCATAGTTTTTAACATATTTGAAATCATTACAAATTTACAATAATTTTTATATACTACAAAATTATTGCGAATAATTTTCAACAAAAATAACTAATATTTTTTCAAAATAGTTCATTTTTTTGTTCAAAAAATGCTAAACCCGGCAAAAATTCACGTTTCGGCAATATATTATATATTGTATTACGAGAGAAGATTTATTACTTTTGCATATAGTATAGCACTAAACGAAAAACAATATGGACGTAAAGATTGAAGAAAGCTGGAAGCAAGAATTATCTGACGAATGGTCGAAAGACTATTTTGTCCGGCTCACCAACTTTGTCCGCAACGAATATGCTACAAAACAAATTTTTCCTCCGGGACGACAAATTTTTGCAGCCTTCAATGCCACCCCATTCAACGAGGTGAAAGTGGTGATTCTTGGTCAAGACCCATATCACGATGTCGGTCAAGCCAATGGTCTCTGTTTTTCGGTTAACGACGGGATTCAGTTTCCACCTTCGCTACGCAACATCTTTCAGGAGATTCACAACGACGTCGGTTCGCCAATACCGCAAAGCGGCGACCTGACCCGATGGGCAAAGCAAGGCGTACTGCTGCTCAACGCCACACTCACCGTAGAGGCGCACAAAGCAGCATCACATCAGCGCCAGGGCTGGGAGCAATTCACCGATGAAGTGATTAGCCACTTGTCGCAACACCGCCAGAATGTGGTGTTTATCCTTTGGGGAAGCTATGCCATCAGCAAGCGCACGCTCATCAACCCCGACAAGCACCTGATTCTCACATCAGTGCACCCCTCACCGCTTTCAGCCTATCGCGGATTCTTTGGCAACAAGCACTTCTCTAAAGCCAACAACTATTTGATTGAACACGGCAAAACCCCAATTACATGGTAAAACGAATTGTTGCCATATCGGCTGCGATTATCGTGGCATTGCACATATGCACATATGCCGAACCGCTGCACTCGCAGGTGTTCGACAATTCGTTCCGTTCAATAAAGATTTCGCCACTCAGCAATTCGTATTTTCCACCAATATGGGTGATGGGACAAGACGACAACCCGCTGGTGGTGTCATTCGACGACTTGAGCGAAGACCGCAAATATCTCCGGTACAGCTTAGTGCACTGCAACAGCAACTGGACGCCTTCGCAACTGCAAGAGAGCGAGTACACCAATAGCTTCAACTATGCCGATATCGACAACTATGAGTATTCGTCGAACACATTTGTCCACTATGTGCACTATAGCTTCACCCTGCCCAACGAAAACATGCAGATTCTTCGTTCCGGCAACTATATTGTGAAAGTTTACGAGCAAGACAATCCCGACGAAATATTGTTCCAAACACGTTTCTCGGTTTGCGAAAACACCACAATGGTGAGGCCAACAGTTACATCGCGCACCGACGTCGACTACAACGAACAGCACCAACAGCTTGAGGTTGAAGTGATTGACAACAATAAAATTGTAAACGACCCGTTCAACGACTTGCGGGTAGTAATCACACAGAACTCCCGACTCGACAATGAAGTGACAGTGAACAAGCCACTGCTTGTGAGCAACAACCACTACACTTTTAGCCACAATCGCCAACTGATATTTCCGGCAGGAAACGAATATCGCCGAATAGAGACAGTTGCCGTTAACGCTCCGTCGATGGGCGTGGTGAGCATGCAATACCACGACCCTTACTATCACGCCATACTCCGCACCGACAACGTGCGCGCCGACGAACCATACTACTACGACAAGACTCAAAACGGACGCTTCACCATACGCAACTGGGAGAGCGACCACTCCGATATTGAAGCCGATTACATAGTGACACATTTCACGCTTGACACCGGCGGACCATTGACAGGAGGCAACATATACATCGACGGCGAGTTTGCCGAACATCTCAGCCCCAACTCTCGAAAGATGACCTACGATGCTTCGTCGGGGTGCTACACCGCCAATCTTATGCTAAAACAAGGTGCATATAACTATCAATACCTTTGGGTTCCCGACGACACCATAGTTGGGCAGACTTCGGCAATTGAGGGCAACAAGTATCAAACCGTCAACGAGTATCTGGTAAAGGTCTACTATCGGCGTCCCGGCGACCGCTACGACCGATTCATCGGGTTTGGCATCATTTTCTCCGGCAAATAGAACTCGCCCGGCGGCGATTGCGGTATTCTCTACCATTGGGGCAAAATAATTTGCCCATTCACTCGGTTTTTACTAACTTTGCACTCACATCAACCGATTAGGCGCCCATAGTTCAATGGATAGAATATTGGATTCCGGTTCCAACGATTGGAGTTCGAATCTCCATGGGCGTACAATGTTTTTCATCGTAAGGGTTACGCACAAATATGCAGCGTAACCTTTATTGTTTTCTTAGCGTCTGTTTCATAATCGGCTTAATCAATTCCTCTTGGGCCAAAGATTTAGGGAATGCCCTAATCATGATTGGAATTAGCGCCAACTCGCCGCCCACCACCATGGCATACACCAGCCAATTGTTCACTGCCACGCCGTTGAATGCCGTTGCCGAAATCAGTTCGGCAAGCCGTGCCATAAACTTTATCATCAGTATGTGCGTGCCCAGCACCACTATCGAATAACGGCCAATAAAGGTTATTATGGGCAACTTTGGCATATTCTTGCTGAACCAGAACAATCCTAATATGGCAACAAACGGCACCACATAGAGCCGATAGAACTTTGGTTCGCTTTGTATGAGCAGGTTGATTTTCGACGACACAAAATACAGCAACACCAGCAACGGCACTATCACCACCAAGCCCCACTTGTCGTACTTCGCATTCTTGGCAATAAAGCCTGCCGACTTCACTTCCGACCCAAGCACGAAATATGGCAATGCCATCAACGCAGTGTCGAGGAACAGCGGATTATTAAACACAGGGAATTTTCGGAAGTACCATGCTACAAATGCCAATAACATTATCAGCGCATAGCGGCCTGTGCGTTTCGGACATATCTGCAACAATACATAATACAGCACATTCACCTCAAAAAGGCTTATCAAAAACCATAATGGCGTATTGTAGTGATAGTATCTGCGCAAAAACGGGTCGGCAAACGAACTCCACTCCCATTCTCCCATCCAACTCGCACCGCAGGCATACCACATAACGCAATGAACCACGCATGTGAGTAACATAAAGAAAACATACGGCACTACAATGTTGTTGGTTTTCCTTCTCACAAAGTCAACAAAACCGTCGTATTGCTTGAAGAACATTCCTGAAAGAAAGTAGTACATGGGAATTCTGAACGATTGCAGCATTAAGTTGATGCGCAGCGGAAAGATGTCGTTATCGATATGAAACGCCACTATGAGAAGGATGCAGAACCCCTTCATGAAATCAACATAAACCAATCTGTTCTTTTTCTCCACAAAAGTTCGGTGTTAGAATTCAGTTGTTTTCTTTTACATTAATACCATGTGACGCCATTCGACGAGCTGCTTCGCTTGTCGTACTTAAGGTCGCTGAGCAACGACGATTTAACCGAGATGTGGAATGTGTAGCTCTTATATGGCCCTACAGGCACAAAACTTCCGCTCATGCTGAAGCAGTGCAAGTCGCGCGTCACCGAGCAATTCATATACGACAGTTTATGGGTGTCGAAATTATAGCTTGTCGAGAAATTAAACGACCAGTTTTTGGTGGGTTTTATGTTGCCCGAGAAACTCAGGTTTTGCGTAAACTTGCCGTCGTAGTCCATCTTCTTGTAATTAAACTTTCCGTAGGAATAGTTAATCGAATAATTCACCGACAGGCTCCACGGACAATCCCATTGGGCATAACCGTCGGGATTGAGCACAAAATCGTCTTTGTGCCCCTTCTCTTTACCGTCGTCGATGGTGTTGTTTTCACCCTCAAGTTCGTAGTTATGGTCGTCGTTCGACTTGCTGTCGTCTTTCTTCTTGTTGTTGTCTTTGTTGCGCTTGAATGTGCTATTGTTTATCGTGTAGGAGAACGATGTGCCTGTGCTCGACAACTTTGCAAGGCCCTTGCCGGCCTGCAAACGTGTGCGATTCACTCTCACCGGCGAGCCCGACGAATTGAGAGCATAAGTGTAAGGGTCCCATGTGGCTGACAGGTTAAGATTGAAATTCTTGGTCAACCGCAACAACATCGATGTGTTGATATTGCTCCATTTCAGCGAGTCGGCAGCAAAGTTATACGATTGGCTCACCGTGAGGTTTTCGATTAGCGAAATCTTTTTCTCCTCTATGCTGTCGTTTTTGCTCTTCACCTTCATTTCAAGGTTGTTGCTTACCGAGAAGCTCAATGCCCCGGTTTTGCCCTGTCCGGGAGTGCCAAACAAGCCGTTGGAGAAATAGCTGTACTTCTTCTCCATCATCTCGCCGTTAGCTCCCTTGTAGGTATACGAGCCATAATAGCCCCACTTCTTCGAGCCGAAATCAGGTGCCCCCGAGAACGACACCGATGGAGTGATTACGTGGCGAATCATCTTCACCTTGTCGCCAAATATCTTCAAAGGGCGATAGAAGCCATAAATCTTTGTGTCCATCGACACCGATGCCGAAAAGTCGAACACATTATAGAAATTATAGGTAGTGTCGCACACCTCAGCACTCGCTGCAGGGTCCCACTGACGGCGTATCTTGTTGGTGTACATACGGTCGGTCATCGAGATACTTGGAGTGACATTGAAATATTTGAACACATTAAATGTGGCTGAAATAGGTATGCTGTGCTTCATACCATTTCGCCAGTCTTTAATCAGGCTCTTCTTAAAGAATTGGTCTTGTGGCGAGGTGAGCGAGTTCTGGAAAATACCGGAATACGACATCTTGATTTTTTCGTACCATCGCTCCGACCCTACAGCACGCTTGCGCTTGAACGGCGACAACTGCGACATAGTGATAGTGAGGTTCGGGAACGACACCGTAAGCGTTGAGTCGCTGGTGCGCTGCGACACGTTTGCCGTGGTTGAGAAACTCCACTTCGAATTAGGTATTTTATACGTCATGTTCACCGTACTGCTCTTGGTGTTTTCGGTGAAATCGCGGCTGTAATAGTTCGCCTGGTCGGCTCGCGAATAACCACTCGTGGCAAAATTAACGCTTGCCGAGAATGTCATGTTAGGATTTGCCTTGCTATCCTGCGAATGGCTCCATGCCACCTTGAAGTTTTTCTGCTTCAAATAGTCGAGCGAACCTTTGTCGCCGCTCACGTTCTCGATGTAACTGATGTTGAACGAACCCGAATAGCGATAACGCTTTATATAATTCGATTGGGCTGTCAATCCCCACGAACCTTTTGTAAAAATCTGTCCCGTCAACGCCAAGTCGATATTATTGTTCAATGCCAGATAATAGCCACCATCACGCAAGAAGAATCCGTAGTTATAATCCTCGCCGAAAGTGGGCACGATAATACCCGACGAATACGACGAAGTGAACGGGAAATAGCCAAACGGCACAGCAACCGGCAACGGCAAGCCTTCGAGCACCATGTAAGCCGGACCCGTGACAATGTTCTTCTTGGGACGCACCTTACCTTTTGTGATGTTCATATAGAAGTGAGGCTCGTCGTGGTCGTCGCAGGTGGTGTATCGCCCGTTCTTGATAAAGTATTCCTCGCGGTTCATCATCTTAGTGATTCCACCGGTGAGATAACCTTCGCCCTGCTCGGTGATGACGTCTTTAATCAAACCTTTCTGGCTCTTGAAGTTGTAGCGCATGCTCTTTGAGGCATACTTGCCGCTCTTATCCTCAAACACAGGATTGCCTTGCAGCTCACCAGTGCTGTCGGGGACACCAACCGCATACACCTCGTTTTGGTCCATATTCATGTGTATCTCGTTTGCCTTAAGGTCGATATCGCCATAAGTCACATTACTCGGACCATACATAAACGCATTATTGTTGCCCGAAATCACAAGCGAGTCCTTTGCGGTGAAATTCACCACGTTGTTAAGGTCAACTTCATCCAATATGAAACGTGATTTATTCGATTTCGTCAACGTGTCGGTCTTGGCACTATCGGGTGTAGCACCTTCAATAGGCTTCTCGCCACCCACACTATCGCTGAACACACGCTCAGGCAGCACCGCATTGTCGCCAATCAAGTCAACCAGACTAATCACGCTATCTTTTTTCGTGTCGGTTGCTGTCGACAAATCGGCAAAGAAACTTCCCGACAATGCCTTTGCAGGCCTTGTCGAGCATATCGTTGCCAATAATGCGCATATTACAGCAGCAAATATATATTTGTTTTCTTTCTTCAATTTTCGTGATTGTGCAAAATAGAGTACAAAATTAAGCAAATCAAAGCACACTACCCATAATTTGATGCTTTTATTTGTTAATTTACATCCCCAAGCCGTCAGGACTGCCAAACAGAGCCACCATTTCGTTGAGTCGCCCAATGGTTCCCGGTCCGAATTTCGACATCGATTCCATCACTTTATCAAGCTTCTTCGCCGCAGCAACGTGCGATTTACTATAGAAATTATCGGCATAGCACACCAGCTTTTCCTCGAGTGTTATCGGCAACATATCGTGCGGTTCGAGCGGCAGATGCTGTTCTACAATCTCTTGCGCCGTGAGCCCGGCACCGGTGTGACGCTCGCAAACCAGCCCATGCTTTTCCAATCCCAACGAGTCGAGTATCTTGCGCCCCTCCACTCCATGCTGCAAATATGGCAACTTGCCATAACAGTATATCGAAGGTGCATGGGTGCGAAACATGCCAATGTCGTGAAGCATAGCTGCTTCATACACAAAATCCCTGTCTACCACCAGTTCGGGCTTGCCATCCAGCAAAGCCATTGCCAGCTCGGCAACCTGGCTACTATGAGTCACAAGCAACTTATAGGCATCGCTGCCCTCGGTATAGTATCTTTTTATTATTCCTAAATAGTCAATCATCAGCAAGCAACCTCCTCCGTTGTCAATCAATAATTCCAGCCAATTGGTGCTCCAAATCGGTAGTTGACATTTTCAGACGAATCTCTCCTTTATACGCCATCGAGATATTGCCGGTCTCTTCCGACACCACTATGGCAACGGCATCGGTCTCTTGCGCGATGCCCAAAGCCGAACGATGACGCAAGCCCAAATAGCGCGGCAGACTGCTATCGTGGCTCACAGGCAAGATGCATCCTGCCGAGGCAAGCTTGCCGTTCGACACTATCAGCGCCCCATCGTGCAACGGACTGTTCTTGAAGAAAATGTTTTCAATCAATCGGCCGTTGATGTTTGCGTCGATAACATCGCCACTTTCGGCAAAGCTTTTCAGCGGCACACTGCGTTCAATCACTATCAACGCGCCCGTCTTGCTTCGCGCCATATTCATACACGCATGCACAATTGGCAGTATCCAGCGTTTCTCGTCTTTTTTCCCTTTGCCGTGGCTAAAAAACTTTCGCAGCGCCGGCCATTTGTTGTGAGCGCCAACCTCATTAAGGAATCGTTTAATCTGCTCTTGGAACAATATCACAAGTATGAGCAAGCCCATATTTATAAACTTGTCCATTATTCCGCCGAACAGCTGCATGTTCAGTATCTTATAGGTGATAAACCACAGCACTATGAACGACAGCACGCCCACAAAAATGTTCAACGTACCCGTTTGCTTCATTGCCCTGTACAAGTAATAAAGCATCGCTGCCACCAATAGGATATCCACCAAATCTTTTATTCCAAAGTCGAGATTCATATTCTATATTATTGATTATTCCTGAAGTTTTTAATATCTCACACCGAGGGTTGAACACACCAGTTTGTTCACCTCCACGGCTTCCTTAACATCGTGAACACGAAGGATATGCGCGCCCTTCATCAGCGAAATGGTGTTAATCACCGTCGTGCCGTTGAGCGATTCCACCGGTGTGCATCCAAGGGTGCGGAAAATCATCGATTTACGCGACACACCCACCAGCAATGGCGCACACAGCTGCTTGAAATCGTCCAAACGATTAAGCATCTCAAAGTTCTGCTCCAATGTCTTGCTGAATCCAAATCCGGGGTCAATAATCACTTCTTCTACTCCAAGCTCATTGAGCGCAAGTTTCTTTTGGCGCAAATCGGCAATCACATCGCGGGTAACGTCGGAATAATCGGTCAACTGCTGCATAGTGGCAGGTGTGCCTCGCATATGCATCAGTATGTAGGGCACTTTCAGTTTGGCAACGGTAGCAAACATTTCATCGTCGAGCGTACCCCCACTAACATCGTTCACAATGTCAACACCAAATTCTTCAACGCATTTTCGGGCAACATCGGCACGGAAAGTGTCGACCGACACCACCACATTCGCATCGATGCTTTTTATTATATTTAATCCCGTTTTGAGTCGGGCATACTCTTCGTCGGCAGAAATGTCGTCGGCATTAGGACGGGTGGAATATGCGCCTATGTCAATCATATCGCCACCCTCATCAAGTATCTGCTCAACACGCTTGCCAATCAAAGCCTCGTCGCTACCCATTCGGCTTCCGCTATAAAACGAATCGGGGGTGACATTCAGAATGCCCATTATCAACGGCTTTTCCACCGTCAGCTTTTCGCCCTTAATAGTCAATATGTATGTGCCAAATTCGCCATTCATTGTTTCAGTACAATTATTATTTTCACCTCCACAAAATTAGCAAAATTACATTAACTTGGCAACACCTTTCAAGTGTTTGGCATTAGCTGTGAGCCATAACGACGTCAGAAATTGAGCACACCCAATCCAACAAGGAAAATCAGCACAATTGATATCGGAGCCACAAACCTTATGCAAAACATCATTGGCAGCTTCACCCAATTGCTCATCTTGCCTTCGCCGTTGCATGTAAGCTGGCTGTCAAGGAATTTCTTGTCGATTATCCACCCTACAAACAACGAGAAGAATATGCCGCCCACCGGCAGCAATATGCTCGACGACACGAAGTCGAACAGGTCGAACAACGTCTTGCCGCAAATGGTGAACGAGCTCATCACGCCAAACGACAACGAGCAAAGCACACCAAGGAACATGCATATTGCCGTATTCATTATTGTGGCTTTCTTTCGCGACATCTTCAACTCCTCAACAAAGCATGCAATGCAGGTTTCGCTCATCGATATGGTAGAGGTAAGCGAGGCAAAG
Source organism: Muribaculaceae bacterium (assembly GCA_051871535.1). Taxonomy (GTDB): domain Bacteria; phylum Bacteroidota; class Bacteroidia; order Bacteroidales; family Muribaculaceae; genus SFTJ01. The sequence goes on along the minus strand of JBJECX010000015.1, from coordinate 28,926 downwards.
AACAACAGCACAAAAAAGGCCGTCGACCACATATACGACAATGGTAAGTGCTGGAATATTGACGGGAGTATTTCAAACACCAATTTCGGACCTGCCTCTGCCGACATACCAAACGAAAACACTGCCGGGAAAATCATAATTCCGGCAAGAATAGCCACCAAAGTGTCGAGTGCGCCTATGGTGATTGCACTTTTCACCAGCGGGGTCTTGTCGTTGAAATATGAAGCATAGGTGAGCAAGCACCCAAGGCCAACGCTCAACGAAAAGAATGCCTGCCCCATTGCACCCACTACCACCGACGGTGTAATCTTTGAAAAGTCAGGGTTAAACAAAAAATCTATGCCCTCACGAGCGCCATCCATAAACAACGAGTTGATGCAGAACACCACAAGAATCACAAAGAGCAAGGGCATCAGTATGTTAGCTATCTTTTCAATACCCTTCTGCACACCTCGCCTCAACACTGTGTAGTTGATGAGCAAAAACAATATGGTGCACATGGTGCTGAGCCACGGACTGCTGACAAACTCGCCAAATATTGCGCTATATTCCTGCGGTGTGTGTCCACTCATGGCCCCGGTTATTGCCATATACAGGTATGCCAATATCCATCCGGCAACCACCGAATAGAAGCCCAATATCAAAATTGAAGCAAGCACCCCAAGCAACGGGAACCAACGCATCCAAGAGCCGGGCATCAAATGGCTAATGGCACCTTTGGCATTGGCATGCGTTCCTCTACCAAGCACAAACTCTGCCACAATCACCGGCACACCCACCAGCAACACGCATATCACATACAGTAGCAAAAATGCACCGCCACCATGCACGCCGGCTTCGTAAGGAAACCGCCAAATGTTTCCCAGGCCCACAGCCGAACCCACCGTTGCAGCTATCACACCTGTCTTTGTTACAAATTGAGCTCTATCGTTCTTCATATCTTTTTTTGTATTTTTAATATTGAGGCACCTCCTGCAATTCGCGGTCCTCATATTGCGTCTTTTTTATCTTTCGATTCTTCTTTGTCTTTGCTTTCTTCTTTATTAAGCTCTTTGCTTTGGCACTGTCGGCTTTTGCCTTGCAAATGCTGTCTTGCATCTGCTGCGACAATTTATTGCGCATGAGCATCTCCTTTGCTTTGCTCACCTCGTCGTTGCCCAACGAGCAGCTTCGATAGGAAAATGCAATAACCACCGTTATACCCATTATCACAAGCAATGCATACGAGCCGATGCGCTCGGTGCGAGTCATACCAAAGAGTCCACGCCACCAGTCCTTGTTCATCTCATCCAAGAATATCCACAAGTTTGGCAACAAAAATCATAAATATCAACACCGGGCTGACATAGCGGATGAGCACTTTTAGCACGGGCAATGTACGGGTTTCAAAGTCGCCACCATTTGTCAATTCCTTGTCAATGAACCCTTTTGGCAACACCCAGCCCACATACAAGCAAATCAGAAACGCGCACAGCGGCAGCAATATGTTGGTGGATGTAGTGTCAAGGAAGTCGAACAACGACATTCCTGCCAACTGAATGTCGGGCATTGCGCCAAGCGACAACGAACTGAGCGGACTTAGTATCATCAACGGAGCCATAACCAACACACAAGCCCACTTGCGCGACACCTTGAAGCGGTCGCTAATGAATGCCACAGCAACCTCGCCGAGCGAGATTGTAGATGTGATTGCCGCTATCGACAGAAGCATGAAAAACAACACCGACCACACTGTGGTTGCTGGCATATTAGCAAATATCTCAGGCATAGTGACAAACACAAGCGTAGTGCCTTCGAGCTGCGCACTGCTGCCCATATTGAAACTGCAAACCGCCGGAAAAATGATAATGCCCATCATAAAGGCAACCAGGAAATCGAGTCCCGACACCTGCGCCGCAGTTCTCACCAAATGTGTCTCTTGTGGGAAATATGCCGAATACGTCACCAGTATGCCCATGCCAAGGCTCAAAGAGAAAAATGCTTGACCCAATGCATTGAGGCACACGTCAACCGTGATTTTGCTGAAATCAGGTTTTAGGAAAAACTCCAACCCTTCCATTGCATTTGGCAACGTGAGCACCTTCACACAAAACACCACCAGCAGCACAAACAGCATGGGCATCAGCACGTTTGACATTTTTTCAATGCCTTTTCTCACGCCCAAAAGCAGCACCACCAAGTTGACGACTATTGTCACGAATGTCCAAAAGATAGGTTGATAGGTCGATGCTACCACTTCGCCCATCTTTGCAACGAAAAACGATGTGGACTGCGACGAGTTGTTAGCATCGTAGCCGCTATACAGACTTCCGGTTATCGATTCAAACAGATAGTCGATAGTCCATCCGGCAACAACCATATAATACGAAAGAATCAAATACGAAGCACACAGCCCAATCACACCGGCTATCCACCAGCGCTTTTTGGGCGTCAACGCCTTGAAACTGCCAACGGCATCCGATTGTCCCGCTCTACCCAACGAAAATTCGGCAAGCATTACGGGTATGCCCAGCACCAGCACGCACACAATATACACCAACAAAAACGCTGCGCCGCCATTGCCCTGCGTTTCTCCGGGAAACCGCCATACGTTACCCAAACCAATTGCCGAGCCAACAGTGGCAGCAACCAAGCCTATTCTCGTTGCAAATTTTGCTTTTCCATCCATATCCTTATTTCTATTCTCTATTAACCTAATAGTTTCGCATTATTTTGCAAAGTTACAAATAATAATGCATAAACGCAATTTATCTCACTATTCATCACCAAATAACGCAAAATAATTGCAAATCGAAAGCATATAACACGTTGCTTCAATCAACAATCATTCACTATAATCATCAACCCAAAACAAATTAATTCAAATTAATTCAAATTATCGCAATTAGTGTTCTTTTTTCAACGAAAATAACTATTTTTGCAATTACTTTACTTATCTTGCAATTTAGTATTATGAAGTCATTAGCCAAGTTCTACAAAAAGATTCCATCTTGGGTCACATCAATCATTGTAATGCTCATTATTGCTTACGTTTCACTCGACCCAAATCCTATGGACATCAATAGCATAAAGCTGTTCAAAGGCGCCGACAAGGTCGTTCATTTCATTATGTATTTCACCCTATGCTCTGCATTCATATTCGATTATGCCAAGTCGCGGATGCCGCACCACACCAAGTTTAGTTCCGAAGCCGCATTCACCACTTTTGCATTTTTATATGGATTAATAATGGAGATTCTTCAAGCCAAACTGTCAGAGTTTCGCGTTTTCGACGTTCTTGACATTACAGCCAACACAGTGGGCGCACTGGCGGCACTCATCATAATCAAATTGTGGCTTATGCACATATTCCGCAAAGCAATGGTGCCGCTGTATGTTAGTCGTCGTCATCATCGTCATCACTCCCACACATCAAGCAACTGACAGCAACCATTCTCTCACCCATAATATAAAAACCATTTGGGATATGCCGGGCAACACAACTCCGGCATATCCCAAATTATTTATAATAAATAAAACTATTTACGCTACTTAGAATGAATACTTAACACCAATGCTAAGCACACACTGGCTGAAGTCCTTAATCAGCTGTCCTCTGATTTCTGCCACAACGCCAAACTGGTCGGTAAAGTTATACTCAATTCCGCCACCCACGTTCACGCCAAAACGGTCGCACGAATCAACGTACTTTCCACTTCCCATAGGCTCAGAGTAAGTCCAGTGAGAATACGTGAAGCCCACCAATGGATAGAACTTCAAATCGTCGAACAAAGTGCTGACATATTCAATATTGGCATTTGTATCCCATGCTTTCATATTCTTGTTGCTGAAGAAATATTGCATCTCAGGAGCAATGCGGAAATTATCGGTCAAACTCAATTTATAGCTAACACCCAAACCTACCTGGTCGAACTTCGACCCGTACAGGAAATTAGCTCCCAATGAACCAATTCCCGATGCTGCAGCCGAAACGACACCGGCAACAGACAATGCTAATGCTAAAATAAACTTTTTCATAACTGTAAATTCTATTTTCTTTGATTATTTTACTAAACGTAAAATTACAATAAAAACTCGAGATTTACTATTCTAAATGTCTAAGCAAATGGTCAATTTAATCTTTTTTTTGAAATTCATTCTCACCGAATTGCTTAGCCACAAGATTGTGGTCGGTGTTCGGGTGGAAATTCTTCAGCCTGATTTTCATTGCATCGAAGCCTACGCCATACACTCCATTCACATTGCTTTGAGTGATGAAAGCATAAGGGTCAATCGATTTCACCACGCGCATCACCGTCACGCCCTCTATCTTGCGGCACATCACCATCAGCATCTTCACGTTCTCCTTGGTGAACCATCCCATGCCGCTAAACACCGTGCAGCCACGGTGAGCATCGTTGACAACCGCATTGGCAATCTCTTCCCACTTGTCGGAGATGATGAGAAACTGCATAGCCTGGCGGTTGGTGTTTATCACCTGGTCGGTCATGAATGTAGCAAATAACAATTCAAGGAAGCCATATACCACATTATCGATGCTGTGGAAAATGAGCATACTCGAAAAAATAATCAAGCCATCGGCATACAGCAACATGCGCCCTATCGACACATTTGTGCGTTTGTTCACCATAGCGGCGATAATGTCGGTGCCTCCCGTGCTGCCATTGTGCACAAACGACAAGCCAAGACCAAGACCGCAAAGTATACCGCCAATCATCACATTCATCATCGGATTATCGGGAGCCACAATTGCCTCCGGAAACATCGGCTGCATTATCGACACTATGGCACTCAACCCAAATGCTCCGAATATCGAACGCATCACAAACCGCTTGCCCACAATTTTGTAGGCAATCATCAACGATATAATATTCAATACAAAAATCACCGGACCAACCGGAATGCCCAACGTGTAATAGAACAACGAAGCCAAACCGGTGTAGCCACCAATCACCACATTTTGAGGCAAAATGAATGCACAGAAACCGAAAGAATAAATCACTAATCCCACTACAATCATCACATAGTCTTTCAGTTCAAGATACAAGCGCTCTTTTATGTTTTTTATAGTCATAAAGGTAAAAGATTTATATTGTGTTGTTTTTTTCTACAAATCGTATGCGAAGTTAAACATTCTTTTCTTAAATACATATTTATATTTACAAAATTATTTTTATTATCTAATTATTGCACATTTTCGGCTATTCTATGCATAATATTTTGATAAATTTATTTATCTTTACCACACAAATTAATATATAACCTAATAAACTATTTTACTTGTAAAAAATGGGAATTATAGCTAAACTAATTCTTTCATGCATTGCCATCGCTCTCTCGGCTTGGCTCACCCCTGGTGTTACAATTCCTGAAGTATCTTCAGGTTCAGGCATAATCACATTAATTATTGTTGCGGTAGTGCTGGCATTGCTCAACACTTTCATCAAGCCAATCATCAAACTTCTGGCCCTTCCGGTGACGATGATAACACTTGGCTTGTTCCTGCTTGTGATTAATGCATTAATCATACTTATTTGTTCATGGATTGTCGACAGTTTCTCAGTCGATGGATTTGCATCGGCATTGGTGTTTAGCATCTTTCTGTCGCTGATAACCTGGATTCTGAACAAAATATTCTGAACAAAAGCAACGCTCAAGTGCGCATCCAACTGATTAACAACATAGTGGCGCTGTCGCCTGCTATGTTGTTAATAATTTATAGGCAATCGGTTTCGCATTGTTCGGTGTAAATAATTAACTTTGCGCTAACAAACTACTGCACCTCATTATTAACCTATATGAACAGATTCGGAAAATTATATTTCAGATACGGCACGATGGGCTCGGCGAAGACTGCGCTGCTGCTCACCACAGCCTATAACTTTGAGGAGCGCGGCATGCAATACATGTGCATGAAGCCCTCAATCGACAACCGTGAAAAAGAAAACGTGATACAGTCGCGCATTGGCATCAAGCGCAAATGCACATGGATATATCCCGACACCAATCTCTATGAGTTTTTCAAACAAATGTTCAACGAAAAGCTTGTGGTGATTAACTGGATTCTTATCGACGAAGCACAATTCCTCACCCGTGAGCAAGTCGACCAACTGGCTCGAGTGGTCGACGACTTTGGCAGCAATGTCATCTGCTACGGTTTGCGCACCGACTTCCAGTCGAAAATGTTTGAGGGTTCGCAACGATTGTTTGAGATAGCCGACACCATTGACGAAATAAAATCAACATGCACATGCGGCCGCAAAACCATCATCAACGCCCGCATCGACTCTAATGGCATGGTGGTGACCGAGGGTTCACAGGTGGAAATTGGCGGCGACGACAAATACATCGCGCTGTGCCGCAGTTGCTGGCGCAACCGCCGCATCGAGTCGGCAGAACAGAATGCACTCAAATTTGAATAACCGGGCAACTACTGCCTCACATTAGTTCATAATAAATGCTCGCTTCGGATTGCCAAAGCGAGCATTTATTATTTTTGTCCTATGTTAATGCTTATCGCGATACCTTACGATAACAAGCCCCCGTGTTCAAACGCCTTGTTGATGCGTCTGCACATATATTCGCCAAAATCAGCTCGCTTGGGTTCCTCAATTGCTCCACCTCGATATGTCAGTCAAGAAGCAATTTTGGGCTGGGCATCATAGGGCGACATTTATGTTCGCGATGGCCGAATGCCGGTTGGTTTATCGCACGTTTCCTGCCTCGATTTCAGTGTGACCCGCCATTTCAGGGTCAATCAGAATTCTGCCGCAGTATTCACACACGATAATCTTCTTGTGCATTTTAATCTCCATCTGGCGCTGAGCCGGGATGCGGTTAAAGCAACCACCGCAAGCATTGCGTTGCACGTAAACAACACCCAAACCGTTACGGGCGTTTTTGCGTATACGCTTGAATGCCGTGAGCAAGCGGGTGTCAATCTTTGCTTCGAACTTCTTAGCTTGGTCGCGAAGTTTTTCTTCGTCTTGCTTTGTTTCCGAAACGATTTCTTCAAGTTCGCTCTTCTTTTCGGCAAGGATATGCTTTTTATCCTCAAGTCGGCTCTTTGCCTCGTCGATTTGTGCATTAATCTCTTCGATTTTAGCACCGAACTGACGGATTTTTTTCTCAGCCAACTCAATGTTCAGTTTCTCGTATTCAATTTCCTTTTGCAGATAATCGTATTCACGATTGTTTCTAACGCTGTTAATCTGCTCAGAATAACGTTCAACGAGGCCTGACGAATTGCCGATAACCGCTTTTTGCTCGTTTGCGCTGGCATTGATGTTCTTGATTTCCTCTTCAAAGTTTTGCACACGAGTTTCAAGACCAACAATTTCATCTTCAAGGTCTTGAACCTCAAGAGGAAGTTCACCTCGCAATGTTTTGATACGGTCAATTTCCGAAAGAGTTGTCTGAAGCTGGTACAACGCCTTCAAGCGTTCTTCCACAGTCAGTTCTTTTTCTTGTTTTGCAGTAGCCATTCTGTGTTGTTATATAAAAAATTTAACCTGTTTGTTTTCTGATTTTGCGTAATAGGTTGCAAAGTTAGGCATTTTTTCTCGAATAATCTCATAAAAAATGTCTTTTGTGAATTGTTCGCTTTCATAATGCCCGATGTCGGCAATCAGAATGCGGCTTGCATTGCCTGTGAAATCGTGATATTTCACATCACCGGTAACGTAGATATCGGCGCCACTATGCACCGCTGCGCCTATAAACTCGGCACCACTGCCGCCGCACAGGGCCACGCGCCTGATTGTCTTGGATGCATCGCCGCAAAACCGCACCGCATCCACGTCAAACACGTTTTTCAGCTTGGCAAAGAAGTCAGTTGCGCTCGTCGGTTCGATGTCGCCCACCACTCCTGCCCCCTCGTAAGGCGATTCGTTCTGCAACTGAAGCACATCGTAAGCCGGTTCTTCGTAGGGATGCGCTTGCAGCATAGCTTGCACCACACGGTCCTTCACTGCCGCATCAGCAATCACCTCGATGCGCGTTTCAGGCTCGCTGTGCATCTCACCCGGCGTCCCGGCAAACGGATGTGCGCCGGCTTTAGCACGATATCTGCCCTCTCCCGCAATGCGATAGCTGCAGTGCTCATAGTCGCCAATGTTTCCGGCTCCGCACGCATGCATAGCATCGGCAACAGCATCGGCATAACTTGTTGGCACATACACCACCACCTTCACTTGCCTGCCCACCTGCGGCACAAGCACTCTCACGTTTTTCAGCCCCAACTTCTGCGCCATACGCGCCGACACACCACCGCGGGTGTTGTCCATGTTGGTGTGAGCCGAATAGATGGCAATATCGTTTTTTATAGCCTTGATGACTATGCGCTCAATGTCGCTTCGCCCCACAAGTTTTTTCAGCCCTCTGAAAATAAGCGGATGATGCGACACAACCATGTTTACGCCCAAAGCAATAGCCTCATCAACCACTGCCTCGGTGACATCAACACACAGCAAGACACCGGTTGCCTCGGCATTGCCATCGCCCACCTGAAGGCCACAATTGTCGTAGCCCTCCTGCAAATGCAATGGCGCATATGCCTCGATGGCCGATATTATGTCGCTTATCTTTTCCACCTTTATTTCCTAAAAAGAGTTATAGGTTACCGAAATCACTTCTTTTTCTCAGCAGCAATACGCTCTGTGTCAATTTTGAGATAGAGTTCTTCGAGCTGCGAATCTTCGAGTGCAGCCGGGCAATCGTTCATCACGTCGCGACCCGAATTGTTCTTCGGGAAGGCAATGGTGTCGCGGATGCTGTCGAGACCGGCAAGCATCGACACGAAGCGGTCGAAGCCGAATGCCAAACCTGCGTGAGGTGGCGCGCCATATTTGAAAGCCTTCATCAAGAAGCCAAATTGCTCTTGGGCTCGTTCCTCGGTAAAGCCAAGCAATTTAAACATCTTGTCCTGAAGTTCGGGCTGGAAGATACGCAAGCTGCCGCCGCCAAGCTCAACGCCATTAACCACCATATCGTAGGCATAGGCACGTACTGCACCGGTGTCGCTGTCGAGCAAAGGAATATCTTCGTCCTTGGGGCGTGTGAATGGGTGGTGCATTGCATAGAAGCGTTGTGTTTCTTCGTCCCACTCAAACATCGGGAAGTCGATAACCCAAAGCGGCTTAAACACATTCTTGTCGCGCAAGCCAAGACGCGAACCCATCTCAAGACGCAATTCGCAGAGTTGCTTGCGTGTTTCCATTGTCTTGCCGCAAAGAATAAGCATCAAATCGCCGGGCTTAGCACCAAAGCGTTCAGCCCACTGCTTCAGGCTGTCAGCATCGTAGAACTTGCCCACGCTGCTCTTAAACGAACCGTCAGCTTCATATTTAACCCAAACGAGACCCTTGGCACCAATTTGCGGACGCTTAACGAAATCGGTAAGTTCGTCAATTTGCTTGCGGGTGTAGCTTGCGCAGCCTTCGGCACAAATACCTGCCACAAACTCTGCGCTGTCGAACACCACAAATCCCTTGCCTTCGGTCAGGTCCTTCAGTTCAACAAACTCCATACCGAAACGCACGTCCGGCTTGTCGCTACCATACAGGCGCATGGCGTCGTGCCAAGTCATTCTCGGGAAATCGTAGTCGAATTCCACATTGCGCACATATTTAAATATATGCTTAACCATACCTTCAAACATCTGCAACACGTCTTCCTGCTCAACAAACGACATTTCGCAGTCAATCTGCGTAAACTCGGGTTGACGGTCGGCACGAAGGTCTTCGTCGCGGAAGCATTTTGCAATCTGGAAATAGCGGTCAAAGCCTGCCACCATAAGCAACTGTTTGAACAACTGCGGCGATTGTGGCAATGCATAGAACTGACCGGGGTTCATGCGCGATGGAACAACAAAGTCGCGGGCGCCTTCGGGAGTGGAACCAATCAGAATCGGGGTTTCCACCTCAAGGAAGCCACGGTCGTTTAAATAGCGACGCAACTCAAAGCCCATCTTGTGGCGAAGTTCCAGGTTTTTGCGCACACATTCACGGCGCAAATCAAGATAGCGATAAGTCATTCTTATGTCGTCACCGCCATCGGTGTTATCCTCAATGGTGAACGGAGGCACGTCGCTCTTGTTCAGCACCACCATCTTGCCTGCGATAATCTCAATCTCTCCGGTTGCAAGATTGGCGTTCTTGTTTGAGCGTTCTGCCACCTCGCCGGTAACCTGAATCACATACTCACGACCAAGCTTGTTAGCCGACTCGCACAACTGTGCATCGTTTTCAACATTGAAAACTATTTGGGTAATGCCATATCGGTCACGCAAATCCACAAAGGTCATGCCGCCCATCTTGCGTGCTTTTTGAACCCATCCGGCAAGTGTCACCGTTGTGCCCACATCTGCCAAACGCAATTCTCCACATGTTTTACTTCTGTACATTGTATTCTATTCTGTTTTTAAGTTATTATCTTTCACAGCTTTAGCTCGCCCCATAATGCAGAGCACCGCCAAAGCGCTTCCAAAATCATTTATCATACAAAGTTAACACTTTTTCGCCACAACTCCCCTATTTATTTGCCAATAACAAGAATTTTTTAGGCAAAATTCAACAATTCAGTGCCGGTAGAGCCCAACAATCCTCTTTATCCCTAAATTTTTCATTATTTCTGTTGTCACATATTGCACGATTGCAAAAAATGTATTACCTTTGCATTCGCAAAACCGAAAGGATCTGCATTTCGGGGTGTAGCACAGCCCGGTTAGTGCGCCTGCTTTGGGAGCAGGAGGTCCCAAGTTCGAATCTTGGTACCCCGACAGGATGGAAGCTTTTCAGCTTCCATTTTTTGTTTTACAGCCATATTACCCGTTTTAGCGTATCAAGAGGTTCAGTGGAGATTTTAGAGGAGCGGCAAGCATAAAGAATTGGCAGCAAAACCACAAAACATCATCTCAAGAATCATCTCAAAACACAGCATAGATAAAATTTATAACAAAAACATTGCACAATTGCCGAAATTGTATTACCTTTGCATTCGCAAAACCGAAAGAAACTGCATTTCGGGGTGTAGCACAGCCCGGTTAGTGCGCCTGCTTTGGGAGCAGGAGGTCCCAAGTTCGAATCTTGGTACCCCGACAAAAAATGGAAGCTTTTCAGCTTCCATTTTTTTGTTTTTCACCCGGTTATCAAGCTTAGTCCACATCAATTCTTTGAATCAGCTGCACGCTTTGTCACCACTACAATTACGCCATTCGAAGCCTCCGGACCATATTCTTTTACAGCCGAAGTTCAAATTCGTTTAATTTCACTCTATCTTTTTGATGGAAGACGTAATAACGGGTAAAAAGTAAAAAAATATCCCACAAAAATATTCAAATCTGAGGTCTCAAATAGGCACATCTCATTGCAAATATTAAGCAAATGCACCACTTAGCAATTAATTTACAAGAAAAATGCGTATCTTTGCAACAATTTTAAAAAATTCGTAATTCTTATGGTTACTTTTTTATCAGCCGTGCTATTGCTTATAGTCGGCTATCTGATTTACGGTGCATTTGTTGAACGTGTGTTCGGTGCCGATGCAAAGCGTCCTACACCATGCCACACTCTCACCGACGGCGTTGACTATGCCGAGATGCCCACGTGGAAAGTTTATTTGATTCAGTTTCTGAACATAGCCGGAACTGGTCCGATTTTCGGTGCTATCCAAGGCATATTGTTCGGTCCGGCTGCCTACATCTGGATTGTTCTCGGATGCGTATTTGGTGGCGCCGTTCACGACTACATGTCAGGAATGATTAGTTTGCGCAAAGGCGGAGCCAGTTTACCGGAAATAATTGGCGATGAACTGGGTAGCACAGCGCGCATTGCAATGCGCGTGCTTGCAATAGTGCTTATGATTCTGGTTGGCGCAGCATTCACCACAGCGCCCGCAGGCCTGTTAGCCAATCTGTGCCACGACAATCAGGTGTTCAACAACCAGCTGTTGTGGCTGTTCATCATCCTTGCCTACTATTTTGGTGCAACACTGCTGCCAATCGACAAACTCATCGGGCGCATCTATCCGCTGTTTGGTCTGGCTCTGCTCATCATGGCAATAGCCTTGTTCTGGGGCATTTTCACCGAACCCGGAGGCATGCCTGAAATCACCGAGGCATTCACCGACCACTCGCCAGTGCACTCGCTGCCGCTACTCCCGGGCTTGTGCATCACCATCTCGTGTGGTGCCGTGAGCGGATTCCATGCCACACAAAGCCCAATGATGGCACGTTGCCTGAAAAACGAACGTCATGGCAGACCGGTGTTCTATGGGGCAATGATAACCGAAGGCATCATCGCCCTTGTGTGGGCTGCCGCCGTAATCAAGTTTGCCGATGCAATCGACATGAGCAAAATAGCTCTTGCCCCCGACTTCAATGTCGACACCTCAACACCTTACGGGCGTCTGTGGGCTTTAATGACCAACGGAGGCAACTCCGCAGCCAACCCGGCTGTTGTGGTAAACACCGTATGCTCGTCGTGGCTTGGAGTAGTGGGCGCCGTGCTCGTGATTCTCGGTGTGGTTGCAGCTCCTATCACCACAGGCGACACCGCATTCCGCAGCGCACGACTCATCACAGCCGATTTCCTGCACATCAAGCAGGATAGAATAAGCCGACGCATCATGGTTTGTCTGCCAATCTTTGCCGTTAGCATTGTGCTGATGTTCGTGAAGTTCGACATTCTTTGGCGCTACCTGTTCTGGATTAATCAAAACCTATCGATATTCACATTCCTTGCCATTGCTGTATGGCTTGCACGGCACAAGAAGAACGACATCATAGCGCTCATACCTGCCGTTTGGATGACATGGGTTTGCATCACATACATACTTGTGGCTCGCGAAGGATTACATCTTGAACCTGCAATTGCCGACGTCATTGGCGCTGCCGCTGCTCTTGCAGTAGCCGTGATTTACTTCATTAAACGTCCGGCATTACGCCGCAACAACATTGAAGATTAAGCAGCAAATCATTGCATAAATTCATCTTCGAAGGCGAGTATTCACACTACTCGCCTCTTTTTTTCGTCATCTACAAAACAATATCTCAAAATATTTTGTAACTTTACAAAGACATATTAAGTTTACTAACTATATTACACATTTTTATGGAAAAATACATTTGCGACCCTTGTGGGTATGTTTACGACCCCGAAGTGGGCGACCCTGATAACGGCATCGCTCCAGGCACAGCGTTTGAGGATTTGCCCGAAGATTGGGTTTGCCCAATCTGCGGCGTTGGAAAAGAAGATTTCTCAAAATACGAGGAATGATTCAAGTTACTAAAAAAGGGCAATGAACATCACTACAATGCGAATTGCCCTTTTTCTACTTAAAACTCATAATAATGAAACATACACCAATTCTAACCCCACTACTTGCTATGGCTCTACTATCGTCGTGCGCCAAAACCGACAATCTCACAATGCTTGTAGGCACATACACCTACGACACCAGCCGAGGCATCTACTCTTTTGCATTCGACCAAGAACACGGCACTGCTTCGACATTAGATTCGGTAGAAGTTGAAAACCCGTCGTACCTTGCCATCTCAAGCGACAACCAATATGTTTATTGCGTGACCGAGAAAGGCAACGACAGCAAAGTGAACGCATTCAGTTTCGATGCCGAAAACGGTAGTCTGACACCCATCAACAGCCTGCCGGCTGATGCCGACCCTTGCCACATACGCTTTATTCCCGGCAACCGATTGAGCGTAGCCAACTATTCGGGCGGAACACTTTCAATCTACAGCATTGCGCCCGACGGCGCCTTGTCGGAGCTACAAGACAACATTGCGTTCAACACACCCATCGGTCCTGACACCGTAAGGCAAAAGGGCCACCACATTCATTTTTCAATCCTAACCCCCGACAACAAGCGTTTGCTTGCAAACGACTTGGGCGCCGACTGCATTCACGTGGTGGACATCACCGAAAAGGCAGCCGTATCAAGCCATATTGCCACAAAGCCTGCCTATGGCCCGCGCCATAGTGTATTCACGCCCGATGGCAAGAATCTGTATCTGCTCAACGAGTTGTCAGGCCACATTGTGGCTTATCACTACGATACCAATGCCGGCTTCACCGAGTTTCAGGACATTGTTGCCGACGAAGCCGATGCACATGGCAGCGCCGACATAACCATAAGTCCTGACGTTCGTTTCCTGTATGCCTCACATCGCCTGAAAAACGACGGAATATCAATTTTTGAAATCGCCGGCGACGGCACACTCAAAAAAGTGGGATATTGCAACACGCAGTCACACCCGCGCAACTTCATCATCACGCCAAACGGAAAATATATGCTGGTAGCTTGCCGCGACGGCAACGTGATTCAGGTGCTGAAGCGTGATGCCGAAACAGGCTTGCTGACCGACACTGCGAACAACATTGTTGTGCCGCGCCCTGTGTGCATCAAATTTGCCAATTAACACATTTGGCTTTGCGCTGAAAAATGCAGCCCAACTGCCCATAAAAAAGGTGTGATTCAGCCAACACCCTACACCACGCCTTCAACCATAAAAAATATCGGTGCTGCATCTCACTAAACAACATGCAGCACCGATTTCTCTTTAATCCGGTCGTTTTTTCTTTCACTCGCCCTTGCGCACAACCATATTCTTGATGGCAATATTGTCCCACATGCGCACGCAATCCTGACGATTGAGCGGCGTAGTGTTGTAAGTGATATGCGTAGCCACTACGTTCTCGATGGTCAAGCCCGAGCAGGTGTTGTTCTCGCCCATGCTGTATACGATAGGACTCAGCAGATTATCAATTTTCACGTCGTGGATATACACATTTTCGGTGTGTCCGGGTGCATCGCCCCATGCCCCCGGTTCAAGCACAATGCCGTAAATCGAGCTGGTGCGCTTGGCAGCGCCGCTGGTGCGGTGAGGGAAGCGACCCGGACCGCTGATGCTGCAATTGCCAATCTCCAGATTGACGCTTGGCTCAATCATACGTATTCCGTTGCACGACGAGTTGAGTTTGCAACCGTCGATGAGCATTCCGTTCCAATAACCACCGGCAATGGCGTCGTCGCCGGTGCTGATGTCGCAATCCTTTATTGCAACATCCTCGCATCCTCTAATGTGTATTCCGTCCCATCCCTGGGTGATGTTCATCGCAGCAAAAGTGCATTTCTTCAATTCGTAGCCCAGCACAGCATAGTTCGAAGCGCAAGTAATGCTCACGCCTTCAACAGTCACATTGCTGCACTCGGCAAGAAGGATTGTGTGCGGACCCCGCATATTCTCTTCGCCAAGCGAATCGCTCACATGGCTACCATTAATCAAACCCTTGCCTGTAATGCGCACATTGTCGAGTCCCACACCCAGAATCAGCGCCTTGGTCCAACGCTCATCCGATGCCATATTGCTGTTTCGTGTGCCCTCGCCAGTGTCGTATCGTGACATGTCGCGAGTGGGCTTATAGCTGCTGTAGGCATCAATGTCGTCAACACCTATCAGCTCGGCGCCGTCGTCAAGCACCAGCGTGATGTTGCTTTTGAGCACGATTGTTCCGGTGAGATATTTCCCCGCCGGTATCACCACTTTAGCACCGTTTTCGGCTTTCTCAATGGCTTTGTTGATAGCTTTTGTGGATATCTTCTTTCCGTCGCCCTTTGCTCCGAACTTGGTTATGTTCACCACCGTTTCGACATTCGCCTGCCGCTCACTCTTGGCTGTGCAATTTGCAACAACCATTATCGCGGCAGCAATCAATATCATGACCTTTTTCATACTCATTCTTGCGTTTATTATCGTCACTTAAAGAAACCGAGAAAATAACTTGGGAACGGAGTTTCGAACCGCATCGCCTCGTGAGTGCGCGGATGATAGAACGCCAAGCGGAAAGCGTGCAGACACATGCGTATGGCACCGTTCATCTGAGCCCCATATTTGAAGTCGCCCACAATAGGGTGACGGATAACCGACATGTGAACCCTGATTTGATTCTTTCGCCCGGTGTGCAAATGCAACTCTATCAGCGACAAACCGTTTTTCTTTTCAAGCAAGCGCCAATCGGTCCACGACCATTTGCCGCCGTTGTTGGTGCGACTGCTGATAATCTTCAGGCTCTCCGTGTCCTTCAGCCAACTCTTTATGTGGCCTTCGTCCTGCTCCATCTCACCCTCAACAACTGCCACATACCGTCGGTCGATGATGGTCTTACGCCAGTCAGCCGTGAGCAATTGCTGCACCTCGATGCTCTTGGCATACATCATCAGCCCTGTGGTGCGCGCATCAAGCCGATGCACCACATGCGCCGTGCAATGCTGGCGTGTTTCCACAAAATATCTGTCAAGCAAATCCTTCATGTTCAAGCTATTGTGACCAACTCCCACCGAGAGCACCTCATCGGCCTTGTTCACCACAATCAAATCGTCGTCTTCATAGACGATGTCGAAATACGGTGTATAATCAAAACTGCTAATCTGCCCACCGGGATGTTTGCTTATCTCAACTATCATCTCCGGCTTAACCTGAAAGTCGTGGCGGGTTTCAACATTATGCTCAACAAGCACACCGCCGTTTGTCAATATCGATTTGGCCTTTGTTCGGCTTATGCCATCCAGTTTCTTCATCACAAAGTCGAGCAATGCCATTTCTTCTCTGGCAATGAATTGTGTGTATTTGGTATCAACCCTCTTCACTCCTCCTATTGCCCTGTTTTTAGTATATCGCATATTAATATCAGCTATCAAATAAAGGTTTTGTTATGTGAAGTTAGTCATTATTCTTCTCGCTGACAAATTTACACCGATTTTTTTAAGAAAGCAAGAAAAATGGCAGTCCGCACGATGCAAGACTGCCACTGAAACGTTATCGAAACAATTATCACTTCCGATTACAACTTCACGCCCACCGATAGCTGAAGCACACCGTTGCGCGAATCAACCGGCAGTTTCACGCCAAGCACCTCAGTGTCGAACGTCTTGGTTACACTCATCATATAACGTCCCTGAACAAACAGGAAGCGGTTGATGTTGTAGGTGGCACCAATGCCCAAAGCAAAGTCGAACTTCTTGGTGTTATCGTCTAAATCGCTCTCTACGCCTTCGAAATTGTCGGCTGCGACAACACATTTCGACGTAACATTGAAGCCAAATTGAGGACCGGCTTCAACGCTCAAGCCACCAATCACATTCAGTTTCAACATCACCGGAATATTCACGTAATTGGTTTTCCACTCCACCTTGCCTTTCTGGTTCACAATGTCGCCAACCTGATAGTCGCTCAAATCCTGCTTGCCGCCCTGGGTAGAGAACAAAACTTCAGGAGCGATTGACAACGGACCAAAAAGACCCAGCTCAACAAATCCGCCCACGTGGTAGTTCACTTTCATGCCATGAGGGCTGTTGTTACCAACAAAGTTGCTCATGTTCAAACCTGCCTTGGCACCAAAATGCAGCTGCGCTTGTGTTGCGCCACACACGGCACACACCAACAGCATAACAATTGCTAATCTCTTCATAATTCAAATTTTTATTTTATAATCAGTTATTCCTAATATGTTTGTTTAAAAAAAGACGATATCTGTTATCCTCACATCGTCCACGCATTTGCATGCCGGACTGAACAAAGTGAACAACAGATATCGAGGCTATGTAAATTCAATGATTATTTGCTCTTTTCAACCTTGGTGTAGCGCTTGTTGAGAGCATCAACAACTTCGTTGGTAACATCAAACTTTTCGTTGATGTAGAATGCTGCCGACTTGCGGAGAATCATATCGAAGCCCTTTTCCTTTGCATACACCTTCAAGAAATTGTTCACTGAGTCGTTGAGCTGGATATTGTTTTGAACAACCTGATTCTCGATGTCGCGCTGCAAACGACCCAGATAGTTTTGGGCATCCGACTGCATCTTGTTCAACTTTTGCTGGTCGACATTGAAACTCTCTTCGGTGAGATAACCGTTATTCTTGTATTTGCGTTGCACTTCGCTTGCAAACTTGTTGATTTCAGTGGCACGTTGCTGTTGAGCAGCGTCATATTGGTTCGACAATTTCAAGTTCGATTCGCTCAAATCCTTTGCCAAGTTATATTTCGACAGCAACGAGTCTTCGTCGATGTAACGGATTGACATCAAATCGCTTGCATCAGCCTTTTCTGACGATGCCGGTTTAGCAGTAGTTTCGGTTTTCTCGTTTTGTGCACACGATGCAAACATCACTACGAATGCTGCACATAATGCATACTTTGTAATTTTTGACAGTTTCATGTTACTCTATTTCGTTATAATTTATTTTTCTTATATTCCGACGTTAAACACGAAATCCCCTTATCCTGCATCGCCTTATTGCCATGGATGTGCGTATTAGGGAATTTTCCTCCCTTTACGAAAAAGATTCTTACGCCTAACAATACCACTGAAACGCCCAGCAAGGCAATGCAAAGAACAAGCAATTTCATTACGTTTTCAAAATTTTCTGCAAATATATGAAACGTAATTGTTTTTTTTCAACTTTACTCAAATTAATTTTGTAACTTAGTGAACGAAATAACGCTTTTTTAACAAATTTTCAAAGCGCAAAAGAATATGTAACATTTATTTTAAACCTATACACGTTATGACAATTAAAGATTTAACGCCATCATTGGTTTGGGGCATTTTTCATGAAATCACCCAAGTTCCTCGTCCTTCTAAGAAAGAAGGCAAAATCAGAGAATACCTGATTGAGTTTGCTAAAAAGCACAATCTAAAATACAAAACCGACGAAGCCGGCAACGTGGCTATCTTCCGACCCGCTTCGGCAGGCTGCGAAAATGCACCGCGATTGGTGCTGCAAGGACACATGGACATGGTGTGCGAAAAGAACCCGAATGTTGAGCACGACTTCGACAACGACCCCATCAAAACCATCATCGACGGTGAGTGGGTACACGCCGACGGAACAACACTCGGTGCCGACAATGGCATAGGCATGGCTGCCGGACTCGCCACACTCATCGACCCGGCTATCGTTTCGGGGCCTGTGCAAGCCTTGTTCACTGTCGACGAAGAAACCGGTCTCACCGGCGCCAACGCTCTTGGCGAAGGCATGATTGAAGGCGACATCCTGCTCAACCTCGACAGCGAAGAGGACGGCGAAATCTGCATCGGCTGCTGCGGCGGCATCGGCACCACTGCCACCTTCGCCTACACCCCTACTCCTGCGCCCGACTATGTATACTTCAAGATTAAGGTGAGCGGCTTGAATGGCGGTCACTCCGGCTCCGACATCAACGCCGAACGCGGCTGTGCAAACAAACTTTTGGCTCGCTTGCTATATAATATAGGTGCTAAGCACGACTTCGCACTCGCTTCGTTCAACGGTGGCAACCTGCGCAATGCCATCGCTCGCGATGCCGAAGCTGTCATTGGCATCTGTCCATGCAAGAAGGAAGACTTGAGCGTGATGGTGAACGTGTTCGATGCCGACATCAAGAACGAATACAAGCGCACCGAACCGAATGTGTTTGTAGCCATCGAATCGGTTGACAAGCCCGATACCGTTATCGACCCCGAAACTGCCAAGCGATTTGTCAATGCAATGTATTGCGCGCCTCACGGAGTGCTGTCGATGAGCAAGGACATTGAAGGACTGGTTGAAACATCCACCAACCTTGCCTCTGCCAAGATGCAGCCCGACAACACCATCCTTGTGGTCACTTCGCAACGCAGCTCGGTTGAGAGCCGCAAATTCGATGCCGCAGCCCAGGTAGAAACGGTGTTTGCACTTGCCGGTGCCACTGTCACCCACTCGTCGGCTTATCCGGGTTGGGCTCCTAACATGGAATCGCCCATCCTCAACATTGCAATGGACGTTCATCAGCGCCTGTTTGGCACACGCCCAAAAGCTACTGCCATCCATGCCGGTCTGGAGTGCGGTTTATTCCTCACCAACTATCCTCACCTCGATATGATTTCCTACGGTCCTACACTGCGCGGCGTGCACTCACCAAGCGAAAAAATGCACATCCCTGCAGTGGCAAAGTTCTGGGACCTCACCGTTGCCATCATCGAAGAAGTGTCGAAATTAAAACGCTAATATAAAACGCCTTAACAACTTTAGGCAAAGCAACCTAAAAATTGCTTTGCCTAATTTTTTGCCTTAATACTTATGGCGATTCACATAATTTTTTGTAACTTAGTGGCAATGAACATAAATACAATCAAAAAATGACAATTAAAGACTTAAATCCAACACTTATTTGGACCATCTTCGACCAAATAACAAAAGTGCCTCGCCCATCAAAGAAAGAGGAAAAGATTCGCGAATACTTAGTGAACTTCGCCAAAGAACACGGCATTGAATACAAGACCGATGCAATAGGCAACGTGGCAATGTTCCGCCCTGCCACAAAGGGCTACGAAAACGCTCCGCGTGTAATACTTCAGGGCCACATGGACATGGTGTGTGTCGCAAACGATGGTGTTGAACACGACTTCGACAACGACCCTATCAAAACCGTCATCGATGGCGAATGGGTTCGCGCCGAAGGAACCACTCTTGGTGCCGACAACGGTATTGGCGTTGCAGCCGGATTGGCAGTGATGATTGACAAGGATTTGGTTATCGGTCCTGTGCAGGCGCTGTTCACTGTCGACGAAGAAACAAGCATGGGCGGAGCCAACAACCTTGGCGAAGGCATGATTGAAGGCGACATCCTGCTCAACCTCGACAGCGAAGAGGACGGTGAAATATGCATGGGTTGCGCCGGCGGTGTTGGCACTCAAGCAACCTTTGAATTCACACCCACACCAGCTCCTGCCGACTTGAAATACATCGACATTCTCTTCAAGGATTTCCAAGGCGGACACTCAGGCACCGACATCGATGCCGAACGAGCCAACGTGAACAAACTAATTATGCGCTTCATTTGGAACACAATGGCTAAGCGCGAAGTGAAATTGGCTCACATCAAGACCGGCGACAAGCACAACGCAATTCCGGTGAAAGCCGAAGCAATAATTGGTGTTAAGCCCGAAGATGTCGACGCTACGATTGCCGAACTTGAGGCATTCACTGCCATCGTGAAGAACGAATACAAACACACCGAGAAGGACATGAAGATTCTTAGCTCGATTGTCGACGCGCCTGCAACCGTCATCGACGACTGCACCACCAAGCGCCTCGTGGCTTCGGTCTATACAGCTCCTCACGGTGTCTACCACATGAGCAAAGAAATTGAAGGCCTGGTTGAAACATCAACCAACCTTGCCACCATCAACATCGTTGACAACAAAATACTTGTTGACACTTTGCAACGCAGTTCGGTGGAAAGCCGCAAAAACGAAATGGCTGAAATTGTTGAAGCTCATTTCACTCTTGCCGGCGCTTCAATCACTCACAGCGACCCATATCCGGGTTGGGCTCCTAATATGGAATCGCCTATCCTCAACGTGGCTATCGATGTATACAATAGTTTATTTGGTGAAAGACCAAAGACTTCTGCCCTACATGCAGGTCTTGAAACCGGTCTGTTCCTAATCAACTATCCTCACCTCGACATGATTTCGTTTGGTCCTACTCTGCGCGGCGTACACTCGCCTAAGGAGCAAATGCACATCCCTGCCGTGGCAAAATTCTGGACTTTCCTCACTTCGATTCTCGAAACCATCGCCAAGAAGTAAAAAGCTGAACTTTCAGCCTTCTTAGTTGAACCGATACACACTATTTAGGCAAGGTTAAAAAATCCAATCATTCTTTTTTAACCTTGCCATTTTTTTTGATAAGTGATTATCACTCCCCCCTATTTTATCTTAACCACATGAACATCTATCAAACCGCATCGGTTATTGCAATTGCCTGCAGCGGAACCTACATTCTTGCCAATAACACAAACAGCACCATCGAAGCCGTTGACAAAGACACCCGTTACACCGCCCTCAGCGAGGACGACTACAAACGCGTAGCCAATGAATTGGGCATTGAAATTGCCGTAATAAAAGCCGTGAGCGACATCGAAGCCGGCAAAAGCCATCAAGGCTTTGTTTCGCCAGGTATGCCCACACTGAATTTTTCGAGGAACATGTTCAACAGCAATCTGCGACGTCGCGGCATAACCGTGAGCAGCAGCGTGCGCCGTTCGTCTGAAGCATTCAAGGCATTAAACCGCAAAAAATATGGCTCATACGGCAAAGCCCAACATGCGCGACTGAAGAGTGCAATGGAAATCGATTCGGTATCTGCCATTTTGTCGTGTTACTGGGGTATGTTTCAAATAGGTGGATTCAACTGGAAAAAATGCGGATGTTCTTCGCCTCAGGAGTTCGCCGAAAAAATGAGCGAATCGGAACTGATGCAGCTTGAGTTGTTTGCTCATTTCATCACTAACAACGGCATGCTCAAGCACTTGAAAAACAAAAACTGGTATGGCTTTGCACGCCTCTATAATGGACGCTACGCCAAACGCTATGCAGCACGAATGGCAACAGCCTACAAGCGATACAAGTGAAGCAAGCACTCACTACCGCAGCAAAAAACAATAATCCCGACCCATCGCAACCGATGAGCCGGGACTTATTTAATTGTCTAACTAAATTTCTAACGTCTCGAGTTAGCTAATCTGCCAATTACTTTTCGATAGTGCAGATTGAAACGCGGTTCCAGTCTGGTTCTTCGAATACGTCGCCAACACCTTGACCATCAGCGCTGATGCGGTCAGCCGAAATCTTGTAAGTGTTAATGAGCATGTCCTTAACAGCATTTGCACGAGCCTTCGACAGCTTTTGGTTGATTTCGAGGCTACCTTCTGGCGAAGCATAACCGAGGATAGTAACCTTAGCATCCTTGTGGCTCTTCAAATAAGTAGCAACGCGTTGTACGTTAGGATATTGAGCCTTCGAGATAACCGACTTACCTTGGTCGAAAGTGATGATTGTTTCAGGAACTTCGCTCTTCTTGGCAACTTCCTTAACCACTTCTACTTCCTTAACTACTTCCTTAACTTTAGCAGGACGGTTGTTGCATTCGTCCAAAGCACGCTTGGTGTCAGCCAATTCGCCACGGAGAGCATTGATGCGAGCATTGAGAGCATCGATTTCACCTTGGTTGCTGAGGTCAGCAATCTTGAACGAGTGAGTGCCGTTTGAGTTCTTGAAGTGATAAGTTACACCTACAGTGAGTTCGAGGTTAGCAAGATTTGCATTGAACGAGTTGCTGCTTTGCTTTGATGGATCAGAGAGATTCCAAACTACAGCAGGCTTAACACCAATTGTCCATGCCTTTGCTTCGCCAAGATTGAAGTTGAGGTTAAGACCAGCCTTTGCAGTAAGAGCATTTTCGTCTTGACCTTGATGAACTGGGAAATAGTAGTGAGCCCAACCGGCACCCAATACAGTTTCGATTTCAAACAAGCGAGGTGAGCCATTGTAACCGGCAAACAGGTTGTTGAGGTTAGTTACACCTTCCAACACCAAGTTTGATGCGTCGAACACGTTGCTGCTCTTTACGCCACCCTTTCTTACATTCCAGCTTGAAGTGTTCACTGTAGCTGAGTAATCCAAAGCCAAGCCAAAGATTGGAGTGATTTGCTTCTTCAATTCAACGCCGACAACGCCACGTGAGTGAGGAATTACGCTATAGCCTTGGAATGGTGATACTACACCACCCTTCAAGGTAAGCGACCAATTGTCAGAGAACTTGCTGCCTTCCACAGTCACTTGTGCATTTGCAGCGCCAAAACCCAAAAACAGGGCTGCCAATAATAAAACCTTTTTCATAGATTCTTCTTATTAATTAATATAAATTGTTTATTATTATCTCAATTTGTTTAATGAAACATTACTCTACAACCATAACAAAAGTTATGCCAAAATAGTTTATTGTTCCAATTTACACCATTTAGACAAATACAACTTTCAAAGGTTTAACACAATAGGAAAAATATTTTTGTTTTGGAACGTTTTTTCCACATTAATTATATATATCGACACATATAGTTAATTTTCAAATAATTTCACATTGATGCAGCACTGCTATTCGTATAAAAAGAGTATTTTTGCACCTAAATAATCAACAATTATGACATCATATTTCAAGCATATTCTCATTATCTGCTGTGTGGCTATTTTGTGTGGGTGCGGCAAAAACAGGCAGCAACCTGCCGCCGACAACTCAAACGGCTCATTCAGCGAGGCACGTTTGATTAGCACTTCGGCTACCGACAACTATACAATTGTCACCATCCACGACCCTTGGAACAAAGGCAAGACACTCCACACCTACGTTCTTGTGCCCAAAAGCGCACCTATGCCCGAATCGCTGCCCAAAGGCACTGTGATACGCACCCCGGTTGAAAATGCGTTGGTCTACTCGTCGGTTCATGCCCAAGCCATCAAGGAGTTGGGCAAAGTGTCGGCTGTGCGTGGCATTTGCGATGCCGAGTATTACAAGATTCCTGAAATAGTGGCGGGCGTGAAAAACGGCAAGATTTCAAACGCAGGCTCGTCGATGGCTCCAAGTCTCGAAAAAATCATCGCACTCAAGCCCGAAGTGATTGTGCTCTCGCCATTCCACAACGGCGGCTATGGTGCAGTTGCCAATCTGGGCATACCCATTATGGAATGTGCCGACTATATGGAGGAAACGCCTCTGGGCAGAGCCGAATGGATAAAACTGTTGGGACTGCTGTTTGGCGAGGAAGCCAAGGCCGACAGCATCTTTCGCCATACGCAAAATGAATATCAGGCAATCAAGGATTCTGTCAAAAATGCAGTCACACATCCCAAAGTCATAACCGAAACGCTCACCAGCGGCGTGTGGTTTGTGCCGGGCGGCAAGAGCTACATGGCAAAAATCCTGACTGATGCAGGCGCCACCTATCCCTGGGCTGACAACAACGACACCGGTTCGCTGCAACTCGACATTGCACAAGTGCTCGACAAGGCAAGCGATGCCGACTTCTGGCTCATTAAAAGTGGCACGGTGCACTCCTATTCCGACATGCGCAAAGCCAACCCGCTAAACGCCAAGTTCAGGGCTGTAGCCTCATCAAATGTGTGGGTGTGCGACCCGCAAGCCTCCACTCTCTTCGAAGAGTTTCCGTTCCACCCCGATAGGCTCTTAAAGGAATATGCCCAAATATTCCACCCCGAGCTGTTCGGCAACAACATTAGATATAAATATTTCACTCGTCTGCAAAAACAATGACTCACTCCCGAAAACAAACGCCTTTCGTCATCAGCATGCTGCTGATTTTGGCAGTTGTCATATTGCTTGCCATTGCCAACCTGCTTATTGGTTCGGTCGACATTCCGCCGTCTGAAATATGGCGTATAGTCACCGGGCAAGGTTGCGAAAACCAGGCATGGCAGTCAATCATCATTCATTCGCGTCTGCCCATGATTGCCACGGCATTGCTCAGTGGCGCTGCATTGTCGGTGTCGGGACTCCTGCTGCAAACAGCATTCAACAATCCGCTTGCCGGCCCGTCGATACTTGGCATTTCCACAGGAGCCAGTTTTGGAGTTGCGGTGGTAATGCTTGCCACCGGCGGCGCATTAGGTTCGTTTATCAGCCAGCAAGCAGGCTTTTACGTTGCCACCATACTCGGCGCATTTGTCGGAGCCGGCATAGTACTGCTGGTTCTGCTATTCTTCTCCACCATGGTGCACAGCGCAACCATGCTGCTCATCATTGGCATTCTTGTCAGCTATTTGGCATCGAGCGCTGTGAGCATGCTCAATTTCTTTGCAACCGAAGAAGGGGTGCACAGCTATGTGATATGGGGCTTGGGCAACTTCTCGGGCGTGTCGTCGGAGCAACTTCCCTTCTTCGCCATAGCCATACTCATTGCGCTGGCAGCTTCGGCGCTCCTCGTGAAGCCTCTCAATGCCCTATTGCTTGGCACACGATATGCCGAGAATCTTGGCGTAAACACCCGTCGGGTGCGAAATGCACTTTTGATAATAACAGGTGTTCTCACTGCCATCGTCACCGCTTTTTGCGGCCCGATTGGTTTCATTGGCCTCGTTGTGCCACACATTGCACGCCTGGTGCTCAACACCAGCAATCACAACCGGCTCATTCCTGCCACAATTCTCTCGGGGGCAGCGGTTGCCTTGCTCTGCACGCTCATCAGCGTGCTACCCAAAAGCTATGGAGTGATTCCGATTAACGCCATAACGCCCATCATCGGTGTGCCAATCATAATATATATTATCATTAATCGCCGAAAAATTCAATATTTCAACTAATGAGCTACCTTAGCACAAACAATCTGTCGATAGGCTACAATATCAAAGGCCACCCTACGGTGATACTTAACAACCTGAACCTCAACCTTCACCGTGGTTCGCTCGTGGCTTTGCTTGGTGCCAACGGCGCAGGAAAATCAACCCTGCTGCGCACCATCACCGCCGTGCAGCCCCCGCTCGAGGGCACGGTGGAGATTGCCGGTGTGGACATTTTCAAACTCACGCAGCGCGAACGCTCAAGGCTGATTGGCATTGTCAACACCGACCGGGTGATGGCGGGAGGCCTCACCGTGAACGAACTGGTGTCGCTGGGCAGACAGCCCTACACCGGGTTTCTTGGTCGGCTATGCAACCACGACAAGGAAATAGTTGAGCAGGCATTGCACGATGCCGGGATAGCACACAAAGCCGACTGCTATGTGTCGCAACTCTCCGACGGCGAACGCCAAAAAGCTATGATTGCCAAAGCACTTGCCCAGAAAACGCCCATCATCATCCTCGACGAACCCACTGCATTCCTCGACGTTGCAAGCCGATTCGAAACCATGCGGTTGCTACACGACCTGGCACACAACTCCGGCATGACAATTTTGCTGTCGAGCCACGACATCTCACAGTCGTTGCTGCTTGCCGATTATGTGTGGGCAATCACTTCCGACAGGCTGATGGCTGAAGGCAACACCGAAGACCTGATTCTAAACGGAACCATCGACCGCCTGTTCTCTTCGCAAGCATTGCGCTTCAACCGCCTAACATCCGACTTCGAGACGGTGCTGCCACACCACGCCACTGCCAGCGTGCAATGCAGCGATGCCCAACTGCGCCACTGCATAGCCGCTGCCCTCATGCGCAACTCGTTTGCCATAGCCGACGAAGCCCCTACGCAAATCGTTGCCACCAACGCATCCCACATCTCGCTCAACGGCAAGGTGCTGCACTCGGTGGGTGAACTTGTATCAGAATTACGCAAAATCAAATAATACAACCCGCACTCTTCCTCAGCAAGATAATACAACAATGAATATCACAGTAAAAGACTATATGAAGATGCAGCCCAACTATCCCAAAGTGGCTGACAGCGACAAATTCTATCTGCAAATGGCAATGCAACTCGATGCCGCCATCGAACAAACCAACTCGCAACTGCCTCTCTCGCCAAACATAAAGCGCGACATAGTGCTTGCCGTCACCGGCTATTATCAGGACATTGTGGCTGACTGCGGCATATGGCGCTCGTTCATTGCCATTCACAAGCAACTCTACGGCACACCGCTACCATTCTATTCGTTGCCCGACGAATACTGCGAAAGCGAGCTGAACAAAGAGGATATTCAATTCATCATCTGGTATGTGATTGAATGTCAGAGCGACAACCACGGTTCTCTTTCGCCATTCAACAGCGACATCAAACGCCTTGCCGAGCAGTTTTTCCATATCCTCGATGCACAATACCTCAATGCTCCCACTCCCACCGAATACACCATTGCCATGGACGTTGAACTCGACAACATCGGACAGGTGCAGACCATTCTCGACCTTTCGTCATGGCTGTTCTTCAACAGCTACCTGATGCACCACGCTGCCCGAGCCGCCATAAGCGAGGCGTTCGCCGAAGCTCAGTCAATCATCGCCAAACACCCCAATCCTGCCGACGCAACACCACACCTCAGCAACCTCAACCAACGCGTGATGCTGTCAAACCCCACCGGGCCGCTGGCTCTCACCGTGGGCGAATGGCTGAAGATGATTGTCGACGGCGAAATGCCCCAACTCGACGACGACTGCAACACAGCATCCGGCAAACCACACAAATTCTATCAACAACTCGTGCGCGCCACCGGCGGCGAACCGCTGGCATTCTTCGACAGCTACGATGCCCTCGAAAGCTTTTTGAGCGACGACATGCGCTGGGGCGATGCGCCGCAAGGGCATCTGCCACATCTGCGAGGATTCGACAATTTTGTAGTGTACGGCACACCCGCCAAAGGCATCCTTATTGCCCACGATGTGGCTCAATACATTTGCCATCCTCAAAACCCGTGCTACAACCCTACCCTGGCCAACCGCCAAGGATATGAGATGCTCACACGCATCGGCTCATGCCCCATCGACCTCACAAAACACCTCTTTGCCTCTGGCCTCGTGCCCGACGTTCGCCTGCCCTACGACACCGACGGCAGCATCACCGCTGCCAACTGGGATTTCCTCGCCCGATTGTATCAGCAACGCTACTATCGCCCCGATTAAACAGAAACCTCGTCGCTGCAAACCGTCCGCCGTGGTTTTAACATAATTTCACATAGCAGAAAAGCACTTGCAAAAGCATTATACATCAATGCATTATGCTATTCGCAAACCCGTTTGCATCAATTTTTTAAAAAATTTTTTGCCAAAAACATTTGGCAATTCAAAAAAAGGTAGTAACTTTGCAATCGCAAACGAGAAACAAACGGCCCATTAGCTCAACTGAATAGAGTGTTTGACTACGGATCAAAAGGTTACAGGTTTGAATCCTGTATGGGTCACGATGGTGGATGATAAAAAACATCCACCATTTTTTGTTTTATGCCCCCACAAAGGCTCCACACCCACATTTCAGCCTCTGTTTTTGCTCTCGACATTGTTCGCATTTTGCAACAAAGTAATACATTTTTAAACATTATTCTTTACCGACTTTTTACGGCACAGTTGCAAATATCCGTGGCTTATTTTTGTAGTATAGGTCTATATTT
>JBJECX010000014.1:0-17152 GCA_051871535.1 Muribaculaceae bacterium | reverse complement strand
TTGCGAGAACTTGGTGATGCCCGTGATAAACACAAACCGCAGATATGGGTCGCAATCTTTCAGCGGCGAATAGAAGTTGCGCATCACCTGTCGCATTTCGTCAAGCAACGCACCCTGATGCGACACGTCGAGCAGCGGAGCATCGTATTCGTCGATGAGGACCACCGCTTGCTTTCCGGTCTGCTCATATGCCGTCAGTATCAGGTCGTGCAAGCGGTCGTTAGGGTCTACTTTAGGCATAGTGATGCCCCATTTCTTTTCTTCACGCTCAAGGATGGTGCCGAGAAATCGCTTCAATTGCTCCACGTCGGTGTGCTTTGCCGACGCCAAGCTGAATTTCAGCACCGGATATTCGGTCCAGTCCTTTTCCACAGAGTCGATATACAGCCCTTTGAAAAGTTCTTTCTTGCCCTCGAAGTAGGCTTGCAGAGTGGACACAAGCAGCGACTTGCCGAACCGCCTCGGGCGGCTCAGAAAAATGTACTTACTATGGTTCACCATCTTGTAGATGTACTCTGTCTTGTCGATATAAAGGCAGTTTCTGTCAACTATCTCCGAATACGTCTGTATGCCAACCGGCAATTGTTTAAGCGTCTTGTTCTCCATGCTACCTCCATTTTCAGAATACAAATATACTCAAGCGAATCGACTTTTTGAAATAATCGTCAAAAAATCATTTCCTATCCATCGCCGTTAACAAATACAATTGCCGGTTTCGGGCATCGGCTATTCGTGCTTGAACGTCAGCCTGCCTATGATTATCAGCCGTTGGCTGCGCGACAGTTGTCCGGGGTTGGTGCCGGGAGCGCCTTCGGGCACCGTCTTGCCTACACGGCGGTAGTATTCGGTCCAGTAGGGCAGAATTTTGCCATCGGGGGTGTGGAACGACATTGGTATGGTGCCGAACACCGGTTCGCCTGCGATGTCGACAAATGCCTTTTGTACCAATTCGCTGCAATAGATGGCGCTGTCTGATGGCTCGAAATAGAAGTCGTATGGCTTGCCCAGATGCTGCAATGCATTTGCTATGCTTGCCGCGATGTCGAGCCCGCCATCAACACGCCCAACCATCACGGCTTCGTTGCGTTGGCGGGCACGCGAGCGGGTGCTGTCGATGGGCATAATCACCACTCCACGGTGCACTGCCTCGATGGTGGTGATGCCTGAATCGGCGAGGTGAACAATAGCCACATGGTCGATTGCCGTATTGCCTATGCCGCTGGTGACTTGTGTGATGGCATTGCTCTTGGCAGGCGCAAAAAACAGCAAATCGCCGTCGTGCAAATCGTGCAACGTGCATTGCCCAAGCATTTGGCAATGCGAGGCAACGATGCAGCAAGCGGTGGCAATAATCGTTATCAAACTGCTTTTCATTGTTTTTGTCATTATAGCTTTGTTTTGCCACTGCAAGTTTACGCTTTTTTTGGCATTCTGCAAAATACCGAGTCCGGGTTATTTGGCGAGTGACGAATAATGTGTAATTTTGCACGGTGATTTGCCATTTAATGCGACAGTTTGATGGGCTTTTGCCCTATTTGCTGCACACAATATCAATATAATTCGAGGATGATGACTAACGAGCAACGAAATATCAACACGAGCGCCTTGCGTGAACTTATGGGCGAGCGTCTTGTGGTGCTTGACGGCGGGCTGGGCACTATGATTCAAGCCCGGCATTTGCAGGAGGAAGATTTTCATTACGCACCTATGACAGGCGACGGTGCCGAGATGGCAGGATGTAACGACATACTGCCACTATCGCGCCCCGACGTGATTGCCGGAATTCACCGCGCTTATCTTGAAGCGGGTGCCGACATTGTCGAAACAGATTCGTTCAACTGCAACCGTATTTCGCTTGCCGACTATGGCTTGCAGGAACATTCCTACGAATTGTCGGTGGCGGCTGCCGACGTGGCGCGCCGCGAGGTTGACCGTTGGATGAGCGAACATCCTGGCGACCGTCGGTGGGTGGCAGGCAGCATCGGTCCGTCGAACCGCAGCCTGTCGATGTCGCCTGATGTGAACGACCCTGCTGCCCGTAGTGTCGACTGGGACGCATTTTGCGATGCTTATCGCGGTCAGGTTGCCGGATTGATTGATGGCGGTGCCGATTTGCTCATTGTCGAGACCAATTTCGATTTGCTCAATCTCAAAGCCATACTCTTCACCATCGAGCAAGTGATGGCAGAAAAGAATGCCCATATTGCTACTATGGTGTCGGTCACGCTCACCGAGAGCGGAAGAATGCTCAGCGGACACACCTTGGAGGCAATGCTGGCGTGCATTGCCCATTTCGACGCGTTTGCCGTGGGCCTTAACTGCGGATTTGGCGCCGAAGGCATGCAGCGATGGGCGCGCGAATTGGCAGAGATGACTTCGTTGCCTGTGTGCATCTATCCTAATGCCGGTTTGCCCAACAGCATGGGTTGCTACGATGAAACGCCCGAAAAGATGGCATCTGACGTGCGCCCGATGCTTGATGCCGGGCTGGTGAACATAATAGGTGGATGCTGTGGCACCACTCCGAAACACATCGAGGCGCTAAAGGCATTGAGCACAGGCTTTGCCCCACGCCAACCCAAAGCGCAGCCGATGAAGCTCACGGTGGCAGGGCTCGAACCACTCGGCATTGCTGCTGAAACTAACTTTGTGAACGTGGGCGAGCGATGCAACGTGGCGGGCAGCAAGAAATTCCTCGACTTGATTAAAGCCAAGGCTTACGACGAGGCTGTGCATATTGCCCGCACCCAGGTTGAGAACGGTGCTCAGGTGGTGGACGTGAACATGGATGCTCCGCTGGTTGATGCCCGTGCCGAGATGTGCCACTTCCTGCGCTTGCTGGCTGCGGAGCCCGACGTGGCGCGTGTGCCCGTGATGATTGACTCATCGGACTGGAACGTGATTGCCGAGGCGCTGAAGCAGGTGCCCGGCAAGAGCATTGTCAACAGTATAAGCCTGAAAAACGGCGAAGAAGAGTTTGTTGCCCATGCTCGTTACATCAAGCAGATGGGCGCTGCTGTGGTGGTGATGGCTTTCGACGAAAACGGACAAGCCGACTCCTTCAACCGCAAGATTGACGTGTGCCGCCGTGCCTACGACATCCTCACCTCGAGCCGTGTCGATTTCAACCCTCAGGATATAATTTTCGACCCCAACATACTCACCATTGCCACAGGCATTAAGGAACACGAGCGCTATGGTCTCGACTTCATTCTTGCCGTGGAGTGGATAAAGAAAAATCTACCGGGAGCAAAAGTGAGCGGCGGCGTCAGCAACTTGTCGTTTGCCTTCCGTGGCAACAACTATGTCCGCCAAGCCATGCACTCGGTGTTTCTCTACCATGCCATTTCGCGCGGAATGGATATGGCAATTGTGAATGCCGGCAGCATATTGCCTTACGACGATGTGCCCGCCGAGTTGCGCACTGCCATCGAGGACGTGATTCTTTGCCGCCATGCCGATGCCACCGAGGCGCTTGTGGGCATGGCAAGCACGCTTGTGGGCAAAAAGGTGTCGGAGCAGACTGCCGGTGCTGTTGACGATGCCGGCATCGACGCTGTCACGCGCCTCACGCGCATGGTGGAACGTGGCATCACCGATGGCATTGCCGATGTGCTTGCACAGGCGCATCAGATGCTTGGCAGCGCCATTGCCGTTATCGACCGCCCGCTCATGCAGGGCATCAACCGCGTAGGACAGTTGTTCGGCGAGGGCAAGATGTTCTTGCCGCAGGTGGTGAAGAGTGCCCGCACCATGAAGGTTGCCGTGGAATGGCTCAACCCACACATCGAGGCAGAGCAGCATGCCACCGGAGCGCATAATGCCGGCAGAGTGGTGATTGCCACTGTCAAGGGCGACGTGCACGACATAGGCAAAAACATTGTTGCCGTGGTGCTGCGTTGCAACGGCTACGAAGTGATTGACCTCGGGGTGATGGTGCCCGGCGAGGTGATTGTGGAACAAGCCAAGGCATTGAATGCCGACATAGTGGCGTTGAGCGGCCTCATCACGCCGTCGCTCGAGGAGATGCGCCGTGTGGCTGCGCTGATGCAGCGCGAAGGCATAACAATGCCTATAATGGTGGGTGGCGCCACCACCAGCGACGAGCATACTGCCGTGGTGATTGCTCCGGAATACAACGGCATAGTGGCGCACACTGCCGATGCCGCATCGATGGCTGCAACAATGCAACGCATACTTGCCAATCGTGAGGTTTTCAAGGCGGAATTGGACGAACGCCAGCAACTGCTGCGTCGACGCTACGAGCAGGGCAAGGAACTCTACGACCTTGCCGAAGCCCGCGCTCGCAAGCCGAAACTGCAGTACAGTCCTGCGAAACCTGCCCAAATGGGTTGTGGAAGTGCAAATATAACGGTGGCTGAGGCTCGACGCCTAATCAACTGGCGAGCATTCTTTGCTGCATGGGGGCTTGATGCTGCCTATGCCGACATTGCCGATATTCATGGCTGCGACTGCTGCCGTGCCGCTTGGCTGGCTGCCAAACCGCACGCCGAGACGGCGAAGGCTGTCGAGGCTATGCAACTGTTCAAGGACGCCAATCGCGCTCTCGACAAGTTTGAGCATCGTCACAACAACAGCATTAAGGCAATCTACGGTATGTGGCAGGCTAACGCTGAGGGCGACGACATCGTCATCGACCGCAGGGTGCGCATTGCCACCATGCGCCAGCAACAACGCTCGTTTGGCGAACAGATGCTCTCGCTCAGCGACTTTATTGCCCCGG
This sequence comes from Muribaculaceae bacterium, assembly GCA_051871535.1. Taxonomy (GTDB): domain Bacteria; phylum Bacteroidota; class Bacteroidia; order Bacteroidales; family Muribaculaceae; genus SFTJ01. The sequence continues at coordinate 12,408 of JBJECX010000014.1, read as the reverse complement.
CTGAGAGCGGAATGCAGGACTATATAGGAACATTTGCAGTGACTGCCGGAGCCGAACTGGCGGCGGTGATTGCCGAGGCTAAGGCATCGGGCGACGACTTCAAGGTGATTCTCTATCAAACCCTGTGCGACCGTCTTGCCGAGGCTGCCACCGAGATTCTTCACTCACGATTGCGCAATGTGGTGTGGGGGTACACCTTCGACAGCGCCGAACTCGACAACCCTCGCAATCTGCTTCGGCAATATTACAAGGGCATACGTCCGGCTGTGGGGTATCCGTCGCTGCCCGACCAAAGTGCGATATTCCGAATCGACAAACTGATGCCGTTGCGTGAAGCCGGCATTTCGCTCACCGAAAACGGTGCAATGAGTCCGGCTGCCAGCACCTGCGGCTTGGTGATTGCCCACCCCGACAGCCGCTACTTCACGCTTGGCACAATAGGCGATGACCAGCGCGACGACTACACCCGCCGCCAACAGCAATAGCCGTTTATCCAATCACTTGTTTCTTTGAGACAGATGCTGTAATTGTCAGTCTTTCAGGCACGCCAAAGGAGGTCCGTTTTTCTTTGAATTTTCTAAGGCATTCGGTATTTTTGTGGCGATTCGTTCGGTATTTTTATGGCGATTCGTTCGGTATTTTTGTGGCAAATCATTCGGTATTTTTGCGGCATTTTGTTCGGTATTTTTGTGATTAACACGTCGTGAGTGCGCGAAGATATTGTGATAGCATACCTTGTGAAACAGGGTATTTCGGGTGAAAATCTGATGGGTTACTGCTGCAGTGATATTACTTGGAACTCGGTGCGGCGGTTGATTTGGTCGGCGGCGTCTTGATCGGGTTTTTCCAGTTTTTCGATGTATTGCTCGTTGAGCACGTCGCCCTCTTTGAACTGCGGATAGAGGCGGGCGATGCGCTTGGTGACGGTTTTTGGGCGCGATTCACCGTATCCCATCGGACGCAAGCGGCTTGGGTCGATGCCGGCGGCAATCAGATAGTCCACCACGCTTTGGGCGCGTCGGTTGCTGAGTTTCAGGTTATAGTTGTCGTTTCCCCAGCGGTCGGTGTGCGATGCCATTTCAATTACAATCTGTGGATTGTCGTTCAGAATCATCACCATAGAGTCGAGTGCCGCCTTCGATTCGGGACGCAGCGAGGCTTTGTCGAAGTCGTAGAAGATGTTTTCAATCACTTGTGGCTTGGTCATAGCAGCGAGGATGAAGTCGACGGCATATTCGGCATCTTCTTCAGCCATATCGCTCACAAACTCCTGTTTGCCGTTCATGTAGCCTTTGGCGCCTGCCATCATCACATATTTCACGCCGCGTTGCAGGTTGAACTGGAATGTGCCGTCGGTTTTGCCTATGGCTTTCTGGTTGCTGCCGTCGTCGCCCACGATGCGTATCACGGCGTTAGGCACCGGTTCCTCGTCGCGGTCGAGCACATATCCCGAAATGGTGATTTTCAGTTCGGGTTTCACGAAGCTGTAGATGTGGTCGTAGCCACGCGCATCGTTGCGGTTCGAGCTGAAGAAACCGCTCTCGCCGTCGCCGAAGGTGATGCCAAAGTCGTCGTACGACGAGTTCATGGGCCAACCCATGTTTTCCACGTTCCAGCCGCCCGAAGGGGTGAGAGTGGCGCGGTAGATGTCGAGGCCGCCCATTCCGGCGTGACCGTTGCTGGAGAAATAGAGCACGCTGTCGGAGCGGACGTAGGGAAACCGTTCGTCGCCGGGAGTGTTAATCACATCGCCAAGGTTTTCGAGCGAGCCCACGCGTTCCTTCAGGTTGATTCGCCAGAGGTCTTTGCCACCTTGTCCGCCGGGCATATCGCTCGAGAAATACAGCCAGGTGCCGTCGGGCGACACTGCCGGGTCGCCGTAGGCCGAGAGGGTGTCGGCGGTGATTTCGAGCTTCACCGGGGCGCTCCACTTGGCTTCGCTGCGTTGCGAGGTGAATATCTCAACCGAGGTGGAGGAGTTTTCCTCGCGGCGTGCTTTGGCAAGATACATTGTGGTGCCGTCGGGCGAGAACGAGGTGATGCCTTCGTCGAAGTCGGTGTTCAGTTCGCCGTCTACGGCTTCGGGGCGTTGCCACACTCCTTTTTCGTTTTTCTTTGAGAAATAGATGTCGCTATTTTTTGTGCCGGTGATTTCGCTCTTGGTTGTGCCTTTGCTTTTCTCGGTTGATGAGGTGAAGTAGAGCACGTCGTGAGCGGCGTCGAAAAACATCGGGCAGAAGTCGGCACGGCGCGAGTTGAACAGCTTTGCTGCTGCCACCTTATATCGGGTGGGGTTTGCCTTGATGCGGGCTGCGTTTTGGCTGCCGCGCAAGCCGTCGCGGGCGAGGGTGCTTCGCGGCACTTTTTCGAGGAATGCCTCGTAGTTCTTTATGGCGTCGGAGTATTTTCCTTCCATGTGCTGGCTTTGTGCCAGATATAGCAGCGCCATGCTGTCGGGGTAGTTGTAGCGCAGCGCATTGCGATAGGCGCCCGAGGCGTTGGCTGCCATGTTGAGGTGTCGGTAGCACTCGCCCAGGCGGAAAGCCACCACGCCGCGTTGTTGGCGCTCCTCGCGTCGGGTGAGTTTGTTGTAGATTTTCTTGTAGGTGAGCATGGCGGAGTGATATTCGCCGCGGGCATATTGCTCGTCGGCGTCGCTGAGTTTTGCGCTGCGACAGCCGCTCAGCAGCACCGGTGTGAGTGCTGCCATACAAAGCATTATGTTCACCAATGTTCGTTTCATTGCACAAAGTGTCTAATAAAAGAAACGAAAGGCATGTGCTGTTTATTGTGTTTGCGGGGTGGCAAAAACAAAAGTGGCAGAGACATCGCGATGATGAATCTGCCACTGATATAGGATTAAATGTTTAATTCCTTAGCTGTGAAGTTGGTGGATTAGAATGTAATCTTGCAACCAACTTGCATGTGCCAACGGCTCGAGATGTTGTTAGGATAGATAGATGGGTTGTTGTAGTCGAATGTTGGAGTTGCAACACCGTTGGCAACAGCCACCTTGCTTACCTTGAGTACCGACAAGTTGTAGAGGCTGCCGTAGGTAGTACCCCACTTCTTGTTCAAGAGGTTAGCAAAGTTGAGCACATCAAGAGTGAGTTGAATCTTGCTGCCGCGTTTCTTCCAGTAGAAGATGTTTTCAGCGAAGTGCAGGTCAACACGGTTTTCCCACTTGCCTACGTTAGAGTTGCGTTCGGCATATTCGCCTCTGTGGTACTTGCAGTACTTATCGCTGTTGATGAAGTCACCGAACTTAGCGCGAGCGTCTTCTGAAGCGAAGTTCATTTGAGCCAGTTCCTCGTCAGTTGGGATGTAGAGCAGTGAGTTGCCACGATAGCCGTCGCCGTTGTAGTCCTTCGATTCGTTCATAGTCAACGAGTAGCGCATGCCGTTCTGACCGTTGTAAACAAGACCTACAACAGTTTGGAGGAGACCGTTAGCATACTTTGGCGAAGTATAGTTAACGTTAGCCATCACGCGGTTAGGAATGTCGAAGCCCGAGTAGGTGAGCTTAGGATTGTTGGTGTCGACAGCGTAGTTGTACTTCCAGCAAGAGTAAGCCACCGACGAAGTACCGTCGTTAACCGAGTAAGAGTGTCCGAAAGTGTAAGAAGCCGAGAGGTCGAGACCAAATGCGAAGCTCTTTTGCAATTGAGCAGAGAGTTGATAAGAATAGCCGTCGTTGCTGTTCTTGGTGTTGATAACCGAGTAGAAGCGGTTGTCAACCGAATAGTAAGGAGCAGCCGATGCTTCTACGCCAGGAACAGCGTAAACCTTAGCCGATTGAGTGAGGGCGAGGTTTTCGAAGTACATAGCGTTGAAAGTCTTCGAGTACAAGCCTTCGAGAGTCATCTTCCAGCCGTTGCCAAGTTGATGTTCGAATGCCAAGTTAGCACGAAGCACTTGTGGGAACTTCATCTTCTTGTCGAGGGTTACGATGTCGGGGTTAGCAGCAGCGCCGCAGAATTCAACGAGGCTGTTAGTGTCGGTGGTAACGGCAGGGATGCCGCTCGTGAGTGTGCAACCGATTTGTTCCATACCGCAGTTGTTGTAGGCGTTCGATACCCAAACGAATGGGATGCGACCGGTGAACAGACCAACACCACCACGGAGGAGTGTCTTGTGGTCGTCAGCAGTGTACCAACGGAAGCCTACGCGAGGCGAGAACATCAACTTTGGCGAAGGAGTCTGACCAACCTTTACGCCCCAGCCCTTTTCGGCTGAATATTTGTTGAATGCGTCGTTTGTAGTCGGGTCGTTGAAGAATACCGGGATGTCGACACGCAAGCCGTAAGAAAGTTGGAAGTTGTTGGTAACGTCGAACTTGTCTTGAGCGTAGAAGCCGAATTGGCCTGCCTTGGTTGCAGGAGCGTAGCGGAGGTTGCCACCAGTCTTGCTTGGGTCAGAACACTTGAAGTAGAACTTGTTAGGGTTGTCGTTCAAGAATGCGTCGAGACCGTTGTATACCCATTCACCTGCAGCATATTGAATGAAGCCGTTGGTGATGTTGAAGAATTCGTTGTGAGTACCGAAAGTCACTGAGTGACGACCCTTGTACCATGTCAAGTTGTCTTCGATGAGGTATATGTCCTGGTTGAGGAAGTTAACGCCCGAAGAATATTCAGTACCAATGTTAACGGTGATGTTCTTGGTTCCGTCTTCGCTCTTAACGTTTTGGATGTACATTGTAGGACCGTTGTTACCGATTTCGCGGTGGTCGCGGATGCGGTTGTACGATGCGCGGAACTCGTTGCTCCATTCGTTGTTGAAGCGAGAGTTCAATTCAGCTACGAACGAGTTGGTGAGGTTGTTGAAACGATACGACGAGTTGTTGAAATAGAAAGTAGTAGCCGAGTTGCTATACTTGTCGTCGAATGCGTTGACGTGTTGATAGCGAAGAGCAAGTTTGTGCTTGTCGCTGATGTTCCAGTCGACGCGTGCAAGAATGTCGGTCGACTTGCGTTCAACGTCGCGTTGGCCAAACGAATCCTTGAACTTGCCACCAGTGAGCTGGTTGTAGTGGTCGAGGATTTGTTGAGCTTGGTTAACAGTCAAGAAAGTTTGACCGTTGTAGCCGGGATAGTACGACGAAGGATAAGTGTCCTCGTTGCGTTCAACGTTCACGAAGAAGAACAATTTGTCCTTGATGGCAGCACCCGATACGTTACCACCATAGGTGAGAGTGCGTTGAGTGGTGAGAGGGTCCTTCTTTTCGAGTTGTTGGTTCCAACGACCGTAGAAGTCCTGGTTGTTATAGTAGGTGTAAGCCGAAGCGTGGAAGGTGTTGCTACCTTGCTTGGTTACGGCGTTGATACCACCACCGGTGAAGCCTGATTGACGAACGTCGAATGGCGAGATAACCACTTGGAGTTCTTCGATTGCTTCGAGCGAAATAGGGTTGGCAGATGCCTGACCGCCGTTAGTGCCCGATGCAGCCAAACCGAATACGTCGTTCGACACGGTACCGTCGATTTGGAAGCTGTTGTAGCGGTTGTTTGTACCGGCAATCGAGATGCCACCAGCCTTGTTCACGTTCACCATCGGGGTGTTCTTAACCACGTCGTAAACGTTGCGTGTGATGGTTGGAGTGCCCTCAATCTTGGCAAGCGAGAAGTTCTTTGCTGCACCTGCTTGTGTGCCGCCCTTGCCCATTACCACCACCTCGTCGAGTGCGTTAGCCGATGTTTCGAGTTGTACGTTGTACACCGAAGTGTTACCCAGTTGCAGGTAAACATTGTCGAATTGGGCTTTTGCATAACCGATGTAGGTGATTTCGATTACGTATGGACCGCCAGTACGCATACCTTGGATATTGTAACGGCCATCCAAGTTGGTTGCTGCGCCATAAGTTGTTCCCGAAGGCACGTGCTTGGCAACGATTGTTGCACCAACGAGTGCTTCTTTGTTTTCATCCACAACAGTACCACTGATTGCAGATGTAGTCACTTGTGCATTAGCTGCAAATGCTGCGAACAGCATCACTACCAACGACAGAAACTTAATTTTCTTTACCATAAAAAAAGATTAAATTAATAATACTATGTTTGTTTTTTGAAAATTGTTTTGCTCAGTTGTTTGTTAAGTGTTCAGTCAAGTGCCTCGCGCTATGATAATTCGTCTTACTACAGCGCAAAACCGCCTGCCTGTGGGCCCAAAAAAACAAAGCCACATTGTCCTGTTGCCGACAGAAGTGATGTGACTTTATGGTTTCCTCGCTCATTGTAGGGCACAACTTCTGCCCACGCGTGCTGTGCCGCATGCAGTGTGCTAAGTGCTTTATTTTGAGCGAAATTCATCTTTATACCTATAAGTAACCAGCAAGAATAATCTTACATGTTCATTATTTCGAGCACAAAATTAGTAATTTTTTACTATTCACGCCTAATATTTTCACTTTTTTATATTACAAAACGATAAAGATTTTGAAAAAACGAGCCGCTAAGGGTCTGTAACGTGTGTTTTCACAAGTGTTAAAAATGTGGGGTGTCAGCCGTCCGGCTCACGGTTTTTTCACTTTGTTGGGGTTTTTGGCAATATATTCTGCCCACGAGCGGGCACCTTTTGCCACTACGGGTTTGCCCGATTCGTAGAAGTGGCACAGTGCGGCGGCGAGCGCGTCGGTGGCGTCGAGGAAGTCGGGCATATCGTCTTTGTCGATAGCGAGTATGCGTCGCAGCATCTCCGCCACTTGCTCCTTCGAGGCGGCGCCGTTGCCTGTGATTGCCATCTTTATTTTTCGGGGCTCGTATTCCACAATGGGGATGTCGCGGGTGAGTGCGGCAGCCATTGCCACGCCTTGTGCCCTGCCTAATTTGAGCATCGACTGCACGTTTTTGCCGAAGAATGGTGCTTCGATGGCCATCTCGTCGGGTAGATATTGCTTCACCAGCCCGCTCACGCGCTCGTAGATGCGTCGCAGGCGCATGTAGTGGTCGTCGAATTTGCTCAGCTTAATCACGCCCATTGCCACCAGCTGTGGTTTCTTGCCGTTGATGCCCAGAATGCCGTAGCCCATCACGTTGGTGCCGGGGTCGATGCCGATAATCACGCGGCCGAAGTCGTTAACATGCCGGTCGGCGGGGCTGTTGTGTGCATTATCGTTGGGGTTCATGACGCTTGGGTGTTTTGGGGGTTATACGTCGATTTTTTCCATCATCGTGGCAAATCCCACCACGTTGTTGCCATAGCGGCGTGTGAGGTCGTTGGCAAGCGCTTTGCCGGTGGTGCGGTGCCATATTTCGAGCGAGTTTGCCGACATGGCGCGGAATTGCAGGGCATAGCTTGAGCCGCCGTCGTGTTCGCTGCCTATTATGCGGGTGAGTTGCGGCACCAGCAGCAGGCGGTCGGCGGTAGCTCGTGGCACATATTCGCTACGCAGCCAGGCAATGAAGTCGTCTTTCACGGCATCGGCAACGTGATATGTGGTGTTGTATATAATCATATTTTATTATGTTGTGTTGTTTGCAGTTAGTCCTTCGCCCAAGAGGGGGATAGCTATTTGTCGTTGAGCAGATTGGCAATTTCGGGATATTGCTCGATGATTGCGTTCAGTGCTGCGGTGTTGCGGTCGATGCCGCCTTTGAAGTTCCCTGTTTTCAGCGACAGGCTTTTGGGTTTGTGCAGTCCGCGAGGTTTGTTGCGTCCGAAGGGCATCGGCACCACGGGATAGCCGTTGCGCACTGCCGCTGCCCAAAACCAGAAGTCGTCGCAGCTGGGAGCGATGCGGGTGAAGAGGTCGATGTCCATCATGTCGGCACGCAGCGAGTGGGGCGGATATAGCACGCCGCCAACGCCGGTCTGCAGGTTGGCGTAGCTGATGTGGATGCGCTTCAGCACGAAATCATACCAGCGGTATTTCTTCCATTTGCGGTAAGGCTTGCCCGGGCTGATGCGCTTGGCGCGGTGTGCCAGCACGGCATGCGGCAGTTTGGTGTGCATCTGCAGCAGGTCGCGCAGCATGTGCTTGTGGTAGTTTGCATCGTCGTCAACCGTCACTATTATGGCTTCGGGGAAGTCGATGAGTGCCGGAATGAGTTTGCGATAGGAGCGTATGTCGGGGTCGTAGTTGCGAATCTCAAATATGGGGTTCTCAGCTTCGAGCTGCTTCAGTTCCTCGGGTATCTCGCCCTCGGCAAATTGTGCGAAGGTGAGGTAGAGAATGAGTTTGTCGGGCAGCACCGACCCTTTGAGCAGCGAGCGCAGCGCCTTGGTGGCATACGCTATGGCAGGCGGAAACGATGTCATCGACACCACCACTTGCTTGTTGTGTGTAATACTATCTGCCATTGTTTTGTGTGTAATGATGCTAAAGTTAAATTGGACAGGTTGTTATTGACAGGGCTTCGGGGGCTTGTGAGTCACCTCTCAAAACTCGATTTGCAAGGCAAGATGCTTTGAAAGGCATCGCGCAGGTTGCCCATCACTTGGTCGTAGTTGCGAATGTGCACATTGTCGTTTAGGCAGATGAGGGAGTAAGCCTGTTGGCGGATTGCCCTTTCGGCTTGCTTGGGGCGCACCATGAGCGGGAACATCTTGGTGTCGGCATAGGTGTTGTAGGGCACAAAGTTGCCGCGGCATATCTGCCATGTGCGGAACAGTTCGGGCGTTAAGTCGTTGAGGGCGCGGAACTTGTTCACCGACGTGGCTGTGAGTTCGTCGCCGGCGGCTGCCCACACCTCGTTGAAGGTCGACTTCAGATAGGGCTGGGCGTTGTGCGGCACTCGCAGAGTGACGAATTTGCCGTAATACTTCAGCAGATAGTTCCAGCGGGCTTTGGTGCCGTAGCACTTGTTGAACCACTTGTCGTGCCATTGCTTCATCACCTGGCGCTTGTTGAAGTGGCGGTTGATGATGCGTATGTTGTTCTTGATGCGAACATACCATTGCGACCACGAGGGGTTGTAGTCGAACACCGCAATGTCGCACGGCAGTCCGCCTTGGAAAAACCGCTCGGGGCGCAGGTTGTTGATGATGTAGAAGTCGTCGTTGAAATACACAAAGTGCTCGCTCAACCCTTCAATGTTGTGCAGATATCGCTCAATCACCACCGAGTTGAAGGTGGGCAGGAATTGCTTGGGGATGAAATCGGTGTGGCGCACCAGGTGTATCTTGGGGTTGTTCACGTCGAGCCAGTCGGGGGTCTGTCCGGTGGTGATGAAGTGAATGGTTCTCACCCACGGGGCAAACTTGTCCACGCCGCGGAACCAGTATTTCAGGAAACCATTGTCACGGAAACGCGCCTTCGATACTCCATTTTTTGTGTTTTGCTTGTCGTGCCGGTATTTATTGAATTCTTCTTGCCACGCGGGGTCGTTCATATCCACCCAGGTGATTACAAAGTCAATATCCATATTTAATGAAATAGTTTTTTTGCTTAATTTCGAGCGTGTTTAAATCGGTTGTGGGTCCACAGATATAGTTCGGGCTGCTGCTTTATTTCCTCTTCCAACCGTTCGAAATAGAGACGGGTGAGCTCAAAGTCGGGCAGCTCGGGTGCATTGGGGTGCAGCGAGGTTATGCGACATTCGTAGTAGCCGCGTTTGAGGCGTCGCACTGCAAGGAACACCGCCTGATAGCCGTAGCGCTTCATCACCTTTTCCGAGCCGGTGAGCACCGGTGTGCTGTGGTTCATGAAATCGACAAAGTGCTTCGATTCGCGCAACTTGGGCGACTGGTCGGCAATAAACCCTATGATGTTGGTTTTGCCCATGCTCTGCATGTCGCGCACAAAGCGCACTGTGTCGTGCATCTCCACGCCCACGCTGCCAAAGCGCTCACGCATCTGTTTCATCACACAGTCCATCGGGCTGTTGCGCAGCTGGTGGTAGATTTGCGCAGCCACGGCGCCGTCCCACAGCCACAGCGCCATCGATGCCACCCATTCCCAGTTGCCAAAGTGCCCCATGAACAGCCCCACGTTCTGCCCCTTGCGCAGCATGGCGTTAGCCAGCTCCACGTCCTCGAAGATGATGCGCCTACGAATTTCGTCGCGGCTTATGCTCATCATCTTGCAGCTCTCAAGGGAGATGTCGATAAAGCTGTGGTAGAACTTCTTCTCCAGCTCAATCACTTCGCCGAGACTCTTTTCGGGGAACGACTCCACAAGGTTTTTGCGCACCACCTTGCGGCGGTAGCGCACCACATAGTAGAGCGGAAAGTATATGATGTCGGACAGCACATAAAGCACGCAAAACGGGATGTGCGACAGCAGCGTGATTGCCACGCGCAGTACGGTGGTGGCGAGCGTTTGCTGCGCGCCGAGGGTAGCGTTGCTATGGTTGTTTTCGTTAGTCATCCGATTGGTTGGCGTTAATTTGATGCAAAGATAGTGCAAATCTGCATAATAATCAAAAAATGACCTACATCCATCGTCGATGCTGTGGCGGTGAGGTTTTAGTTTCTCGGTTTTAATTATTATCTTTGTTGGCGTGTAGAAACGCCGTTGAATCACAGCAATCGGCTTTCTCGTGTTTTGAAAACGAAACTGATTATCACGATGCAAAAAGCACTTGCAGAAATCATAGCGGGGCTGATTCCTTGCAAAATGGCTCGTAACCGATGGCGCGGACTGCTGCGCTACGGCGCATTGCGGGCGTTGCGGCTGCGCCGGCAGATGCGGCATACTCGGGTTGCACCCCGGCACTATCTCGCGGTGTGCGCCATAGCCAAGAACGAGGGCGCTTATTTTGCCGAATGGATTGAGTGGCATCTCAGCCAAGGCGTGGAGAAGTTTTACATCTACGACAACGAGAGCACCGATAACACTCGCGAGGTGCTGCAGCCTTACATCGACCGCGGTGTGGTGGATTACACCTATTTCCCGGGGCAAAAACGACAACTGGCTGCCTACGACGACTGCTTTGAGCGGCACAGGCTGGAGGCGCGCTGGATTGCGGTGATTGACCTCGACGAGTTTATTGTGCCCATGAAGGATGGCTCAATCCCTGAGTTTCTGCATCGCATGGAGGACTATGCCGTGGTCGAAATCAACTGGCTGGTGTATGGTAGTTCGGGCGCCCGTACCAAGACCGAGGGTGGCGTGATGCAGCGCTTCCACCGCCATTCGCTGCCGCAGCATAGGCTGAACACGCATGTCAAAAGCATTGTCGACCCACGCAAGGTGTGCTGCATGATTGGCTGCCACGAGGCGGCGCGAATCACCGGCAAACCGGTGGACCCTGCAGGCAATGTTATAAAGAAGCATTTTGGCGACCGCCTGCCGCAGCAAGATGTGATTAGAATCAATCACTATGCCGTGAAATCGTATGAGGAGTTTCTGGGCAAGCGTGCCCGCGGCCGTGCCCGCATCAATTCGCTGCGCGATATGAGCTATTTTGAACAATACGACCTGAACGATTTGGAGGACTGATTTCGAGGGGACTATGGCAACATACACGGGTTGGAAATATAAGATGCTTGAAATCAGGCATCATTTCAAGGAAGTGATTCTATTGGCACGGATTGCGCTGAAGTCGAAGCACTTGCAGCGCCCGGTGTCGGCGGCGCCGCTGCACATTGCCATGGTTGATGGCGAATCGTTCCATGGCGGCATGTGCGACCGTTTCAAGGGTATGGTTTCGCTTTATGCCTATTGCAAGCAGGCGGGTGTGCCGTTCAAAATTCGTCATACGTTCCCGTTCAAATTAGAGGACTATCTGCAGCCTGCTCAATACGATTGGATGCTGCACGAGGACGAATACACCGACAACCCTTTGTACTGCCGTGTGCTGTATATGCGCGGCGAGCACTATGCCACACGCCTGCTGCGGCTCAAGGCAACGCACCAGATTCATTTCTATACCAACCGCGACCTGTTGCCGCGCATCAACGATGCCCGTAGCGCAAACCATTTGACGGAATACGATTGGGGCGAGCTGTTCCGTGAGTTGTTCCGCCCGAGCGAGGTGCTGCAGAGCCGCATCGATGCGGTGAAGCATGCCATTGGCGGCGAATACGATGCCGCGGTGTTCAGGTTTCAAAATCTGTTGGGCGACTTCAAGGAATATCATTTCAAAGCCATTGCCGACAAAGCCGAGGCTGAGGAGCTTGTGGAGCGATGCCTCGACAGCGTGGTGCGTCTGCGCGACGCCTCACCGCACAAGCGCTTGCTGGTGACTTCCGACAGTGTGACATTCCTCAACCGGGTGTCGCAATTGAATGGCGTGCATATCGTGCCGGGCAGCCTGAGCCATATGGACGGTGCCAAGCTGCATGCCGATGCCGCAAAACAGTTTGAGGTGTATCTTAAATCGTTTGTCGATTTCTATATGATAAGCGGTGCGCAGACTGTGTATAGGGTGGGCACTGAGCAGATGTACGAAAGCGAGTTCCCGGTGTATGCCGCCAAGGTCAACAACCGCCCGTTCACCGCCGTCACCATCTGATTTTTTCGTCCTT
>JBJECX010000013.1:0-17170 GCA_051871535.1 Muribaculaceae bacterium | reverse complement strand
GGCATATAGCCCGGGGTAAGCGAAGCGCAACCCCGGGTATCCATCATCCCCCACCAACACGGCATCCGTATAGGATGCGAATTACATATCATCCCCGGCCACAACCAATGCGGCAAATGTTCGCCAATAGGGGCGTATTCGATACACCCCTACAAAGATATACTGCTAAATGACACGGAGGTGCATCAAGACTATGACGCACCTCCGTGTTAGGTTATTGAAAGCGATTGAGGATGATTATTTTTCCCAGAACAGTTCTTCGGTGCCGGTCATGATGTTGTTGTAACGGCCGAGCACAAAGAACAGGTCGCTGATGCGGTTGATGAATCGAAGCACCTCGGGGTTTACCGGAGCGTTGTCGGCGAGCGAAACTATGCGGCGTTCGGCGCGGCGAGCCACGGTGCGGCAGATGTCGGCTTGAGCGCTGAGTTTGGTGCCGCCTGGCAACACAAATCGGGTGAATTTAGGCACTTTTTCGTAGATGATGTCGATGATACGTTCGATGGCTTCAACATCTTCGTCTTCAATTCCGAGTGCAGCCTTGGCGTTCTCGGTGGCAAGATAAGCGCCGATGTTGAAGAGTTTGTTCTGAATCATGAGCAGCAGGTCGTAGATGTCGGGATATGGTTCTTTACATCCAACGGCGAGCATGGCAATCTGTGAGTTGAGTTCGTCGACGGTGCCATAGGCTTCGATGCGAGGGTCGCATTTGCTCACGCGTGTGCCACCAACCAGCGAAGTGCGGCCGTGGTCACCGGTCATTGTGTACAAAGGGCTTTTCATAATAGTTTAGATATAAAATTGTTAAGTTTTTCAATCAGGTTATCGGTATCGCTTGCTATGATGGAGCAGTCGATGTTCTTGCCTCGGGCAAATGGCGAGTGGGCACATTCGCGCAACTGAGCCACAAGACTATCGTACATTCCCATATAGTTAACTACAAATATAGGCTTTTTATTTTCAATTCCGGCAACAATCAGGTGAGAAAGTGTCGAAATCCACTCATCGATGGTGCCGATTCCGCCCGGAAGGCAGATGTAAGCATCGCCTTTTTCAATCATCAGGTCCTTTCGGTCCGACAGGTTGTGGCAGGCAATCACTTCGGTGCATACCTTGTCGGCGCGATGGGCAAACACTTCGGGCACAATGCCAATCACCTTGCCGCCGGCATCGGCTGTGGCTTGCGCCACGGTGTGCATGAGTCCGGCATTCACTCCGCCGTACACCAAGGTGTGGCGATGGCTGCCAATCCAGTAGCCAACGGCTTGTGCCATTTTCTCGTAATCGTCGCCAAGCGCTTCGCGCGACGAGCAATAAACCACTATATTCATGTTTTCTCTCTTTCTTTTTTGGGGTGTGAAGTTAAAAAAAAGGATGATGAAAAAGGTGTGCCTTTGACCGAGGGGTGTAGGAATCGTTCAGATTACAAACGCCACCTCTTTGAATGCAAATTCAAGCAAGCGCTCGTCGTCGGTGAGCAAGCACAGCGTACCCGTGGGTTTCACGTTGGCAATGGCAGCTTCGAAACGGGTGCCGTCGGGCAGCGCAAAGGTGTGCATTAATCCGTCGCCCCGATAGAGGTTGGCGAGGTAGCGCTGATGCAGTGCGTGATAGTCGTCTTCGCTGTAGTCATCGAATCGGCACATCTGCTCGAGGCGGTTGCACACATCGTGCAGCAGTGCATCGGTGTTGTGGTTGCTGCCGGTTATCTGCATGAGGCTGATGGGGTTAGGGGCGTCGCTGCGGAATTCGGTCTGGTTGACGTTGATGCCTATGCCTATTATTGTCTGGCTGATGGCCTTCGAAGTGAGGGTGTGCTCGATGAGCATTCCTGCCACTTTGCTGTCGGCAAAATAGATGTCGTTTGGCCACTTGAGCGAGAATCCCGGGTGGATGCTGTTCAGGCAATCGGCAACAGCCAGCGAAGCCGCTTCGCTGATGTAGAACTGCCGTGCGGGAGCCACCGCGGGGTTTTTCAGCAGCATGGAGAATGCGATGTTTTTGCCCGGTTCCGACTCCCACGAGTTGCCGCGTTGTCCGCGCCCCGCCGTTTGGTTGGGCGTGTGAATCACGGTTGCCGAGGGCAGCATGGCCGCCATACGGGCAATGTAGGTGTTGGTTGAGGCTGTTTCGCGCACCAGGATATATCGCGGCATAGGGCGTCAGTCGGGGAAGGTGAGGGTGATGGTGCGTGAGTTGTCGTCGTTGGCAACGATGTCGACACGCACGGTGTGGTCGGGCAGCAGGTTGTCGATGCGTTCGGGCCATTCAATCAGGCACACGGCACCGCTCTCAAAGTAGTCGTCAACGCCAATGTCTTCGGCCTCGCGCTCGTCGTCAATACGATAGAAATCGAAGTGATATATGAGTTCGGCAGATGTTTCGCTGCGATATTCGTTCACAATCGAGAACGAGGGCGAGTTGGTAACGTCGTCAACTCCCAGCTCGGCGCAGATGGCATTGATGAATGTGGTTTTGCCGGCGCCCATCTCGCCATAAAAGGCAAACACGCTGAAGTCGCCCATAGCATCGATAAACTGCCGGGCTGTTTGGCGTATGCCGTCGAGGGTGTCTGTTTTCAATGTCAATTTTTCCATAGTTGAAAAAACATAAATGGTTATTACAATGCAAAGATAATGATTTTGTTTGGAAATAGGACTCGCACAAAATGTTAAACCGCCGGACACAGCGTTAGATGGGCATGTCCGGCGGCGGTGATATTGTTGGGCGAGAGATGGTGCGTTTGGGGGTTACGGCTTATTCGAGGTCGTAGAGCGCCTTGCCGTAGTCGGAGAGATATTCGGTGAGTGCCGACACTGTCACCGGAATTTCAACCGTGCCAATCGCCCACGGACCGATGTCGTAGGGGTTATAGAAGAATACTATTTCTTCGCCGGTGAGATACACCTCGTGGCTCACGAAAAGGTCGTCGACAAAGATGCCTGATTTTTGTGCCACCTCGTCCAGCGATTCGGTGTAATAGTTTTGCTTGAGCGCCTCTTGCAGAATTGGCAACAGGGCATCGTCGCTGCCTTGGCGGAAGATGTTGGCGTAGGTGAGCACGCGCTTGTTCTTGAGGTCGTAGTTCACGTAACTTGCAAAATAGTTGGAGTGGGCGCCGCCGGTGTATTGGTCGTGTTCAACCTTGAACACTACATACTTCTCGCAGAAGCCCACCGACTTCACTGTGATGTTGTTGCTGAGCACGCGCACGTCGTCGGCGGGGGCAGGCGCTTGGTCGACGCGACGTAGCACCGACTCGCCGTAGCCAATGGGTTTCGAAATGAAGTCGACGATGCAACTGTCGATTGACGCCTTTGGAGTGGCAAAGGTGTGGGCTATGAGGGTGTCCTGCAGCGCCTTCACGTCGGCGTTGCCAAAGCGGCGCGGCCATTGCACGGCAATCGAGGCGGTGGTGTACACCTTCACGTCCTTGCCAAAAGTGGTATCGCCTTCGCACAGATAGTCGGCTGAGGCGGTCTTGAATTCTTCATAGATGTCGTAGTTGCTGATGTCGCCGCCGGTGGCGCCATCGCTGTTGCCTATGGTGCCTTTGTCGGGCTTGTTGCAAGCAACTGCCATCGTTGCCATCACGATAATTGCGAGTAGTGATTTGAATTTTGTCATAACTTCAATTTTGATATTTTTATGTCGAAAGTTTATAATGACAAATATATGCAATTATTTTGTGGTGCGCTGAAGAATTGTTCGATTTTAATGATTTTTATCAATAAATAAAGAGATTAGTCGGCTTGACGCCAAAGCCGGTCAATCTTGTGCCTGATGGCTATCACGTTGCCTGCGGTGATGCAACCCATTATTGCCACAGCCACCACTATGGCGGCAGCAATCGAACTGCCGTTGACGCCAAAGGCCTGCAGCATGCCCATGTAGAACGAGCGGGCAACTGCCATCAGCACTACGCTTGCCACCAGCACCACGCCGTTGATGGCAACCACCATGCGGATGTATGGTGCAGCCACTTGGCGCGGATGATAGCCCAGCATGAGCAGGTCCTGCAGTTTCTTGGTGTTTTTTTGCAGTAGCAGATAGATGCTGAGCATAAGCACGAAAAACGACAGCAGGCTGATGAGCACGCCCACGGCGATGACGATGCCGATAATCACCGATAGGAAATAGTTTGCCTTGCCGCTGTTCATCTTGTCGCCGCCCACATCGTAGCCCTTAGCATCCATATAGTCGGCAATGCGCACGTCGCCAGGGGTGTTCACTTCCACAATCAGGCGGCTTGGTGCCGTGGTGCCGCCGTTGCCGTAGCGACGGTTGCTCCATTGCATGAATTCTTCGGGCACAAGTATGGTGTTGAGCCGGCTCGAGAAGCCCACTATGCGCCCGGGCAGCACGTCGCTTATGCCGTTGCCGGTGAGGGTGAATTGCAGCGGAATCATTGCCATCATGCCTTCGCTGAGCTTGGGCATACCTTGCGCGGCGGCGAATCCGAAGTTGTAGAGGCTCAGATAGTCCTTCGACACTATCACCGGCACCACAGGGCGCCGGGGGTTGAAGCGCCAGTCGGCAGAGCTGACGTCGATAAACTCGTCGGGTATCGACTCGAAGAAGAACTGGGTGCTCATGCTGCGACCGCTGTTGCCCAGCCCCACGGTGGCGTTGATGCTATATTCCGATGTGCGGAATTTTCCCACTTTGGTCACCCAATCCTGTTGCTCGAGGTCGGCAATGGCTTCGCTCGAAAATTCCGACGAAGCGCCCATCAGAGCGCCCATGCCGGTAACCTTGCGCGTAATCACCAGATAGTCGCGCTTTATGAAACTTTCGTCGTCGTCGAAGATGGGGCGCACGTCGCCATAGAACTGCACCGCCAGAATCACGATGGTGAGCCCTATGAGGTTAGCCACGGCAAATCCGCCCAGTTGCGCCACGCTCACGTGGCGGCGGAGCAATTTCCACATCAATCCTTTCATAATTTCAACTCTTTGTCTACGTTAATCATCACGTTGTTTCCCACCGACGTGGCAATCACGCCTGCGCCTTGGCGCTCGGCTTCGTCGGCAATCAGGTGCGCCACAATGGCGTTGTTGGCGTTGTCGAGGTGGCTCACCGGTTCGTCGAGGATTATGAAGTCGTAAGGCTGACATAGTGTGCGTATGATTGCCACGCGCTGTTGCTGACCAATCGACATCTTGTCCACCGGGCTGTTCTGCTTGTCGGCAATGCCAAGCATCTCAAACAGCCGCACGATGTCGGCCTTTGCCTTGAAGCCGGTGATGTCGTTCTTCAGCAACACATTCTCCATAGCGGTCAGTTCGGGGAATAGGCGCAACTCCTGCGGCAGGTAAGCCAGATGGCGGCAGCGCACCTCGCACCACTGTGCCACGCCAAGGCTGCGCACGTTGGTGCCGTCGAAAAGCAGCGAGCCCGAATAGTCGGTGCGGAAGCCGTAGACGTAACTGCACAGCGACGACTTTCCCGTGCCGCTCTCAGCCGAAATCAGATATTTCTTGCCGCGCTCAAGCGTCACGTCGCGCAGCCACACCTCGCTGCCGGTGTCGGCGCATCCGGCAAACACCGCCGGCAGCATATCGTTCAGTTCAATTTTCTGCATTCACAAAAGGTGTAATATATAAAATATTGTGTTCATTAATTGTGATGCAAAGTAATAAAAAACATTTCTTTTGTCCACATTAATTAATCTTAATAATCATCCGAACCGATGTCCACTCTGTTTTCGGTGCTGTGCTTGCTGCCGAGCCAGATTGACTTTTGGATAGGAAATTTGCGGTAAATTCAAGATGTTAAAAAGAAGCGATTTCTGCAGAAAATATGCGATTGCTTATCGGTAACTCGAAAAAATAATGGGTTACCGACGCTGAATCGAACTATTTTGCGTATATTTGCGTAAACTTTAATGTTATTATTATGAGCGATGTTATCATAGGCAGAAAGGTGGAGCAGGAAATTCTGCGCCAACGTATTGAGTCAAGGTCTCCGGAACTAATCGCTATTTACGGGAGACGTCGTATTGGAAAGACCTTTTTGGTAAGACAATACTTCAATGACACATTCGCATTCTACTCTACAGGTATTTATAAGGGAACCAAGAAAGAGCAACTTAGAGAGTTTACTCGTCAGTTGGAATACTATTCCGGTCGTAAATGGGAGGTTGCAAAGGATTGGTTTGATGCGTTTGCCCAGTTGCGTGACTATCTTGAGTCGATAGATGGAGATAAACCCATAGTCGTATTTCTTGACGAATTGCCATGGATGGATACCCACAAGAGCCGGTTTATTAAAGCCTTTGAATACTTTTGGAACTCATGGGGCGCTACCAACAATCGCTTGAAGCTTATAGTTTGTGGTAGTGCAACTGCATGGATGCGTGAAAATGTGCTTTCAGATAAAGGCGGATTGTATAACAGGACCACTCGAAGCATCTATCTTGCTCCATTTTCGCTATATGAAACAGAGCAGTACCTTATTTCGCGGGGAATAAACTGGAACCGCTATCAGATTGCTGAGTGTTATATGATACTTGGCGGCACTCCTCTTTACCTTCAGATGCTTGAGCGAGACAAGAGCCTAACACAAAATGTGGATAGTCTTTTCTTTGTGCAGAACGCACCGCTTGCGCGTGAGTATAACTTCCTGTTCCGCTCGCTTTTCAACGAAGCCATATTGCACAAACAGATTATCGAAACATTAGCTAACAAAGCTTCGGGATTGACTCGCGCCGAAATTATGGCGGCTGCCAAAATTGAGGATGGCGGAGCCTTGACCAAAGCACTGCGCAACTTATGCGATTGTGATTTTATTCGTCAATATACCGCATTTGGCAAAACGGAGAGAGGAACAATATATCAATTAACAGACTTATTCACATTGTTTCACCTTAGATATGTAAAAAGTTATCGTGGAGGTGATGAGAATCATTGGCAAAATATGATTGATTCTCCGTCACGCAGAGCCTGGAGCGGATATTCATTTGAACAGTTGTGCCTTCACCATATCCGACAGATTAAACGTAAATTAGGCATTAGCGGTGTGCAAAGCGATATATGTGGTTGGAAAGGAGATGGGGCACAAATCGACCTGCTTATCGACCGCCGCGACCAAACCATAAATCTATGTGAAATAAAATTCTCGCAGGGCGAGTTTGAAATCACCAAGCAATACGACGAACGCCTTAGGGAGCGTGCTGAGATTTTTCGTTCGGCAACCAAAACACGCAAAGCATTACATCAGACCTTTGTAACCACCTATGGCATAAAAAAGAATATGTATAGCGGAAATGTGCATAGTGAAGTGGTGCTTGATGATTTGTTTTTAGAATAAAGGCATTTTCATAAGAAATATGCGATTGCTTATCGGTAACTCAAAAAAATAATGGGTTACCGACGCTGAATCGAACGATTACCGGCTTTTTAGTGAGTGTGATTTGCGATAATGGCTTGTGGGCAGTTTGTTCGTTACGAGGCATCGCAGCGCTTTGTGCGAGAGTTGGTGCGATGGCAAGCAGGGCATGCGAGGGTGCGGCATCCGACGATAAGTTTTTCGATTTAATTCGCAGTGTCGGTGGGTAATCTCGCGGATATTTATTACATTTGCGGTGAGTGAATCGAACAAACCAAAAACTATTGTTTACAACTATATGAATGAGGTATCACTAAGAATCAAGTCATTAGCCGTGTCAGCCACTCTTGCCATGTCGCAAAAGAGTCAGGAGCTGAAGGCACAGGGCGTCGCCGTCATCAACATGTCGGTGGGCGAGCCTGATTTTTTCACACCCGAACACATCAAGGAAGCAGCCAAGAAGGCGGTGGATGAGAATTTCTCGTTCTACACTCCGGTTCCGGGCTATCTGTCGCTGCGCAAAGCCATCTGCGCAAAACTGAAAAACGAGAACAACCTCGAGTTTGCTCCCGAGCAGATTGTGGTGGGCAACGGTGCCAAGCAGGAATTGTGCAACGTGGTGCTGGCATTGG
Organism: Muribaculaceae bacterium; assembly: GCA_051871535.1. Lineage (GTDB taxonomy): Bacteria > Bacteroidota > Bacteroidia > Bacteroidales > Muribaculaceae > SFTJ01. The sequence goes on along the minus strand of JBJECX010000013.1, from coordinate 9,209 downwards.
TCAACCCCGGCGACGAGGTGGTTATTCCCACTCCGGCATGGGTGAGCTACGTTGAGATGGTGAAGCTTGCCGAGGGCAAACCGGTTGAGGTGTTTGCTTCGCACGAGCAGGATTTCAAAATCACCGCCAAGCAGCTCGAAGAAGCCATCACACCCAAGACATCGCTCATCATGCTGTGCTCGCCGTCGAACCCTACGGGCGCTGTTTATACGCGCGACGAGCTCAAGGCACTTGCCGATGTGCTTGCCCGTCACCCGAAAGTGATGATTCTTGCCGACGAAATCTACGAGCATATCAATTATACCGGCGAAATCAACTCCGTTGCTCAGTTCCCAGAGGTGCGCGAACGCTGCATCATCATCAATGGTGTGTCGAAGGCTTACGCCATGACCGGATGGCGCATTGGTTTCATGGCTGGCCCGCTGTGGGTGGCAAAGGCTGTGAGCAAGTTGCAGGGTCAATACACCTCGGGCTGTTCGTCGATTGCGCAAAAGGCAGCCGAAGCCGCATTTGCCGGTCCGCAGGACTGCGTTGAGCAGATGCGTCAGGCATTTGAGCGCCGCCGCGACCTCATCATCTCGCTCATGAGCGAAATTCCGGGTCTGAAAATCAGCAAGCCGCAAGGCGCATTCTATGTGCTGCCCGAGGTGTCGGCTTATTTCGGCAAGAAATATGGCGACAAGGTGATTGAAAACGACCTCGACCTGGCAATGTATCTGCTTGAAGTGGGTCATGTGTCGGGCGTTGCCGGTTCGGCATTCTGCGCTCCGGGCTATGTGCGCTTCAGCTACGCCACCAGCGACGAAAACATCCGCACTGCCGTGGCTCGCATCAAGGAAGCCCTTGCCGCACTGAAGTGATTCCGTACCCTAACGGGCATCGCATCGCTGATGCCCTGACAAAAATATTGTGCCTTGCAGGCTCACATTGGCATGCAATGTGCCCGAGTGTGGTCGGCAAGGCATCTTTTCTTTGAACAACCATAATTTCAACCACCGAAAACGCCACCAATAGCCATGACAACAACCAACACCACCGAGGCGTTCAGCCGGCGTAACCTCGCCATTGACATGCTGCGCGCCATCACCATGTTCACCATGATTTTTGTGAACGATTTCTGGAAGATTCACGATGTGCCACACTGGCTTGAGCATGCCGCGTTTGGCGAGGACTTTATGGGTCTTGCCGATGTGGTGTTCCCATGCTTTCTGTTTGCCGTGGGCATGTCAATACCGTATGCCATCGAGCGCCGCTATGCCAAAGGCAAGTCGGCAGAGAGCACCGTGGGGCACATACTCACTCGCACGCTGTGGCTCATAGTGGCGGGTTGCTTCATTGGCAACTCCGAGGCGCGTCTTGCCGCCGATGCTCCGTATTCGATTGGTGTATATTGGTTGCTGATGGCATTGGGCATTGTGTGCGTGTGGAATAACTATCCCAAGCCGCAGACCGCCGCTCAGCGACGGGTGTTCGTTGCCCTCCGATGCCTTGGCGCCGGGGTGCTGGTGTTCTTGGTGCTCACGTTCCGCAATCCGCAGGGCGGCGTGTTCAGCCCCTATTCGAGCATACTCGGCCTGATAGGATGGACCTATCTGGTGTGCGCCTTTGCCTATCTGTTCTGCCGCCACAATGCGCGACTGCTGGGCGTGGTGTGGGGCGTGTTTGTGCTGGTGAGCCTGCTTGGCACACCGTTGCGCGATTGCTACGGCGGGAAACCGCTGCTGTGGCTCGGCGAAAACAATTTCTACAACGGTATGCTGGGCATACTGCACATTGGCAACGGTTCGCTTGTGGTGCTGTCGATGAGCGGCATGCTGCTTTCGGTGCTGGGTGCCCGCGTGGCTGAGCGTCCGTGGCAGTGGAAGCTGCCCATGGCATTCGGCGTGTCGGCAGCGTGTGCCGCGTTGGCGGCAGTGATGCACCGCTTTTGGATAGTGGGCAAGATTGAAGCCACGCCAGTGTGGGTGTTCTATGTGATAGCCATCGCGGTGATGCTATATGCTGTGCTCGACTGCCTTGTGCAAGCCGGGGCGACTCGCTGGTTTGCCATCATCAAGCCGGCAGGCACATCCACCCTCACCACCTACTTGATGCCATACGTGTTCTATGCCATGAGCAGCCTCACCGGAGTGGTGCTGCCCGACTGTCTGACCCATGGCGCAATGGGCATTGTCAACTGCCTGACGTTCGCACTGGTGGTGATTGCCGTGACGGGTGTGCTTGAGCGCATAAACATAAAACTCAAGCTGTAGAAGAGCGAACGATAAGTGCATAAATATCCCAGAGGTGGTGAAGTATGCAATTTGTTTTGTCAATTAAATAAATTTTTCCGTAAATAGTTGACGTGCAAGCATAATTTTTCATTACCTTTGCCCTATCAAAAAAGAGTAAACTACAAATAAACCTGAAATACAACGTTATTTAAAAAAATCTTATGTTAGAAAAACAAAATGTCAAGGTGCTTGACAAGGTAGTGGTGCGTTTCTCGGGCGACTCGGGCGATGGCATGCAGTTGGCTGGCAACATCTTCTCGAATGTGTCGGCTGGCATTGGCAACCAGATTTCCACCTTCCCCGACTATCCTGCAGAGGTGCGTGCTCCACAAGGCTCGCTTAATGGCGTATCGGGATTTCAAGTGAACATCGGACGCGGTGTGCACACTCCGGGCGACAAGTGCGATGTGCTCGTGTCGATGAACGCTGCAGCATTGAAGCAAAACGTGAAATTCTTGAAAGATGGCGGTGTGGCTATCATCGACATCGATTCGTTCCGCCAGTCGGACCTCGACAAGGCGCTTTACACCACCGACAAGCCTTACGATGAAATCGGACTTACAAAGATTGGTGCTCAGATTGTTGAGGTGCCAATGACCTCGATGGTGAAGGCTGCGCTTGCCGATAGCGGACTCGACAACAAAGCAGCGCTGAAGTGCCGCAACATGTTTGCACTCGGCTTGGTGTGCTGGTTGTTCGACCGCCCGCTCGAGGCTGCATTGCACATGCTCAAAAACAAGTTTGCCAAGAAGCCTGCCATCTACGAGGCAAATGCCAAGGTGGTTCAAGGCGGCTACGACTATGGTCACAACATACACGCTTCGGTATCGACCTACCGCATCGAAAGCGACGAGGCAAAACCGGGTGTTTACACCGATATCAACGGCAACAAAGCCACCGCTTGGGGCTTGATTATGGCTTCGGAAAAGAGCGGTCTGCCATTGTTCCTTGGCAGTTATCCTATCACTCCTGCCACCGACATACTGCATGAGCTTGCCAAGCGTAAAGACCTTGGCGTGAAGGCTTGCCAGATGGAGGACGAGATAGCCGGCGTATGCTCGGCTATCGGTGCCGCGTTTGCCGGCAACCTTGCCGTGACATCCACTTCGGGTCCGGGCTTGGCGCTCAAGAGCGAAGGCATCGGCTTGGCTGTGATGGCTGAATTGCCGCTGGTGGTTATCGACGTTATGCGTGGCGGTCCATCAACCGGCTTGCCCACCAAGACTGAACAGACCGACCTCCTGCAGGCACTCTATGGCCGCAACGGCGAATCGCCAATCGTAGTGCTTGCTCCAACATCGCCTACACACTGCTTCGACATGGCTTTCGAGGCTGCCCGCATTGCGGTGGAGCACATGACACCGGTGATTCTGCTCACCGACGCATTCATTGCCAACGGCTCGTCGGCTTGGCGTGTGCCTGAGGCAGGCGATTTCCCTGACATCAAGCCTAACTTTGTCACCGAGGATATGCGCGAAGGCTGGAAGCCATATTTGCGCAACGCCGAGGATGTGCGCTATTGGGCTATTCCGGGTCAAGAAGGATTCCAGCACCGTCTGGGCGGATTGGAGAAGGACTACAACACCTCGGCATTGTCGAACGACCCGCTGAACCACGAAAAGATGGTGATGGCTCGCAAGCACAAGGTGGAGAATGTGGCAAACCACATCCCGGCACTCGAGGTGTTTGGCGATGCCGATGCCGACACTCTGCTGGTGGGCTGGGGCGGCACATTCGGTCACCTCTACACCGCTGTCGAAGAGATGAACGCCGCCGGCAAAAAGGTGGCTTTGGCTCAGTTCAGCTACATCAGCCCGCTGCCTGCAAACACCGGCGAGGTGCTTGGTAAATATAAGAACGTGATTGTTGCCGAACTCAACACAGGTCAGTTTGCCGAATATCTGCAAAGCAAGATAGACGGACTCGTTGTTAAGCGCATCAATAAGACTCAGGGTCAACCGTTCTTGGTTCACGAGATAGTTGAAGGTGTAACTAAAATCATGGAGGGCAAATAATCATGGAAGAAAACAAGAAATATACAGCAGCCGACTATAAGAGTGACCAATCAGTGCGCTGGTGCCCCGGCTGCGGCGACCACTTCATTCTTGCCACACTCCACAAGGCTATGGCTGAGGTGGGCGTGGCTCCACACAACACTGCCGTGATTTCGGGCATCGGTTGTAGTTCGCGTCTGCCATACTATATGAACACCTATGGCTTCCACACCATCCACGGCCGTGGTGGTGCTGTTGCCACCGGCTTCAAGACGGCTAACCCCAAGATGACCGTTTGGCAAATATGCGGCGACGGCGACGGTCTGGCAATCGGCGGCAACCACTTCATCCATGAGGTGCGCCGCAACATTGACCTGAACGTGCTCTTGCTCAACAACAAGATTTATGGCTTGACCAAGGGCCAGTATTCGCCCACCAGCGACCGCGGCTTTGTGAGCAAATCGTCGCCTTACGGCACCACTGAAGACCCCTTTGTGCCTGCCGAATTGGTGTTTGGCGCCCGTGGCACATTCTTTGCCCGTTCAATCGACGTTGAGCCAAAGATTTCGCAAGAGGTGATGGTGGCAGCTGCCAACCACAAGGGTTGCTCGATTGTTGAGATTCTGCAGAACTGTATGATTTTCAACAACGGCATTCACAACTTCATCACCGACCGTGCCACCCGCGAGGACCGCACCATCCACCTTGTGCATGGCGAGAAGATGATTTTCGGCAAGGAGCGCAACAAGGGTCTTGTGCAGGATGGTTTCGGCTTGAAGGCTGTGACCATTGGCGAAGACGGTTACACCATCGACGACGTGCTCACCCACGACGCCCGTTGCCAAAGCAACTTCCTGCATCAGCAATTGGCTATGATGGATGGCCACGACCTGCCGTTGGCAGTGGGTGTGATTCGCGACGTTGAAGCGCTCACCTATAACGACGAGGTTGAAAAGCAGGTTGCCGATGTGGTGGCCCGCAAAAACTACTCTTGCCTTCGCGACATGATTCTCGACGGCGAGACGTGGGAAGTGAAATGATAATTTTGTGGCGCGCGTGAGGCGTGGCTCGGCAATGGGCTGCGCCCGTGTGGCACAAATGAGATAAAAACAACGGCACTCCCGAGGCGATTACGATTGCTAATCATCCTCGGGAGTGCTTGATTTGTGTGTGGGGCAGAGGAACGATGCCGTTGCGCTATATCATGCGTCGGCGTGTTTTGCAGCTTCGCGTTCTTCGCGCTCGAGCTCGGCAATTGCTATTGCTTCGGCAGCGTTCACAACGTCCTCCTTGCGTATTTCCTCTTTGATGTTGTCGGCAGCGCATTCCTCGCCTACGGTGGCGAGCAGTGTTTCGCGCAGCTCCTGGTTGCCGTTGATGTGGTTAAGGGCATCTTGCGATGCTAATTGGTGCGACTCCTTCTTTGAGTAGCCTTTGCCTTTTCCCACCTCTATGCCGCTGATGGTGACGGTGGTGTAGAATACCGGGCTGTTTTGCTCGTCGTATTCGACATTCGATGTGTTGTATTCAACTGAAATGTGATATTTCTGGCTCCATTCAATGAGGTGCGACTTGAAATTGATTTCGGTTTTTGCCACGTTGCGCAAATCGAAGTAAGCATCGAGTATGCGCTCCTTCACAAACTTGAAGCAGCGGTTGTAGCCCTTGTCGAGGTATACGGCGCCCACCAGTGCTTCCACGGCATTGCCAAAGATGTAGCTGTTGTGGCTCTGCGACTTTTGCGACCATTTTACCACCTGTGGCAATCCGAGGCGTTCGCCTACGCGGTTGAGGCTTTCGCGCTGCACAATCTTCGAGCGGGTGGACGTGAGGAAACCCTCGCGGCGCTTTGGAAAGGCGTTGTAGAGCACGTCAGCCACAACGCTGTCGAGAATGGAGTCGCCGAGAAACTCGAGCCGCTCGTTGTTCATCCATCCCAACCGCGACTTTATCGACATTGAGCGGTGCACAAACGCCAGTTTGTACAACTCGATGTCGCCGGGATAGAAGCCGAGCATGTTGTGGCAAAAAACGTAAAGCTCCTTTTCCTTCAAGAAAGGGAGCTTTAACATTGTGAGAATATCGTTAAGCACTTGTGCTAAATTTTATCCTTTATACTTCTTGACGATGATGCAGGCGTTGTGACCACCGAAGCCGAATGTGTTCGACAAAGCAACGTCGACAGTGCGATGTTGAGCTTCGTTGAAAGTGAAGTTCATGTTGTAGTCGATGTTTTCGTCGTTGTCGCCGTCAACGTGGTTGATTGTTGGAGGCACAACATCTTCTTGAACCGACTTGACGCAGAACAGGGCTTCGAGAGCACCGGTAGCACCCAGCAGGTGACCTGTCATCGACTTGGTTGAGCTTACGTTCAACTTGTAGGCGTGGTCGCCAAACACTTCCTTGATGGCTTTGATTTCCGAAACGTCGCCAACAGGAGTTGAAGTGCCGTGAGCATTGATGTAGTCGACATCTTCAGGCTTGATTCCGGCATCCTTGAGGGCATTCTCCATCACCAGACGGGCACCGAGGCCTTCGGGGTGAGTGGCAGTGATGTGGTAAGCATCGGCGCTCATGCCGCCGCCAATCACTTCGGCGTAAATCTTGGCGCCGCGAGCCTTGGCGTGCTCATATTCCTCGAGGATGAGGGCTGCTGAACCTTCGCCCATCACGAAACCGTCGCGCGAGCCGCTGAATGGGCGTGAAGCGTGCATAGGGTCGTCGTTGCGGGTCGAGAGAGCGTGCATCGAGTTGAAACCGCCCACGCCGGCAGGGAACAGAGCTGCTTCGGCGCCGCCGGTAACCATCACGTCGGCCATGCCCAGGCGCACCAGGTTGAATGCGTCAATCATGCCGTTGGTCGATGATGCGCAAGCCGATACGATGCCGTAGTTGGGTCCGTGGAAGCCATACTTCATTGAGATATGTCCGGCAGCGATGTCGGCAATCATCTTAGGAATGAAGAATGGGTTGTATTTTGGACCGTTTTCCTCGTTCTTGGCATAGTAGCCTGCTTCTTCTTCAAACGTGTGCAAGCCACCAATTCCGGCGCAGAACACAACACCTACGCGGGTTTTGTCAAGACCTTCGGCAATCTGTGCATCGTCAACCGCTTGGGTGGCTGCCACGAGGGCATACTGCGAATAGAGGTCTAATGTGCGGATGGCTTTGCGGTCGAAGTGGTCGGCTGCATTAAATCCTTTCACCTCGCAAGCAAACTGTGTTTTAAACTTCGAGGCGTCAAAATGAGTAAGAGGTCCTGCTCCACTTACTCCTGCCAACGCATTTGCCCATGTTTGAGCAACATCGTTGCCTAACGGAGTAATAGCACCAAGACCTGTTACTACTACTCTTTTTAATTCCATAAAGTCGTAGTTACGGGAAATAAAAGAAAGTTTGTCTTACTTGTTTTCTTCAATGTAGTTGATTGCGTCGCCTACAGTTTGAATGGTTTCAGCTTTTTCGTCTGGAATAGTAATACCAAATTCCTTTTCAAACTCCATGATAAGTTCTACTGTATCAAGAGAATCTGCACCGAGGTCGGTGGTGAATGATGCTTCAGGCTTTACTTCTGCTTCGTTTACGCCAAGCTTATCAACGATGATAGCTGTTACTCTTTCTGCAATTTCAGACATAATTCTTAAATTTTAAATGTTATAAATTTTGTTGTAATTTCTTCGCAATTAATTTTTATCGGTGCAAAGTAACTAATTATTATTCACAAATAAAAATTTTACAGGATAAAAGAGCGATTTTTGCACAAAAAATTGTGTTTTGTGCATAGTTTTTGCCTAACTTTTTGGATTGTTGGCCAATAAACCCGCCGAAATCGGGCGGTCGGCAACGGGTGTGGGGCATTGTTCTGTTATGCGCAATTTGTGGTCAATAGTTCGCCGATGTGGTCGATTTCACTTTTGGCGCGTGCCTAAGTGGTTCACCCAGTTGGTGAGGAATTGCAGTTGTAGGCTTTCGGGCAGTGCCATCCGTTCGGGGTGATATTGCACTGCAATGACGTCGGCGTCGGTGTGCTCGATGCCTTCAATCACGCCGTCGTCGCTGGTGGCGGTTACGCGCAGGTTGTCGCCGAGTTGCCTGATTGCCTGGTGGTGAAACGAATTGCACATAAATTGCAGTTGTGGCAAAAGGCGGGCGGTGTCGGTGTCGGCGTCGAATGTGATGCTGTGCACTCCCTGCCATTTGGGGGCCTTTTGCGAGTGACGGGTCATGGCGGGGTCCACCTCGTGGGGCAGGTCCTGATAGATGTCGCCACCGCAAGCCACATTAATCACCTGCAAGCCGCGGCAAATGCCCAGCACAGGCAGGCGGTGTGCCACAGCAAGGCGGTAGAGCATGATGTCGTAGTGGTCGCGAGGCACGTTGGGCTTGTGGGCGTAGGGCGAGAAACTGCCGCCGAAGGTTGAGGGCGCCAAGTCGCCGCCACCGCTTAGCACCAGTCCGTCGAGGTGCCGGAGCGTAGCGGCAAGCACATCGGCATCGAGGCTGAACGGCACAATCACCGGCAAGGCACCGGCGGCAGCCAATGCGCTAACGTATTCCACCTTCAGGTTGTGCCAACCTTCTTCTCCATAGTTGTCGGATATTCCCACCAACGGCTTATTTTTCATATCATTTTTCGTTTATATATAATGTGGTGCAAAGTTACTATTTTTGGCGGTGTTGTGGCGTGTGTGCGGCAATTATTTTGCTATAATAATGGGTCATGCATTCACCACCTCGACCGCGATGACCACAGAACTGCCTCGGAGAGGCTGATGTACATAAGAAAGCGTGTCGTCGATAAAGACCGGCACGATGTCAACGTCCTCTTTGAAAACCGCTGACGAGTTCACTTGAAACGCCGCCCGAGCCGACAAAAACCGGCTCGGTAAAACGGCAATCGCACAAACGCAACGAAGCGGCGGCAGCCGTATGATTAAGATAC
>JBJECX010000012.1:0-18173 GCA_051871535.1 Muribaculaceae bacterium | reverse complement strand
CAAGCTCCTTGCCGTTCACCATAAGCTCGAAACGCTCGGTGAGCCCCGGCTTTGAACGGTGCATCTTGGTGAGCGGGCTCATCTCCACGGGATAGTCGGTGATGAATGTCGGTTGCTTGTAAGAGCCTTCGCAGAACTCGCCGAAGATTTCGTCGATGAGTTTGCCCTTGCCCATAGTCTCGTCGATTTCCATCTTGAGTTCGCGGCACACTTGGCGAATTTCTTCTTCGCTCATGCCGTTGAGGTCGTAGCCTGTTTTTTCCTTGATGGCATCGAGGATTGGCAGACGTCGGTAAGGAGCCTTGAAGCTGATGATTTCGCCATCGATTTCGCGTTCGGTGGTGCCGTTCACGGCAATGCAGACGGCTTCGAGCAACTTCTCGGTGAAGCTCATCATCCAGTTGTAATCCTTATATTGCACATAAAGCTCCATGCAAGTGAATTCAGGGTTGTGGTTGCGGTCCATACCTTCGTTGCGGAAGTTCTTGCCGATTTCGTAAACGCCTTCAAATCCGCCCACAATCAGTCGCTTGAGATAGAGCTCGGTGGCGATGCGCATATACATGTCGATGTTCAAGGCATTGAAGTGAGTGGTGAAAGGGCGGGCGCTGGCACCGCCGGCAATGGCTTGCAGCGTTGGTGTTTCAACCTCGGTGTAGCCGGCTTCGTCGAGCACGCGGCGTATGGTGCGAATCACGGTGGCGCGTTGCAGGAAGGTGTCCTTCACGCCGTCGTTCACAATGAGGTCGACGTAGCGCTGGCGATAGCGCAACTCGGGGTCTTCAAAGGCATCGTAGGTCACGCCGTCCTTTTGCTTGACGATAGGTAACGGACGCAGCGACTTGCTGAGTACGGTGAGGGTCTTGGCATGAACCGATATTTCGCCGGTTTGGGTGCGGAACACAAAACCTGTAACGCCCACAAAGTCGCCGATGTCGAGCAATTTCTTGAACACCACGTTGTAGAGGTCCTTGTTGTCGTCGGGACACAACTCGTCGCGGTTGACATACACTTGAATGCGGCCCTTGCTGTCCTGAATTTCCATAAACGAAGCCTTGCCCATGATGCGGCGGCCCATAACGCGCCCGGCGATGCTCACCTGGCGTGGCTCGACGTCGTCGCTGAAGGTTTCCTTCATCTCGGTGGTGTAAGCGTCCACCTTGTATTCGGCAGCAGGATATGGGTCGATGCCCATATTGCGCAGCTCGTTCAGACTGTTGCGTCTGATGATTTCTTGTTCGCTTAAATCGAAAATGCTCATATCTAATTGCTTTTGTTTTATTTTTCGTTTAAATAAAAAATTGATGTGGAAGCGGGCAGTCGTGCGGCTGCAACGCATTTTAAGCCACAAAGTTACAAAAATCATTCGTCGTATGCAAATTGCATACGGCTTGCTGCTGTGTTTTGGCGGCGATTGAAATAATAAATGTTAAAATCCCATACACTCGATTCAACATTCTGCCCAATGGATTATCTAACAAACAGAAGCGCTTCAAAAAAAAGGAGACCAAGCGTAAGAGCCGAGTTCCCCGAAGCAAGATTCGGCACTGACGTTAAAAATTTTAGTAATAAAACAAAAACAGAAACCGACATGAAGAAGTTGATGATTTTAACCATAGTGGCAGCACTGAGTGCTACTTTGAGCATCGGTGCACAACCAACGCAGCGCCGAGGCGCTGAGGCAAAAAAGGTGAGCGCCGAGAAGATGATTGAAAACAAGGTGCAAAGAATGCAGAAGCAGTTGTTGCTCGACGACAAGCAGGCAGAGAAATTTGCAAGCATCTACAAGGAATACCTCACTGCGCAGCAGAAGCTGAGAACCGAAGGCGTGCAGAAAAACCGCGAAGGTGGCAAGACGCTCACCGACAAGCAGATTGTTGAACGTCAAAAGCAACGCATCGCCAACCAGAAGAAGGCTGCCGAGCTGAAGGAAGAATACTACAACAAGATGAGCAAGGTGCTCAATGCCCGCCAGTTGGAGAAGGTGTTCTTTGGCAAGAACAACAACCGCCGCATTTCCGGCAAACCCGGTATGCGTCCCGCCGGCAGATTGTCGCAGCGCGGCAACGGAGCCCCGGTGCAAGGCAAGGGCAATGCTCGTCGTAACCACGGCAAGAAAACCGACGTGCAGATTTGTCCCGCACCTGCCGACACTGCCGGTGTGCTCAACCGACCATCCTTATAACCAAAACAAGTTAATAGAATTACTTTACTTAAGTTTCGACAAGTCGCTTGACTCTCCTCAAGCGGCTTTATTGCGCTTTTGCCCCGTGCTTTACGAGAGGTGGGTGACGCAAGCGGCACGTTGCCCCCGCATGAGGTATGCTTTCTGCCGTGTGCGCCCTTGCCGGGCATAGCACATGTGGCGGTGGCAGCCTTGTGCTAATATCTTTGCTTGCTCTTTGTGCGCGTCATAGTGTAGAGTCAATGCGGATTTTTAGGTATAAAAGTCTGATAGCGTTCCAAAAAGATAGGCCTGTCATATCTCGTCATATAAATAATATTTTCAAGGAAGGTGAACTTGATGAGTCCTTGGTATGTGCAAAATTTGCACACACCAAGGACTATGGGCGTAGAGAGGGTTTCTCCCAGAGAAAGGAGATCACGCTTTATAATCTTGATGTGATTATTTCTGTGGGTTATAGAGTAAAGTCGAAACGCGGCACCCAGTTCCGTATCTGGGCTAATCGGAATCAGGAGAGGCTTACTGAGGACAGCCGCTCGCTGCTTGATGTTGTGGTAGATTACAATACTTGACGTGATGGTAGGTGGGAAAAAGAAAAATCGCTAATTCACAAAGAATTAGCGATTTGTTTTTGTGGTGCCACCAGGAATCGAACCGGGGACACAAGGATTTTCAGTCCTTTGCTCTACCAACTGAGCTATGGCACCATTTGCGGTTTGCGAGTGCAAAGTTACTGCAAATATTTGGTTCTTGCAAGAGTTTGCTAAAATTTCTTGCTCTTTTTTGTTGAATTGTGGTTTTGGGGCGGTTGTGGAGTGATTAGGGTGAGCCTTGCGGTAGGGCAAAATGATGCAATTTTTTATGCAGTGGATGTGTGACATTCAATTAAATAATAGTATCTTTGTGGGAGAGGGAGCCGATGAGCGCCGCAAGGCAATCGCGGTGCCTACACTAACCGCCAGAATGATGGAGCAGTATATGAGAACCTTAACTAAAAGTATATTAACAGTAGTAATTCTATTCACATCGGTGTTTGCTATGGCAAAAGACGTTAATGATGATGGGTTTGTGAGAGTTGTCGACGGCAAACTCATGCTCAACGGCAAACAATATAAATATGTGGGCACAAATATGTGGTATGCCGCCATACTTGCCTCGGAGGGCAGGGGTGGCAATCGTGCCAAGCTGTGCCGCGAACTCGACCGCCTGCACAGCCTCGGGGTGGACAATCTGCGCATATTGGTTGGCGCCGATGGCGAAGATGGCTTGGAATCGCATGTGATGCCGGTGCTGCAGCCCGAGCCGGGAGTGTATAACGACACCATCTTGCAGGGGCTCGACTATCTGCTGGTGCAACTCGAACAGCGGGGCATGAAGGCTGTGCTCTATCTCAACAACTCGTGGGAATGGAGTGGCGGCTACTCGGCATATCTTGAGTGGGCGGGTCATGGCAAAGCGCTGATTCCGCGCCTAGACGGCTACAAGCAATATGTGGGCTATGTCAGTGAGTTTGTGCGCAATAAGGCTGCCAAGCAGATGTTCTACAACCATGTGCAGCGCATTGTGAGCCGCTGCAACAGCATCACGGGTGAGCCCTACAGCCAGTCGCCGGCAATCATGTCGTGGCAGATTGGCAACGAGCCGCGCGCCTTCAGCCGCGAGGGGCTGACCGACTTCAAGGAATACATCCTCACCGCAGCGCGCATCATCAAGGGCATTGATGCCCGCCACCTGGTGTCGACGGGCAGCGAGGGGCTTATGGGATGTGAGTTCAGCCTCGATTTCTGGACTGCCATTCATTCGGCGCCCGAAATCGACTATGCTAACATACACATCTGGCCTGCCACTTGGCGATGGATTAAGCGCGACGAGATGTTCGCCAACGTCGACAAGGCATGCCAAGCCAGCAAGGAATATGTGCAGCGCCACTACGATGCCATCAAGGCTTATGGCAAGCCCATCGTGCTTGAGGAGTTCGGCTATCATCGCGACGAATTCTCGTTTGCGCCCGGCAGCCCGACAGTTGCACGCGACAAATACTACAGCTTCATCACCAATCTGATGCTCGACGGCGATATGCTTGCCGGATGCAACTTCTGGGCATGGAGCGGCAGCGCACGTCCGGCGCATCTGTGGTGGGAGCCGTGGGACGACTACACCGGCGACCCCGCGCAGGAGGAGCAGGGATTGTATTCGGTGTTCGACTGCGACCACTCGACCCTCGGCGTGATTGCCGCTGCTGCCGAGCGTGCCCGCAAGGCATGCCAATGAGCCGGCTGCCATCCATTTGCAAGAATATAAACAACGAAAAACAAACGTATAAACAAAATCAAACAAAACTACTATGAGTACATTGAAACCATTTAAATTTGAGCCATACCTGAAATCGGTGCTTTGGGGCGGCGAACAGATTGCTGAGTATAAAGGTATTGTCACCGACCAGCACAACATTGGCGAAAGCTGGGAGATTTCTGGCGTTCCCGGTCATGAATCGGTGGTGGCTGAGGGCGACGACAAAGGCTTGAACCTGCGCGAACTCATTGCAAAATATAAGGGCGACCTGGTGGGCAACGCTGTTTATGCCAAGTTTGGCGACGTGTTTCCGTTGCTGGTGAAGATTATCGACGCCAAGCGCGACCTCTCGGTGCAGGTTCACCCCGACGACACCCTTGCCAAAGCACGCCATAACAGCTACGGCAAGACCGAGATGTGGTATATCATCAAGGCTGACGAAGGTGCCCCAATCTATGCCGGACTGAGCAAGCAAATCACCCCCGAGCAATACGAAAAATGCGTGGCTGAAAACACCATTATGGACGTGATTGCCCGTCACGACTCGCACGCCGGCGACCTCTTTTTCCTGCCGGCAGGCCGCATCCACGCCATTGGCGCCGGCAACCTCCTTGCCGAGATTCAGCAGACCAGCGACATCACCTATCGTGTGTATGATTTTGGTCGCCTCGATGCCAACGGCAACCCCCGCGAACTGCACACCGAGCAAGCCAAGGATGCTATCGACTATACCGTCTACTCCGAGTATAAGAGCAACTACGACCGCAACGGCCGTCACGCCACTCCGCTCGTTAAATGCCAGTACTTCGACGTAAAGCGCGAAATCATCGAAGGCGAAAGCACCATCGATGCATCGGCTGACTCGTTTATGATTGTGATGTGCCTCGAAGGTGCTGCCACCATCACCGACAACCTCGGCGGCGTGACCGAAGTGAAAAAGGGCGAATCGATTCTCGTGCCTGCCGTAATCACCGGTATGAAGGCCGAAGGCAACGCCACCTTCATGACCGCCACCGTGTGATGGCATGTGAGGCTGTTGCTTGATGCCCCCGTGCACGGCAGCGGCGCATCGCGACATGAAATACAGCTGAAAAGCTTACATCCCAAAATTGACATATACAACTAACTATGCCCGCAGCCCCCGATTACCGGTGCTGCGGGTGAATTTTTTTAACTTTTTGTTATGCAGCCTAATCTAATAATCAGGTTTTGTTTTCTTATCTTTGCATAGCAAAAGAATCAGGATTTTTTATTTGAAGTAGAAATCATTATGGCTGAATATCTCGAAATAGCATCGGGCGACAAGGCAGCGAAATATGCCTTGCTGCTGAAGCAGGTGGAGTCGGTGGTAGATGGCGAGCCTGACATGATAGCCAATATGGCAAATGTGTCGGCTATGATTCATGAAACATTCGGCTTCTGGTGGACAGGTTTCTATCGCGTGGCGGGCGATGTGCTGGTGCTTGGGCCGTTTCAGGGGCCACTGGCGTGCTCGCGCATCAGGCATGGGCGCGGTGTGTGTGGCACGGCGTGGGCTGAGGCTGCCACTCAGGTGGTGCCCGACGTCGACCGTTTTCCGGGGCATATAGCTTGCAGCAGCGCTTCGCGAAGCGAGATTGTGGTGCCCATGCTGGCGGGCGGCAAGGTGCAGGCTGTGCTCGACATCGATAGCAGCAGCCTTAACACCTTCGACGACGTCGACCGCCTGTGGCTGGAACGCATAGTGGCTGTGATGGCAGGCGGCATCGATGCGGAAACTTTTTGAAAACGACAATCAATATCAATAGTATTTTTTATTAAATGCAACAACTGTTATGAACAAGAAATTATGTGCCATGCTGTTGGCAATGGTGTGCGGAGTTGCTGTGGCATTGTCGCAGACACCTGAGCAGGATTTCGCACAGAACATACTCAAGAGCGCAAGCAACTATTATGCCTACCCCTATCTGGAGGTTGCGGCACCGTCGCTCACGCCTCCCCCGGCAGGCTATGTGCCGTTTCACATCAATCACTACGGTCGCCACGGCAGCCGTTGGCTCATCGACCCCAAGCAATATCAGCTCCCGGTTGACCAACTCGCCATTGGCGAGCGCAACGGCATGCTCACCGAGCGTGGCAAGCAGGTGCTGGCGCAGCTGCGTGGCATACTTGCCGCGTCGAAGGGTCGCCTGGGCGAACTCACCGACAAAGGCGCCGACCAGCATCGTGGCATAGCGCGCCGCATGTATGCCAACTTCCCCGAGGTGTTTGCCGGCGATGCCGAGGTGAATGCCCGCTCGTCGGTTGTGGTGCGCTGCATCCTGTCGATGTCGAGCGAGTTGCAGGAACTGCTTGCACTGAACCCCAAGCTGCGCATCTCGGAAGATGCCAGCGAGGCGGATATGTATTATTGCTGTGGCAGCAACCCCGACATCACAAAGGTGTTCAATGCCAAGAAGCAAGCCATGGAGGACTATGGACTTGCCCTTATCGACCCCACCGAATTCAATAGTCGCCTCTTCACCAACCGGCGTTTTGCTGCCGACAGCATCGATGGCAAGCAGCTGATGATTAACCTGTGGGACGTGGCAAGCAACCAGCAGAGTCACTACACCGACGTGCAGTTCTACGACCTGTTCAGCCCTACCGATGTGATGAACCTGTGGCGACGGGTGAACACCTGGTGGTATGCCTACAGTGCTTATTGCAGCACCTCAAACTTCCGCGCTCCGCTGCATCAGGCTCCGCTGCTGCAACAATTCCTCACCACCGCCGAGCGCGCTGTGGAGGCTGGCAAGCCGCAAGCCACACTGCGCTTCGGCCACGAGTCGTGCCTGCTGCCCCTGGCATGCCTCATGGAGCTTAACAATGCCGGCGCTCGCAATGTGCCGTTCGATAGCCTCGCCTCGGTGTGGCAGAACTATAAGATTTACCCCATGGGATGCAACATACAGTGGGTGTTCTACAAAAAACCCGGCAGCGACGACGTGATAATGAAAGTGCTGCTCAACGAGGCTGAAGCCGAGTTGCCTGTGGATTCCGACATCAAGCCATATTACCACTGGAACGATGTGCGCAAGTATTACCAAGCCAAGCTCGATGCCTTTGCCGCCAATCAGCCCGAAACCGACAGCTTCACCACCTCGAAAGGCAGGAAGGTGACCATATCGCACATCAAGCACGGCACGCTCATGCTCGACATCGATGGCGCCCTTACGGTGCATGTCGACCCCGTGGGTCAGGCACTGCGCCCAACCGATTATTCGCTCTATCCGCAAGCCGACATTGTGCTGGTGACACACGAGCATTTCGACCACCTCGACCCGCAAGCCGTTGCGCAACTGTCGCACCCCGGCACGCGCGTGTTTGCCAACCGAGCCGGCGCCAAGCGCCTGAAAGGAGCCACCGTGCTTGCCAACGGCGCCACCGTGGAGTGTGACGGCATAAGCATAACCGCCACTGCCGCCTACAACACCACGCCTGCCCACAAGCAATTCCACAAGCGTGGCAACGGCAACGGCTATGTGCTGCAAGTCGACGACCTGCGCATCTACATCGCCGGCGACACCGAACCCATCGACGAGATGAAGCAACTGGGCAAAATCGACGTGGCGTTCCTGCCTGTCAACCAGCCCTACACCATGACCGTCGACCAGTGTGTTGAGGCAGCCCGAATCATCAAACCTCGCGTGCTGTTCCCCTATCACTACGGCGACACCCCCGTTGACGGCATCGCCGGACAACTGGCTGCCGACGGCATAGAGGTGCGTGTGCGCCAGCTGCAGTGATGCGTCGGCCCGCTGCTCTCCGTCAGCCCGCTTGTTGCCCGTTTCGGCGCCTCGGAAGCGCGTTTTTCACTTATTTAGCGTGCCAAAAGCAAAAAAGTGGTGAAATTGTTTTCACAATTTGAGATTATCCATTAATTTTGCAACTTGTTGGAACAAACTACAAATTAGTAAAATAAATAAGATTAACATAAACGAAATGGCAAAAGAAAAAGCGAATCAAACTCGTACATCAATCGATGAGATAAACGAAGGACTTTCATCGTTTGAGCAAAAAGTAGAAAACAACAAGAAGGTTATCGGATACGCAGCAGGTGCAATACTGGTGATTGCAGCAATCATATTCGGCTACAAATACCTCTATCAACAACCACGCGAAGAAAGTTCGAAGAACGAAGTGTGCCAGGCAGATATGAGCCTTGCCCTCGGCGAGGACTCGGTGGCATTGGCTCAATACAAGGCTGTTGCCGACAAGTATGGCAATGTCAACGGCGAGCGCGCTGCCCTCAATGCAGCCATCATCCTTTATCAAAAGGGCAAATTTGAGGAAGCTGCCAAGTACATCAAGGAATATTCGGGCGAGGGCACCCTTGTTGGTCCTGCCGCTCAATCACTCCTTGGCGACTGCTACGTGAACCTCGACAAGCTCTCGGATGCCCTCTCGGCATACGACAAGGCTATCTCGATGAGCGACGACAACGAATTGTACACTCCGCTGTTTATGGCAAAGAAGGCTGTAATCTACCGCGAACAAAAGCAATTCGACAAGGAAGCTGAAATCTACCAAACCATCAAGGACAAGTTCCCTACCTTCAGCGCCAACTACAATGTAGACGTCGACAAATATCTTGCTCGCGCAAAGGCTGAGGCAGAAGCAAAGTAATAGACATTTATTTACATATAAGAAACGGAGGGTTCACCGCTGGTGAGTCCTCCATTTTTTGTGCCATCGCGGGGTGGGTGTTTTTCATGGGCGGGGTCGCCTGTAGGGCGGTGATATGACCGCGGTGGGGCGGGTGGATGTAATTCGCGTCCTCTGCGGACGCTTTTTCTGTGGAGGGGACATTGCATCCGTGGGTTACGCTGACGCTCACCCACGGCTAAATCCCGTCGGCATCCTGCCTCCGGGGTCACGTCCTTCGGACGTCCGCGGCGGTGTGCATCATCGACCAACGCATACCGATGCCGGGCGTATGCAATACGCCCCTACATTTGCGTCAACCGTCACCACACCCGATATCCAGCGATGTTAACCGCGGAGCGGTTACAACTTCAATAACCCCACATTGGCGGCGACAGCCGACTATGTGGGGACACGCATCCACCCCCACCATCTACAACCGCGGCGCGGTTGCAGACCCTGCAAAAAGGTTGTGATTCAGTGCCATCGGAGATGGCAAACTATGCTTAACTGCGGGTGGAGCGAAGCGTAACCTGCGGGGTGTCGGATGCTTTACATGTGTTCGGCTTCGAAGATGTCGAACATTATTGTACCTCTTCGAGGCACATATTACGGTAGGATGCACCTTCCGCAGGCTGCGCCCCGTAGGGGCTTGCCAGCGGTTAAGCATGGTTCAGCGCCTTCGGCGCTTCCTCACCAACCAGCCCACGCTTATAGGGGCGTATCGCACAGGATGCGAATTATCTGAATCTGCAACCGCTCCGCGGTTGTGTATATTGGGGAGACTGTTGCTATCCCCACGTAGCCGATTGCGCTTCGCTTATCGTCAACATGGGGTTATTGAGGTTGCAACCGCTCCGCGGTTGTGTGGCGGGTGGCATCGCATACGCCCGACACCATCGCGCGGCGGGGTTGTGCGTCGGAATGGATTATCGTTAACCTCATGCATCGGGTGGATGTAATTCGCGTCCTCTGCGGACGCTTTTTCGGGGTGGGGACATTGCATCCGTGGGTTACGCTATCGCTCACCCACGGCTAAATCCCGTCGGCATCCTGCTCCGGGGTCACGTCCTTCGGACGTCCATTCCGACGACATTATCACATTCGTTTTGGTGGCATTATCATGGTCGATGGCGGCATTATTGCGGTGGATACGATGGCATTATCGCGTTAGATGCGGCGACATCACCTCGTTCGTAGCGATGACATGCGAAGCATGTGAGGCCGAGACGCAGGCGAGGCATATAGCCCGGGGTAAGCGAAGCGCAACCCCGGGTATCCATCACCCCCACCTTCCGGCATCCGTATAGGATGCGAATTATATATCATCCTCGGCGCACAACCGCCTATTGGGGCGTGTGCAATACGCCCCTACAAGCTGTGTCGTAGATTTGGGATGATGCTTAGGTTATTTCTTGGCTCGTGAGGTGCGTTTCTTGGGTGCGTTAGCCTCATCGGCTACTATTTCCTTGCATTGCTCGAGGGTGAGCGATGCGGCGTCGGTGCCTTTAGGGATTTTATAGTTGGCTTTCTTGTAGCAGATATACACGCCGAAACGTCCGTTAAGCACCTGCATATCAGGGTCTTCGTCGAAAGTCTTCACCACTTTGTTAGCCGCCTCGTTGCGCTTGGCGTTGATGAGTTCGATGGCTTGCTCGATGGTGATTGCTTGAGGTGTGGTGCTGCTCGGGATGGACACGAAAGTCTTGCCGTGCTTGATGTACGGGCCGAACTTGCCGATGGCGGCTGTTACCGTTTCGCCTTCATATTCGCCCACGGTTCGAGGCAGGTCGAACAGTTTGAGTGCCTCCTCGAGGGTTATGCTTTCGATGCTTTGGTTCTTTTGCAGCGATGCAAAGCGAGGTCGTTCGCTGTCGTCGGCGCTACCTATCTGCACCACCGGACCGAATCTGCCAATTTTTACCGATACGGGTCGTCCGGTGCCGGGTTCTTCGCCCAATATTCGTTCGCCCACTTTGTGTGCGAGGCGCAGTTTGGTGGCGTTTTCGATGGTGGGGTGGAACATCTTGTAGAAGTCGGATATTTCCTTGTTCCACTTCACCTTACCTTCGGCAATATCGTCGAATTCGGCTTCCACCTTGGCGGTGAAGTTATAGTCCATGATTGTAGGGAAATATTCCATGAGGAAGTCGTTGACCACGGTGCCGGTGTCGGTGGGCATGAGTTTGCCTTTTTCAGCGCCAACGAGTTCGGTTTTCTGCTT
Source organism: Muribaculaceae bacterium (assembly GCA_051871535.1). Taxonomy (GTDB): domain Bacteria; phylum Bacteroidota; class Bacteroidia; order Bacteroidales; family Muribaculaceae; genus SFTJ01. The sequence continues at coordinate 6,807 of JBJECX010000012.1, read as the reverse complement.
CGACACTATTTTGCCGTGGGCGAGTTGCAGCACTTCGTAGGAGCGTTCTGTGCCTTTGCTTTCGCCCCGCACCACATATTCGCGTTGCTGAATGGTGGAGATTGTAGGTGCGTAGGTTGATGGGCGTCCGATGCCCAGTTCTTCGAGTTTCTTCACCAGCGTGGCTTCGTTGTAACGATAGGGTTGCTGGGTGAATCGCTGAGTGGCGGTGACGCCTTTCACAGCCATTGGGCATCCGAGCGCCAAGGCAGGCAGCACGTGCAGCTCGGAGTCCGCCGCAGCGTTGTCGTCGTCGGTCGATTCGATGTACACCTTCAGGAATCCGTCGAATTTCAGCACTTCGCCAGTCGCCGTAAAACGGTCGGTCATATTTGGCGAAGCGATGTTGATGATTGTTTTTTCGATTTCGGCATCAGCCATTTGCGAGGCGATGGTGCGTTTCCAAATCAGGTTGTAGAGTTTCTTTTCCTGAGCGGAGCCTGCAATGTCGTGGTTGCTGATGAATGTGGGACGGATGGCTTCGTGGGCTTCTTGAGCGCCTTTGGTTGAGGTGTGGTATTTCCGCACCTTCAGGTATTGAGAGCCGAGTGTGTCGGTGATTTCCTTTTTTATTGAGTTGATGGCGAGCGACGAGAGGTTCACCGAGTCGGTACGCATATATGTGATGTGTCCCGATTCGTAGAGCATCTGAGCCACCCGCATTGTTTGCGATACGGTGAATCCCAGTTTGCGCAGCGCCTCCTGCTGCAGGGTGGAAGTGGTGAACGGCGGTGCGGGGCATTTCTTTTGCGGCTTAACCTGCACATCTTCAACGGCAAACAGTGCCGTGCGGCAGTCGTTGAGGCATTGTTCGGCTTCGGCTCGCGAAGCCAGGCGTCGCGACAGTTCGGCATTCACCACGGTGTCGGAGCCTTGGGGTATGAATTGCGCCACCACGCGATAGTATGGTTCGCTCTTGAAATTCTGTATCTCGCGTTCGCGTTCAACAATCAGGCGCACCGCCACGCTCTGCACACGGCCTGCCGACAGCGCCGGCTTGATTTTCTTCCATAGCACAGGAGAGAGTTCGAAGCCCACAATGCGGTCGAGCACGCGTCGTGCCTGCTGGGCGTCGACGATGTTTGTGTCGATGTCGCGAGGGTTTTCGATGGCATGCAGAAGCGCCGACTTGGTGATTTCGTGAAACACGATGCGCTTAGAGTTCTCGTGGGTTAGCCCCAGCACTTCGTAGAGATGCCAGGCAATGGCTTCTCCTTCGCGGTCCTCATCGGAAGCCAGCCACACCATATCGGCTTGTTGAGCCTCTTTTTTCAAGGTCTTCACCAGTTCGCGTTTGTCGGACGGAATCTCGTAGATGGGGGCGAAACCGTTGTTGACGTCGATGCTGAAATCCTTTTTGTGCAGGTCGCGAATGTGACCCTTGCTCGACATCACCTTGTAGTCGTCGCCAAGAAACTTGCTTATGTTCTTTACCTTTGATGGAGACTCAACAATTACTAAATTCTTTGCCATTTCTGAAGTGTTCTATAAATAGATGTTGAAACTAATGACTTAGTATTTTCTGTTTGGTTAAATACGTTATTCTCTGATTTGCAGAAAATATCGGTGCAAAATTACACTAAAATTTCTTATGTGTGACACCGCTCGGCAAAAATTTTTGTCAGCGCAGCGTTGGGCGAGGCACTTAACGAAGCAAAAACCGGGGTGTGGCATTTGGTGTCAATACTTTAGTATTGTATATAATAATGTGTGGTGGAAGAAAATGTTCGTGGCGAATGATGTTAATTATTGTTAAATTGAAAAAATCGCTGTGCCTCATAAATCAGCAAAAAGCATTGCGTGGGTGCAGGCAAATAGATAATTGAAAAAGAATTAGTAATTTTGCATCGAAAACAAACAATCCAGCAACACAGACAATGGAGAACAGAATATGTGAACACTGCGGCAACGAAGTGCCGGCTGACTCGCGGTTTTGCAATCATTGCGGGTCGCCTATGCCACAGCCTGCCGTGTGCCCCTATTGCGGCGAACCGATTCCTGCCAATTCGCGGTTCTGCCCGCTGTGCGGACGCCAGTTGGCGGCGCAGCAGCCGGCAGCACCCGTAGCACCCGTGCGCAACGACTCGCAAGGATGGGATTTCAACAAAGAGGAAGAGGAGCAGCAGCGCGCAAGCGCCCAAGCTACACCCGCGCCAAGCAGCCGCAGCGCTGCCTACGACTACGAGCCCGAACCCAAGCGCCGCAGCCGCGGACCGCTTGTGGCAGCCATAATCACGGCACTGATACTGCTTGTGCTGGGATTTTTCTTCTTTCAGGGACGCAGCGAAGCCAACAAGACCGAGGTCGACACTGTGGAAGTGCCCATTTCAGCCGACGAGGCGCGCGAGATACTGCGCAACACGCTCAACAGCGAAAACCGCTTGGGCGACCTTGCCAACGTGGCGTTTGCCTTGGAGGTGAACCCGAGCAAGACAGGCGAGCGTCAGATTGCCGGCGTGACCTATTATTCGAGCACCACCAACCGCTCGTTCTTCAAGGTATACACTATCACTCGCGATAGCCTCACGGCGACATGGCGGGTGACCTACGAGCTCAACCGCACTGTGGACAAGCATTGGCTCACCTTCAAGCCCGAGGAAGTGATGGGCGAGGCACAGCCGATGCCGTTGCACCTCACCGACATCAAAGGCAAGGACTATCTGTTTTTTGCCTACGGCGCCCTGCCGCAAGCCGGCGAGACAGAGGGCGAAGTGGTGATGTGCCTCTACGAGGCGCAGACCAGCGATTTTATTGCCGTGCCGTTCAAGGGCGAAATTGTGCAACGCGACGGCAAGCAGCTGGTGTATGGCAAGGCCGACAACATACGCCGCTCGGCAGAAACCGAATATCTGGTGAACCAGTCGCAGGCTGCCGCGCTAATCTATCATCCCACACCCGAAGAACTCGAGCTTGAAAAGGCTGAAAACGCCGCCCGCCGCTGGGCTGTGGAGAATGCCGACAATGTGACTGCACTGAGGGAGGGCGGCACCGACGTGCGCATGAGCATCAGCGTATACGACAAGCCCATCTTTTCGATGAGCGACACCGAAAGCGGCGCTCGCATCGAGAACGAGAACCTGATAATCGTTGCCGACGACAAAGGTGCCGTGTATGGCTTCAGCAAAACCAAGCGCTGCTACTTTGTGGTGTATGCACCATCGCAGCAAGGCGCTTCGCGTTCGGCAGTGCATTTCACCGACGATGGCATGGTGTATGTGTCTGCTCAGGCGCTGGAGTTTGTGTTCAATCCGCGCAACTGCTCCGCCTCGGCGCTGACTGCGCTTGAATAGGTTTTCACTACCTGCTACAACAAATCATTCCACCTTATTATTTTTTTTGAAATGGCAATAGAAATCAAAGAAATTAAACCCACCCGACGAGAGATAAAGAAGTTTTCGCTATTCAGCACCAACTTGTATAAGGACAACGCATATTACGTGCCCGACCTGTTGATGGACAACCTCGACACGTTCAACCCGGCAAAGAATCCGGCATCGGAGTTCTGCGACAGCAAGCTGTTTATGGCGTATCGCGACGGCAAGGCAGTGGGCCGCGTGGCAGGCATCATCAACCGCGTGGTGAACGAAAAGAGTAACGAAAAGAATGTGCGCTTCGGGTTCATCGATTTTGTCGACGACGAGGAAGTGAGCGCTGCTCTGCTGGGAGCGGTGGAGGACTGGGGCCGCTCGCAAGGCATGGACCACATTGTGGGTCCGTTGGGCTTCACCGATATGGACCCCGAAGGCATGCTGGTTGAGGGCTTCGACCAGCTGGGCACGATGGCAACCATCTACAACCACCCATACTATCCCCGGCACATCGAGAAACTCGGCTTTGAGCGCGACACCGACTGGGTGGAATTCAAGATTACGATACCCGAATCCATCCCCGACAAGATGGTGCGCATCTGCGAGATAGTGAAGAAGAAATACAATGTGCGCAACATAAAGTACACCAGTTCAAAGGCGTTGGTGAAGGACTACGGCCAAGCCATCTTCCGGCTCATCAACGAGGCATATAGCCAACTGTACGGCTACTCGCCGCTCACGCCGCGCCAAATCGACCATTACATCAATATGTATCTGCCGGTGCTGCGACTGGAAAACGTGTCGCTGATTGTGGATGCCGACAACGCCCTCATTGGCGTGGGCATTGCCATGCCGTCGATGTCGAAAGCGCTGCAGCGTTCGCGCGGCAAACTGTTCCCGCTGGGATGGTATCATCTGCTCAAGGCACTGAAAGGCAAGAACGACGTGGTGGACCTGCTGCTTGTTGCCATCAAGCCCGAATATCAGAGTAAGGGCGTGAACTCGCTGCTGTTCAACGATCTGATTCCGTGCTTCAAGAAAAACGGCTACATTTATGCCGAGAGCAACCCCGAACTCGACGACAACCAGCGCGTGCAGTTGCAGTGGCAGTATTTCGACACCACCCTGCACAAGCGTCGTCGCGCCTACAAGAAAGCCCTTTGATGCCCTTTGCGGCGCAGTTATGGGCTTAGCCCCATTGTGTGTGAAAGAATGATTATTAACCTACATATACCCCTCCCGGATATGAAAAAGATAGCATTATTCGTTGTGATGGCATTGGTGAGCAGCCTGAGTATGACGGCTGCGGTGAGCACCGATGCTGTGCGTGTAGCTGGCGGTGACCTCTCGCTGGTGCCGGCTTATGAAAAGGTGGGCGACCAATGGCTCGATGCCGATGGCGCAGTCATCGACGACATGGTGTCGTTTGTGAAAAACACCTGCGGCTGGAATGCCGTTCGTGTGCGCCTGTTCGTAGAGCCGGGCAACGACAACGACCCCGCCACCTGTCAGGATATCGACTATGTGGCTGCGTTGGGCAAACGCATTAAGGATGAAGGAATGTATTTCCTACTCGACATTCACTACAGCGACACTTGGGCCGACGTGAGCAAGCAGGCAATGCCGGCAGGCTGGGACATGAGCGCAAGCACCGCCACTGCCACCGTAGCCGACAAGGTGTATGCCTACACCAAAGAGTCGCTGCAGACGCTGGTGGCTGCCGGTGCCACCCCCGACTTTGTTCAGGTGGGCAACGAGGTGAGCTACGGCATGATGTGGGACAAGTGCACCTACAGCGGACTGACGGTGAACATGAACAGCAGCAGCAACCGCTGCTATCCGGCGCAAAGCTACGACACCTACAGCGCTGCGTGGCAACGCTTTGCCACCCTGCTCGGCAACGGTGCCAAGGCTGTGCGCGAGGTGTGCCCCGATGCCAAGATTGTGCTGCACAGCGAACGCACCTCGGTGCCTACTGCCACCCGCAACTTCTATCAATACGTTGAGCGAGCCGGATTCACCGACTACGACATCATTGGCTTGAGCTACTATCCCATCTGGCACGGTTCGATAGAAACTTTGCAGAGCACGTTGAATATGTTGGTGGCTAACTTCCCGAATAAAGAAATCCAGATAGTGGAAACGGGCTACTATTGCACCGACGCTTGCGCAAGCAGCTCCGACAAAGACTTCTCGTCGACGTGGGCTTATTCGCCTGCCGGTCAGGCAGCATTTCTCTCCGACCTCATTGCCACGCTGCACGATTACGACAACGTCACCGGACTATACTACTGGCAGCCCGAAGAATGTGGCAACGGCTCGGACGGCACCACCAACCGCGTGATGGCAAACTGGGACGGTCGCGGATTTTGGGAACTGAAGTGGCAAACGGGCTCACACGCGCTCATCTCGGAGGACGCGCTGATGACGATTAAAACCTTCAATGGCGGAAGCGGCTCGGGCGACGAAAGTGGTCCGGTGGATGCTTCGGGCTATTTCAAAAACCTCGATTTCGAATCGTGCAACAGCACCGACGGTCTGGTGGGTTGGACACCAAACTGGAGCATGGGCATCTCCAACGGGCCGTGGTACAAGGCTGTTGAGTCGTGGGATTCGCAGCTGTGTTCGGGCTACCGATTGCATTTGTATAACGAAGCAAGCAACGTAACAGTTGCCGGCGACCTGATAAAGCAGATAGCCACCGTGCCAAACGGCACCTATCGCGTCACCGCTGTGGTGCATGCCGACCTCGATGGGGCATACGTGTTTGCCAACACCGACAAGACAGCCGTGACAGTGAGCAGCAACTGGGGAACAGCAGTAACCGTGTCGGTTGAAACCGAAGTGACCGACGGTACACTCACCATAGGGTTGAATCTCGATGCCATCAACTCATCGTCGGAGTTCAACCTCTATGCCGACAATTTCACCGTCACGCAACTCACCACGGGCATCGATGAGGTGAAAGCCGACATCAGTAACGACACGCTCGTTGACGTATACGACATTGCCGGCCGCCTTGTGCGCTCGCAAGTGGCATTCGGTGAGTGTCTCAACGGATTGCAGCCGGGCATCTACGTTGCCGGCGGTAAGAAAGTGGCTAAATTCTAAAAGCCTGGTTTATAACAATATAAACGAAAGCCCTGTCTGTTATGGACGGGGCTTTTGTTGTGGTAGTGAATCCTTGGCGATGGTCGCCGCATATCGTATGGGCGTATCCATCGCAGCCGGGTCTGCAACCGCTCCGCGGTTGTGGATGGTGGGGATGTCCACGTGTCCCCACATAGTCGGCTGTCGCCGCCAATGTGGGGTTATTGAAGTTGTAACCGCTCCGCGGTTAATATCACCGCGGGTGAAGAATAATGTAGGGGCGTATCGCATACGCCCAATATGATTATGGTTGACGCGATGACATGCGAAGCATGTGAGGCCGAGACGCAGGCGAGGCATATAGCCCGGG
>JBJECX010000011.1:0-18449 GCA_051871535.1 Muribaculaceae bacterium | reverse complement strand
ACCTCGGCGCGGTCCTCAACAATGATTTCCACGATGGCGGCATGCAGCTGATTCTCGTCGCGCATGGGCGCTGTGCAGCCCTCGAGGTACGACACGTAGGCGTCGTCGTCGGCAACAATGAGCGTGCGCTCGAATTGTCCGGTGCCGCTGGCGTTGATGCGGAAATAGGTTGACAGCTCCATCGGGCAACGCACGCCCTTGGGGATGTAGACAAACGAGCCGTCGGAGAACACCGCCGAGTTGAGTGCGGCAAAGAAGTTGTCGGTGTAAGGCACCACTTTGCCCAGATAGCGGCGCACCAGATCGGGGTAGTCCTTCACTGCTTCGCTGAACGAGCAGAAGATAATGCCCAGTTCGGCAAGGCGTTCGCGATACATCGTCTTCACGCCCACGGCGTCCATCACCGCGTCGACAGCCATGCCGCTCAGGCGCATCTGCTCCTCGAGCGGAATGCCCAGCTTGTCGAAAGTCTTTTTGATTTCCGGGTCGATTTCCTTCTTGTCGTCGGTCTTGGTTTTAGGCGCGGCAAAATAGCTGATTGCCTGATAGTCGATTTCCGGAATGTTGAGGTGAGCCCAGGTGGGCATCTTCATTGTCAGCCAATGGCGATAGGCCTTCAGGCGGAACTCCAGCAGCCATTCGGGCTCGTTGCGGTATGCCGAGATGTAGCGCACCACATCCTCGTTGAGCCCCTTGGGAATAACGTGAGTCTCAACGTCGGTCACGAAGCCGTATTTATATTCGCTGCTTGCCGCCTCGTTTATTATGTCGTTGTTGTTCATATCTTCGTTTTTTTTGTTTTCGTTGCAAACCGGAGGAGAGCGGAAAAGGCTGCCGTTGTCCTCGTTGCTGGCACGGGTGTTGTTAAATCAAGCTGCTTCCGGCATCTTCGGCGGCTTCAATCTGCTCAGCCTCGCGAGTGATTGTCTTCAGCGAATCGCCCGGCAGCGATTCCGACCCAAGCACGCGCGGTGCCAGATTGATGGTTTCTACAAACGGACGGTTGCCGAGGATGTGCTCGGTGGTGAAGGTGTCGCTTGTGGGGTTAATCATCAGCCACAGGTTCAGCAAAATGCTGAAGATGAAGAAGTACTTAAACAGGCACAACGCCGACCCGCCGATGTTGTCGATAATGCCCAAATGCAGCATATCGACGATGCTGCGCAGAAACATGCCTGCCACACGCACGCTGAGCGAGATGAGCAGAAACAGCACTATCACAGCCACGGCGTGGGTGGTGACGCTTGCCAGCGGCCATTGGGCGGCGCTCGGCATCACTGTGAGCAGGATGTCGGTGGCGGTGTCGCCAAAAGCATTGCAGGCAATGATGCCCAAAATATAACCCACCAGCGAGGTGGCTTGCTTAACCAGCCCGCGTATGTAGCCTATCACTACGCTTGCCACAAATAGCAGCACTGTTATTGTATCAACAAATGTCATGTCGGTTTGTTTACGTTTAATCGTGCAAAATTACTAATTTTTGCGCAATTACTCGCCAATATCCCGCCTTATCTTGCCCCTTTTAGCCGAAAAACCGCGAATTTAATCGGCTGACCTGTTCCGGTAACGGGCTGCCGGCGGGCTGCACCGACGTTTGTTGCAGCAAATTGTCGATTTGCCTAACGTGGCGTAATGTGTTGTTCGACAGATGGTTGGGTTGGATGAGTGCTGCTGTTGTCGGGCGGCAGCATAGCAAAAATGATGGCGATATTTTGGTAATTCGGCAAAAATAACTACCTTTGCAGTCGGGTAAGTCCTATACGGCCAGCTCCTTGTCAACTCCCCCAGGTCTTGACCGAAGCAAGGGTAGCAGGTTGTAGCGGCGCGATGTAGATAGCTTACCCTTTTTTATGCCTCTTTAGCTCAGTTGGCCAGAGCACGTGATTTGTAATCTCGGGGTCGTTGGTTCGAATCCGACAAGAGGCTCGAAGCAAGCACCGTCTTTCGCCAGTGAAGGATGGTGCTTTTTTTGATTGTTTATTATAGGTCCGCATGCGGATGAAAAAGTTTTTTTATTGACTATGCAACAAGAGGTGATGATACGCGATGCTGAGGTTGCCGATGCCGGGGCGCTGCTTGGCATTTATGCCCCGTATGTTACCGACACGGCGGTGACGTTTGAATACGATGTGCCCACGCAGGAGGAGTTTGAGCGCCGCGTGAGCAGCATCAGTGCTCGCTATCCCTATCTGGTGGCTGTGCTTGGCGGCGAGATTGTGGGGTATGCCTACGCTGCAGAGTTCAAGAACCGGGCTGCCTATCAGTGGGCTGTTGAGACGTCCATTTACCTGCGCGGCGATGTGCAGCGCCGGGGCATTGGCGCGCAACTCTACGAGGCGTTGGAGCAGCGGCTCAGGCAGCAGGGCATCTTGAACATGAATGCTTGCATATCATATCCTGTGGTTGAGTGCGACCCTTATTTGACCCTGCATAGCGTGCGCTTTCACGAGCGTATGGGATTTGCCTTGGTGGCGCATTTCCACAAATGCGGGTTGAAATTCGGGCGATGGTACGACATGGTGTGGATGGAGCGCCTGATTGGCAAGCACGAGTGAGCGCCTTGCAGCAGACAAGTGTTTTTGCTGATCGTTAACAAACATTAAAGCAATGGTACGGTGGTGCTATGCCTCGTGTGTAATATGTTGATTGATAGGATTTTTTGGTTGGTGGCCATAAACACATTTAACCATATTTAAGATATTTAGCAATAATTAACTGTAAAAATATTGGTATAATCGTTGCTGAAACCGAAAGTGTATTATATATTTGCGGTAGACATAAACCTTGTATTTTATTTTTGAAATTAACCCTTAAATCATCGTATCGTATATGGCAGTGATAGCTCTCGACTTAGGTGGAACAAAGATTGCAAGTGCAATTGTTGACAGCGAAGGCAATATGAAGTATCTTCACAAGAATTTGCTTGCCGGAAGGTGTGGCGAAGAGGTTGGGCGGTTAATACTTGAAGCCGTCGACCGCCAGTTGGAGAATGCCGTTTACCACAAGATTAACATCGAAGCCATAGGAGTGTGTGTGCCGGGCAGCGTTGACCCCGACACGGAGCTGGTGTGGGCGCCAAACATTCCGCAGTGGGAGAGTTATCCGCTTGCTCAGCAGCTCAGACGCCACGTTGAGGGCAAGGGCATCAGAGTGTACGTCGACAACGACCGCAGTTGTGCCATCTACGGCGAGCTATGGCAGGGCGCGGGCCGTGGCAGCAAGAACTGTGTATTCATGGTGGTGGGCACCGGCATCGGTGCCGGCATAGCCATCGACGGGCGTGTGCTGCATGGTGCTCACGACGTTGTAGGCGCCATAGGCTGGATGGCTTTGCAGCCGCCCTATGTCAATGAATATGATCCACAGGGATGTCTGGAATACTATGCTTCGGGCACCGGCATTTGCAATCGTGCCAAGGAGTTGATTCGTGCCGACAAGGCTTATCGGGGCGAGTTGCGGCAGATGCCCATTTCGCGCCTCACCACAAAGCACATCTTCAGAGCTTATGGCAACGGCGACGTAATAGCCTGCAAGGTGATTGGCAAGGCGGTGGAGATGTGGGGCATGGCGGCTGCCAATATGGTGAGTATACTCAATCCCGAGAAGGTGATTTGGGGCGGTGGTGTGTTCTGCTCGGCGCGCCATCTGGTGCCTGCCATCTATGCCGAGGCAAAGCGTTGGGCACAACCGCTCTCGATACGTCGCACAAAATTCGAAGCCACATTGCTCGATGGCAACGAGGTGCTGCTGGGTGCGGCTTATTTGGCGCAGAATGCCGAAAGTTTGGTTTTCGGGACTAACACCCACATGTTTTGATAGTCTGTAAAAAAGCCTTACCGATTGTTCAATTCCTTATTAATTATTTTTAAAAAAAGTAAAGCTGAATTATGGATGAAAAATCAACAATAAAATCGTTTGTTGCAGCATGCTTTGGCATGATGTTCTTTGGTATAACTATGGTGGCGCTGGGTTCGGTGCTGCCATCGCTCAGCGAGCGTTTGCTGCTCACGGTGGCAAACAAAGCCACGCTGGCGTTCACCCTCACGGCAAGCACGCTTGTGGGTTCGATGCTGTTTGGCCCGGTGTGCGACCGCTACGGCCATCGGGTGCTGTTCCTGAGCAGTTGTTGCTCGGTGCTGGTGGGCATTGCGCTGATAGCCATTGCCACTACGATGCCGATGCTGTTGTTGGCGTATGTGCTGATTGGCGTGGGCGGCGGAGTGCTCAACGGGCAGACCAACACCATCGTTTCCGACCTCTATGCCGACGAGCAGGTGCGCGGCGCACGGCTGAGTCTGCTGGGTGCATTCTATGGGCTGGGTGCCATGTCAATCACGCTGCTGGTGGGCTTGCTGGGCGACCACGTCAATTACACCTACACTTTGCTGGGCATATCGGCGGTGCTTGCCATTGGCACGGCATTGTGCTTCGGTGTGAAGTTTCCGGCTCCCAAACTCACACAAAGTTTTCCGCTGAGCGAGGCGGTGAAACTGCTGCGTAACCCCATATTGGTGACGTTGAGCCTGGTGTTGCTGTTCCAGAGCAGCATCGAGAGCGTGACCAACAACCTTGCCACCACCTATTTCTCGCACATCCACGGCGCCGTGCTGCTGCTCACGGTGATGATGGTGGCGCTGATAACGGCACGGTTCGTGCTCATATGGCTGTCGAAAAAGATGTCGCAAGACCGCATACTTTACACCTTTTTTGCAATCATGCTGTGCGGCTTTGCCATGATGCCGTTTGTTCGCAATCTGGGCGAAGCAATGGCAGCTATGGTGCTCGCTGGATTTGGCTTGTCGGCCACCTATCCCGTGGTGCTGGGTCAGCTGGGCGCACGCTTCAACAAGCTGTCGGGCACGGCATTCGGCATCGCTATATCAATAGCGCTTGCCGGCAGCTCGGTGATTAATGCCTTTGTGGGCGGCTTGCTGCTCGACTTCTACCCCTATGTGATGATTGCAGCGGTGGTGATGATGGGCGTGCTCTATTCGTTTGGCGCAACGCACGGCAAGTGATGGTTATGACTTTTTTTAACTGATTTAAATTTAATGATATTATGTACGCAAAAGATTGGTTGAACAATGCCCATGGCATTATGAACACTATTGAGGAAACTCAAATGGAAAACATCCGTAAGGCAGCCACTATCATGGCTGATTCAATTGAAAAAGGTCGCTGGGTGCACACCTGGGGCTGTGGCCACGCCACCATCCCGTGTGAGGAGATGTACCCGCGCATTGGCGGCATAGTAGGCTTCCACCCGCTATGCGAATTGCCACTCACATTCTTCACTCAGATAATTGGTCAGATGGGTATACATCAGTTCCTCTATCTGGAGCGTCTTGAGGGCTATGCCCAGCAGATAATGAAGAACTATGAGTTTACGTCGGACGATTGCCTGTGGATATTCTCGCACACCGGCATCAATGCCGTGAACATCGACATGGCGCTCGAAGCCAAGAAACGTGGCATGAAGGTGATTGCCTTTGGCTCGGCAGGCAACACCGGCGACAAGGCGGGACGTCACTCAAGCGGCAAAAACCTGTTTCAGGTTGCCGACGTGGTGGTTGACTCGTGCGTGCCTTTGCAAGACGCTTCGGTTACCACCGAGCATCAGTTCGACAAAATCGGCCCGTTGTCAACGCTGGGCTTCATCACTCTGGTATGGACCACAGTGTGCACCGTGGTTGAGATTCTCGAAAGCCGTGGCGTGAAACTCTACATCAATCCGTCGCACAATGTGCCGGGCGACACCACTGCACAGCAACGACTCGATGCAGCCATCGACGAATACAAGCGTCGCCTGCATGTGCTGTAACCGTATACACTGATGTGCCTGCTGCTCTCTCAAGCCGCACACATTAGATGTTAGCTAAGAAAACCATTCAGAAAAGGGGCGCGTCGCGACGACGTGCCCCTTGTCATATCATTATATCTTTGCAGTGTGGTCAGTTGCTTGTGGGTAGTGTGGGAAACTGCTGCACCGATGTGCGGGTGCAGTGCTCCAGCAGCACGCTCTGCTTGTTCCAATGGAATGGGGTGAACGCGGTGTTATACTTCACCTTGTTGCCTTTCACCACCAGTCCGTCGACGCTCTTGGCATAGATGAGCGGATGGTCGAATGTGTCGAAAAGGTTGTCCTCAATGCGTATTGCGGTGGGAGTGCCGCCGTGGAAATAAGTTTTGGAGGCTTTGAGTTGTGGTATTTCGGGATATATTGAAATCACGGCGTTGGTGAACTGGAACAGGTTGGTGAGCGAGTTCACGAAGCGGTTGCGGCGAATCACCAGGTTGCGCACGGCACCGCTTTCATACCACCCGTTGCAGTCGCCACACAGCAAGATGGCGGTGCCCGAGGTGTGGTCGAACAGGTTCTTCTCGCATACGGTGGTGCGAGGCGACGAGAACAGTGCGCCGCGGGCGCGGTTGTTGCGCACGGTGCAGCCGCGGAACACCACCTTTGGTGTCCAAGTGAGGTTTTCCACGCCGTAGCCTTCTTTCTCGGTGACTTCGGCAGGCAGGTCGCGGTCGAACGAAATCACGTAGTCCTTGGTGCCGGCAATCTTGCCCGACGATGGCTTGATGGAGCGTATGATGCCTTGCCACGGCAGTTGGTCCATGGTGGCAGAGCGCACCACAATCACGGTGTCGCCCTCGTCGCCCCACGAGTATCCCCACGACTGTTCGTGCTCGAAGCATGCCTTCACGGTGCGGCTGTCGATGCGTTGGCGCACGCGCAGATACACGCCGTGCACATTGATTGCGTCGTCCATCATGCCCTCGTAGAGGCTGTTTTCTTCAACGATGGTGCCGCGGCACTGCACAAAGTGAGTGGCATCGGCTTGCGTGGTGAAATATCGGTCTTTGCCTTTTGGCAGACACACGTCTACGTGGTTAAGGTGAATGTCGGTGCAGCGTTGAGCCACCACACCCATGCCTTCGGCGTAGTGTACCTTTATGTTTTTGAGCGTAGTGCGGGTGTTTGCTTCAAGGAAGATGCCCGGATGGGGGCGCTGATAGCTGCGCATAGCCACGCGGGTGCCTGGCACCAGTCGCGGGTCCTTCCAGTTGAGCGCCGTCACCCGGTTGCCCGAGGTGGTGCAGCTGCGCAGGTCGATGCTCAAGTCGCTGGTTTGCGGCAATATGTGGCGTGTGGCGCCGTCGAAGGCTATTCCGGTGAAATACTTCACATCCCATTTCAGCCCGTAGCCGTAGAACGTGCCTTTCTCGTCAACGCCCCACTGCACCTCGCCGGATGGCTCGAAGGTGATGCCGTTGTCATCGTTTTTCACAATCGTAACCTGTGCAATTTGCGGATGGTCGAAGTCGATGTTCAGTCGTTGCACTTTCACGTCGGTGCAATGCAGTATGCTCAAGGGCAACATACGGCCCGAGCACAGCAGCGTGCTGCCGCAGCCGTCGAAGGTGAGTCCTTGCCAGCCTTCGAGGGCAATGCCCACAGGATGGTTCACCACCTGGTCGTGGTTGGTGATATAGTATTCGTGCACCGGTGCCTGGGTGGAGCGCAAGTTGTAGGTGCCGCGAGGCAGACGCACCTTGGCGGGTTGCCCGGCGGCGTCGCGCTTGATGGCGTCGAGTGCTCGTGCAATGCGAATGGCGAGGCTGTCGGTGCCTGGGGTGATGCCATAGTCGGCAAGGTTATAGGTGCGTGCCTGAGCGCAGACCGATGATAGCAACAAACCGAGTGCAAAGCAGATGAATGTCTTTTTCATGTCTGAGAAAAAAATGGGGGTTTTTATTTGGTTATAGTCTTGATTCGCTTATTGTCATTTCTTAGGGGCAACGGCGCGTTTGGCTTGTTGCGCCACCGTTGCTTTGTGCAAAGTAAACTAAATTTCCACACATCGCAAAACCTTTTGCCGCCTTTGTTCCTAAAATAACATCTCGAATATCGCATAGTTGGGGGATGCAATGTCGGAGGCATAAGTGCTAATTGCAGTGAGGGGGAATTGAAAGTCGTGATATACTCCTCGGCGCAGTTTAGGCAACTGCGGTGTGTGATTATTCTTTATATCGGCAAAAGTGTTCATATTGTTCATAGGGAGAATTATGTGTTATTTTAGAAGAAAAATTGAACACTTGGCATCGTGGAGATGTTAGTAATTTAGCTGACCGAAATTCAAGATAGAAGTAAATATAAACAGTATCACTACAGAACCGCAGAGCAATGAAAGCAGCACGATTGGTCATATTATTGGCAATTATACTATTTGGTGATAAAGAGGGCCGGGCTATGGGCAGCGATTGCCCGATGTTGCACGCTTGTAGCCCGATGGTGGCTGAGCAAGGCGAGGAGGCTGCGTTGGCACCCGATTCGTTGGCATGCGATACGGTGTATGCTGCCCGGCTGTCGCCCGATACGGTGTATGCTGCGGGGAGTTTGAAGGTGATGACCGAAGGCGCCGATTTGCTGCCCAATTTCCCTAAGAACCACGACCTGAAACCGTCAGTATATGAGTTGCCGTATTCGCTGTGGACCCATCGCCCCAACTATCGAAAGGTGGTGTATAACAGCGTGGCGCTCTATGCCGCCGGTGTGGCAATGCTGGGCATACTTGAGTTGCTGCCCGAAGATGCCACGGCCTGGAACAAGGAGGAAATCAGGTCGACGCCATTCTTTGAGCGTTGGTGGAACCATGTGAAGAAAGGTCCGGTTTGGGACCGCGACAAATGGTATTTCAATTATTTGCTGCACCCCTATGGTGGCGCGGCTTACTATATGAGTGCCCGTTCGCAGGGCTTCAGCGCGCCATATTCGATGCTATATGGCTTTGGCATCTCCACGCTGTTTTGGGAATATGGCATCGAGGCGTTCAACGAGATTCCGTCGATACAGGACCTCATCATCACGCCGCTTGCCGGTGCCGTGATAGGCGAGGCGTTCTATGTGCTGAAACGTAGCATTGTTGCTGGCGGCTACACGCTGTTCGGCAGCAAGTTTCTGGGCAATGTGGTGGCGTATCTCATCGACCCGGTGAACGAGGTGCTGGGCTTGATTTACGGCAACGATGCACGTCGCATCAGCACGAGTTTTGCCGTGATGCCGGGAATGACGCCCGGCATGCGGCTGCAAGCCTCGCTGAGCATTGTGTTCTGAAGGGGCGGTTAGTGGGCGTCGAGCCAGTTCGATGCCAAGGCGTGCGATGCGGTGAGCGGCACGTTGCCGTGATAGGCGTCCTGCATACATTCCACCACAATCTGTTGCACCCGTTCGGCTTCGGCAGGCAGCACCTCGAAGTTCAATTCGTCGTGCACTTGCAGAATCATCTTCGAGCGCATGCCTTCGCGCTTCATTTGGTTGAAGATGCGCACCATGGCAATCTTGATGATGTCGGCAGCGGTGCCCTGGATGGGGGCATTCACGGCATTGCGCTCCGAGAAACTGCGCACTACAGCATTGCGCGAGTTGATGTCGGGCAGCATGCGACGGCGACCGAACAGGGTGGTGACGTAGCCCTTCTCCTTGGCTTGGGTGACGCTGCGCTCAATGTAGTCGCGCACGCCCGGGAATGTGGCAAAGTAACCGTCGATGAGCATCTTGCTCTCGGCACGCGGAATCTGCAGCCGCTCCGACAGCCCGAATGCCGATATGCCGTAGAGGATGCCGAAATTGGCTGTCTTGGCTTTGCGGCGCTGGTCGGGGGTTACGTTTTCCAGCGGTTCGTGATAGATTTTTGCTGCCGTGATGGCATGTATGTCGAGGTTGTGGCGGAAAGCATCCACCATTGTAGGGTCGCCGCTGAGGTCAGCCACCAGTCTCAGTTCGATTTGCGAATAGTCGGCTGAGAAGAACAGGTTGCCGTCGGCGGGGATGAAAGCGCGGCGTATCTCGCGGCCGTCGTCGGTGCGCACCGGAATGTTTTGCAGGTTGGGGTTGGTCGACGACAATCGTCCGGTGGCAGTGACGGTTTGGTTGTAGGTGGTGTGAATTCTGCCGGTGGTGGGGTTGATGAGCTGCGGCAAAGCGTTCACGTAGGTCGACAGCAGCTTGCGTATGCCGCGCAGCTCAAGAATCTTGTCGACAAGCGGATGGCGGTCGCGCAGGTGCATCAGCACCTCCTCGGTGGTGGAGTATTGTCCGCTCTTGGTTTTTTTAGCTTTATCGTCGATTTTCAGTTTGTCGAAAAGTATTTCGCCCACCTTCATCGGCGAGGCGGTGTTGAACTGTTCGCCTGCGAGGTGGAAGCACTCTTGCTCGAGGTTGTTCATGCGCTCGGTGAGCACCACCGAATAGTCGTTAAGCGCTTTCACGTCGACGCGTGCGCCGGTGTATTCCATGTCGGCAAGCACCTCAATGAGTGGCAACTCCACGTCGGCAAGCAGCGACGTCAGGCCGTCGGCAGCGATGTTGGCATTGAGCGGCAAGCGCAGCGTCAGCGCCATGTCGGCAAGCTGGCAGGCATAGGCAGTGATGGCATCGTCGGCAACCTCGGCAAAACGGCGGCGGTTGCGACCCTTGGCACCCAGCAAGGCATCGTCGGTGGTGCATGCCAAGCCCAGAATTTCCTCGGCGAGGCGTGCGGTGGCGTGCGGGCGTTCGGGTTGCAGCAGATAGTGAGCCACGGCGGTGTCGAAGTAAGGCGCAGCAAGGGCAATGCCGTGGCGGCGCATCACCACCATAGCACGCTTCACGTCGCCCGACACCAATGTCACTGTATCGCTTTCGAGCAACGGTTTCAGACGGTTGGCGAGCGAGGCATCGACGTAGAACGCCTTGCCGCGCTTCGTTGCCACTGCCACACCCACCAGCGTGGCGGTCATGGCATCGTCGCCGTCAGCCACCACCTCAATGCCCACGGCATCGCTCTGCAGGGCTTCGGCAAGGCGGGTTGCCAGCTCGGCGGCATCGCTAATGTGGGTGTATAGAATTTCGGCGGGTTCTTCGATGACGATAGTTTCAGCCGGCTGCTCGGCGTCGCGAGCCGCTTGCGTGGTATCCTCCTCGTCGTCGTCGTCGCCGAACAGCGACATCTGAGCCGATTGTTTCTTCTTTGGCGCGGCGGCTTTTGCCGGGGCAGGGGTGGCGACGGCGTCAGCCGAAGCCTTGGCGGCAGGCATTGGGGCGCCTTCAAGTCCGATGTTGCCTTCGTTCTGGTCGATTATGCGGGTTGCAAAATTGCGGAATTCCAGTTCCTTGAACAGCTGGCGCAGTGCCTCGGCGTTGATGGGTTGGCGCTTTAGCTGCTGCTCGTTGAGTTCGATAGGCACCTCGCGGCAGATGGTGGCAAGCACTTTTGAGAAGCGAATCTTTTCGATGTTGTCCTCCACCTTTTTCTTGAGAGCGCCTTTCAGCTGCGAGGTGTTGTTGATGAGGTTTTCAACGTTGTCAAACTGGCGGATGAGCTTGGCGGCGGTGACTTCGCCCACGCCCGGGCAACCGGGTATGTTGTCCACCTTGTCGCCCATAAGTGCCAGCATGTCAATCACTTGGTCGGCACGTTCGATGCCGAACTTCTCGCACACCTCTTTTTCGCCCATAATCTCGTAGCCGCCACCCGAGTTGGGCCGATAGATTTTCACCGATTGGCTCACCAGTTGCCCGAAATCCTTGTCGCCGGTGACCATATAGGTGGTGAAACCCTGCTTTTGGGCAAGCAGCGACAGCGTGCCAATCACGTCGTCGGCTTCGAAGCCGGGCACCTCGAGCACGGCAATGTTATATGCTTCGGCAATGCGTTTGATGTAGGGCACCGCCCGGCGTATGTCCTCGGGTGTTTCTTCGCGTCCTGCCTTGTATTCGGCGTACATCTCGTGGCGGAAGGTGCCGCCCTTGGGGTCGAAGCAGATGGCAATATGGCTTGGGTTTTCGCGTTTTAGCAAGTCTTGCAGCATGTTCACAAAGCCGAAAATGGCCGATGTGTTGAGCCCTTGCGAGGTGTATCGCGGATTGCGAATCAGCGCATAGTAGGCTCGGAATATCAGTGCGTAGGCGTCGAGCAAAACCAATTTCTTTTCTTCCATTATCTTGAGTTATTTCTAGTGGTTATTGTCAGAAAAACAACCGCTAATGTGTTCATAAATTCTGAAAAAACATTTAAAATTACTCCTTTTTATCGGTATTTTGAAATATTACGCACAAAAGTTTCTAAACAAAGAATATTTATTGCTACTTTTGCAATAGAAAATAAAATGATGACTGAATTTGAACAAATAAGGGCGAACCTGGCTGACGAGCTTGAGCAACTAAATGCAATAATCACCGAATCGTTGCATAGCGACAATGCGCTCATGCAGTGTATTGTTGCCGATTTTCTCAAAGCCAAAGGCAAGCAGTTGCGCCCAATGCTTACGATACTCTCCGGAAAACTGTTTGGCGGCGACTTGCACACCATTCTCATGGCGGCGGCATCGGTGGAATTGTTGCACAATGCCTCGCTCATTCACGACGACGTAATCGACGAATCGTCGGTGCGCCGCGGCCGTCCAACCATCAATCGTGTGTGGGATAATCACATCGCAGTGCTTGTGGGCGACTTCTTCGTCAGCACGTCGTTGAGTTGTGGCGTTGCCACGGGCGAGCCGCGTGTGGTGAATGTGCTTGCCAAGCGCGGACGCGAGCTTTCGCTGGGCGAAATCAACCAGATTGAAGCCACCCGCATGACGTCAATCACCGAGGAGACCTATTTCGACACCATACGGCGCAAGACGGCAGCCTTGTTTTGCAGTTGCGTGGAGGTGGGCGGCTATGCTGCCAATGCTCCCGCCGATATGCTGGCAAAGGTGGTGAAATTTGCCGAGCTGTTTGGCTTGTGCTTCCAGATTAAGGATGATATTTTCGATTATTTCAACGACCCCGCCATAGGCAAGCCCACGGGCAACGACCTGCGCGAGGGCAAACGCACGCTACCGCTCATTCATGCGCTGTCGCGCACCGAGCTGCCCGACCATGCTGCCATGAAGGCGTTGTCGGAAAAGCATCAGCTCACGGCTGACGAGATTGACACGCTCATCGCTTATGCCCGTGATGGTGGCGGCATTGAATATGCCGAGCAGCAGATGCTCAAGCTGCGCGACCAGGCGTTTGCCATTATCGACGAGTTGCCGCAATGCCCCGAGGTGCAGGCGTTCAAGTCGCTGTTCTCGTTTGTCATCGAGCGCAAACTATAATAGTTAACCGTTTTGCCCTACAGCACTCGGCAGAGATTTAGGGGGAAAGGAGAAAGATGAAACACAACAAGCTGCAACCATTTCTCATCGAAGGCCACATCGAGGCAGGATGCGACGAGGCGGGGCGAGGATGCCTTGCCGGTCCGGTCACTGCCGCTGCCGTGATACTGCCGCCGGATTTCAGCAACGAGTTGCTCAACGACTCCAAGCAGCTCACCGAGCGTCAGCGCAACCTGCTGCGCCCCATCATTGAGCGCGAAGCGCTGGCATGGGCTGTGGCTTTTGTCTCGCCCGAGGAAATTGACCATATCAACATACTGCGAGCCTCAATCACCGCCATGCATCGCGCCATCGACCGGCTTGCCATTCGCCCCGAGCATCTGCTCATCGACGGCAACCGCTTCTCTCCGTATCGCGACATACCGCACACCACCATCGTAAAGGGCGATGCCACGATGATGAGCATTGCCGCCGCATCGGTGCTTGCAAAGACCCACCGCGACGAATATATGTGCCGGATTGCCGAGGAATATCCCGGCTATCACTGGTTGGAGAACAAAGGCTATCCCACTCGCGCCCATCGCGACGCAATAGCGCAGTTGGGGCCGTCGCCCTATCACAGAATGTCGTTCCAGTTGCTCGACCGTCAGTTGAGCCTGTTTTGAACGGCATCTGTTTGCCAACAGTTTTTTCCCCTTGAAACAAAATAACACAAACAATAACAATCATGCAGTCCATCGAACTCCTGTCGCTCAGCGACACCGAAACATATAGCAACCTGCTCATGCGCTACGCCAAGGTGCGCAATTCCTACAAGATTCGCAGCCGCCACTATCAGCTCGACACCGAACGTGGCTTCAAGCGAATGGCTGCCTCGCGTGTCGACAAGTTGAACGCCGCCGCTGCCGAGGTTGAGAGGCTGACGCCGCAGGTGAAGGAGATTGTGGAAAAGGTGGATGCCAATCTGGCTGTCGACCCCAAGAACAAATGCGCCCGCCTGCTGCGCCTCTATCTCGATGTGATTGCTGCCGACATCTTTGATGTGGCTGACATCAACAGGCGAATAACTTCGCTGCGTGGTCAGATTTTCAAGACGTCGAAGGCTCCCCGGAAAGCCTCTGCCAAGCCTGCAGCATCGCAGCCGGCGCCTGCCGATGCCAAGCCATCGCAACCCACCGAACTATCGCTGTTCTGAGGTTCCCCTCCCAAGAAAAATCACAGTTATTATGCCGCATAAAAAAGAGGCAGTTCAATTTTTGAACTGCCTCCCTTATATCATGCGCCAAGCACCTTAGCCTTTCGGCTTAACACGGTGGGGAGGGTGCATTAGCGGCGCTCGTTGTATACGCCAAGTTCGGCTATGCCGCAATAATCTGTTTTATAACTCTTTATGGTGATGCGCACGGCATCTGCCCACACGCTGCCAAAGCGGTGCATCTTCACGCGCTTGGTGGTGGTGGCTTTTCCCGAGAACACGCTCTCCCATTTGTTGTTGACGCGCACCTCCAGGGTGTATTCGTCAAGGCAGTCGTCTTCGGCTTCGGTGATGACTATGGCATTGAACTGCTGCTCCGAGCCCAGCGAGATGGTCACCACAGGTGTCTTAATCGACGGATGGGCATACCATTCGGTCTTGAAGTTGTCGTCGTTGATGAAGTCGAACAGTTGGCAGTCGTAGCACCAGGTGCCTTCGGCGGGCTTGCCGAGCGCCAGATTGGGCACCAGGATGGCATCGTCGTAGTCGCCTAATTTAGCCACCGGTCCGCGCTTGGTGTACAGTTTGCCTATTTCTTTCAGACGCCGGAGTGCGTTGTCGTCCATCAAGCCATCGCGGTTAGGTGCCACGTTGAGCATGAAGTTGCAGAATACTTTGCCCATTGGGTCGACATTGTCGTGCACTATGGTTTCAGCCGTTTTCAGTTCGGGAGTGGTGGGGAAATAGTCCTTCCAGAACCACCATTTGGGCTGCAGCGGCAGGCACGACATGGCAGGCAGGTTGTTTTCGTCCTTCGAAATCTTCTGCCCGGCGCCCTGCTCATAAGCCTTGATGTCGGAGTAGAATAGTCCGTCGGCAGGATATTTGGCAGAGTTGAGGTCCATTACCAGGCAGTTGGGTTGCAGGCTTTTGATGAGGGCATAGATGTCGGCAAACGGCACCTCGGTGTAAGAGATTCGGCTCCACGGGGCATCCCATCCGTCGATGATTAGGGCGTCGATGTCGCCGTAGCCGGTGAGCAGTTCGGTGAGTTGTGTCTTAATCATTGCCACGTGTTCGGGGGTGATGCGGTGTGGGCGCAAGCGGTGATGCGTGTCGAGAATCGAGTAGTAGAGCATCACGCGCAGACCCTCGCGGCGGAATGCGTCGGCAAACTCGCGCACCACGTCGCGCTTCAGCGGCGAACTCATCACGCTGTAAGGGGTGGTGGCGGTGTTCCAGATGCAGAATCCGCTGTGGTGCTTGGTGGTGAGGCATCCGTAGGTCATGCCGGCACTTTTGGCTGCCTTTGCCCATTGCGAGCAGTCGAGTTTCGTGGGGTTGAACAATTCCGGCGAGGCATCGGGGTCGGGCCAATCCTCGGGGCAGAATGTAGGCATATTAAAGTGGATGAACATGCCGAATCGCAGGTCGACAAACGCCTGTTGCAATTCCTTTAGCGGCTTCACAGGCGCCGATTGTTGTGCATAGCTGCTCACGGTTGCTGCGATAGCCAAGAGTAGGGTGACGATTATATTTCTCATAAAATGGTTTTTGTTATGTTATTTTGCTTTGATGTTGAAGCTGTAAGCCGAGCATTTCGAGTCGATGGTGTAACCTTCGCCGTTGTCGTTGCCGTAGTCGAAATCGATTCTAATCACATATCTGCCGTCGCCTGACGTGAATTCCAGTTCTGCTGAGAGGGTATTGCGTTTTTCATATTTCTTCACTTGCGGAGCTTCTTTGACTGTGTAGGTGTAGCCATGCGAGGTGAAGAAGCGGATATACTCGTTGTAGCTCATCTTTGTGTTGAAGCCCTGCGCTTCCCATTCCGATGGAATACCATCATAATAGGTGAAATACATGGTTTCGAAGCGTCCGTCGTGGCTGAAATCCCAGCACTGAATACCGCGAATGCTGGCATATTTGTCGCCGTCGCTGCGGTTTTCCACCGTATAGCCTTGTGCTTTGAGGTCGCTGACAGTTGATTTGCCCAAATCGACGCCCCAAACCGGGAAAAACTTCAGCGTGCCGCCACCCGACGAACTGCCGTAGCTGCGTGGCGTGCTCGAACCGCTTGCTGCGGCTACGCTTTTCAGGGCTTTCACGCGGAAACTGTAGGCTGTGTTCTTCGAGTCGACGGTGTAGCCTTCGCCGTTGTCGTTGCCATAGTCGAAATCAACTTCAAACGAGTAGTTGCCGTCGTTTGAATAGAACATCAGGTTCGCCGAAAGGGTGTTTCGGTTTTGCCACTTTTTTACTTGAGGTTCTTTATTCACTTTGTAAGTGAATCCGCGCGAGGTGAAGAAGCGTATAAACTCGTTGTAGCTCAGGCTTCCATTCAGTCCTTGCGATGTCCACAGGTCGGGTGCTGTGGTCGAAACCGGGAAATAGATTGTTTCGTATACGCCGTCTTTGGTGTGGTCCCAGAACTGTATGCTGTGCACGCGCGAGTAGTTTGCTCCGCTGCTTTGCGGTTCAACCGTGAATCCCAATCGCTTCATGTCGCTCACGGTGGTGTTGCCAAGGGTGATGCCCCAAACCGGGAACAACTGCAGCGAGCCGCTGCCGCTGCCGCTGCGTGGCGTGCTGCTGCCACCCGACGAGCCGGAGCTTTGGCTGAACGAAGTGCCGTCGGCGTCGTGAGCCAGACGGAAGCCGAAAATAGAGGAGCTTTCATCTTGAGCCGAACGGCGTGCCACGCGTTGTGCCCAGTCAAGCGAATGCCAGTAGCCGCCGCCGCGCACCACGCGCTTGCCGCTGCGTCCGCCCTTCGGGTTGGTTTGCGAACTGCTGGTGTATTTGCTCCAATAGTCGGCAGTCCATTCTTCGAGGTTGCCGCTCATATCGTAGATGCCCAGTTCGTTAGGCTTCTTTGTGCCCACGGGGCGGGAATTGTGGTCGCCGACGTTATACCAAGCCACTTCCGATGCGTCGTTGCTGCCGCTGAACTTATAGCCACGGCTTTGGTTGCCACCTCGGGCTGCGTATTCCCATTCAGCTTCGGTGGGCAGACGGAAGCGCTTTCCGGTGGCGCTATTGAGGCGGCGGATAAATTCTTGAATATTGGCATAGGTGATGTTTGCCACTGGTTTGTTGTCGCCATTGCCGGCATAGCTCTGGCTCGTAATCGAGCCCATCACCGCGTTCCAGAGTGCCTGGGTGACTTCGTATTTGCCGATATAATAGCTGCTGAGGGTTACTTGGTGTTCCGGCATTTCATCATCAACTGAGCCGTCTTTGCCCATCATAAACGTGCCGCCCTGCACATACACCATATCGATGTTCACGCCGTTTACGCTCACTGTGCCCGACGAGCCGCTGCTGCTGCGTGGCGTGCTGCCGCCACCCGACGAGCCGCTGCCGCTGCGAGGCGTAGTGTTGCCGCCGTTGCTTGGCGCCTGCTTGGGTGCCGCAGCCTGCTCTTTCTCGAGTGCTCCGTCGATGGTGAACTTGTCGCCCTCGGTAAGCTCGATTGTCTTGCGAAGGGTCTGATAGCCGGCCTTTTTCACCTCTATGTTGTGCTTGGTGGCAAGCACATTGTTGAATACGCCCGGCGACGTGCCCAACTTGGAGCCGTCCATCCACACCTCGGAGCCGATAGGCTTCACGCTCACCACCATTGAGCCGTATTTTGCCGTCAGTTCGGGAATGGTGAGGGCTTTTTCCTCTTGCTTGGCAAGGGTTATTGAGGTCTGGTAGCTATGATAACCCGGCTTCTGACATTCAATGAGATACATGCCTGCGGTGAGCGAACCGCTCCAGCTGCCGGTGCCGCGCTTCTGGTTGTTCACAATGATGTCGGCGCCGGGGGTGGTGCTGTTAATCTTGAGTGTGGCAAGCGCTGACTTCAGGCGTATTGCCTTGGTCACCGTTTCCTTGCCTACGGCAATTATACCGGCTTCGTTCATATAGCCGTTGGCTTCGATGCGATACTGGTGCTCGCCGTAGGGCAGCATCACCATCAGTTCGCCGTTGTCGTCCACCGGCTGCAATTCGCCGTCGATATACACGCTGGCGCTTTTTGGCTCAACCGTGAGTGCGAGGAACGAGCCGCCGGCATCCTGGGTGACCACCGTGCGCACCTCGCCCGCTGCCAGCACCATCTCGTAGGTGCGCGCCT
>JBJECX010000010.1:0-75166 GCA_051871535.1 Muribaculaceae bacterium | reverse complement strand
GCCGAGACGCAGGCGAGGCTTATAGCCCGGGGTAAGCGAAGCGCAACCCCGGGTTACTATCATCCACACCTCCCGGCATCCGTATAGGATGCGAATTACATAACATCCTTGGCACGATTCTGCGCCCTGTATGGGCGTTTGATGACTTACGCCTTGGCGGTGACGTCGCAGAAGCGGGCGTATGCCTCACGCCACGCATCGGCATCGGCAGGCTGGAAGCGACGCACATCCACGCTGCAGCTCACAATGGCACGCATAGCCCACAAGCCATCCACTTCGCCCACGGCACGCGCCTGCATGAGAATGTTGCCAAGCGCTGTGGCTTCCTGCGGACCGGCAAGCACATCAATGCCCAGCGAATTGGCTGTGAACTGGTTGAGACAAGCGTTCAGCGAACCGCCGCCAATCACGTGCAACACATCTATTGGGTGGTCGGACATAGGCTTCAAGCCCTCCATCAGCTGGCGGTAGCGCAACGCCATCGATTCGAAGATGCAACGGCAAATGGCTCCGTAGCCTTCGGGCACCGGTTGCGACGTGCGACGGCAATAGTCGGCAATGGCTCCGAGCATGCTGTCGGGATTGGCAAATGCAGCATCGTCGGGGTTGATGAACGAGCGGAACGGCTCGCTCGCCATGGCTGCGGCAATCAGTTCGCCGTGGCTCGCGGGCGCATCGCGCCACTCACGGCGGCAACTCTCGTAAATCCACATCCCACAACCATTCTTCAGCAAGCAGATGGTGCCGTCGATGCCACCCTCGTTGGTGACGTTGAACCGATAGGAATAATCGTCAATCACCGGATGTTTGCTCTCCAAGCCCATCAGCGACCATGTGCCGCTCGACAGGTAGGCAAAATTCTCATCCTTGGCAGGAATGGCAGCAATAGCCGACGCCGTGTCGTGACCGGCAACTGCCACCACCGGCACAGCACCCAAGCCCGTGGCGCGCTGCAACGCCGGAGTGAGCGTGCCCACCACCTCGCCGGGATAAACAATGCGCCCAAAACGGTCGGCACTCAAGCCCAACGACTCAAGCAAGCGCGGACTGAACGACCGCTTGTGAGCATCAAGCAACCCCGAAGTGCTGGCAATGGTGTATTCACACACCATCTCGCCCGTGAGCATATACGTTAGGGCATCGGGCGTGAACAGAAACTTCTTTGCCCCGACAAATGCCGAGTTGCCTGCCAGCTTCATGGCATACAACTGGAATATGCTGTTGAAATTGATAATCTCGGTGCCCGAGATGCCATACAACTCGCTGCGTGGCATCACGTCGCGCATATACAACTCCATCGACCGGAACGTGTGAGGGTCGCGATAGCTCAGCGGCTGGCTCACCGACCCATCGGCTGCCACGCACACAAAGTCAACGCCCCAGGTGTCGATGCCTATGCTGCTTATTGTCAAACCCTGTGCTGCAGCCTCCTTCAAGCCACGCACCACCTCGTTATACAACGCGTAAATGTCCCAATAGAAATGTCCGTGCACTTCTATCAGGTTGTTGGCAAATCGAGTGAGTTCACGCATAACAAGTTTGCCATCCTCAAGTTTGCCCACTATGGTGCGACCGCTTGTGGCACCTAAATCTACTGCAAAATACATATCTTCAAGAATTGGGGTTATAGTTTAGTTCGTTTTTATGCTAAGGTTATACATTTCACATAGGCGGAGTATGCCGCCCCACCGAGAAAGTTGCCATAAAGTTCGCAATAATTATTCACATAACCAAACACCTGCCCCGCTAACGACACAAAAAAAAACGCCCAACCGATGCGGCAATGGATTGCCGTAGTGGCGTATCGAATACGCCCAATAAGGATGTAGCGGCGATGACATGCGAAGCATGTGAGGCCGAGCCGCAAGGCGAGGCTTATAGCCCGGGGTAAGCGAAGCGCAACCCCGGGTATCCGTCACCCCAACATCCGGCGTCCGCAGAGGACGCGAATTACAACCACATAACACCCCGCCGCGGTCATATCACCGCCTCACGATGCCCACAATACCCTTGCGGTGATGCCGGCCGTATGCCATACGCCCCTACAGGCGCTTGAAACATCCACCGGCGGGGCGAAACCAAAGCGATGCCCCGCCCATTATGGACGGAGCATCGCTTTGGTATTACGGCTTCAACTCCGCTGCCTGAGCTGCGGAACTGAGGCAATGTAGAGTTTATTGCATAATCACCTTTTCAACTTTCTTGCCTTGTCGCTTGATGAAGATACCGTTTTCGGGGTTATCAACTTTCACGCCTTGCAGGTTGAAGTATTCAACAGGAGCATTTTCATCGGCATCGTCAGCCTCAACCGACTGTATGCCGCTGGTGTTGACGATGGTGGTTTTGGCAGGCACAAGGCAACGGTTGTTTTCGGTAGGGATGGTGAACACACCCAGATAGTGACCCGAAGCCACAAGGTTGCCGGCGTAGTCAAACGCCATTTGCTCGATGTATTTTCCGTCCTGAAGGCGACGCGAAGCAACGCCGATGCCGTGCTCGTAGCTGTAGCGCGGTGTGAGGGTTGGCGTGGTGCCCTTGAACGTCACATCGAAGAACTGCAACAAACCGTTTTCGTCGTTCACCACCAAGGTGGCTTCGTCGCGGCTCACGCACATGGCACTGCCGCCGGCACCGCTGAGCAGCGGTTTGTTGGCGAGCATACCTTGGTTGAAGGTGATGTTACCATCGTAGTCGATGAATAGCAGTGTAGGCTTGTTCTCGGTGTTGCTCTGCGAGCTGATGGTCTGGCAGAGCCATACGCCCTGTTCAACCGGCACAATGGTGGCATCGCTTTCGGCAGTGAACGGCAGCGAGAGCACCTTGCTTGGAGCCACGCCCCAAGTGGTTGCAGCCAGGCCGTCGGCGTTGCCGATGTTGTAGATGTTGATAGCATATTTGCCCGACGAGGTCTTGACAAAGGCATACATTTTTTCGTCGGCACCGGTGCCACGGAATGCCACGCTGGAGACAATGCCTGACACTTCGGCGCCACCCGAGGTGATGATGCCCGAAGCATTTTCGCCTTCGAAGAACTGGGTGAAACCGCTTTGCGTGTCGCCGCACGGCATAGTCCACAAGCCGGCACGGTCAGCCACTCTATCGGTTACAAACACTTTTCCGTCCGAACTGATGCCCAAAGTGGCGTTGGTGTTGAATGCCGGGGTGTTGATTGGGGTATCGTTGAGGCGATTGTAGAGCGCATCGTAGACGTAAACGCCGTTCGAGGCGTTGGCAGCGCCTACATAGTCCGACACATAGAGTTTGCCGAAGCCTTCACTTGACGGCGAAGCGTCGACTGCCACGTAGGCACGATTAAGCATATTTTCGTCCTTCGGCAGCAGGTTGCGAATTATAGCCACATTGTCGGCTTCAACTTCAACAGCCCACTTGAGTTTCTGGTTCAAAGCACCCGGAAGCTCGTTGGACGACACCGTAACGGTGTTTTCACCCGCCACAACGTCGTTTATGGCAATTTCGCCCAAATATTCGTCGGTGTCGGCATCGTAGAACAATATTCTGCCGCCGCGGCTGCTGTTTTCGTTGGAAACGAAGCTGAAAGTGTAGCCATCGGTGGTTTGTTCAGCTGCCAAGTCAACGGCAAAGATGTTGTTAGTATAGTTCTGCTCAACATCCTCGGTGGTGAAGCGGCTCACTGTACCGTTGTTGCTCAAATAGAGTGAGATGTCGACGCCGTTCACGCCCGAATAGGCAACGGCGTGGGTGGTTGACGCTGCACCCGACACGGTGGTTTCGGAGGTTTCGATAAGCGCCGCCTTGTCGAGGCCGTTGGTTACGTCGTAGAGCTTGACACCGCTGAACGAGCCGTCGGCAACAGCAGGCATCACCATAAGTGTGTGCTTGGCATATCTGAAGAATGTGGCACCGTTCACTGCTGCCGGCATGATGTCGGCACTGAGTTGTGTACCATACACCGGAGCGGCAACGTCGCCGCCAAGCGAGAACTCAAATGGTGTGGTGTTCGAGCCGTCAATCACAAAGGCATTGTCGCCGTAGGGCGATGCCGCCAGCTGATAGTCGGCGCCGAGCAGCGCCTCGGTGAGGCGCGTCTTGTCCTGGTTGCGTATTGTGCCAACCAGACCCTTGCGAGATATGGTGAACAACGGGATGCGCACCTCCTTGCTCGTGCCGGTGGTTTGAGCCGTGGTGGCAACCACGCAATCGTCGCAGCGACCGTTCACCGCAAAGGTGGAGCCGGTGACGGCACTGGTGAAGTTGCCGCTGGTGTAGTTGGTTGCCGAGGTGAACCATTCGAGCGGATTGCCTTCAGGCGCACGGGTGGTCTTGTGGCGTTGCCACTTGTAAGTGCGGAACACACCCGATGGTGTGAAAGAGGTCTTAACCTGGTTGCAAGCCACCAGGATGGAGTCGCTGGTGAAAGCAATATCGCTGATAGCCAGCACCTCGTTGGCGTCGCCCGATGTGCCCACACCTTCGGTGCTCACCTCAAACAGCATATTCTGAGTGCGAGCGTCGAAGCAATAGATGTAAGGCTTGTTGGCGTCGTCGAGGGCAAGCACATAGGTTGAATCGCCCTTCGCCAGCTCGCGGCGGATGGTCTTGCCCGACAACACGTCGATGCCTTTGTTCACGAAATCCTTGCGCATTTCGTATTTGTTCATCACATTCAGCCATTTCTCCTGAATTGGCTCGGGATAGTTGTAGGTTGGCATTTCAACATAGCCTTCCACTTCGAGCTGAATGGTCATATATGTGGTTTCGTTTGCCTTGACGGTGTATTTTGGAGCTTCGCGACCGTATTCGCTGTCGAGCTGGGTGTTAGACTTATAGCCTTCGGCGTTCACCTCAATGGTGTAGTCGTCGCCCGGTTCGAGGTTTTCGAACACGAAGATGCCGTTATACTCATTGTCGCAAGTGTAGTCGGCAACTTTCACGCCGCCCTTGTAGAGCGTAACCACAGCGCCGTTGATTGGCTTGTAGATGTCGAGCGAACTGGTGTTGGGGTGGAACAGGTTGTGCGAGAACACCTCGTGAAGGTCCTTCACCGAACCCATAATGTAGCCCGTCGACTCGGTTTCCCAGCCGAACCAGGCGGCTACGCCACGAGCATAGCGCACGCCTTCCTGACCGCAGAAGTCGGGATTGAGCGCACGGTGGCGGGCAGGCTGATAGGTGTGGCAATAACCTTCCGAGAGGAAGCCGTTGCAGGTGTTACGACGAAGCACGCCCAGATAGCCGGCAGCGTTCTTCACATTGTCGGCAGGGGTCTTATAGTGGTAGTAGAATGTCAAGTCGCCCACGATGTAGGTGCTCATGCTTTTGCTGGTGAACACCTCAACGTCGTTCGACACCAGGATGGGCCACAGCGTCTCTGCCATAGCGCGACTGGTTTGCTGATACTCCAGCGAACGGGTGCCTTCCCACATATTCGAATCGTCGGCAGCCGGCTCACTGTAACCGTTGTAGATGAGCAAAGCGCGGTTGGTGGCGGCGCCATCGGAGGCAGCGTCGGAGTGTATCGACAGGAAATAGTCGGTGTTGAATGCATTACATTCCTCGGCAATCTCGGTGAGGTCGCGGTTATAGAGTTCTTCGTTGGCGGCGCCGCTCACATAGGGGTACGGGCCGTTCTTTACGCGCGAATATTTGATGTTTGCCTTGGGCACGCCCCATTTTTCGAGCGTAGCGCCCATCTTGAGAGCTTTCCACAGGTTGGTGTTCGACTCATAGAAGCCGCACGTGTCGCCGGTGGCGTGGTTGATGGTGGCTAAGTTGCGGTCGT
Organism: Muribaculaceae bacterium; assembly: GCA_051871535.1. Lineage (GTDB taxonomy): Bacteria > Bacteroidota > Bacteroidia > Bacteroidales > Muribaculaceae > SFTJ01. Next base: position 69,405 of record JBJECX010000010.1, on the reverse strand, counting down.
TAGGTCCCCAACTGCCGTGACCGGGATTGATGTAGATGCGCGCCTGAGTCTTCGAAAGGTTGCCACCTGCAAGAGCGGTAGCGACAGTCATCGCCGATGCTGCCGCAAAAAACAAAAGTTTCTTCATTGTATTCATGGCCTTTCCTTTCATTTAATGTTAATCATATAGGTTTCGCCCTCGTCGGTGGTGAACACCACTTTCTTGCCGTCGGCAGTGGTATAGGGATACATAGCCTTCATGCCGGCATCGGTGAGGGTCTGGCGCTTGCCGTCGAGCGAAGCTGCCACGATGGCCGACGAAGTGATTACAACGCCGTTGTCGGTGTCATTCATCGCCACGATGGTGTTGTTGTCGAGCCACTTAGCGGCATGCAGCTTACCCAGCTCAGCCACAATGTTGCCCTTGAGGTCGCACACATAGCAGCCGCGTCCGCACACAAAGTAGCACACCTTGGTGCCGTCGGGCGACACCGATGGCCAGATGTAGCTGTATTCGGTGCCATTAGGCGACAAAGTGGTGGTGCGTCCATTCACGTCGAGCACCAATTGGCTGTTGACAATCGAAGCCACCGGCGCCGTCTTGCGTGCTGCTCTGCCACCGATGGTAGCGGTCTTGGTCATGCGGCCGCCTGCCACCATCACTGCTGTTTTGCCTTGCAGGCTCACGGCATTCAGGTTGCGAACGCCCTTTGCCAGTTGGCGGTTCTCGCCGCTTGTAAGGTCGAGCACCTTCAGGTCGGAGTAGCGCAAACCGTCAACAAAGCTATCCTCGCGGTAAGCCACACTGTTACCATCACTCGAGATGGCTACATTCAATCCGGCACTGCGTGCCGACGAAATCAGCTTCACTGTCTTGGTCGACAGGTCGTACTTTGCCAAGCCATTGAGCTGCGCATCCGACAGCAACAGATAGTTGCCATTAGGGCTGATGCCCGTCACGATGCTCGAGCCGGCACCCTTGAGGTCGATTTTCTCAATCGACGCCACATCGAGCACCTGTGCGAACAATGGCGCGCTTGCCATGGCCAAAGCCAAAGAAAAAAACATTTTCCTCATTGTTGTGATAAATAGATAGGTTATTGATTAATTATTATTTCCCGTAATTTTTTTGATTTTCATCGCTTCACGAACTTCAGCGCACGGGTTTCGCCGCCAATCTTCACGCTAATCACATACATTCCGGCGGGCAACTCGTCGAGGCTTACTGCCGCCTGCGATGTGTGGGCTGAATAAAGATGCTTTACGATGCCGAGCATTGTGGTTGCCGATACGCTCAGCGCACTGGCTGCAGGCAATGCTATGCGCAGTTCGTTGTCCACTATGGCAATGCTGCCGGAGTCGGAGTCGACATCGTCGATGCCGGTCTCCTGGCTGCTGTAGACAAACGAGATGACGTTGCCCCAATCGGTTTCGCGAAGTATGGAGGCTTCGTCGTAATACTTAGCCTTGGCGCGGGCGTAGTAGGTCACGCCGTCCTGCATCGGATTCTTTCGCGAAATCTTTATTTCGGAGGCATCGACACCTGTAACAAAGTCGGTCAGCTGCTTCTGTGACTTCGACGACCCGAATTCGTTGGTAATATCAACCTGTATAGTAACAAATTCGGCTCCATCCTGGCCATTGATTTCAATGAAGCTGTTGCTGTAGCAGATGCCGCCGTCTGTAGGATTCTTAAATGTAGGAGGCTCGCATGGCATAGCCTTAGTGCGGAATGCAACAGACTTCGATGCACGGCCATTAACCACCACGCGGGCGTAGTAGTTGGTCACCGGATGCAACTCGAATATCTTGGTTCGATACGAGCCTTGGGTGTTGGTCTTGCTCAGCACGATGTTGCTGAAATCCTCGTCGGTCGACACCTCGAGAGTGGCTTCTTCGCCGGGGGACGATTGAGTCCATACAAATGTCATCTTAGGGTCGATGTCGTTGGTACCGTTTTCGGGGCTTGTGATTTCCACAAGCGTGAACTTGAACCAGCGGCTCGCCGACACACCGTCGTTCTTGCCCTTTGCCGACGAATGTACGCGCCAATACACGTTGGTGTTCTTGCTGATGTAGTTATACACCTGCGACAGCGGCATCTCGCATGCTGTGGTCTGCTCCGACTTTTCAATCTTGCTGAAATCGGCGTCGGTTGAGAAATCGACAATATAGCGCTCGGCGCCGCTCACCGCTGTCCACTTGAACGTGAAATCTTCGTTGGTCACAAAACCGCTCGCCGGCGAGGTGAGCGTAGGAGCGGCAAGTGTTGTAGCATAGTTAGGCTTCCAGAAAGTAGGATTCCACTCGTTGGCATAACGGTCGTAAGGACAAATAGCAAAATAATAGCCGCTACGATATTTCTCGGGAACGGTGAACGAAGTGCCGTACACTGTGCCCATGAGATAGTCGACTGCCTTGTCGAACGAGTCTTGCGACATGCCGTTGGGCACAGCGTAGACGGTGTAGCGCATCGAGGCGAGCGCATCCCAAGTGAGCGTGCCTTCCTCGTCGTAGACAAAGTTGGTAACCTTGCCGGGGTCGGTGGCACCGGTCTTCCACGTCATGGCAGGCAACAGCGCCGGCTGCGAGAACACGTGGCGCTTGAGGAAGTGGCTGAACGATGGCTTTGTGCCCAAAGTGTAGAGGTACTTAGCCGAATAGAATATCGAACCGCACGACCCATTGAGCGATGAGTTGCGGTTTATCTTGATTTCGTTGGCAAACTCGGCAAACTTGCTGCTGTTAGGACCCGATGCCTCGTCGATGTCGTCGGGGTTCACGTCGGTGTCGAGCATTGCCGATGTCAGCAACGAAGCTTCGCCCTCCAAACCCGGAGCCGACGATGAGGCATAGGTGACGTCGGACGACGAGGTGAGCGACGAGATGGAATGTGACACAAACAGGTGTCGGCCAAACTTCTGCACCACCTTGCCCCACCAAGGCACTATCTTGCTATAATCGTTTTCGGCGCCTATGGTCCAATACACCTGCGGCGAAATAAAGTCAATCAGCCCATTGGCGAACCATTCCATAATGTCGATATACTGGCTGCCGTAGTTGTTGTCGTAGCCCACCGGACACTTCTCGATGCCATATTTGTCAGCCATAGCCTGCGAGGTGTAGGTGGTGCCTTGCGGAGCCTGACCGAAGCGAATCCACGGCTTGGTGCTCTCAAACATCTTGTAGAGCTTGCGCATAAGGTCGGTGACATTTTTACGTCGCCAGTCGGCTTGCGAGAGCGTGCCGCCTGCCGAGACGTAGGCGTTGTAGATATCAGAATCCTCGCTCAGTGTAGCGCTGTTATAATAATAGTCGTCGAACAGCATGCCGTCCACATCGTAGTTAACCACTATCTCTTTGCAGATGTCTACAATGCGGTCCTGCACAGCGCTCAATCCGGGATTAAGAATCAACCCCGACCCGCCGGTGATGGTCCAGCCTTTTTCGATATATCCGGTGGCATCGCCTGCCTGTCCGCCGGACGACGATGACGAATTAAAACGATAAGGATTAACCCACGCATGGCACTCCATGCCGCGCTTGTGACACTCTTCTACAGCAAACGCCAGAGGGTCCCAACCCGGGTCCTTGCCACGTGTTCCGGTAAGGTATTCCGACCATGGCTCGTAGCTCGACTTATACATAGCATCGCTCATGCCGCGCACCTGAAAGTTCACCGCGTTGAAGTTGTTCACCGCCAACGAGTCGAGCAGGCGCGTCATCTCGGCTTTTTGAGTGTTGATTGAACTTTCGCTTCCCGTGGTAGTGGTCTGAGGCCAATCCAGGCGCCACACCGTGGCTACCCATGCCGACCGCATCTCATACTTTGGTGTCAACTCGTTGACACCTGCCATAACACTAACTCCACACAGCATCAACACTGCCAGAATAATCTTTTTTAAACTGATTGTCATCTCTGATTTTTTGAAAACGGTTTATGATACAAATTGGTATGTAAAAATTCACGGAAAGTTAACAAACAAAATTTAATAAGCAGCAAAAAAACCATCCAATTTACGTTTCTTTAACTTATTTTCAGTGTTTTTATCTATTCCACGTGTATGCGTGCGCACATAGCGCGCATTTATAATTTGGTCATCAAAATCGCTCGCAATTGCCTTGGGCACACCTTTTCGCTGTCGCGGTATCAACAAATAATTAGCATTTAGTAATCATTAACATTTTTGCCCACATTTTTATAAATATATATGCTACATTTGTGACTTGAATGGAGATAATAGCGCCCATTCACACACCAATTAACAATAAGCCGCAAGGCCAATTAACATAAACCCTTTGTCACATATAAATATTAAACGCTATAAAAAATGAAAAAACAGCTATTGCTTATTCTATTCTCCTTACTCGCGGTGGCTGGTTATGCTCGTGTTATTACGGGTACCATCATTTCTGAAACCGACAACGAACCCGTTATCGGCGCTACAGTTATGGTGAAAGGAACCCAACGCGGCGTGGCTACCGACCTCGACGGCAAATTCTCGATTGAGGTTAAGGAAGGCGACATCCTCACTATCACCAATGTGGGCATGCTGCAACAAAACGTAAAAATCGGCAAACAACAATCGCTAAACATCGTCATGAAGGACGACGCCAAAGTGCTTGGCGAAGTGGTTGTGACTGCCATGGGTCAAACACAAGAAAAGAAGAAACTGAACTTTGCCGTTCAGTCGCTCGACTCCAACGAGATTTCGGCAGGTGTGTCGAACAACCTGGCAAGCACTTTGCAAGGCAAGGTGTCGGGTCTGCAGATTCTCAGCACAGGCGGCTCGCCTAACGCTTCGCAGACCATACAGATTCGAGCTATCTCGTCAATCAACACCTCGCAGAACAACGAACCGCTCATCATCATCGACGGTGTGCCTGTGCGCGGTGGCGGCTCGTCGCTCACCGACATCAACCCCAACGACATCCAGACAATGTCGGTGCTCAAGGGCGCTGCCGCTTCGGCTCTTTACGGACAGGAAGCAGCCAACGGTGTAATCATGATTGTAACCAAGAGCGCAAAAGAAGGCAAGCTGCAAGTCACTGCAAACGCTATGCTCGAAGTGTCGAACGCTACTCGCGTACCTAAGATACAAAGCAGCTACGCTCCCGGCTCGAAAGGCTTCTACGTGAAGAATGCCGGTAGTGGCGGCTGGGGTGCTCCACTGGCTGCCGGCGAGCAGACCTACGACAACGTAGGGGAATTCCTCAAGACCGGCTTGCTGCAAAAGTACGACGTGTCGATGACCGGTGGTACCGCCAAAGCCAACGCCTATGCTTCGGTGTCGTATCAGAAAAACGAAGGTATCGTGCCTAAGGACCACCGCGACCAAATCAACGTGTTCATAAAGGGTCAGTTCGAACCTTCCGACAAAGTGAAGATTCAACTCACCACCAGCTTCAAGGAAAGCACAGCACGCGGATTCGGCAACTCAATGTCGTCAATCTACGGATGGGGCATCAACAAGAATATGGCTGACTATCAAACACTTGAAGGTCTGCCAAACTGGGAGGCATGCTACGACCACTGGGACGAACTGCCCGAGGACCAACGCATCACAGCCGCCGTTTCGCCTTACTTCGGTCGCTACAAGGACAAGAGCGAAACCACCAACACCCGCATCATGCTCAACGGTCAAATCTCCTACGAGCCAATCAAGGACCTCGTGTTCACCGGCAAAGTGAGCTACGACAAGGGCTACTCGATGTACGATGCTGCCGTGGTGCCTCGATTCCGCGAGAGCCAGTTCACCGACCCCGAAGCATCATTCCTTGCCGACTATGCCTTTAAGTTTGGTTCTTACACCTTCCAGCCATCGCGCAGCGAACGCTTCAACGCGCAATTCCTCGCCACCTATCAGCGCGAGTTGTTCCGCGACTTGAACATCAACGTGCTATTTGGTATCGACTGGTCGAACTACAAATCGCTTAGCGCTCAGATGGCAGGTCAACGATTCCTGCTCGAAGGCGACTTCTACAGCTTCCAGAACGTCGACCCAACCACGTTCACCAACTCGTCGTCGTCGGACTACTATATGTATCTCAACCACTCGTCGTGGAACAAATTCGGCTACTTCGGCGAATTGCGCTTCGACTATCGCGGCATAGCACAAGTGTCGGTTACCGGACGCCTTGACGGCTCGTCGACACTGCGTCAGGTCGACTGCACCTACTTCTATCCATCGGTTACAGGCGGTTTCATCTTCTCAGAGCTGCTGCACCTGCAAAACAGCTGGTTCTCCTACGGTAAGATTCGCGGCAACTGGGCAAAGGTGGGTAAAAGCTGCACACCTTACAAGTTCTCCGACACATTCAAGAACTGGTCGAGCTTCCCCGACGGCGGTTGGGGCATCGACCCCACTGTGGGCAAAGCTCTCAACCTCGAGCCTGAAATGACCTCATCGTGGGAAATCGGCGCTGACCTGCGCTTCTTCAAGAACCGCACCCGCCTCGACGTGGCATATTACTCTACCACAGTCGACAACCAGATTGTAACCGTGCGCGTTTCGCCTGCTGCCGGCATGATTCTGCAAACCCGCAACGAGGGTAGCATTGAGAACTACGGTATCGAAGCCACTCTCAACCAAGACATCTTCAAGACCAAAAATTTCGAATGGACTCTCACCGCCAACTTCTCGCTCAACCGCGGCAAGGTGAAATCGCTGCCCGACCAAATCAAACAAATCGACGGCACCAACTACGGCGGCATCTATCCTACTGCTTTCCTCGGCGGCTCAACCACCGGCATCACCGGTAAGGACTATGTGCGCGACCCGCAAGGCAACGTGGTGTGCAACGAGGACGGCTATCCTTTGGTGAACACCTCCAAGCAGCTCTACATCGGCAACCGCGAGCCCGACTTTATGCTCGGCCTCGGTTCGAACTTCCGCTTGCACGACCTCACCTTCGGATTCCTCTTCGACGGTCGCTGCGGTGGCGACGTGGTGAACATCACCGGCTCGAGCCTCATATCAAACGGACAACACCACCTGCTCGACAAATATCGCAACCGCGAAGTGGTGTTCAAGGGCGTTGTGGCAAACGGCGACGGCACTTACTCGCCAAACACCACCCCAATCATCCTCGACCAGACTTTCATCAACACCTATTTCTATCCGGTGTCGTCGAACTTCATCGAGGACGGCTCATACATCCGCTTGAGCTACGTCACCCTGGGATATGACCTCTCGAAACTGCTCGCACGAGGCTGCCCGGTAAAGGGCCTCAACGTCACCCTCACCGGTCGCAACCTGTTCCTGCTCACCAAGTATTCGGGCTCCGACCCTCAAGTTACCGAATCGGGCAGCGCCTACGGTTCGGGCTCGGGCGGCTTCGACCGCTACGGTGTGCCCAAGACACGCAGTTTCAACCTCTCAGTGAAAGCAACATTCTAACATCAGCATCATTCTCTATTTGAATCATGAATAAATTAAAATATATATTCGCATCATTGATTGTATGCCTTGGCGCCGCAAGCTGCACCGACATGCTCGACGACAACATCAATCCCGACCGCGCACATGAGGTGACCATGCAAACAGGGCTCCCCGTGGTGGTGTTCTATGCTCAGCAAATCACCTACGACCACGCCGAATACTACTCCTACCTCTCGCAATGCCTCACCACAACCGGCAAAAGCGCCATCGGCACCTATTCCTACAAAAGCGAATGGGAATTCCTGACAATGAACCGCCATCCGCAATGGCGACGTCACTATTTCGACATCGGCAACAACGTGAACCGCCTTATCGAAAAGTCGGAAAGCTCAAAATCGTATAACTACGGACTCATCGCTCGCGCAATACGCCTGCTGTCGATGCAGCTCACCGTGGACATGTTCGGCGACATGCCTCTCACCGACGCCTATAAGTCGAACAGCCCTACCTACGACAACGAAGCCACCGTTTACGACTGGATGTTCCGCGAAATCGACGCCTTGATTGCCGACTTCGAGAACCCGGAATACACCCAAAGCCCAAGCAACCAACGCATCGACATCACTCAGGACCGCATCTATGGCGGCGACCTCAACAAATGGAAAGGTCTGGTTTATGCCATCAAGGCACGCCTGCTGCTGCGCAACCTGCCCAACATCGACACCTCGGCACAAACCTGCCAGAAGATTATCGATGCTGCCGACGCCGCCATCAACCAATGGCGCTCGGGCGACCTGCTCTACGGCGCCTGGTTCGGCAACGAGCCCCGCTATAACTTCGACGGCGGCACCAACGAGCAAAACAACGTGTGGAGTGCCGCACAACCCAAAATCAACGGTTGGGAGTCGCGCGACAACAAACTCGACGGCGCTGTGCCCTCAAAGTACTTCCTCGTCGACTGCATGGGCCTGCTTGCCGTAGGCACAAACCTCGAAGGCTCCTACAACGCCGAATACTCTACCAGCAAGGAAGGCTATGCCAACGACCCACGCTCAGCTCTGCTGATGATTGCCCGCAAGGGTCCGGAAGGCGATGCCACCGTGCGCCTGCGCTCGCTCGAAAACAACATTGGCTGCGGCACATCCTACAAGACCGACCACTTCCCAAAACTATATATGGGTGCTTACGCCGGCTCAAACACCGGCAAGGGCTACAACCCCATCTTCACCATGGAAGAGCTCTACTTCATCAAAGCCGAAGCAGAATACTGGATGGGCAACAAGGCTGCTGCTTGCCAACTTGCCAAGGAAGCCACCGAAAACAACATCCAACGCCACCTCGACTTCTTCTTCAGCGAGTATCCTAACAGCAGCTACGACGCCGAAACCGACGACAAATATCCGGGCAACGCCGAAGATGGCAAACCGGGTTTTGTAACAAAAGAATATTGGGACGCACAGATGAACGCATTCCTCAACAACGAAGAATACTACATCATCAAGCGCGGCAAAAAGATTGTTTACGTTCGTCCGGTGAGCGAACGCGGCAACGAGCACTGGTTCTTCGAAGAAGCCAACTACAGCCTCTACGACCTCATGACCCAGAAGTACATTGCCATGTATATGCAACCCGAACAGTTCACCGACATGCGCCGCTACCACTTCTCGAACAAGCGCAACAACTACGGCATCGGCGACGCCAACGAGATTGTTTATCCAAGTCTGCGACGCCCCTACAACCTCTATGCCGCCTACTGGATTGACGGACTCACCGACGAGGAAAAAGAAAACCTGTGGGTGCAACGCATTCCGCAAGACCCCGACACCGAGGCGAAGTACAACCGCGCCGAACTCGAACGCCTTGGCGCTTTCAACAACTACAAGTGGATTCAAAAACCGCTCATCTGGGCACAACCGCGTGGCGAAGTGAAATCGCTCACTCAAGGCTCAACCCTGGGCGAATAATCACCCCACTACACTTATTTAGAAAATATTTTTTCAACATAATCAACAACAACAGAGAATTATGAAATTATATAATAAAATAGCACTTCTGGCAGCCGGATTGATTCTTTGCACATCCTGCGACGTGAACGACCCGTTCGCCGACAAGATGGAAATAGGCCAAATCCTGCCCACCACCTCGTGGGAATTGGCAAGCACCGTGTGCAAAGCCGGCGACGAGGCTGCTTTCCTTGCCAAATACTACACCACCGCAAAAGATGCCTCAATCGACCACTGCGAGGTGTGGGCTATGATTACCAGCACCGAAAGCGCCGCCGCCACGCAAAAACTCATCAGCTCGCCTGCCTATGCACAAACCGTCAACCTCAACGACACTGTGCGCGGTTTCCATATGCTGCGCAGCTACCCTCACAGCATGGCAACCCTCGAGGGCACCGAGTATCACCTCAACGCCACATTCCCTACCTCGAGCACTCTCAGCCCCACCAACTGGGACTCTCCCGCCACTTGGGACCAAGAGAAATTCGACCTCTACTACCCCGCCGATTTCCAAGAGAACTTCTGCAACAAGATGGTTGCCTATCTCACCAACGACAGCACCTATCTGAAAGGCTTGCGTCAGCTCTACCTTAACTACGACTTCACTCAGGAGCAATTCGATGCAGTGAACGCCAAGTATCCCAACCTTGAGCCGCTGCCTTTCTCCAACTCGCAGGAAGCCGGCAAAACAAAGGGTGACCTGTGGTTTGAACCCGACACCAAGACAATCGACCACTACTACTATGCCACCCTCGAAGGCGGCGTAACCGTAGAGCACGAAATAGCCACCAAGGACGACGCCCCTGCCGGCATCGACCCCGCAAAGGTGTTCCCGGTATACAAATCGCCGCACTGGATTTATTGCCGTTACAGCGACAACACCGGCGGTGCCGTGACCAGCGTGCGCCACGAATACATGCCTCTGTGGAAAGAACTCGCTCAAATGGTGCCTTTCACTGCATGGATTTACGATGGCACAAACAAGGTGTACGCCATCTCGTTCAATCGCACCTACACCCTTATTCCTAAGTTTAAGGTTGTCGACACCAAAGGCAAAATTGGCACCGACACCGAGACCAAGTCAATCGAACTCAACTAATCAATGCCAAAAACCATTCACATTATGAAAAATATAAAATTCCTATTCATAGCCATTTTGGCATTAGTAGCTTCGGCTTGCGTGGAGAGCGAGCCCGACTACAAGAACTTCCCAAGCAAGGATGTTGACTTTGCTTTTGCAGTAGAAGGCGACGAATACACCACCGACTTCTACTACGTCTCCACAATGCAATTCACCAACACCTCGTCGAAGCAAGGCAACGTGCATTGGGATTTTGGCGACGGCACATCGTCGACCGAGGCTAACCCAACACACAAATACAGCAAATCGGGCAACTACAACGTCACCCTCACCATCGACGGCGTGGGCAGCCGCACCTACCCAATCCTAATCATGGACATCGTGCCTATGCTCAGCGTGGCTGAACAGAGCGCCGACATCGTCACCATCAGGGACGTTGCCATCAAGCTGGGCATTGAACTGCCTAACCCCGAAAACCTCACCTGCCGATATGTGTGGAACATGCCTGAAGGCACCACCCTTGCCGACGGAACTCCTATCGAGACCTTCGAGGGATACTCGCACGACGACGGCACTATCGACAACCCCGGCGAACTGAAATTCAACAACATCGGTTCGCAGAAAATCGAGGTGCAAACCTATTTCGACATCAACGGCGAAAACCGTCGCCTTGCCGACTCATACATCAACGTGCAAGTGGGAGCAAACATCGAAGCCCCTACTCTCTACTATGCTTGCTACGGCGGCAACATCAAGGCATATAAGATTATCGACGAATCGCAACTGCCCGAAGGCACCAAGAACCTGCCGTTCGACATGGGCGTGAGCAGCGGCGTCACTCCGCAAAACATCCTCTTCGCCACCGTCGACGAACAAGACTTCATCTACATTCTCGACTGCGGCAAGAACTTCTGCTACCAAGTGGACAACGACGGTGTGCTTGGCGATGGCAAAATCACTGTGATGAGCGCCGACGGCAAATATGCCAATCTGGTAATCAGCAACGTGGGCGGTCACGCATTCAGCGACCCATTCTCGGGATGCATCATCGGCGACAAACTCTACTACAACGACCGCAACACTGGCTTCAGCACCATCTCGCTCACCGATCGCGGCAAGAAGGAATCGCGCATCAACAGCAACACCCTCTCCTACTTCTGCAGCAACCAAAGCCTTGGCTACTACGGCAACGGCATTGCCTACGGCGCGGTGCACACTGCCCTGGCTTACGACAGCGAAGGGGTGTTCTGGTGGCCTAAGTGCTACAACGCATCCGGCATTTTCCGCTTCAAGACCGAAGACATTGGCAAAACCGATGCTGCACCTACAGCGGTGCTCCTCAGCGGCGCAACCTGCAAGGCTTTCGCCCTCGACGAAAAGCGCAAACACTTCTACTGCTGGCTCACTTCGGGAGCTGCTGGCGTGGGCTTTGCTCAATTCCCCAAGGTGGATTACCAAAGCACCCTGTCGGTAACCGAGCACACCAAGTACTTTAAAATGTCGGCTGCCGAAACCGCCGGTACTGCCTCAAGCTACGAGGCACTCTACGTCACCCAGTTTGCCGTTGACGATGCCACCGGAAACGTATACTTCGGCTTCATTGCCAGCGATGGCGAAACACACCCCACCGGTATCTACTACTACGACTATGCCGCCGGCGAAATCAAGCACTTCAGCAACAGCTCCGACAAGGCCCTTGGCATTTGCATCAACCCACGCAAAACCAAGCTATTCTGATAGCCACTCTTAGCCAACGGATATCAAAACAATATAATAATTAAATACACTTTAATCCGATGCGGAAATCGTCATTCACCGATTTCCGCATCGCTTTTTATCAATAATATGAAAATATTTTGCCGAATTAATAATTTTATTTAGAAATTGAGTGCGATTTATAAAAATAGTTTATATATTTGTGCAATAATCGGCACAAGCATTGAATCTTCATGACTATGTGGGAAAAATTGTTGCATTTGTCGGACATAAATCATTTTTGGCAAGCCCCATAAAGTCACAAAGACCTGAGCGAATGACCGCAAAAAAAGAAACATAAAAAACAGTTTTAAACAACATCAATAAACTAAAAAGGAGAACCATGACAGACCGCCGTAAATTCTTAAAGGACCTTGCCATGATAGGCGCAGCGGCAGCTACAGCTCCCGCACTCATGAGCATGAACGGAATGAGTGATGAACAGAAAGCGCAGATTGCCGCCGAAAGCGATAGCTTCTGGAGCGTGCCACGCAATCGCGGACTGAAAATCACCGGCACATTCCTCGACGAAATCTCTCACGACATACCTCACCAGAACTGGGGCGTGAAAGAATGGGAACAGGACTTCAAGAATATGAAGGCAATAGGCATCGACACCGTGATTATGATTCGCTCGGGTTACCGCAAATTCATCACCTATCCCTCGCCCTATCTGCTCAAAAAAGGCTGCTACAAACCCAGCCAGGACCTCCTGGAAATGTTCCTCACGCTTGCCGACCGTTATGGCATGAAGTTCTACTTCGGGCTTTACGACTCAGGCCGCTACTGGGACACCGGCGACCTCTCGTGGGAGATTGAGGACAACAAATATGTAATCGACGAGGTGTGGCAACGCTACGGCTCGCGTCACCGCAGCTTTGGCGGATGGTATATAAGCGGCGAAATCAGCCGTGCCACCAAAGGCGCTATAACAGCCTTCCACGCCATGGGCAAACAGTGCAAGGACGTGTCGAACGGCCTGCCAACATTCATCTCGCCGTGGATTGACGGCAAAAAGGCTGTGATGGCAAGCGGCGGCACGCTCTCAAAGGACGATGCCGTGAGCGTTGAACAGCACGAAAAAGAATGGAACGAAATATTCGACGGCATACACGACGTGGTTGATGCATGCGCCTTCCAGGACGGACACATCGACTACGACGAGCTTGATGCCTTCTTTGAGGTGAACAAGCGCCTTGCCGACCGCTACGGCATGCAATGCTGGACCAACGCCGAGACCTTCGACCGCGATATGCCCATCAAGTTCCTGCCCATCAAGTTCGACAAGCTGCGCCTGAAGCTCGAAGCCGCCAAACGCGCCGGCTACGACAAAGCCATCACCTTCGAGTTCAGCCACTTTATGAGTCCGCAATCGGCTTACATTCAAGCCGGTCACCTCTACGACCGTTATAAGGAGTATTTCGAAATCAAATAAACTCGTTTCCACCTCACGCAAGCCATTAACCCCACCTTTTGTTTTCAATGGCTTGCGTGCACACTTGCAATCAATTAATCAATTAACCACCTTATTTTTAAACATAGCTAACCGATTATGAAAAACTACAATTTAGGTTATCTTATATTTCTGTCGCTGGCAGCCGCATTGGGCGGATTTCTGTTCGGCTACGACACAGCTGTGATTTCGGGCACAATAAGCATGGTTGCCATGCAATTTGGGCTCGATGCCATTGCCCAAGGCTGGTATGTGGGCTGTGCGCTCGTAGGCTCAATCATTGGTGTGCTTATGGCAGGCTATATGGGCGACCACCTCGGACGCAAACGCACAATGATTATTTCAGGCATACTGTTCACCGTTTCGGCTGCAGGATGCGCCGTCAGCGGCTCGCTCAACGAACTGGTGGCTTACCGTATTATTGGCGGCGTGGGCATTGGCGTGGCATCGATTGTGTGCCCGCTCTACATCAGCGAGATGGCTGTAGCCCAATACCGCGGACGCCTGGTGTCGTGCTATCAGCTCGCCATCACTGTCGGGTTTCTCGGCGCCTATCTTGTCAACTACGCACTGCTCTCCTACTCGCAGAGCGGCGCCGTGCTTGGCAGCTGGGCACATCAGATATTCGTCAGCGAAGTGTGGCGCGGCATGCTGGGCATGGAAACCATGCCGGCGTTGCTGTTCTTTGCCGTGATTTTTGCCATCCCCGAGAGTCCGCGCTGGCAGATATTGCGCGGCAAGGTCGACACCGCACGCAGCACCTTTGAACGCATCTACACCACCCGGCAAGCCGTCGACGAGCAGATTGCCGCTTCGCAGGAAGTGAGCAAAACCGACACCGACACCGCCGAGTGGCGCATGCTGTTTGCCCCGGGCATCTTCAAGGCACTCATCATTGGTGTGTGCATTGCCATCCTCGGACAATTCATGGGCGTGAATGCCGTGCTCTACTACGGTCCCAAGATATTTGAAGACGCCGGCCTCAGCGGCGGCGACTCGCTGTTCTACCAAGTGATGATTGGACTGGTGAACACCCTCACCACCGTGCTGGCGCTGGTAATCATCGACCGCGTAGGCCGCAAGCAACTCATCTATTGGGGCGTGAGCGGCATGATTGTTTCGCTCATCGCCATCGCCGTCTACTTCACCTTCGGCGCCGAGTGGGGCATATCGAGCATCGTGCTCCTTACATTCTTCCTCGCCTACATCTTCTTCTGCGCCGTTTCGATTTGCGCCGTAGTGTGGGTGCTGCTTAGCGAGATGTACCCCGTGAAAGTGCGCGGACTTGCCATGAGCATCGCCGGACTGGCTTTGTGGATTGGCACCTACCTCATCGGACAGCTCACCCCGTGGCTGCTTGAGCACATCAATCCTGCCGGAACATTCCTGCTGTTTGCGGCAATGTGCGTGCCCTATATGCTCATCATGTGGCGTCTGGTGCCCGAAACCACCGGCAAGTCGCTCGAGGAAATTGAAAAATACTGGACCAAGTGACCACGCCGCCCTGCCGCGGGCGGCTTATGACATCTTTGTACAATCTACAACATCAATAATCAATAACTTAAAAAACTTATGTTCTATGGAGTTAAACTCTAAATCTAATTCGATGAGCATCCTGCAGCGCATGGCTGTGGCATTGATGCTTATGGTTGCAATTCCGGCGCTCGGTTTTGCACAAAAGATTTCGGGTACTGTAACCGACGAACAAGGAGAGCCTCTGGTGGGTGTCTCGGTTGTCATCAAAAACACCAACACCGGAGTGAGCACCGACCTTGACGGCAAATACACTCTTGCTGCCGAAAAAGGCCAGACAGTGGCATTCTCCTACGTGGGCATGGTTACCCAACAAGTGAAAGTGGGCAACAACAAAGTCATCAATGTTGTGCTCAAGCAATCAGCCACCAACCTCGACGACGTTGTGGTGGTGGGCTACGGTAAACAAAAGAAATCGTCAATCACAGGCGCCGTTTCTGCCATCAAGGGCGATGAACTGCTTGTGTCTCCTTCCACCCAGCTCACCCAGATGCTCGGTGGCAAAGTAGCCGGTATATCGTCAATCCAGACATCGGGCGAACCCGGCGTCGACCAAGCATCGCTGCGCATTCGCGGCTCAAGCAAACCGGTGACCTACATTGTTGATGGTGTGCCTCGTCCTATCGACGAAGTCGACCCTAACGACATTGCAAGCCTTTCGGTGCTCAAGGATGCTGCCGCTACGGCTGTTTACGGTCTTAACGCTTCGGGCGGTGTGATTATCGTCACCACCAAGAAAGGTGCAGTGGGAACTCCACGCGTAACCTACGACGGCTCGATTGGTGTGTCGATGAACGCCAACTTCCCCAAGTTTATGAACGGTGTGCAATTCATGAACTACTACAACATGGGCGAACTCATGGACCAACTGGCAAACGGTCAAATCACCGACCGCAGCCAATATGTGCCCAAGTTCACCAAGGAGATGTTCCAACTTGCCACCAACGGCGACTTCAGCGACGGCTATGAGGACTACGACTACATTGGCGAGGTGTTTGGCACCGGCACTACCACCAAGCACAACCTGTCGATGCAAGGCGGTACCGAAAACCACAAATACTACGCTTCAATCGGCTACCTCGGTCAAGAAGGTAACATCGACCGCTTCAACTACGACCGCTACTCGATGCGCTTCAACCTCGAGAGCAAGCTGGCTAAGCACTGGACCCTCGAGATGGGCGCTGCCGGACTGGTGTCAACCCGCAAGCAACCGGGCTACAACTCGGGCGGTGCCGACAACGGCTACACCGAAGTGGGTTACTTCTCGATTGCTCACCAGGCAATTGCAATGCACCCCTACCTGAGCCCGATGAAGGACGGCTATTACACCGGCGTGACGTCGAACAACGGCTCGTCGCCTAACAGCCCACTGGCTTCAATCTACGAATCGGGTTACAAAAAGACCAACGGATTGGAATTGGCCACCAACATCTCGCTGCAATTCGATTGCCCATGGGTGAAAGGTCTTTCAGCCAAGGTTAGCGGCGCATTCGACTACAGCAACTCGCGCAACAAGAACCTCGACATCCCATTCCAGGTGATGCAATACAACAAGGACGACGGCTCGTTCACCCTCGTGCAAAGCGAAAAAGGCACGTCGGTGAAGGTGGGCGAAGGCTCAACCTACAGCCAACAGTTGCTCGGCAACTTCCAAATCAACTACGACAACACATTCAACAGCGTTCACAACGTGTCGCTGTTGGCTTTGATTGAAGCTCGCGACTACAGCAGCAATGCTCACAGCGCTTATGCCAAGGACCTCGACTTCCCCGAACTGCCCGAATTGGGTATGGGCACCATGGAAGACCTTGGCGGATGGAGCGACCACAGCCGCCGCATGGGCTACGTGTTCCGCGCAAGCTACAACTACGACAGCCGCTACTTCGCCGAATTCTCGGGTCGTTACGACGGTTCGTATAAGTTTGCCGGCAACGTCAGCGGCAAGCGTTGGGGCTTCTTCCCTTCGGGCTCCATAGCATGGCGTATATCTAAGGAATCGTTCATGCAAGGCGCATCGAGCTGGCTCGACGACCTCAAGCTGCGCGCTTCAATCGGTCTCACCGGTGACGACAGCGGCTCGGACGCTTATGCCTACCTCAGCACCTATGCTTTCGGCAACAAGCTCACTCTCGACGGCACCACCGTCAATTCAATCTATCTGGCTTACATTGCCAACCCTAACCTCACATGGACCAAGACCCGCTCGCTCAACTACGGCTTCGACGCCACCCTGTGGCACGGCTTGCTCGCCATTGAGTTCGACGCATTCTACAACTACACCTACGACATCCTGCAATCGCTTGGCAGCGACTATCCACCATCGATGGGTAGCTACCACCCAAGCTTCGCCAACTTGGGCGCTACCGATGCCAAGGGTATCGACGTGCTCCTGACCCACAACAACAAGTTTATGGTGGCTGGCAAGCCTTTGCACTACACCATCGGAGCAAACCTCTCGTGGGCTAAGAACCGTTGGATTAAATATCCCGACGCAGCAAACATTCCCGAATGGCAAAAGGTTACAGGCACAAGCCTCAACGCCACCTACGGATGGGTGGCTGACGGCCTCTACCGTTCGGAAGAAGAAATCGACAACTCGGCTTGGTTCGGCACACGTCCTAACGTGGGCGACATCAAGTATGTCGACCTCAACGGCGATGGCAAAATCGACTACGACGACCGTGGTCGCATCGGTCGCGGATTGCGCCCAACCATCACCTTCGGCTTCAACCTGGCTGCCGACTGGAACGGATTCGACCTTAACGCCCAGTTCACCGGCGGTGCCAAGTTCGACGTATCGATGACCGGTACCTACTACAACGGCTACGACGACAACACCATTTGGACCCAAACCTTCAAGGAAGGCGGCAACTCGCCATTGTTCCTTGTCACCAACGCCTACAACATCGACAATACTAACGGCACAATGCCTCGCCTCACCACCGGCAAGTGCAGCCACGGTGGCGACAACGGTTTGGCTTCAACATTCTGGTTCCGCAAGGGCGACTACCTGCGCTTGAAATCGTTGCAGATTGGCTACTCGCTGCCTCGCAGCATCATCGGCAAGATTGGCATACAAAAACTGCGCATCTATGCCCAAGCCAACAACCTTTTCACCCTCGACAACCTGCCCAAGGGCTTCGACCCCGAATCGCCTGAGGTTAACAACGGATACTACCCACAACAACGCACTGTGATGGGCGGCTTAACTCTAACTTTCTAACAAAAACATGACATCAATGAAAACTAAAATATCAGCATTCCTGTTGTCGGCTTTCGCAGCGTTTTCGTTGGCTTCGTGCAGCGATTTTCTCGACACCACTCCACACGACTCTGCTTCCGATAAGCTGATTTGGAGCAAATATGACTATGCCAAACTGCAAGCCAACTATATGTATGAGGACATCAACCTCATCAACGGTTATGGCGACGGCACCGGTTGCACCCGTGATTGCTCTATCGGGCTTTCTGAGGCGCTCACCCCGCTCTTCAAATACGGCGGCTACAACTACACTTCGCTCAACCGTATCCCTTCGGAATTTGCCTACGGCACCCAGTCGACACTCACCAAAAGCTACGTCGACTCATATCTGGGCTGCTGGACCACGCTCTATCGCTATATTTCCACAGTGAACCAGAGCATTGCAAACATGAAAAAGTATGCCACCTTCGACGACGACAAGAAAACTCAACTCGAAGCCGAGTTCCGTTTCTTCCGTGGCTACTACTATTCGATTCTGGCAAAGCGCTATTCAAAGCTGGTTCTCTACACCGACAATATGGACGAATACAACAAGGACAAAGAGCCTGTTGACCGTTCGCAGGTGTATCAGCTCATCTTCGACGACCTCTCATTTGCCGGAGAGAATCTGCCTGTAAGCATCAAGCCTAACGGCCGCCTCACCTCGGGCGCTGCCTACGCACTGCTTTCGCGCGTGATGCTGTTTGCCGAGCGCTGGGGCGACGCCAAGACCGCTGCCGAAAAGGTGATGGAAATGGGCTACTCGATGCCCGATGACCTCGAGACTCCTTACACCGTTGGCGGCGAAGGCGCTATCTTCCAGTTCTGCTTCGACCTCACCGCCCAAACCCACCAATTCGACTGCTACTACTCGCCTGGTGGCGACAAGGCTGCTTACAGCAACCCCATCAGCGGCGGTTACGGCTGTCCTACTCAGGAAATGGTGGAATCGTTTGAACTGGCATCCGGCGGCAAACCCGACTGGACTGCTTGGCACACCGAACACGGCACACAGGACACTCCTCCTTACGAAGAACTTGAACCACGCTTCCACCACACCATTCTTTACAACGGTGCCGACTGGAAGGACCGCACCATCGAATCGTATGTAGGTGGCGCCGACGGCTGGCTCGAATGGATGAAAAACGATATGTGCGACGGCAAATCGGCTACCAGCTACTATCTGCGCAAACTTGTCGACGAAGACAACCGCTTCGCCAACAGCACCAAGTGCACCAAGCCATTCACATTCATCCGTCTTGCCGAGGTTGTACTCAACTACGCCGAAGCTTGCTATCGCCTTGGCGACAGCGGCAACGCACTCTCTGCCGTGAACGAGATACGCACCCGTCCGGCTGTTGGTCTGCCCGGCATCAACAAGAGCGGCGACGAACTCATGGAAGCCATCCGCCAGGAACGCAAAGTGGAATTGGCTTACGAAGGCCAGTACTATTGGGATATGCGCCGCTGGAATCTGGCTCACACCGCATTCACCGGCGTCCGCGCTCACGGATTCAAGATTGTGAAGGAAGCCAACGGTTCGTTTACCTACTACTATGTTGAAGTTGACGACCAAAACCGCAATTTCCCTCAGAAACTCTACACGTTGCCCGTTCCGCAATCGGAATTGGAAAACAACAAACTCATGACGCAAGACAATGCTTGGAACTAACACTTAAAGCACAAACATCACAATGAAAAAGAATATATTTTTCCTTCTCGTGCTGGTGATGGCGACGCTCTCCTCTTGCGAGGACCCGCAATACGTTGCACCAACCGCCGACCGCCAAGGTCTCACCAGCCTCACCGCCATATTCACCTCCGGTCCGTTTGTCGACCAGCAAATGGCTAAATTGGAAATCAGCGACCCTGTGCCCGACCGCCTCGTCATTCCCGTGCCTTGGTTCTATCCCGAGACTTCCGACGACGAGACCACGCCGTATATGACCAGCGTGCGCGTGCAGGCTCAACTGGCGCCCAACTGCTTCATCTCGCCTGCTCTCACCGTGCTCGACCTCACCAAGGAGAACGAGTTCACCTACACCGATGCACAAGGCAAGAGCAAGAAGATTATAATCACCGGCGAACGCGTCAAGAGCAAGGCTTGCGAACTGTTGACATTCTCAATCAACAACCCCGAAATCAACGGTATTATCGACAAGACTACCAAGAAGGTGTCGCTCATCTCTGCCGACGACCTCTCAGAGGCATTCGCTACTGCCGAAGTGAGTGCTCACGCCACCATCAGCCCTGACCCAAGCACCACAGCGCTCAACTACAACGAGCCTGTCACCTTCACCGTTACGGCTCACGACGGCGTCACCACGTGCGACTATACAGTGCTCAAAGAGGTGCCTGAAAAGATTCCTTCGGGCTTCAACAAGGAGAGCGTGGAACTGCTGTTCAACTTCGACCCGGTTTCGAACCTCGGTATGCCTGACTATACCGCCGTTGTAGGCCCGACAATCGCAGCCATCAAGGGCAAAGTGGTGCTCTGTGTGGGCGACGGCAGCACACCAATCTACGTCAACGGCCTCACCGGTGCCAAGCAAGGTACCATCAATCTGGGCAGCGCATCGGCAGGTAGCATCACCAACGACGAAGCCGAACACCTGCTCATCGTCAACAAGGCAGCCGGCGGCGAACAAGTGAACATCTATGCCACCTCATCGCTCACCGAGGCTCCTACCTTGGTTTACTCGTTCACCAACAGCAGCTCGTTCCCAATGGGTTCGAAGATTAAGTGTATTGGCGACATCAACACCAATGCCGTTATCACCATCACCAACGAAGGTATCGACGGCGTATCGGCATGTAGCGAATTCACCGTAATCCAGGTACAAGGCGGCAAGGGCATCGGTCACCAAGTGATGAACGTTTCAGCTACCGGATTTGCTTGGGGTAGCGCTCCTGTCAACTTCACCACCGTGGTTCCGCGCAGCATCAACCTTGACGGCGTATTCTTGAGCTACTACGGCCCAAGCACACTGTCGTTCATCGGCACCGACGGCTCGGTTAGCGGCAACTTCAACTCCGACACCACCGGTTGGGGATTGAACCCTAACTGTCTCGACTCGAAGGCGTTCAACAATCAGAACTATCTGGCATTGTTTGTTGTGAGCCACTTCCCGGCTTGGGGAATGGGTCCGCAACTCTACCTCTACAACGTGTCGGATATGAGCAAATTCACCGGTAACGACATCACCGACCTCGCTTGCCTCGAACTCACCGACCAATACATCGAATGGTATCAGACGGGTTCTTACTCTGTGGCTTCGGGCGACGTGGTGGTTGCTCCGAGCGCCGACGGATTCAAGCTCTACGTCTACTACTACGACCACAACTCGCAAGCATTCGGCGGCTATGTTGCCGACTGCATCAAGCGATGATGTGAACATCGATACTCTCTTTTTAGCGCGATTGCCGCTTCCGCCCGCGGGGCGGCAACTCGCTGCTGAAAACCACACACCAAACACATTTTTTCAAACAAAATCTCGAACAAGAATTATGAAAATCAACAAATATATGTTTCTTCCTGCCCTGATTGCCATGGGGTTGGCTTCGTGCAACGGCGAAGGCGACGGCAATGTGCAAATGTGGGAATGGGAAACTCCCGAAGTTCCTGCCGAGGTCGACCCTTACGTTGAAAAGGGTTGGACTAACGTCACCAAGGACTACGGCGAAATGCCCGAATACATTCGTGTGTACACCAGCCCTGCCAAACTGCAGGACAAGGACGTGAAAGCCTTCATTGCGGTGGCTGATGCCACTATGGCAAAGTTCGACGTTGTGGGCGGCGCTGAGGGTTACAGCACACCAAGCGAATTCTATGCTGAAGATGCAGCTCCCATTATCATCAACGGCGGTTTCTTCTACGACGGCTCGTCGCTGAGCCTCGTTTGGCGCGAAGGCACATTGGTGTGTCCTAACGTGCAGGTCGACAGCCCCGACTGGAGCGAAACTTGGTACTATATGCCTCGCGGCGTATTTGCCAAGAATTCTGACGGAAAATATGAAGTGGGCTGGACATGGACCGACCTGCAAAACCACACCTATTGGTATCCCACTCCCATGCCTCTCGAAAACGGCCGTGTGCCCGACGCTTCGTATCCTGCCGGCGGCAAAGAGTTTCAAGCCGTCACTGCCATCGGCGGTGGTCCGGTGTTGGTTAAGGGCAACGAAATCATCAATAGCTACGAAGACGAATATCTTCTCATCAACCCAACCGGCAACCGTCCTCGCACCGCCATCGGCTACAACAGCACCACCCACAAGCTCGTGCTCTTTGTTTGCGAAGGCGACGGCATGACTTCGGGCATCGCCGGCATGACCCTCGAAGATGTGGCTAATGTTATGAAAGACCTCGGTTGCGACGAAGCCTGCAACCTCGACGGCGGCGGTTCGTCGTGCATGTTGGTTAACGGCAAGGAAACCATCAAGCCAAGCGACGGCGAACAGCGCAGCGTGGTGAACGGTGTTGCCATCAAGTAACACTCGCCCTGCCAAACGGGCTAATCGGACATCCCTCAACGGTATCGCCCCGATTAGCCCGTTTAGCTTGAGTGGGTACCCCATTTTCCCATAATCTACTTTAATGATGAATATACATAGAATTATCGGTGCTCTGCGCCTGCCTTTAGTCGCCACCATTGCTGTCGCCTCGCTCGTTTCGTGTTCGAAGGAGAACGACGACCCTTGGTGGGACAAACCCGGCGAAGAAAAGCCCGACCCAAAGCCTAACCCCGACCCTAACCCAAACCCCACCAAATCAATCAACGCCTTCATGTGGATTGATGCCGGCGGCAACTTCGAGCAGTTTGCCAACTCCGAAGAAAACATCCGCACCGAGCTCAAGAAGCTCAAGGATGCCGGCGTAACCGAGATTGTGGTTGACGTGCGTCCTACCACTGGCGACGTGCTGTTCAACTGCTCGGTGTGCGACCCCGTGAAGCGCATGGACGTGTGGCGCGGCAGCCAATACGTTTGGGTGGAACGCACCGCTACGTTCGACTATCTGCAGACCTTCGTAACCGAAGGTCACGCCCTTGGGCTGAAGGTGAACGCCTCGATGAACACCTTTGTAGGTGGTTATCTCTGTCCTTTCGGGCTTGGCAGCGAGGGCATGCTGTTCCGCGACTCGTCGAAGAAGGCATGGGCAACGTCGATTTCCACCGAACAGGGCATTGTCAACACTATGGACCTGCTCGATTCCGAAACCGACTACGGCGCAAAATTCCTCAACCCCGCCAACGACGAGGTGCAGCAATTCGTGTTGCAGATTATTGCCGACCTTGCCCGCTACGACCTCGACGGAATCATCCTCGACCGTTGCCGCTACAGCGACTATAACCTGATGAGCGATTTCTCTGCCGAGAGCCGCAAGAAGTTTGAGCAATTCATTGGCAGCAGCGTGAGCAATTACCCCGGCGACATCCTGCCTGCCGGCACCGACGTCACTCTGCCGTCGACCCAGCCACGCTACTGCAAGCAGTGGCTCGAATTCCGCGTCAAGACCATTCACGACTTCATGGCGAAGGCTGCCGACAAGGTTCATTCAATCAACTCGAAGATTCGCTTCGGCGCCTATGTGGGCGGTTGGTATTCGTCGTACTACGCTTCGGGCGTCAACTGGGCAAGCCCCAAATACAACACCATGAGCGACTACCCCACTTGGGCAAACTCCGGCTATCACAACTGGGGATATGCCGACCATTGCGACTTTATGTTCATCGGAGCCTACGCATCTGCTTCGGCAATCTACGGCTCAGGCGAATGGACCGTGCAAGGGTTCTGCAAGAATGCCAAGAAGTATCTTGCCGGCGACACCAAGTTCTACGGCGGACCGGACATTGGCAACGGCGACGGATGGACCGACGGCGGCCAGCAAAGCAAAATTCCGCAAGTGATTGATGTATGCTGCCAGGAAACCAACGGGTTCTTCATCTTCGACCTCTGCCACGTGCGCATGTTCAACTACTGGAGCGCACTGAAAAGCGGCATCACCCAATATCTGCAGAAAAACAAATAACCACGAAAAAAGCTTTATTTTCATAAGTGAATACACCCAAATCTCTCACTCGCAATGTTGCAAGCCTTATGCTTGCAACATTGTTTTCGCTCTCCACAGCAGCCTCCGGCACATTGGAGGTGCGTCAGATTAGCGGCTGCGTGAGCTCGCAGGGCCGAGGCTTAGCGGGCGTGGCTGTCACCGACGGCTCGAACATTGTGCTCACCGACTCGATGGGCCGCTACTCCCTTGCCACACTGTCGCTTTCGCAGTTTGTCTATATCACCACACCTTCGGGCTACGACGTGCCGGTTGCCTCCGGCTCGATACCTCAATTCTATCACACTCTCACTCCCTCCGACAGCATCTACGATTTCCACCTCACCCCGTCAGCCACCGACGACAACCGCCACGCCTTTGTGGTGCACACCGACGTGCAAGTGACTTCGAAAGCCGACGTCGCACAATTCAGCAAGCAAATAGTCACCGACACCAAGCAGACGCTGCAACACCTCGCCTCGCAAGGCTACAAGGTGTTCGGTACCGACTGCGGCGACATCGTGGGCGACACGCCAAGCCTCTTCGACGACTATATCCGTGCCTGCCAAGTGCTCAACACGCCTTTCTTCCGCATCATTGGCAATCACGATATGGACTACTGGGGGCGCTCGTTCGAGACCTCATATCGCACCTTCAGCAGCCTCTTTGGTCCTACACACTACTCGTTTAATTGCGGCAAAGCCCACTACATATTCATCAACGACAATTTCTACACCGGATTCGGCATCAACTATATAGGCTATATCCCCGAAAGCACTCTGCGATGGCTCGAGCAGGACCTCAACCTGCTGCCTAAGGGCTCGCCGGTGTTTGTGTTCATGCACATCCCCACGGCTGAAAGCACCGACCTCGACCATGCCTCGTTCAACTACGACTGGCTTGCCAACGTGCGCCAATTCCACTATATGTTCAAGGACTTCGACACGCACATAGTAAGCGGTCACACCCACTTCAATATGAATCTGGAGTTCAACAGCCACCTCTATGAGCACGTCACGGCAGCAGTGTGCGGCACCTGGTGGCGCACCGAGGAATGTATGGACGGCACACCGCGCGGCTATGGGGTGTTCACCGTCGATGGCGAGCGTGTGAGCTGGCAATACAAGAGCGCAGGCTACCCCTCCACCTACCAGTTGCGCGCCTATACGCCCGGCAGCGCCGCCGAATACCCCGACGAGGTGGTGGCTAACGTGTGGAACTACGACAGCCGCTGGCGCGTGGAATTGCTCGAAAACGGTAAACCCACTGCCACCATGAAACGATACACCGGATTCGACCCAATATCGCACGCTCATTGCAGCAACAAGAAGGTGGTGCTTTACGACTGGATTTCGCCAATCACTAACCAGCACATGTTCCACGCTCGTCCGCGCAATGCTGCTGCCCGACTGCAAGTGCGCGCCACCGACCGTTTTGGCAACGTCTACATTGCCGACGTGCAAGCCCCGAAACCATAACCCCCAAAAACCGCTAACCCTTATGACACGTATCAAGCATCTCATCATAGCATTGCTCACCGTAATCACTGGCTGCTTCGCTGCCGGTGCCGCCAACCACAAGCAGGCGCTTATGTGGATTGACGGCGAAGCCAATTTCCATCGCTTCAGCAATGCCGACACCATTGAATACTACATCGACAAAATAGCCTCGCTGGGCTTCACCCACGCTGTGGTCGACGTGCGTCCCATCACGGGCCATGTGCTGTATCCCAGCGCTATTGCGCCGCTCGAAAAAGGCTTCGATGCGCCGTTCGACTATCTGCAGCAGTTCATCGACGCCGGGCACCGCCACGGCATCAAGGTGCTGGCGTCAATCAACGTGTTTTGCGCCGGTCACAACTATTTCGATTCGGGCCTGATTTACAGCGAGCACCCTGAGTGGGCAAGCATGGTCTACGACCCGCGCCACGGCATCATACCCATCACCCGGCAGAAGCACAAATACGGCGGCATGGTTAATCCTGCCCACCCGCAATATCAGCAATACATACTTGCGCTGATGAAAGAGATTGCCTCGCGTTATCCTGCCCTCGACGGCTTGATGCTCGACCGCTGCCGCTACGACGGGCTGCAAGCCGACTTCTCGCCGCTCAGCCGCTCGCTGTTCGAAGAGTATATCGGCGAAACATTGGAGAACTTCCCCGACGACATACTCACATGGGAAAAGAGCGGCCGCCGCAACCACACCGCCGTGCAAGGCAAATGGTTCAACAAATGGATTGAATGGCGCGCCACGGTGATACGCGACTTCTTCGCCGAGGCTCGCAAAGTTGTGAAGGCGGTCAACCCTGCCCTCGCCTTCGGCACCTACACCGGCGCCTGGTATCCGTCGTACTACGAGGTGGGCGTGAACTTCGCCAGCAGCACCTACGACCCCTCGAAGCAATACTCATGGGCAACGCCTGACTATAAAAACACCGGGTTAGCCGAACTGTTCGACATCTACGCCACCGGCAACTACTACACCGACATACGCCTCCGCGACTATCACGGCAGCGAGGTGTGGAACGAAACCGACAGCCAAGCCAGTCAAGGCTCGTGGTACTGCGTTGAAGGCTCTAACATGAACCTGCGCAACATTATGGGCGGCAAACCCTTCTTGGGCGGCGTGCTGGTGAGCCAATTCTATAAATGTCCGCAAAAACTCAGCGAAGCCATCGCCGAAAACCTGCGCTCAAGCGACGGACTGATGGTGTTCGACATTGTTCACATAATCACACACAACCTATGGAACGAAATATCGAAAGGAATGAAAACCGAAACGGCGCAGTGAAGCAACGAGCCGCTGCGCTGGATGCGCTGCGTGGCTACGCCATCCTCACCATGGTGCTGAGTGCCACAGTGGTATATGGCATTTTGCCCGACTGGATGTATCACGCCCAAGTGCCGCCACCCGACCACGTGTTCAACCCTAATCTGCCGGGATTGACGTGGGTCGACCTGGTGTTCCCGTCGTTTTTGTTTGCCCTCGGAGCAGCGTTGCCGTTCTCGGTGGGCAGGAAGCACGAGCAAGGTGCCGCCACATGGCGCTTGGCGCTCAATGCACTATGGCGAGGCATCAAACTGTCGTTCTTTGCCATCGTCATACAACACCTGTATCCCTATATGACCGGGAGTCCGCAATGCTGGACCAACTGGGTTATCGCCTTGCTGGGATTTGCTCTGCTCTTTGCGGTGTTTATGCGGCTGCCTGCCGCGGTGCCGGCATGGATGCATAAAGCGGTGCCGGCAGCCGGTGTCGCCGCCATAGCAATGCTGCTGTATGCCGTGCATGGCAGCAACTTCTCGCTTTCGCAAAGCAACATCATCATCCTCATTCTTGCCAACGTGAGCGTATCTGCCACTCTGCTATATGTCTTCACCATCCATCGGCCTATGACGCGCATCGCAGTCACGGTGGCAGTGATGGCGCTGTTTATTGCCGCAGGTGCCGACTCCCAATCGTGGGCGGCTCAACTGCTGAACTACACGCCGGCACCGTGGCTCTATCAGCCACGCTATCTGGAGTATCTGCTCATAGTGATTCCGGGTACGTTCGCCGGCGAGATGCTGCGGGAGCATGCCGCAGTCAATGCCACCGATGGCAATTGCGATGCTCTTAAGTCGATGGGCATAGCCGCCGCTGCGTTGGCGCTGGTGATTGTCAACCTCTGCTGCCTGCAATGCCGTGCGCTGGTGCTGAACCTGGTGCTCAGTGCCGTGCTGCTGGTGGTGGGCTTCTATATGGTGCGCCGTGGCGAAGGCTACACCGCCTTGTGGCGAAAACTGTGGTGCTGTGCCGCCGCCCTGCTTGTCATCGGGCTTTGCTTCGAGCCTTTTGAAGGCGGCATTAAGAAGGACCCCGTGACCGTGAGCTACCTGTTGGTGACCGCCGGACTGGGATTTGCCACGCTGGTGCTGCTGAGTGTGGTTGTCGACCGCTTCGGGTGGCGTCGCTCCACGGCATTCCTCGTGGAGTCGGGCCAGAATCCTATGGTGGCATATGTGGCTGTCGATTTGGTGGTTTACCCGGTGCTGAACCTGCTGGGCGTCACCAACTGGTTTGGAATCTTCGGCACCTCGCCATGGCTGGGTGCGCTGCAAGGCTTTATCCTCACAGCGCTGGCGGTGGCAATCACCATGTTCTGCACTCGCCGCCGATGCGTGTGGCGCACCTGATTTTTTTTATTGAATACAAACCCACAAAACAATAAACAATGAACACCAAAATACAACGTACCATCAAATATGCCCTCGCAGCCGTGCTCACCGCTGCCGGATTTTCTGCCATGGCGCAACCGAAGGCTTCTTACCAAGTGATTCCTTTGCCCAACTCGATAGTAACCAACCAAGGCGAACCGTTTGTGCTGAAACAAGGCGTAGGCATCTGCTGCGACTCCACTCTGCTGAACGAAGCGCGACTGCTTGCACAGTACCTTAAGCAGCTCATGGGCATCGAGGCAAAGGTGGGCGGCAAGGATGCCGGCATCGTGCTGCACGCCTCGCTGCACCACGCCAACCCCGAAGCCTACCGCCTGAGCGTGTGCAACAAAGGCATTTTGATTGACGGAGCATCGGCTGCAGGAACACTGCACGGCATAGCCACATTGTGCAAATCGCTGCCCAACAGCCATGGCGAACAGGTGGAGATGCCGGCTGTCAGCATCACCGATGCGCCTCGCTTTGCCTATCGCGGCATGATGCTCGACGTCAGCCGACACTTCTTTGGCGTGGACGAGGTGAAGCAGTTCATCGACATGCTTGCACTGCACAATATGAACACCTTCCACTGGCATCTGTCCGACGACCAAGGATGGCGTATCGAAATCAAGAAATATCCGCGACTCACCGAGGTGGGTTCGATGCGCACACAAACCGTCATCGGGCGCAACCCGGGCAAATGGGACGGAACGCCTCACGGCGGATTCTACACCCAGGAGCAGGTGCGCGACGTGATTCGCTATGCCGCCGAACGCCACATCGAGGTGATTCCCGAAATCGACATGCCGGGTCACATGCGTGCCGCGTTGGCTGCCTATCCGCATCTGGGCTGCACCGGCGGACCGTATGATGTGTGGACGCAGTGGGGCGTGAGCGACGAGGTGCTCTGCGCCGGCAACGACAGCACCATGCAGTTCATCAGCGATGTGCTGAACGAAATCATCGACCTGTTTCCGTCGAAATACATCCACATTGGCGGCGACGAGTGCCCCAAAGTGCGCTGGAAGGAATGTCCGCGATGCCAAGCCCGCATAGCAAGCGAAGGCATCAAGGCAAAGGGCAAATTCACGGCTGACGACCGTCTGCAAGGCTTCGTCACACGCTTTGCCTACAACGTAATCAAGCAACGCGGCCGCACCATGATTGGCTGGGACGAGGTGCTTGAATGTGATGTGCCAAGCGATGCTGTGGTGACTTCGTGGCGTGGCGATGCCGGTGCCATCGACGGCGCCCGCCGCGGCAACCGTGTGATTCTCTCGCCTAACACACATCTCTATTTCGATTTCTATCAAAGCAAGGACACCCAATTCGAGCCGTTTGCCATTGGCGGATACATCCCGGTGGAACGGGTTTACAGCTTCGAACCGGTGCCTAAGCAGCTCAATGCCGCCGAATCATCGCTGGTGATGGGCGCGCAAGCCAATGTGTGGACCGAATACATGCCCACATTCAGCCAAGTGCAATACATGACAATGCCGCGCATGGCAGCACTCGCCGAGGTGCTGTGGACCGACGCCAAGCGCAAGAACTACAACGACTTTCTGAACCGCATGCCGGCAATGTTTGCCACCTACGATGCAATGGGATTCAATTATGCCCGCCACCTTGCCGATATCATGCCCAAATACACGCCCAAGAGCGATACCCGCACCCTTGAGGTGTCGCTGAGCACGCTCAAGGGCCGCACCATACACTACACCCTCGACGGCTCGCAACCAACTGAGCAATCGACGGTCTACACCAAGCCGTTCAGCATCGGTTCGTCGTGCGTGCTGCGTGCCGTGTCGGCAGGTGGCGGAAAACTCAGCCGCGAACTGGCTGACACCGTCACCGTGGACGGCATCGCCACATTCTGCCCCATCACATTCAACAGCCTGCCTAACGAAAACTATGCCTTCGACGGCGCACCATCGCTCACCGACGGACTCGTGGGCAACGGCAACTATCGCACCGGACGGTGGATTGGATTTGTGGGCAACGACTGCGACGTGACCATCGACCTCGGCAAGACAGCCAAAGTGAGTAGGGTTGACTTCAACTGCTGCATATTCCAGTGCGACGGCGTGGTTGACGCAGCCGGCGTTGAAGTGCTTGGCTCCACCGACGGCAAGACGTTCGCACCAATGCTCAACAAGCAATACGGCGACGTAATACGCGAGCAGGAGTTTGGCGTGGCTCACCACAGCGAGCAGTTAGAGGCTCGCCGCGTGCGCTATGTGCGCGTGATTGTGAAAAGCGTAAAGCAGTTGCCCGCTTGGCACGCGTTCGCCAATTCCAATGCTTTTGTGTTTGTCGACGAAATAACCCTGAAGTAAATCTACTATGAACCGTAATCTCGTCTTTGCTTGCGCCTTATGGCTGATGAGCGCCATTTCGATGTGCGCCGCCGACGTGCTGCCAATCACCGGCAGCTGGGTGAACCTGTTCTATCAGGACCAGCGCAATCGGTTTTCAAACCCTCAAGACATCGACTGCACCAACCCTGCTCTTTGGCGCGCCAAGATGTGCGAGATGCACTCGATGGGCATTGAATATGCCGTGATTATGGCTGTGGCAAACGAGGGCAAGGCTTGCTACCCCTCGCAACTGATGCCGCACGCCTATGCCCATCGGCAAAGCCCCGTCGATGCCATTATTGCGGCTGCCGACAGCCTGGGCATGAAAGTGTTCCTGTCAATCGGCTGGGCGAAGGACCAAGACGACAACCTGCGCAACAAAGCCACGCTACGCCGACAGCTGCAGATAATGAGCGAATTGGCGCGAATCTATGGCAAGCGGCAGTCGTTCTACGGCTGGTATCTGCCCGTGGAGGACTGCCTCGGTCCGGTGCTTAGCGACCATGCCGTTGAAGCAGTGAACAGCCTCGTAGCACAAGCCCATAGCATCACCCCAGGCAAGAAAACGCTGATTTCGCCCTACGGTTTCTTTCGCTGCGATTTTGCCGACCCGAGGTTTGCTAAGCAAATCGAGCGACTGAAAGTTGACATCATCGCCTATCAGGACGAGGTGGGTTGCGTGCGCCAACCGTATCCTATGCCACAACTCATGCAGGCGTGGAAAGAGATGAAGCGCATTCACGACCGCACCAACATCGAGTTCTGGGCTAACTGCGAACTTTTCACATGGACCGACGACACCAACAGCCGAAGCTCGGCGCTGGTGCCTGCTGCCATGCCGCGCGTAATCAGCCAACTGGTAGCTGCCTCGCAAGGTGGCGTAAGCCGCATCATCTCGTTCATGACATGCGGCATCTGGGACCTTGCCACTCACGGATTTGCCCTCGGCGACCCGCTCACAGCACAATCTGCCGCCCGGCAATATATGAGTTGGCGCAACGGCGACCCGCTACTTCGCACCCTCGAGCAATCGATGTGCGGCACACTGCCAAACTTGCTGCCTCGCCAGACCCACGGCGCACTCACCGATGGCGTCACTGCCCTCGAGGACCCCTCCGACAAGGCGTGGCAACGCTTCGACGCCGGAACGCATCGCATAACACTCGATGCGCAACCCAATGCCAAACGGCTGTTCATACGCCTGCTCAACAGCACCAAAAGCAAACTGTTCGCGCCCGAACAAATCACACTCATCGCCATCACCGAGGATGGTGACACCCTCGCCATCGACTCAACCACAACGAAGCCATATCCCTACTCACGCCACGACACATGGATTGACGGCATAATGCTCACCATCGCTCCCCGCGAAGCTATCGACGGCGAATCGAAGTCAACTAAGCGGCAGGGAAAATGGATTATAGAGCTAAAGTCGACACGCCCCTTTGCAATCGACGAAATCTATGCCCTACCCTAATCGCTCACGGGACAAGTTCGCCCGTACGGGCATATCGAATACGCCCGAAAAGATGTTGTTGCGATGACGGTATCATGGTCGTTGTGGCGGGTGGATGCGATGACATGCGAAGCATGTGAGGCCGAGACGCAGGCGAGGCTTATAGCCCGGGGTTGCGCTTTGCTTACCCCGGGTTGCCATCATCCCCCAAAAACCCGGCATCCGTATAGGATGTGAATTATGAAAAAAGAGACTGCGCCTTTAGCACAGTCTCGCAGTGTTACGTGTTTGTTTATGAACTTATTGAGCAAATTTCAAATCTATTTGTATTAACCCTGCAGTTGAGTAGAAATTTTTATATCATTGGCTTCTTGAATTTTGGTTGTTCTACACATTAATCGGCGACATACAGCAAATCTTGCATGTCGAAACAGTTAATATGCGTTAAATTTGATTATCCATGCCCCGGCGCTCATAGTTCGTCGACAAAGTCGGCAGTCGGCGGTGTGTCGGGGTCGGCGGAGTGTTGCGTGGTAGCTTGGGCTATTGCCTCGTCGTATCCGGTGAGGGCGGCAAACGGTGCAAACTGGGCTGCGCGAGCCTCGGGCGCCATGCGGGTGTGGTGCTTAGGCTCGTAATGTGGCATATTTATTATGTCGTCGTAGTGGTTTTCGTTCATGCCTTGTGTCCTCCTATTTGCGAGTTACGTTCTTTTGCCGTGGCGCCGTCGGCAAAGTTCAGTCCTTTGAGCAAGGCGTTTTTTCCGAACTTCTTTTTTATCTGCAGTGTGGCTTCCATGAGTCGGCGTTCTTTGTTGAGGGCGCTGCTGCGGGCTTGCTGCTGGCGCTGTATTGCCTGGCGGTCGCTGAAGAGGTTGAGTTGCGGCACAGGGCGAAGTTGCAGTGCACGCTGCCAACTCACCACATTGCCGCAGGTTACGTTCAGCCGGCGGAAAAGCAGGTTGGCATCGGCTGCCGAATCGAATAGCGAGAGCACGGTGTGAGCAATGATTTGACTCGAGAAGGTGTGTTCGGGCAGTCGGGCACCGGCATGCGAATGTTTTGGCACACGTCTGCCGTAGTGGTCAACCGACACCTCGCCGCGATAGGCGGCGGCGATGTGGGGTTGCACAAGACTTTCGGCATCGTAGCCGATGGTGACGGTGAGATGGTCGGTGGCAAGATTCTTGTCTACCAAGTCGAGCGCCAGAGCCTCAGCCATTTCCTGAATCACCACGCGAGCCTGGGCAAAGGTGTAGGCGCGCGTGAGCACCTGACCGCTGCTCAGCGAGTTGGTTTCGGGTCTATAGGCTTTCACCTGCGCTATGGTGCAAGGCTCCCAACCCCAGGCGTGGTCGATGAGCAACTCGGCATTCACGCCAAACAGCTTGTAGAGGAAATTCTCGCTGCGCAGCGACATTCGGGCTATATCGCCCATTGTGAACATATTGAACCGGGCAAGACGCTGTGCCGTGCCGCCGCCAACGCGCCAGAAATCGGTGAGCGGTCGGTGGTTCCACAAGCGGCGGCGATAACTCATCTCATCAAGTTCGGCAATGCGCACCCCGTCGGCGTCGGCAGGCATGTGTTTTGCCTCGATGTCCATAGCTATTTTTGCCAGATACATGTTCGAGCCAATGCCGGCAGTGGCAGTGATTCCCGTGGTTGAAAGCACGTCGCGAATCATGGTCATAGCCAGCTGGTGAGCCGTCATGCCGTAAGTGCCCAGATAGTTTGTGGCATCAATAAACACCTCGTCGATTGAGTAGACGTGGATGTCCTCGGGCGCGATGTATTTCAGATAAATCTTGTAGATGCGCGTGCTGTATTCAATGTAGTATGCCATGCGCGGCGGTGCCACGATGTAGTCGAGCGCCAGTTGAGGGTTTGCCGCCAACTCGCTTGCCGACGCCGACCGCCCGGCAAAGGTGCCGCCCGGAGCCTTAGTGCGCCGCCGGTTGTTCACCTCAGTCACCCGCTGCACCACCTCAAACAGCCTCGCCCGTCCGCCTATACCGTAAGCCTTGAGCGACGGCGACACAGCCAGGCAAATGGTTTTGTCGGTGCGGCTCTTGTCCGCCACCACAAGGTGGGTGTTGAGCGCATCAAGCCCGCGCTCCACACATTCAACCGAGGCGTAGAACGACTTCAAGTCGATGGCTATGTACTGACGCTGCTTGTCCATATCGTGCTGTCCTAAAAAAATGTTTTCCGATTCTCACTTGTGTTATTATTCACCTGTCTTTTTCCTTGTATTTTGTCAACACAAAGTTAGGAGTTTTCGGCGACATCGCCAAACAATTTTGCACGCACAATCGCCCGTATAGAAGCCGTTGGCAACGAATACCCGAACTTTTTTTGCCTATTTGCTTGTATTGGTAGCGCTAAATTGACTAAATTTGTAAAGGTATGCAACCTGAGCATCACTGCCACACAACTAAACAACATTAGCAACAAAATAATTTTTTCTTAAAACTATTCACTATATCATGAAAAGAAGTTTCCACCGCCGAATGGTCACGGCAGCAATTTTTGCAATCACACTATTTTTAGCCCTCAATGCCGAGGCAGTAAGACTACGTTTCCCCAACGGACAGCAACCGGGCGAACCTTGGGCTAAAGCTATAGTCGACAAAAACCGAAGCGAATATCTGCTGGGCAACGACGTATTTACGGCAAAATTCGTGTGTGCCGGCGGCAAACTGACATTCGCCGGCTGCGAGGCGATGAACCTAAGCGCCAGCGACAATCTGTTCACCATCGAACTGGCCGACGGCAAGCGCTTCACCTCGAGCGACATGCGCCTTGAAATGGTGACTACCCGCCCGCTCACGCCCGCCGACAATACGCGCCGCTTTTCCGAACAATATTCGGGCAAGGCCATCAGCGCCACGTTTGTTAAGGACGGCTTGACGGTGAAGTGGCAAGCAGTGTTGCGCAGCGATTCGCACTATCTGCGCACCGAGATGACAATATCGACGGATGCCGACTTGGCAATGAAAGGAATCACCGCAATGAACTATAACGTACTGTGTGACAGCCCCGAGAGCGTGCCGCGCGTAGTGGGAAACACCCGTGGCGCAGTGATTGCCAGCGACCGCCTGTTTGCCGGACTCGAAACGCCGATGGGCGTGAACAGCGTGAGCAAGGGCAAAAAACGCAACCAACACCACATCGAAGGCTACTGGCAGCGTGGCGATGTGCTCACAGCCGACGAGCCGTGGCAAGTGAGCGCCGTGGTGGGCATGATGGTGCCCGGACAGGCGCGCCGCTCGTTCCTCTTCTACAGCGAACGCGAGCGCGCAGTGCCTTGGCGTCCGATGCCCGTCTACATCTCGTGGTACGAACTCAACATCGACCGCAACAATGCCAAGCAGCCCGACTATAAGGGCAACATGACCGACACCCAATGCCTCGACGTGATAAACCACTGGTATCGGAGCCTCTACAAGAAACATCACATTGCACCCAAGGCATTCGTATGGGACGACGGCTGGGACGAATACGGCACATGGCGCTTCAACCCTAACTTCCCGCAACGCTTCGACATCATCGACCTGGCTGCGCAAAGCATGCAAGCCGGCATTGGCGCCTGGCTGGGTCCGGTGGGCGGATATGGCGAAAGTGGCGTGTATCGGCGCAACTACTGGAAAGACAAAGGCGGCATGCAGTTGAGCAACCGCGATTATTATAAATTCTTCATCGACGCCTGCACCGACATGGTGCGCAACTACGATTTCCGCTTCTTTAAGTTCGACGGCATATCGGCTCAAGCCAGCGCCGTAGGACCCGACGAGGGCGACGTGGGATGCAACAACGTGGAGGCAATAATACGCATCGAGAGTGCCGTGCGGCGTGCCAACCCCGACATTTTCATCAACACCACCGTGGGCACCTGGGCTTCGCCTTTCTGGTTCCGCTTCACCGACGCCGTCTGGCGCCAGGAAGCCGACTATTCGGAGACCGGCGTGGGCACCGACCGCGAACGCTGGATTACCTATCGCGACCGCCTGGTGTATCAGAACTTTGTTCAACGCTCGCCACTATGCCCCATCAACACACTCATGACCCACGGCTTTATCCTCTCGAAGTGGGGTGCCGTGTCGAAGGACATGGATTATGAGGGAATCGTGCGCGAAATGCGCTGCGCCTTTGCATGCGGCTCGGGCATGGTGGAACTGTATTGCGACTACGAGCTGATGGACAGCATACGCGACGCAAATGGCAACGCAGGCGCACTGTGGGCTGATTTGGCTGAGTGTATGCGTTGGCAAAAACGCATGGAACGTGTGCTGCCCGACGTGCACTGGGTGGGCGGCAACCCATGGGACGGCAAACAGACCGAAATCTACGGCTGGGCGGCATGGGCTGGCGGTGCCTGCACCTTGGCACTGCGCAACGGCGACGTGAAACCGCGCACCATCACCCTGACGCTGCGCGAGGCACTCGACATTCCCGCACACGTGAAATGCACTGTGAAACTGAAAAGCTCGTTCTCACGCCAGACAGCGCCCCAAGGACTACCGGTGGACAAGGATGTAGACATCGACACGCCTCTCACCATCAATATGGCAGCATCAAGCCTCTTTGTGGCTGACGGCATCTACAAATAAAGGGAGAGGGCTTCCCCCACAATATGAATCCGCACCGCCGGGCGTATCGCATACGCCCGGCGTCGGTATATGTATGGGTCGCATATGGGCCGTGCCTGTAGGGGCGTATTGCATACGCCCGGCGGCGGTGTGCGTCAATCGACGATATTAACCGCGTAGCGGTTACAACTTCAATAACCCCACATTGGCGCCACAGGCGACTATGTGGGGACACGCGGCCCCACCATCCACAACCGCGGCGCGGTTGCAGACCCCGCAAAAAAGGTTATGATTCATATGGCAGGTGCTATGCCTTCGGAGATGGCAAACTATGCTTAACCGCGGGTGGAGCGTCAGCGTAACCTGCGGAAGTCGGATGCTTCACATTTGTTCGGCTTCGAAGATGTCGAACATTATTGTACCTCTTCGAGGCACATATTACAGTGGGTGCACCTTCCGCAGGCTGCGCTCCCAAAGGGGCTTGCCCGCGGTTAAGCATGGTTCTGCGCCTTCGGAGCTTCCTCGCCGACCGCCGCATAACCGCCTATAGGGGCGCACAGAATGCGAATTATCTGAATCTGCAACCGCTCCGCGGTTGTGGTCATTGGGGTGATTGCCGCTATCCCCACGTAGCCGATTGCGCTTCGCTTATCGTCAACATGGGGTTATTGAGGTTGCAACCGCTCCGCGGTTGTGCGGACTACCGCCAATATGGGCGTATGCGATATGCCTCTACACATTAACGACATCCCCTGCGTCCATAAGGGTGCGAACGCTGGATTTGCCTTAGCGCTCGGCAGGCAGGAGCGTCGAACCTATTTTGTCGAACGGTATACTACCCACCTCAGGCAGCACGCGCAGTATTTCGGCACCCGGCACAAAGCCTTTGAGCGGTTGCTCAATGTCGACAAAGCCGGGGTTGCTGGTCGTTGTCCAGTTGCCGCGCCATTCGCCCCACTTGGCATTGCCCCTAATCACCGTGTCGATGTTATAGAACAAGTTTCCTTCAATCAAATTGCGTTTTGGCAAAGCGGGGTTATCCTCCCAATACTTCGCCAATTCAGGATAGGCAGTGCTGTAAGGCGGCTGGTTATACTTCACCGCATTGAGCCGAGTGTCGTATATTCCACCCTTTGCAACCATGTTTGCCGCCCAGTTTTGCAGGCGGTTGTCGACGTGTATTGCCACCGGGCAGTTGATGAACAGATTGCCGTGATAATGGTGGTCCATACCGCCGCCAATGAGCACCGGCAGCGAACCGGCACGATAATAAATGTTTCCATACACCTCGCTGCCGCATGCCCCATCGTCGTGATAGGTGGCAGTGACACGGTGGCGTGGACTGAGTTTGTGGAAATAATTATAGCGAATTACGTGTCCGCGTTCCGAGGGGTCGCGACCGTAGTAGATAGCGCCCTGGTCGTCAACCTCCTGGCACACATTGGTGATGTCGCACAACTCTATCACATGGTTGTTACCGTGAAACAGGATGGCCATGCTCGGCGCGTCGAAGATGCTGCATCCGCTCACATGGTTGCCCACACCGTCAATCCACACCGCGGGGCGATATGACTTTTCGATGCGGTTGTAGCGCGATATGCGGCAGTTTTCCACAAAATTGTTCGATGCGGTGAGTGTGGCGCGATTGCCGCCGCCAAGACTCACACCTCCGGCTCCCACGTTATAGATATAGCAATTGCGCACACCGTTGTTACGTCCGGCATTGCGATATAGCATCGTGTTCTCGTAGATGCTGCCCATCATGTCGCCCACCATGCGGCTGCGGGGTTGTCCGCCGTGCTCCATGGAGTGGTGCAAGAGGTCCTGCTTGTCGGAGTCGGTGCCGTTGCCAACGCACACTGCCACGTTGCCCAGATTGCGCAGCGTGCAGCCGTCAACCACCACATTCTCGGTACATTCCATATACACGCCAATGCCGCGGCTGTTCTCGAAAGTGATGCCCTTGAGGGTGACGTTGGCGCAATGCTCAATGGCGAGGAGCGGGGTGGTGAGTACCGTCAGGCGCACGTCGCGTGCCGTACCCTCCGGCGCGATAAAGTAGAATGTTCCTTTCTTGTGGTCGACCACAAACTCGCCTTCGCGGTCGAGTTCTTCTATTACGTTGGCAGCATACCAGCGGCGGAAGTCGGCACCGGTGAAGAACTGATAGGTGGTGAACATGGCAGCATGTATGGTGCTGTCGGCAGTGTTGACGGCTTTCACCGGAATGAGGTCGTCGGCATAGCCGTGGCCGAAATATCCGCCAATCCACATGTTGGAAGTGTCCTTCCAGCGCTTTGGGCGCTCGCCTTGATAGTGGAACACGGGCATGCGGCCCGCTTTCTTGTCTTCAATACCGCCCGACACCTCAATCTTGCCAATCAGCGCCATCGAGTCGTTTGGCCAGCGGGCAATGGTGAGCGGCGAACCGTCGACCATCAGTTCCGACCACGCCGGCATCGACTTGCGACCGAAGCCCGACGGGCGTATGTTGCTCAGGCTGTCCACCAGCCCGCGGCAGTCAGCCATAAGCACGCGAGAGCGCGCCTCAGCCGGGATGCGTTGCAGCAATGCCTTGTCGGTTACGGCATGCACGCGTTTCTTGGGCACCGCCACGTCGCCGGTGATGCGCACATCATCGCCCTTGCGGGCAGTAATGAGCAGGCTGTTCCATTTGCCCGAATTCAGTTCGATGGTTTTGTGGGTGCGATAGGTGCCGCGAGTGAGTTCAATCACCACGTCGTCGTTGATGTTTGCCGCCTTGTTGATGGCGTTTTGAATAGCATTTTTGCCCGGCTTTACGGTGATTGTTGTGCGTGCCGCAACGCATGCGGGCGCCAGCAACGCAGCCAGCAGC
The DNA here is from genome assembly GCA_051871535.1 of Muribaculaceae bacterium. Lineage (GTDB taxonomy): Bacteria > Bacteroidota > Bacteroidia > Bacteroidales > Muribaculaceae > SFTJ01. The sequence goes on along the minus strand of JBJECX010000010.1, from coordinate 29,472 downwards.
AATAGTTTCTTTATAGTCATAATAGTATCCGGATTTAATTATTTTTTTACAATGAGTTTATGTTTCACTTCCGACGAAATTGCGGGCTTCTCCACCCAGCGCTGCGGCACATAGGCTTGCGTGAGGCGGAAGCCGGTGGTGTGGTCGGGCGTTTCAATCTCAAGGTAACTCTTAGCCCACAGGTCGTGCCAATAGGCTCCCACTTCGCCGTTGCCGATGGTGCGGAACGGGCTATCGGCAAGCCCCTTGGCAGCGTCGCTGCCGTTGGTGGCAACATGATATTCTATTGCACTGGCTGATGCTGAGCACAATGCAAGCATAACGAAGATGTGTTTTATCATTTTCATGAGGCTTATGTTTTTTTCATTTCACATTGGCAAAGATAAACACAATCTACCGGAAAACGCTTGCACTATCTTATGAATGAATATGACAATCTTTCGGAAAATCCGCCGCAGGGTGCGGGGTTGCCGAATATCTCAAGCGCTTCTGCAACGACGATTTCCAGCCGTTCTACAACCTCATACGCAACGCATTCTCGCACAACCATTATCCCGAAAAGGTGGTAATCAGCGGCATAGAGCTGCCACAAGTTGCCAAAAGCTACGAGGAAATGATGGACAACCTGGCTCACCTGCCCGAATAATGGTTTTTCGTGTGCCTCGTGGGGCGGGTGTCATGTAATTCGCGTCCTCTGCGGACGCTATTTCGGGGGGGGGACGCTTTCCGTGGGTTACGCTATCGCTCACCCACGGCTAAATCCCGTCGGCTTTGCCTCCGGGGTCACGCCCTTCAGGCGTTTAATCGTGAATTCGCAAATAATTATATAACTCTTACACAGCCTCTATCCTATAATCCAACGGCTGCCGGGGATGAGGCTAAGCAGTTTTGATGTGACGGCACACGCCACAAAGGTGAGCACTGCGATGCACGGAATGGCAAGCGCCACCGGAATGAACGGCTGGGCTGGATTGCCGGCAACAATAGCCGATGCAATGGGCGCCAAGAACAGCAAGTGCATGAGATACATGCCAAACGACAGGCGCGACAAGCTGCCGATGAGGCGCGGCGCTTTGGCACGGCGTATGCACGAGAACAAGAGGAATGCTCCAAAGGTGGCACACAGCACGTTTGGCGTGCAGAACTCCCACGACCATTCGAGGCGCGGCGTGTCGATGAGGCAGCCCGGAACGCCCTGCCACCAGAACGACCATGCCGTGAAGGCTGCTCCTGCCACAAAGCACAGCGAGCCAACCGTCAGGCGTTTGCCGCGGGTCCATTGCAGATGAGTGCGTATGTAGTGAGCCAGCACCAAGTAGCCCAGATAGCCCGAGCAATACCACAGCATGCTGAAGTGATTCCAAAAACATTCACCCCAAATCTCGCCCGACACCCACTGATGAATCCACGGCACGAAGGTGGAAGCGGCAAACAGAGCGATGAACATGAGTTCGTCGCGCACCGAAGCACGTTCGAGCCACGGCGACACCACCGGCATAATGAGGTAAAGGCTGATGAGCGGATACATAAACCACAGATGACCGCCCATCGACGGAAAGTTGAGCGGCAGCATGGCAAGGTCGCGCACCGACTGCTCAAGGCTCATGGCGCCCCACGCCAACGGCAAGAAGCAATAGACGAGGCTGAAGATGATGAACGGCGGCAAGATGCGCGCAAAGCGGCGACGATAGAACTGCGTCATTGTAACACCCGGCTTGAGCGGCACCAGCAGGAACGCCGACACCACCATGAACAACGGCACGCAAGTGCGCCCCACGCCACCGTCGTAAAAAGCCACCCAAAAGCGGTTCGCCTCGTTGGCAAGCATCGACACGTTGCCAGCCAGCCCCGACGAGTCGGCTGCATAGAAATTCTCGCTTGCATGCACAAGCATCACCATGAAACATGCCACCACACGAATGTAGTCGACAAACACTATTCGCTCTTGCTTTTGTTCTGCCATTGTTGGAGTAGTTAAAACATTAAAGGTTTGGTCGGTTTTTGCAAAGATAATAAACTTAGGCTAAGAACGGCAATAGCGGAGCCAATGTTTTTAGCGTTTTCAACGGCGTAGCATAACGAATTGCTTAGCACCATCAGCAATGCCGGCACAGATTAATTTACAGCAAACTGTTGGCAATATTTATTCAAAATCCGGCAATTTCAATGCATTTTGCATAGCGATGAGGGGTGTTATATCAGAGTTTGTTATATGGTTTCCTAAATCTTGTTTGCATTTTCCGAGAATCCTAACTAAATTTGTTCTGCAGTTGCACATAGGCAGAATGTTTGTTGTCAACGAGGATGTTGTCACTAATCTGTAATTTGTATAGTTTAGATATGTTTAATTAACCGTCCAACGTTTTCTATATGAACATAAATCAGCGCATTTCAATTGACAGAACTTTTATAATGGGCCTGTCAATGGTAAGCATTATGTTTTTTCATCAAAATTTTCTCGTCTTTTTCCCTTTCTCAGCATTTCATCTATGCGGTCATTTTGGTGTTGATATGTTTTTCTTTGTGTCTGGTTTTGGACTTGTATATTCATTAAATAATAATAACACATTGTTATTCTTCTACAAACGAAGATTAAAACGATTGTTATTTCCAATATTATTATGTTGTTGCTTAAAATTTATTTTGAGTTATACAATATGGCCTTTCAATCTTAGTCCTCGAAGCATATCGTCGCTACTCGCTTGGGATTTGTGGTTTTTTAAGCCACTTGTTTGTTTTTATTTACTTGCGCCATATTTATTTCGTGCGTTAAAACAAGTGTCTTATTCTTCAATAGTCATGACTACGTTGCTGATTTGCGCTATCTTCATATTGCTTTTTCCGAGTCTTGAGAATTCAGTAGTGGCATGGAGCGTTGCAAGATTCCCAACTTTTGTATTAGGAATGGCAATGGGAAAAGGGTGGACTCCAAATGTAATCATTAAACACGGTTGGCTTTTTGCTTTATTGGCAATTATATTCCGTGCATTGGTTGTCAAAAATTGTCTTATAGTAAACAATCTTTTTACATACCCAATTCTCACTTTAGCATTGCCAGCTATTGCATATTACATTTCGTTGGCAGGTGATAAGTTTAGAAACAAGAGTCTATATAATTCCATGAAATGGTGTGGCGTAATATCATTAGAGTTGTATATTTGGCATGAGTTTATCTACAGAATATTTGGGGAAATGGCAATTAACCAGTATTGTGCATTCGTGTTTGCTATCGCAACATCGTTAATAATTGCGTATGCTTGTCACCGACTTTTGGCATTATTACTGAATATTTTTGCATCACCTGTAAGTTAATGACCGTGCTTATTATTTATTGCTGCATAATGATTTACAGACAACAAAATGGAGAAATAATTCAAGTTATAGCTATGGTAATTATAATGAGTAGATATATTTGTTTATAGTTTAGGTGGTGCTTATTGAAACTACCTCAATCCTTTTTAAGACATTCGTGATGAGGAAGTGAAATATTTTTGCGGTGTAGGGGGTGAAAGGTGCGAAATAGGTTTTAGTTATCCCTAATGTTTAGATATAAAATAATACAGGTCTTGCTCCATAAAGCAAAACCTGTATTATATTGTCCTACACCAGTAGCTCCTTCGATTTTGAGTGAGAGACCGTAAACATCTATATTTGTTTCGTTGAAACCGGAAACTAAAAGTCCATTTTAGCCACAGACTCTAAATGTTATGGCGGCAATTATGGACGAAATACAAATAGGTGAGATGTGAGTGTTTGGTTTCTATAATTCTGTGAATTAAAAATTAAACACAAGAGAAGTTTTTATGTTGAATAGTTTCACAGGAATGCGTTCATTGTTTCCAGTCGAACTGGGTAGTTGTGTTTCGTCGAACTCCTCCTCATCGTCGTATTCGTTAACAAAGTTGAGGTTTTTGTATTTTGCTTTGCCAAATTTAAAGTCGACACCAACGCCTATGCGTTTCCATGTCAGCATCAGCCCAGAGGAAATGCAATTGGCAAAAGCGTATTTAAAATCGTCGTTAATATACATAGCCGAAAATGCGGGGTTGTAGCAACTGCGTGCATGTAGCCGTAGGTTGCGATTAAAGTGGAAATCGACGCCAAGACCTATTTGGGCGCCAATGTTGCCTTGATGGAATGTGTAGCTAAGCGAACCGTCTTGTCGCGATTCCATATTCACTTTGTAGCGGTTATAGTCGAAGTCGCACCAAGATGCTTCAATGCCAAGTTTGAAGCGTTGTGTTCCTGGCTTCAGAATCCAGAACGAGTGAAACATTGTTAACGATGCTCCGATGTCGCTGTGTAGCGGTGCTAAACCTTCTTGTTCGAACTTACCGAAGTTGAATCCTATTTGCAGATACTTCTTGGGCGACTTGAATGTTTCAGGATTTTGTGCGCCAATTCCAAATGTAATTAGTAGTGCGATTGAGATAGTAAATTTACGTAAGTAATGCATAATTTTTTAGTTTTTTATAATTTTCGGCGGCAAATTTAGTAAAAGTTTTGTATTCTTAAGGTATTTTGTCACAATAATGTATCAATGTGTAAAAAAATATTGGAGCAGCGGAATCGAAAGGTGCGAAAAAGTTTGTAATTTTACGCTCGCATTTTTAACATGGCAGCGCCGTCGATGAATCAACGCACTGCTTTTTGCGCCTGTTGATGAAACTATTTAGTAAAAAAGATTGTATAATAAGCAAACATCGCTTTTCAATTATGGCAAAAATAACCAAGGAGGCAGCTCTGGCTTACCACTCACAGGGCCGCCCCGGTAAAATTGAAGTGGTCCCTACCAAGCCCTATCACACACAAACCGACTTGAGTCTGGCTTATTCGCCCGGCGTGGCAGAGCCTTGCCTCGAGATACAAAAGAACCCGCACGATGCCTACAAATACACCGACAAAGGCAACCTGGTGGCTGTAATCAGCAACGGTACGGCGGTGCTGGGCCTCGGCGACATTGGCGCATTGAGCGGCAAACCGGTGATGGAGGGCAAAGGCCTGCTGTTTAAGATTTACGGCGGCATCGACGTGTTCGACATCGAGGTGAACGAGAAAGACCCCGACCGCTTTGTGGAAGCGGTGAAGGCCATCGCCCCCACCTTTGGCGGCATCAACCTTGAGGACATCAAGGCACCCGAATGCTTCGAGATTGAACGCCGACTGAAAGAAGAACTCGACATACCCGTGATGCACGACGACCAGCACGGCACTGCCATCATCTCGGCTGCCGGTCTGCTGAACGCACTCATCGTTGCCGGCAAAAGCATCGAGCAAGTGAAGGTGGTGGTAAACGGCGCCGGCGCCGCTGCCATCAGCTGCACCAAACTGTATGTGAGCCTGGGCGTGCGCCGCGAGAACATTGTGATGCTCGACAGCAAAGGCGTGATTACCGACGACCGCCCCAACCTCACCGAGCAGAAGCGCGAGTTTGCCACCTCACGCCGCGACGTACACACCCTCGCCGAAGCCATTGCCGGCGCCGATGTGTTCCTCGGACTATCGAAAGGTAACATCCTCACCAAAGACATGGTGCGCTCGATGGCAAAAGACCCCATCGTGTTTGCCCTTGCCAACCCGGAGCCCGAAATCACCTACGAGGACGCTATGGATGCCCGCCCCGACGTGCTGATGTCAACCGGCCGCAGCGACTATCCCAACCAGATTAACAACGTGATTGGTTTCCCCTACATATTCCGCGGCGCACTCGACACCGCTGCCACTGCCATCAACGAGGAAATGAAACTGGCAGCAGTGCACGCCATCGCCGACCTCGCCAAGAAACCGGTGCCCGACGTGGTGAACAAGATTTATCATGTGAACAACTTCACCTTCGGCCGCGACTATTTCATCCCCAAGCCCGTTGACCCGCGCCTGATTACCGACGTATCGACAGCGGTGGCACGTGCCGCCATCGCCAGCGGCGTGGCACGCAAAACCATTGACGACTGGGACGAATACGCTGCCCATCTGAAGCGAATAATCGGGCAGGAAAGCAAACTCACCCAGCAGTTCTACGAAATGGCACGCCGCAACCCGCAACGCGTGGTGTTTGCCGAAGGCGCCCACCCCACTATGCTCAAGGCTGCCGTGCAGGCTCGCGCCGAAGGCATCTGCCACCCCATACTGCTCGGCAACGACGAACGCATAGCCAAACTGGCAGCCGAACTTGAGGTCAGCCTCGACGGCATAGAAGTAATCAACCTGCGCCACGACCGCGAAGCGCCACGCCGCGAACGCTTTGCCCAGATTCTTGCCGACAAGCGTTGCCGCGAAGGATTTAGCTTCGAGGAAGCCAACGACAAGATGTTTGAGCGCAACTACTTTGGCATGATGATGGTGGAAACCGGCGAAGCCGATGCCTTTGTCACCGGCACCTACACAAAATACAGCAACACCATCAAGGTGGCAAAAGAAGTGGTGGGCATACGACCCGGCTTCAAGCACTTTGGCACCATGCACATCCTCAACAGCAAAAAAGGCACCCTGTTCATTGCCGACACGCTCATCAACCGCCGTCCCAGCACCGAGACGCTCGTGGACGTGGCGCGTCTGTCGGAACACGCCGTGAAATTCTTCAACCGCACTCCGGTGATGGCAATGCTGTCCTACTCCAACTTTGGCAGCGACAAGGACGGCAGCCCGGCAAGCGTGCACGAGGCTGTGAGAATACTGCAGGAAGAAGACCCCAACCGCCCCATCGACGGCGAGATGCAGCTCAACTTTGCCCTCGACCGCCAGCTGCGCGACCGCAAATATCCCTTCACCCGCCTCTACGGCAAGGACGTGAATACGCTTATCTTCCCCAACCTGAGCAGTGCCAACGCCGCATCCAAACTGCTGCAATTCATCACCAACGACGTGGAGGTGATAGGCCCTATTCAAATGGGATTGAACAAGCCTATTCATTTCACCGACTTTGAGACCAGCGTGCGCGACGTGGTGACCATCACCGCCATCGCCGTAATCGACGCCATTGTGGAAAAAGAAAAATCATCCAAGGCATAAATCACCTTCCGCCTCACCGGCGGCGGCAAAAACCACACTGCCGAGCCACATAGCCGCTGAGCGGCAGTGTGGTTCGGCAGTTTTGCCATTTATTCGTCATATTTGCCACGCGCCATGTGCGCGGCATCGCTGTTTACAGTGGCTTGAAGTCGCTGGCAGGATGCTTGCAAAGCGGGCAGATAAAGTCGGCAGGCAGAGGGTCACCCTCGTAGATATATCCGCAGATGGTGCACACCCATCCTTTTTTCTTGGCAGCCTGCGGTGCCGGCTTGATGTTCTTGTGATAGAAAGCATAGGTTGCCGAGGGTGTTTCGTTGAGCACAAACGCATCGTCGGTGTCGGCAATAAACAGCAGGTGTGTGCCCAAGTCGATGGTTTGGCTTACGGTGGCACACAGCACGGCATTCACCCCTTCGGTGATGTAAATCACGCCGTTGGCAGCGCGCGAGAATGTGATGCCCAGCGCCTTGTCGACCGTGGCTCCGCTCTGAAATCCCCAGTGCTTGAAGATGTCGAACGTGGCAGCCTCGCTCAGTATCGACACATTGAATCGGCCGGTGCGCTCAATCATGCCGCAAGTGTAGTTTGATTTGTTCACCGCCACCGTGATGCGGTTAGGTGTCACCGTCACTTGCTGCACCGTATTGGTGATGCATCCATTGTCCTTTTCGCCCTCGTGAGCCGTAACAACAAACAACCCGTAAGACAGTTTAAACATTGCTTTTTCGTCCATAGTTTTTAAAGTTTATTTCTTCTGGTTAATACTGTTTTCTTTGTTCGCAATCTTGTTTAGTAATATTGCCGTAACAAAAGTAATAAAAATATTCAATATTGCTTATCACCGGCAACCTATTTCTGCTTATCCGTCTTTGCACTTTTTCACTCCCCTGCGACTGCCCAACGCACATCATGGCGGTTATTCACCCAAAATATATATTTTTCATAGCCGTCACGACAGGCAAAAAAATTGTCACACTTGCCTGTGCGCTAAAAAAAATAATTGTAACTTTGGGGACGTCAACATAATCCCTACAATTCAGGCTAATTGAGATGCAGTTCACCACCGTATATTTTGCCGTTTTTTTCATAATCGTTTTCACGGTCTACTGGTTTGTGCTCCGCAAAAGTGTGCAGGCGCAGAACTCGCTGCTGTTAGTGGCGAGCTATGCGTTTTATGCATGGTGGGATTGGAGGTTTCTGGGCTTGATTGTGTTCACCTCTATTGTGACATTCTTCACGGCAAAGCATGCCAACGGCAGCATTGGCAAACTCCTTACGGCGGCAAGCATAACGGTGAATTTGGGCATACTGTTTGCCTTTAAGTATTTCGGGTTCTTTGCCGACAGCTTCGGGTTGATGCTCGCATCGCTCGGCATTGGCGTCAACCGGGTGGTTACCGACATCGCTCTGCCGGTGGGCATCTCGTTTTACACCTTCCAGTGCATTGCCTATAGTGTGGATGTGTACCGCAAAAAGGTGGCGCCGTGCTCCTGCCTGCTCACGTTCTGCCTGTTTGTGGCCTATTTTCCGCAACTTGTGGCAGGACCCATTGAGCGGGCATCGCAGTTGTTGCCCCAGCTGACGAGCAAGCGCAATTGGCGCGACGACTATGCCGCATCGGGGCTTAGGATGGTGTTGTTCGGGGTGATGAAAAAGGTGTGCGTTGCCGACATGCTGGCGCCCCTTTGCCAATGGGCTTTTGACGATATCGGCAATCCGCTTTTCGCCGTGAAAGGCGGTATATATTTCTCGCTGCAGATATATCTCGACTTCTCGGCATACAGCGAAATTGCCCGCGGCACGTCGCGCCTGCTGGGCATTGAACTGATGGCGAATTTCCGTTTCCCCTATTTTTCACGCAACATAGTGGAGTTCTGGAGCCGTTGGCACATATCGCTGATGTGGTGGTTCCGCGATTACGTCTACATTCCTTTGGGAGGCAGTCACAAGGGCTCATACCGCACAGCGTTCAACATAGTGGTGGTGTTCGTTCTTTCGGGGTTGTGGCACGGCGCTGCATGGAATTTTGTGGCATGGGGCGTTTTCTGGGCTGTGGCTTACGTTGTGGGCAAGATGCTCGTTAAGTTGACCAAGCCTAACGGACCGATAGAGTTCGGGCATCTGCCGCAGATGATAGCTACAATGTGGGTGGTGGCTTTCGGGTTCTACATTTTCAGGTGCAACGATTATCAGCATCTCTTACTCGGGGCTAAATCCATTGGGCACTATACGGCTTTCTTCGGAGTGCTGTGGCTGGCGGCAAAGCTCATGGTGTTTGTCAGGGCGCGGTGGCGGCGTTTGTTCACGGTCTTGGTAGCGATGTGCTGCCTCGTGGAGGCGGCATTGGTTGTGAGCAAATGGCAGTCGATGCTGTATTTCTGGTGGGTTGCCGTGCTGCTGCTTGTGGTGGCAATGGAGTGGAAGAATCGCAATTGCGACTACGCTGTTCAGCACATCAGCCGGCATCGCTGGGTGAGATGGGCTTTCTATTGGATTTGCATTGCGAGCATCATCCTCAGCGAACCGCTCGACATGGGCTTCATTTATTTTCAATTCTGAGAGAGAGGGGGCGAATTATGAACATCAACAGCACGACAAAATCGATATTACGTTTCACCATCAAGGCATTGATGATGACGCTGCCGGCAGTTTTGCCATTCTTGGTGTACTACGTTACCGCCGACCCCTACAAGGTGCTTCGCTCCTACGACAACTATTTTGCAGACACCACCCGCCAACCGTTTGCCGTGGGTGTGAACAAAGGCATGGTCACGGTTCGCAACTACATTGCCCGCAACAAGCAAAAGCAATACAACGCATTTATTTTCGGTTCGTCGGTTTCGTGCTACTACGATGCACACGAATGGGCAGGCTTGCTTGGCGACGACGCCACTGCCATGCACTTCGATTCGTCGAACGAGAGCCTGCCCAATATGGCTGAAAAAATACGGTTTCTCGATGCCAACCAAAATCGAATCAAATATGCCTTGATTATTCTTGACCCGATTGTGATGGGCGCTGAGGATAGCGACGAACCGCCTTACATCCAACCGCCCGAGCTGCATGCCGGGTTGTGGCATTGGCTAAAGTGGCACTATGTGTTTTTCCGCGCTGCCACCAACTGCGATTTCCTCAAGAGCTGGATTCCATCCACTCTTAGCGGCAAGCCGTGCCAATATGGGCGCAACCCGATATTTGAGTCGCAACCCATAGTGTACGATGCAGCCACCAATCAGGAGTCGATGCCTCAATGGGACAGCATAATAGCCGTCAACAGTGCCGCCTTCTACAGCGCACACCGCTTGATGCCTGCCGCAAAAGCCATCACCCGCTCGCCCAAGGTGCTCGATGACGTTAAGGTTGAGGCACTGTGTCAGATAGCCCTGGTGTTTGCCCGCCACGCCACCGATTATCAGATAATCATTGGCCCCAATCGGCGCAAAGTAAGCCTCAATGCCGACGACTATGCCACGCTAACCCGCATTTTCCAGCCGGGGCGCGTGCACGACTACAGCACCCGCCTGGCTTCGGAGCTCGATTGCGACACATTGCTATACGACAACACCCACTATCGCCCGGCTTTTGCCTCTCGGCTTCTGCGTCTTACCTACAAATAAAAGCAATTATCCACTTTTCCGCCCTGATTGCACACATATTATTTCCCAATCGGATATACGTATAACTAATGCCCGGGTGAAAAAGTTATTATTACCTAAACATAGTCCTGTTTGGCAATTTCATTTGCGTGGCATGGTAATTTTCACTATCTTTGGGGACAAAGAACATAATCACTAAAAACAAAAACCGACAAACTAATGAAACGAAATCTTTTAACCTTGCTTGCTGTGGTGGCATTGGGCTTAACCGGACTGTGCGGCACTATGCAAGCCGATGTGAAATGTTACAATCGAGGCATCAACATCATACCTATGCCTCAGCAACTGGTGGCAACCGGTGGCGAATTCAAGCTCACTGCCGGCACCACAATAGCAGCCCGCTCTGCCGAGGCGCGCACCATAGCCGAATTCTTTGCTGCGAAAATCAACCAGTCGACCGGCTACGCGCTGAAGGTGGCTGACAAGGGCGACATAAGCCTTGCCATCGACCCGGCGATGAAAATCGGCAACGAGGGCTACGAACTGTGCGTGAAGCCCAACGGCGTCAGCGCCAAGGCAAAAACCGCCCAAGGATTGTTCTATGCCATGCAGTCGTTCCTGCAGCTGCTCCCTGCCGAAATCGAAAGCCCGCAGGTGGCTAAGGGCGTGGAATGGACAGCCCCTGCCGTGAGCATCGCCGACGAACCGCGTTTTGGCTACCGCGGCATAATGCTCGACCCTTGCCGTCACTTCATGCCTGTGGAGAACGTGAAGAAATACATCGACGTGCTGTCGTTGTTCAAAATCAACCGCATGCACTGGCACCTCACCGACGACCAAGGCTGGCGCATCGAAATCAAGAAATATCCTAAGCTCAACAAGATTGCCTCAAGCCGCGTTGACGGCGAAGGCACTATTCATGCCGGCTACTACACTCAAGAGCAAATAAAGGACATCGTGAAATATGCAGCCGAACGCTTCATCACCGTGGTTCCCGAACTGGAATTGCCGGGCCACGAAATGGCTGCCATAGCCGCCTATCCCAAGCTGTCGTGCAAGGGCGAAAAATCAACTCCGCGCATCATCTGGGGCGTTGAGGACGTGGTGATGTGCCCGGGCAAGGAGGATATGTTCAAATTCCTGCAGGACGTGATTGACGAAATGGTGCCTCTGTTCCCGAGCGAATACTTCCACATCGGCGGCGACGAATGTCCAAAGGCTAGCTGGAAAAACTGCCCCAAGTGCCAAAAACGCATCAAGCAACTGGGATTGACAGCTGACAACAAGCACTCTGCCGAAGAAAAACTGCAGAGCTACGTGGTGCAACGCATGGAGAAATATCTCGCCTCGAAAGGTAAGAAAATCATCGGTTGGGACGAAATACTCGAAGGCGGATTGGCGCCATCGGCAACCGTGATGAGCTGGCGTGGCGAGGAAGGCGGCATTGCTGCTGCCCTGATGAACCACAGCGTGATTATGACACCTGCCGGCAACGGTATGTATCTCGACGCTTATCAAGGCGACTCGAAGATTGAACCGGTGACCATCGGCGGCGACACCTCGCTCAAGAAGACCTACAGCTACAACCCTATGCCCGACACCCTCACCGTGATGGGCAAACAGCAATTTGTGCTGGGCGTGCAGGGCAACACTTGGTCGGAATATATGTACACCGAAGCCAAGCGCAACTATATGATTTTCCCTCGCATACTGGCTGTGGCTGAAATAGGCTGGACCAACCTCAACCGCAAAAACTACACCGACTTCGAGCGCCGTATCAACAACGCCTATGTGCGCCTCGACGGTCATGGCTTGAACTATCACATTCCACTGCCCGAACAACCCGGCGGCTCTTACAACCAAGTAGCTTTCACCGACAAGGCAGAACTCACATTCACCACTTCGCGCCCGGCTCGCATGGTTTACACCATCGACGGCTCGGAACCTACCGCCCAATCGGCTGAATACATCGCTCCGCTGGTGTTCGACAAAACCACCACGCTGAAGATTGCTACCGCTCTGCCTTCGGGCAAACTCAGCACCGTGCGCACCATCAACGTGGAGAAGCAATCGCTCTCGCCTGCCAAGGCAGTGGCATTAACTGCTCCGGGCTTGACAATGAACGTATACGACGGCATGTACCTCAACGTGGCAGAACTCGAAGCCGCCAACAAACCGGCAAAAGAGACCCTCGTAATCGACAACACCCGCTCACTGTCGGGCCATGTGAAGACTTCCGAATCAATGCGCGGCGTCAAGCAATACGCAGCCATCGCCACCGGCTACGTCAACATCCCTGAAGATGGCGTGTATGTGTTCTCGTCGAACCTCGAAGAAGTGTGGATTGACGGCAAACGCCTCATCGACAACGGCGGCGAAGTGAAGCGATTCTCGCGCAACGACGCCTCGATGGCTCTCGCCAAAGGTCTGCACGAAATAAAACTGGTGTTCCTGGGCCACGTGATTGGCGGTTGGCCTTCCAACTGGGACGACGGCAGCCTGAACATGCGCAAAGCTGATAACGGCAAGTTCCGCCAGCTCAAGGGCGACGACTATCGCCACTAATCCTCTCGCCCTCTCCCACACACATACCATCACCCCGCGACGCCGCTCAACACAGCACATCGCGGGGTGCTTTTTTACCCCAAAAATTGCATTATATCACTATTTTTCATAATTTTGCATTATTACGCTACCTGTAGCCAAAAACGCATAACACTAAAACCTAACAATCTATTTATAGAGCGAAACAAAGCAATATGAAAGGCATCAAAGAAGGATTCAAAGGCGAACGAATGCTATCGCTGCCGCAAGACATACTCTACAAGTTCAGTCAACTGCCGCTGGTGAGCCCGCTGTATGTGCGCAAAATCGGCTATTTCCCGCGCGTGCGCTATCACTATGTGCAAAAACCACAAGGCACCGACTACTGCATGCTCATATATTGCGTGGCAGGAAAAGGCCACTACACCATAGGTTCGGGGCAGCCTCGAGAGATAGTGCAAAACCAATACATAATACTCCCCGACAACACACCCTACAGCTTTTGGGCTGACGATGCCGACCCTTGGACAATATACTGGCTGCACTTTCAAGGCTCACTCGCTCACAATTTCGTATCCTACCCCATTGCCCCTCGCTCCATTCTGCCCGGCAACGACTCGCGCCTGCAAGTCCGTTTCAACCTCTTTGAGCGAATCTATTCAAGCTTCACCATGGCTTATGTACAACAATATATGGTACACGCCTCGATGTGCCTCTATCCTTTCCTGTCGTCGTTCATCAACCTCGAAGCATTCCGCAACATGGCAAGCTCTGCCAACAACAAGGAAGAACAGACATTCTCGATGCTCGTGACCCACTATATGCAGGAAAACATAGCCAACAACCTCACGCTCAACGATTTTGCCCGAAACTTCAACTACTCGCCATCGCACTTCTCCGCATTGTTCCTCAAAGAAACCGGCTACTCGCCCATCAACTATTACATCCAACTGAAGATGCGACGTGCCTGCCAGTACATTGAACGCACAACCATGAAGCTCAACGAAGTGGCTCAGAAAGTGGGATTCAACGAACCCGCCTATTTCTCTCGCATATTCACCAAAATCATGGGCATGTCGCCCAGCGAATACCGCCAGCGCGAAGCCGGAAGCAAAACGCCCCACGCCAAATAACCTGCCCTCAACCACAACAGCGCAGGCTCAGCAGCCATATCACCCGAGCACAGCAGCCTCAGCCAAGATTGTAGGTGTGCACCGAATTGCCCTGCACCCACGGCAGGAAATTGATGCCCCACCAGCACATCTGCAGGCACAAAAAGCCCAGCACCAGCAGCCATAATGCTGCCCCGTGCCTCGACGGGCAGGCGTGCCGCACGTGAACATATGCCAAATATACCAGCCATGTAGCCGCTGCCCAAGTCTCTTTAGGGTCCCATGTCCAATAATGCCCCCAGGCATCCTTTGCCCATACCGCACCAAACAGCATGCCCATCGTGACAAATGCCAAACCCACACTCACCAGATTATCTGCCATAGCCAACTCGCTACGGCTCTTGCTACAAATCATCCACAATGCCACCAGCAGCGCCGCACCCATGATGGCATAAGCAAACATATATACAATTACATGCGGCGCAAACCACGGCGACTGCAACGCAGGCATAAGCGCCTTACTATGAATTTCGGGTTTGAAGAGGTTGATACATACAAACACAACAGCCATCACGGCAGAAAAACCAAGCACCCACCTATAACGCCAACGCAAATAAGTGACAACACCTGCCACAGGCATAAAAAATGAATACCACAGACGCGTTTCACCCATAGTGCGCAGCGGCGGGCGCTCCAGTCCCACCCACAATCCGGCAATAAACACGGCAAACACCGCAATTCCCGCCAACGTGAGCAGAATGGCAGCCCTGCGCTTCTCTTTCCATGCAAATAAAGTACCCGAAGCCCACAGGGCAACCGCCACCAGCGAAAAATACAAAAATTCGTTCCAAGTAATCATCATCGGGCATCTCCTTTCTTTCCACTTTTCAAAAACATAATCACCGCACCGGCAAGCATCAGCGCAATGCCGCAATAGACAGCCGGAAGCCACGGGTCTTTCACCAACTCAAAAATGCTCACGTCGCTCCAACGGCCAAGATTCTCGTCGTACGACAACTGATATATTTTCCAGCCGTCGACGTCGAGCGGCTTGTTCACCTCGATGGTGTCGTTGACACTATCGCCTGCCTTGGTGTAGACCGTCACACTCGACGAAAAGCGCTTAGGCTCGCGCTCGGGCATCACAGCCGAATGACGGTCGTCGAGTTTCAGTCCATGATACGGAAAAGCAAACGAACCGCAACTTATCCACCCCTGCTTGCGCTGCCCGTTGTCGCTGTTTACAGCCTCGACAAAGGCAGCACTCGCTGCGCCTACGCTGTGCCACTCCACATAATCTACATCCACCGAATCGGCAACATTGGGTGCGGCATATTCCAGCTGCCTGGTCATCGACACCGTCCACGGGCTGTCGCTCACGGTCTTGCCGCTGGCGTTGTCCACAATCACCACCTGCATGGGATATTGCTCAATCGTAAAGCGGTGAAGCTCGATGGCAAGCGGCAATTCCACCACCTTGCCCGTTTCGTCGCATGCACGCCATTCGGGACTGCCAACCTTAACCGACATTTTCAGCCGTTGCACGTCGGCATTGCCCAAAGTGCCGCAAACAATAGCTACAAACAGTCCGACATGCGACAACACCGAGGCAACAGACCGCTTCCTGCCCTTCACAAGCAGTGCCACGTCGCGCAATCCCACAATGCCTACAATCAGCGTAAGCCATAAGTAGACAAGTGCAAACGGCCACCACGACAGCATGTTGGCAAGCCCGAACATCGCGGTGCTCTGCCCTGCCGTCTGCGGCAACAGTCCCATTATCACCGTCATAGCCGCAGCATAGGCAATAGCGACTATGCCCGACGAGCCGCCGGTGAGAAACTCCAGCACATACACCTTGCCGCGCAATGCACTGCCGGCAACCACAACCAACAGCAACGCTGCCAGCACAACCACATTCACCGGGAACGAAAACAATGCCCAATTGATTGCGCCAACACAAAACTGGAGCAGGATTCCAGTTATCACGAGTCCTGCCCCAATTGCTATTGCTTCCTTAAACTTCCATGGTTTTTCCCACATTTGGTTCTGTATGGATGAAAAGTGGATAAACTATGCCGTTCAGATTCTCTGCTTAGCCTTGGCATCCTTCAGCCATTGTGGAACGATGGTGTTGAGGAATTGTTCTTTCTTTGCTTCCTTGTCAGCCATGTCGAGGCCAATGAATTGCTGCGCTTTCTCCTTTGTGGAAATGTCGGGCATCTTCACTGTTTCGATTCCGTGTTTCAAGAGCACCTTGCTCAATGCCAGGCGAGCCTGGTGAGCATAGTCGAGGCCGTGGCTCATGATGCGAGTAATTTCTTGAGGAGCGTGGAACGAAGCGCCATGGCTTGCCACAGCAAAGTCCCAGCGCCACTGACCCTTGCGTATGGCATCGAGCACAGGCTTCATCTCAGCCTCGGTTGCGCCTCCGTCCCAAGCCGCCTTGGCTTCGATGTGCGCTTTAGCGAGTTCGTCTTCGAGGCGGTCGCGAACCTCAAAGCACTTCTGCTGGCGGTCGTACACGTTCTGGCGAAGCGTTTCTTCGCTCTGGCGGTGGCATTGCTGGCAAGAACGGTCGATGTGAGCCAACGGACTCTGCACATGGTGGTCGGAGAACTTAACGCCGCCATCGGTGGTGTAAGGCATGTGGCAATCGGCACAGCTCACACCGCGCTGACCGTGAATGCCCAATAGCGATGTCTCGTAGCCGGGATGCTGGGCCTTGAGGATTGGAGCCTTCGAGAGGGCATGAATGTAGTCGTAATAGCCTGTCTCGTCGTAGTATGCCTCTATGTCCTCCACCGTGAAGCCCTTATCCCACGGGAAAGTGAGGTATTGGTCTTTTTCGGGGGTGTTTGGGTCATCTTTGAAATAATATTCAACATGGCATTGAGCACACACCAGCGAGCGCATTTCCTGCAACGATGCCGTGGTGATGTCGCGGCCTTGACGCTCAAATGCCTCAATCAGCGCCGGACGCGAAATGCGCAAGTCCATCGTCTTCGAGTCGTGACAATCGGCACAGCCGATAGGATTTACAATCTCGTTGCCCCACGCAGCCCAGTTGGCTTTGTAGTATTCGGCAACACCCTTTTCCTGCATTATGCGAGGCACATCGGGCGATTTACAAGTCCAGCAGGTGCCGGGCTGGTTCGAGCCGTCGGTGGTGGTGGCAGGAGCGCCTGTACGCAGAGTTCTACGCATATCCTCAACGGCATGCATGTGTCCGCGCGGCGTAGTGTAGTCCCACGAGAACGCATATCCCGCCCACAGAATCACCATATTGGGGCGTTGAGCCAGAACGTCGACAGCCTCGCTACTGTTATATTTCGACACAAACGAGGTGTCGGCTGTAGCAGCCCAGGTGTCGTATTCGCGTTGGAAGTCGGAACGATAGCGGTCGTTGCGGCTTTCCTGCCCCTCGAATACAGTCTTTCGGTTGTTAAAAATACTTGCCACCTCGCTGCGCCTTTCGGCAAGCGTAGAAACGAGGATGCCGAGAACAAACACTACCGCCATGGCAACGACAAGAATGCACCATCCTTGCCATGATTTCAATTTCTTGTTATCCATAATATTATCGGTTATTTTATTTTTTGTTCATGATTTTTTGAAGCCATTCGGGCACCGGGCTGTCGGGCAGCGGCACCACTGCGTGGGGTGTTGATGCCAACGAGTTTTTGCCTCCGTGAGGCACCGTTCGATGGCAATCCCAACAGGCTTTGCCCTCACCGGCTTGTGTGAGCATATAGTCCACCTTGCCTGTCTTCACCAGCTCGGTGTTGAGCTGAGTGTGACAGCGAATGCAGTTGTCCATAATCACCTGCGACGAAGCCTGCTGCGCCTCGGGCACCTGGCGCTCGCTTCGGGTGACAAAAGCAAAAACGTGCTTCATGCCATCGGTGCCTTTAAAAAGGTATTTCTTGGCAACATTCCGGTTAGGCACATGGCAGTCGTTGCAAGTGGCATCACGGCCGTGCGACGAATGCATCCAAGTGGAATAATATGGAGTCATGATGTGGCAATTGATGCATGCTTTTGAGTCGTCGCCCAAATAGGTGTGCGCCCTGAGCAGGTAGCAGAAATAGGCACCGGCACCCACCACAGCTCCACACAACACAAGCAAAAGCACCTTCTGCCCATATTTGAGACTGCCTATTAGTGGAATTTTTTTTAGCTTTTTCATAATATCATTTTTCGGTCTTTTGGCAAATATAGCATATCTTTGCATCATCGAAGTTATCCAAAATGCACAAAAACAAGGAGTCCAGATGAAAAACGAATGTAATATCACCATCAACGTAGATGTCAACAACAGGAGTATTCCGCTATTTCAACAAATTGCTCAGGGCATTGAGCAGAACATTGCTGCCGGCATTCTCAAACCCGGCGATATGTTGCCCTCGAGCCGCATCCTGGCTCAGCATCTGGGCGTCAGCCGAAAGACTATTGTCGGCGCATCCGAACTGCTGTTATCCAAAGGATTAATCACATCGCAGAGCCGCATAGGATTGTTTATCGCACCGCCTCGCAAGCCTGATGCCACCGCCCTTGACGCAAGCCGTGAGGATGCGCACGAATCGATTCGCGACTCCATTTCGATTACGGTGAACGATGGGTTCCCCGACACCCGCCTGCTGCCGTTCCTTGAATTCACCCGCACTTACCGCAAGCTGTTCAACCGCGCCGCTCAGTGGAAAACGCTTGGTTACAACTCGCCCATAGGATACCAGCCTTTTCGCAAAGCAATAGCTGCGATGCTGCGCCAATCGCGCTGCCTGTCGGTGGGCGACGACGAGGTGTGCATAGTGAGAGGTTCGCAAATGGCACTATTCCTCGTGGCACATGCAGTGCTTAGGCGCGGCGACCATGTGGCAATCGAGAGTCCCGGTTATGACAATGCCTTCCGTGCCTTTGAAGCCGCAGGATTGGTGATTCATCGGGTGGATGTGGATGCCGACGGCATATGCACCACGCAACTCGAGCAGCTGTGCAAGCAACACTGCCTGAAGGCTATCTACCTCACGCCTCGCCACCAATACCCCACCACGGTGAAGCTCTCCACACCTCGCCGTCAACACATCTTGCAACTCACCACAGCATATAACCTCACCATTATTGAGGACGACTTTGGCGCCGACTTCCAGTATGTAGACACTCACTTGCTGCCACTGTCGTCGATGCTTCAGAAAAACCGCTACATCTACATAGGCACATTCAGCAAAATCTTCGCTCCTGCCATCCGCATCGGCTATGTGGCATCGGATGCCGACACCATCCAACGCATCGCCAGCCATAGGCAGATGATTGACATACAAGGCGATACGGTGCAAGAAAAAGCGCTTTGCGAAATGCTGGAAGGTGGCGTGATAAGCCGCCACATCAGGCGCTCACGCAAGGTGTATCGCGAACGGCTCGACTATGCTTCGCAGCTCATCGACAGCCTGTTGACTGACAAGGTGAGATATCGCCGCCCGCACGGCGGACTGGCGCTGTGGATTGCCTTCAACTTTGCCACCACCGAACAACAGGTGAAGGCGGCTATGCAGCGTCGCGGCATAGTCATAGCCACGTTCACGCTTGCCGATGGCACAGTGGGTGTGCGCATCGGCTTTGCTTCGATGTCGTGCACCGAAATCTCTCGCGTGATAAATGCCGTTGCAAGTGTTGTCGGAGAGCTTGGCTGATGCCGCTCTTCATCCCGTCTCGCAACATTCACCCATCAGCCGGCACCCCGCTGCCTGATGGGGAGGAGCGGGGCGCTGATATGCTGTGAGGGAGTAAATGGGGATTATTTCACAAGTCCTTGGCTGCGCAGTATCTGCTGCATCACCTCGCTCGAAGCGTCGGTGTCGCCCGTCAGCCGTCGCAGCTGCATCATCTCTTTTTTCATCTGCTTGATAATGCCTTGATATTGGGCGTCGCCGTAGGCGTTGTGGTCTTCCTTAGGGTCGGCTTGCAGGTCGTAGAACTCCCACGATGGCGTCGACACATAGTCGCTGCACCCAATGCCAAAAGTTGTTTAGATTGAATCATTGTCTGTAATGTTGGTTTATGGTTATGCTTTGTGTGTACAAGTTTTTCTGCAACGACGGCGCATGCCATACGCCCCCACAATGCCGAGAACGTGTATGCGAATATACCACAAATTTCCCGATTAATCAAAGACGTACAGCTTAAAGCGTCAATAAGCCAGCATGTGGTCGGTGATGGCAATGGGTTTGTCGCTGCTGCCATAAGGTCGCAAAGTCACCTCGCCGCTGTTTCGCTGCTGAGTGCTCCACCCTGCCACCACGTTAGATATTTGCGTCACCCGTATGGCATGCCAACCGGCTTCGAGCGCCATTGAGTGCGAACCAAGGCAACTGATGTGAGCCCGACAGTCGTTGTCCACCACCACTTGCCCGTCGATGCACACCTGTGTAGCACAACCGGCAAACTCGTAGATGGCGGTTTCAGGGATATTCACATAACCCTCGGCAATGGCAACGTATGGCACAGCATCGCCGGTTTCGGCAACGCGCAAGCGCGGCAGCACCTTGAGGGTATACACCACCGTGTCGCGCCAGTTGTCGATGTCGGCAATTTGGCTCAGCGCCTTGATGGAGGCATCAGCCACGCGCAGCTTGATGCCCTGACGCTGCGGAGCCACCTGCAACGCTTTGGCATAATCCTGCTTGCTCACCTGCACCCTGCGCACCACGCTCATCTTGCCCGAAGGCAGCACCGAAGCAATGCGCACCTCGCCGCTGCGGTTGAAGGTTATCGGAGCTGTGTAGACGGGCGACGCACCAATCGGGTCGGTGCCGTCGAGGGTGTACACCATGCGGTTGATGCCCTCGGCTGCAAAACTCAGCTGCACGCTGTCGCCAGTGAACACCACATGGTTGCGGCACTCGTCGGGCTGCACAGGTATTGGAATATGATAGTTGATGCCGTGGCAATCCATGCGCAGACGTTCAGCTGCCATTCGGCGACTGAAATCGGCATAGTCCTTGTTCTCGACATTGGTCCAGCCCACTTCGGCAATGGCAGCGATGCGCGGATACACGCGGTATTCCACCGTCGACTCGTCGGGCATACACTCGGTCCAGGCATTGCCTTGCACGCCAATCACATATTTTTGCTTGCCCATAGCCACCAGCGTGTCGGGCACAGGATTATAGGCATACGCCTTGCTCAACGGGGCATATCCTCCCCAAGCCTGCGGCTCGGCAAATTTGTTGTCCTGATAATGGTCGAGATACATGCCGGCACTGCCTGGTGTCATAATCACGTTATGCCCCATCAACGCCGCCTTGATGCCGCCCTTCTCGCCGCGCCAACTCATCACAGTGGCTTCCGGCGCCAAGCCGCCTTGCAATATCTCGTCCCACCCAATCATCTTCTTGCCGTATTTGGCAAGAATCGTCTCGCATCGGGCAATGGCATAGCTCTGCAGGCGTTCCTCGGGCGTGTGCCCGTCTTGCTCGGTCAACCCCAGCCGGGCGATGCGCCGCTGACAATCGGGGCAACGCTTCCAAGCGCTTTTGCGGCACTCGTCGCCGCCGATGTGGAAGTATTCGCCGGGAAAGATATCAGCCAACTCGGCAAAAATGCCGTCGAGCATCTCAAACATGGTTTCCTTGCCGGGACAAAACACCGTGGTGTGACCGCCAAAACGGCTCATCACCTGCTGCGGCTCGCCGGTGCACGACAAGTCGGGATAAGCGGCAATTGCTGCTATGGTGTGGCCCGGCACATCAATCTCGGGTATGATGTCGACGAAGCGCCGCGAAGCATATTTCACCACCTCGCGCATCTCGTCCTGCGTGTAATATCCGCCATAGATGCCGCCCATCTCGCCACGGCGCCAAGCGCCCACGTCGGTGAGGCGCGGATAGCGCTTGATTTCGATTCGCCAACCCTGATAGTCGCTCAAGTGCAGATGCAATTTGTTGATTTTGAGCGTGCTCAACATATCGATATGCTTTTTCAGAGCCTCAACGCCAATAAAGTGGCGGCTGACGTCAAGCATCAGTCCACGATAGGCAAACCGCGGCTCATCGGCAATCTCAACGCACGGCGCCGCCCAGTTCACGCCCTTCACGGCATGCACACTCTCCACCTCGGGCGGAAGCAGCTGCAAAAACGTGGTCATGCCTCGGAACAAACCTTTGGGCGTGCTTGCCAGCACTCGCACCACCTGTGGCGTTACGCTCAACCGGTAGGCCTCCTCAGGCAATTTGCCTTTACGGTCAATCTCAAGCACAATGCTGCCTTTGCCCGCAACCGCGATGTCCCAACCTGTTGAACAACTCAGTTTATCGGCAAAAAACTGCGCCACCTCGCTCGCCCGGGCATCGGTGCAGCAAATGGCAGTGCCCGGTTGAAGCCGCCAGTATCCGCCTTTCAGCTCGGCGTGCTGCGGCTGAGGCACACAGCTCAAGCCGGCGTCAGCCATTGCTGCGGCATCTTGTGCCAATGTGAGGGCTGCCCACACAAGCACGATTACTGTAAGTGTTCGTTTCATCATATTGCATCGTTATTTCCAAAATTTTGTTTGCAACATCAAAGATAACTATTATTTATGAATTATGCCGTAAATAGGCTCTCCATTTATTTTAGTTTTAGCGCTCAAACCAAGGTGGCATCGGCTTCGCTGCCGAAAGAAAAATGCAGCTCTTTTAAATGTCGTGTTACGAATTCTTCGCAATCATCCACATTTATCAAGCCCCAACCACCCGACTATCAGCAGCATCAACCGCAGAGCGGTTGCAGACCCGACAAAATCAGTCGCTTCTTCACCACAAATACTATGTGATAATACAACTTTGAATAACTCATGCGGCGAAGATTATGCAAATATTCTGAATCTGCAACCGCTCCGCGGTTGATATTGCTGGCAATCAACTGGTTATGGTGTGTGTTCTCTGCGGCATCGGCGTAATCTGCGACAGGATAGACCCCAGCAGCAACGGGGTAATTCGCGTCCTGTATGGAAGATTTGTCGAGGCTGCTTGTTACACCCTTTTCACTCTCGTGCACTCTCGGCTACACTCGGCATAACTCGCGCAAGCGCAGTTCTGCACTCATTTGCACGAGAGGTCGAGCGTGGATAAATCGCTAACTTTGTAATGGAAAATTCCCTATCGTGCTTTTAGCTTGCACAATGTTATATGACAATCAATTCTGTTAAGCGACAATGACCTTATATTTGGTTTCGCCCTTTCCTTGGCGTTCAGCAATGCTCGTGCAAGCACGGCATTGCATTCACTGTGGCGTCAAGTCTCCGCAGTGCAGACTCAGAGCGGAGAAAGCTGCAACACCTTAGATAAAGTGCAGTGGTACGGCAGACGAGAGAGCAAACATCTTTGCAGTGCCTACAACGTCCGAATCCGAGTGCAGCAGCCAATGTTCGGTGAGCGACACAACGCCTTACGCTTACACCAAGCAAGCCTCCGCAAAGACGATAGAGAGGAGCGGTAGCCAATGACTTTTGGCTCACTCCACCGCCACCAACAACGCTCGTTATACGCCCCGCATAGACGGTTAGGCAATAAAAAAGGGCGCGCTACAAGCACGACCGACAACAATACAATATCCATCCAACTTCCTATCCAACTAACCGCCCAGAGGATCCAACTAAAATCCAAGTAAATGTACTTTTCGTTTTATCTTCCATTTCAAGCAAAAAAACCGTAACTATCTGAAACACCTATCTTTCCAATCGGCCCCAACAACCTCAACATTGCACGTTTCGTTTTACCGACCATACGAACCTCCATAATTTATTTTCTAAATAACGTGATTTCTTCGAACTCACGTTACAATACCTTAATGTCGATTAATAAGCACATAAAAATTTGCGATTATTATGGTTGGTATCAAAAACGTGAAAACAGTTATCTTATCAATACAGAACCAAATAAATACTAAACCATAATAAAATGCAAATCCCACAGAATATGTCCACAGAATAATAATGACAATTCTA
Organism: Muribaculaceae bacterium; assembly: GCA_051871535.1. Taxonomy (GTDB): domain Bacteria; phylum Bacteroidota; class Bacteroidia; order Bacteroidales; family Muribaculaceae; genus SFTJ01. The sequence continues at coordinate 5,233 of JBJECX010000010.1, read as the reverse complement.
TTTATCCAATTTCGTTTCGAATTCAATAGCAATGAACAAAATAGCAATACGACCCCGATTGTTAATCCGAAAATATCGAGGTCTTTATTTCCTTGATTTAGTGCAAAATACACACAAATTATGGAATGTAACACGCACCACAGTTTTATTACGTGTTCCCATCTGATGATACTGCTATTACTGGCTTCTGTCAGATTTATCCTTCTGTTATTATAAAGCTTGATATAATCAACCAACAGAGAAATGGATGCTAATAAATTTAGAATTACAATTGCAAAGATTATGCATTTAATCGTAATTACCACTATTTTGGTTTCACCTTCAATAAAAGGGTCAGAGGTAAGAATTTGAAGATATGTAATGTGAACCAATGAAATGGAATATATGCATAGAACAATACTCGCAGATATTCTTGCAACTAATGACTTGGGCACTAAAAAACCTAATGCAAAACAAATTATAATCATTAAATAGCAAAAGTCACATACATCAATTTGTTTTTCAATAGGATTAATTATTAATAAGATGATAACAAACTGGATGCAGAACCATGCAAGTATGATTTTATGTCTCTTTCTAATTAGCATATACAATATAATTAGGGATTGTTTTGTCGTATTGTTTCGAATGTGTTAGCAGGGAAAAAAGGATGCAAGTCAAATTTTTTCTTGATTGTTATTCCTAAAATATTAAATTCTATATCAAGAATTTTTTTAGTGTTTATACCCCCAGCATTAAGGGCTAGTTGAACAACCTGAGCGCATTGATGACTCAATAGGTTATATGGTTTCTTTGCTTCAGATTGAAACGCGCTCCTTATCTTGTTATCCTGTGCTGAATCTGTTGGAATGGTGTAGGCTTCATCATATCCATAATTATTTATCTCATTATTTCTTACTTCTTCTTTTGAACCTTCTCGATTATATGTACTATTCATAAAATCATCTGGACTATCGAATGTTTTTACTCCTAAATCATGGTATGGTTTTCCTCCTGAAAATCCCTCGAAAAATTCATATACAGGAATACCATTAAATGAATAGTACATCCACTTTCCTTTCTCATTTTGAATAAGTAAAGCCAAATGTCCAATAGCACTTTGTTCATATAATACAGCAACAGAATCTCCCTTCAAGTCAATATTTTTTACCGGGTTGCCGGCGCACCAGAGGTAGGGGCTGAGGCTGTAGTATTTTTCGCCTAATGTGTCCATTGTTGATGTGCGGCCAAGCAGCGAGTCATACCAGCGGGCTTCGGAGTCGTAAAGGTCGAGGCCATGGGTGCGGTCGAGTTCTTTTGCTCCGTATTTGTAGGGCTGTGTCGAGGCGGTGGCTGAGAACAGTCCTCCGTAGGGATAATATTCATTGCTCTCTACCATAGTATCGTTCCAAAGCATGCTTTCATTTATACTTATTTTTCACAAAAATAGATATAATATTTCAAAGACCCATAAATGTTTATATGCTATATAACATATTTATAATAACATAATTAGTTTAATCTATTTGAGATGCTACGGTATGGAAATATGTGCACAAGTGACCAAGTTTGGCTGCACTCGGCAGAGCCGGAACAAGTTCCGTTCTGCGCTCATTGGCACAAAAAGTCTCACACCCGCTACAAAATTCCCGGCGTTGGGAAAGCATAATTTTCTTATTTTCGGCACAGACTAAAACAGGAAGTATCATTATTTGCCCTATGAAAAATATACTGGACAGTATTGATGACATTCTATTAGACAAGTCAACACTGCAATCGTATCATTCTGCTATTCTGAAATATTCAATTTTGCCTATCTTCTTTTTTGATGGGTTCTTTTCTGATTGATAATACTCATATTCCTCATCATCCATAACTTGGTTTTGTAAATAACTTACAAGCATTTCGTCCGGAATGTCAGCATTACACTTTTCGCGTAACATTATTAGGTATCGTAAAAGCCGTATATCCGACTTGCGAAAGATGGTATACTTATTACTGAATGAAACAAGTGTATATTGCGGAAAATCATCATGTAATTTGGATATTATGTCATATATTCCAAATTCTTTATCAACGTTTTGGTAACGGGTTAAACCAGAAAACCTGTCCACTATCCAAAATATATCTGTAAAATCACTGCCAATATATTCGATATCCTGTTTTATTAGTTTTTGCTCATCAGCATTTTCACAACAACCGTTCACAAAGTATTTCAGTACACTATCGTATACATTATTTGTAAGCGTATCGATGTCGTTCATCGTTTTAAATATATGCGGACTACGAATTTCTAAACAATCAAGGTGAGCAATTTGTGGTTGAGTATGAAGATATTCTTTATGTCCATAGGGGTATACTTTATGTTGCAAAAGCTTTTTTATTGTTTTATCATCAATTTTAGCCAAGTTCTGTTTGCGAAGATGTAATACATCTCTCAGAAGCCTCGGGTCTCCTGAACTATATATTTTTGCCTCACCGCATGCAATAACCAAGAAATACTCCCCAAAAGCGCTTGACGATAATCCTTCTAATGAATAAATGCCGTAGTCGTGGTTTAGTTGGTATGTCTCTTTGTTGTCGTGTAAAAAATCTCTAACCCGGAAAAAACAAGAAAAATCCTCAGTGCCATAGTAGTCGATGCATTTCTTTATTGTCTTTTGGTTCAAATCGCTATAACTACGTCCTTCAGCGAAGTATTTTAGGATACTGTCGAATATTGCTTTTGTCTCCTTGTCTATGTCTTGAGCATTGGAAGATAAGGGGAAAAGCATACTTACAAATAGCAGTATTAATAGATTCTTTATTCTCATAATTTCTTCATTTTTGCGTGATACGAAACATTTTGCAGACATACTACTTGTAGTATTGCACCGCACCAATTTGGCGTAATTCCGACGTTATGTTATGCCCCCCTGCATTCCCTTGCGGATATGTATGGTAATATGCAAGTTTAACCCAAAGTTCATCCGATATGTTCACACCTTCATTCGAATTTGACAGATGCATTAAATAGCGAATAAGCCATTCGTCATCACGATAAAACAATGTTGCTTTCCCTTTGTATGTAATCAGGAACAACTCATTAAAATTCTTATTATACTTATGCTGAATAAAGTATATGCCAAATTCCCTATTTAAATCTTTGTCGTTATAAGGAGTATTGTTATTAAGGAAATCAGATATATTGAATATCCTTGTAAAATCCTCGCCGTATTCTTGAATATTAAGTTTTATACAATCTTGCTCTTCCCTGTTTTGACTAACAGACACAAAATATTTTACAATGCTGTCATATATTGCTTTAGTATTCTTGTCAACACCATTAGCATCTGCAAAGTAAAATAAGGGAATTAATGCTATAATAATAATTCTTTTCATAAGCCGTTTTCTTTTGTTTTATTTAATTGGCTGATATATTCTTGTTCTTCTTTAAGAGCATTGGCTTCCGCACTGTTTTCACCATCTGACTTATTAAATGAACTGCTGGCCTCTTTATTTGTCGCATGGGTTCCTTCATGAACCCCATTAGCTCCCAAAATCTCATCAGTTGTTAATCCTTGATATCTGTAATCATTTTTTATTGTTTCGCTGCTTAAAGCTTTATTATATATTGTAATAGTTACAGAACCAAAATCATTTGTTTTGCGATTTATCATAGGAGATGTTACCCCTATTATTAAATTTCCTTCATCATCTTTTTTTAACAACTCATTATTAATTACAATCTTTATTTCGTGCGCCGAGTTTATCATGTTGAGCAATACACTTTCTCCCTTTGCCACTTTAGCCATTGCTTTACCTAATTTCTTCACATCTTCAGGAGCGTTTTTAGAGAATCCTCTGGACTTCGTATATGATACACGTTTCCCATTGTTACCTAAGATCCATCTTCCATCTGGGTCAACATACTTCACAGGATTCCCGGCGCACCAGAGGTAGGGGCTGAGGCTGTAGTATTTTTCCGCTTTGGGGTCCATTGTAGTGGTGCGGCCGAGCAGCGAGTCGTACCAGCGAGCTTCGGAGTCGTAGAGGTCAAGGCCGTGGGTGCGGTCTAACTCTTTAGAGCTGTATTTATATGGCTGCATCGAGGTGGTGGCAGCGAATAGGCCTCCGTAGGGATAATATTCATTGCTCTCTACAACTGCGCCGTCTTGGCGCACTACGATGCGCACATTGCCTTGGTAATCTTTAATGTAATAATGCAATGTGTCGTTTGCAATGTAGCCGGTCGGGGTCAACACTCGCTCAAGCGAGTCATCGCGGAGCACGCAATCGCCATGATAGCTAACTGTGGTAATTGTAGGAGGAGGCAATGGACGGGCTGGCGGTGTGGGTGGTATTGGAGGGCGTAAGGCATAATTTGCACTCGCTGTTAATGGCGTGATGTATTCGGCACGCAATTTTCGTCCTGCGGCATCGTAGGTGTAGCGTGTGATTGCGCCTGAGGTGAATGTGATTTCCCTCGGCATATTGTTCCAATCGTAGGTGATGCTTTCGATGCCGCGGTTAAGGTCCTTTGTCATATTGCCATTGGCATCGTAGGCATATTCTTCCACTTCGTTGGCTCCGTCGTTGAAGTCCATAGCTCCGTCATATACAAGCGCATCGAGGCTTGGCGCCGGGTTAGCTGATGTTGCAGTGGAGCAACTGTCAAGCTTAGGAATCAATATGTTGAAACGTGCAGCCATGGATTCGACTAGATTACTCGTCAAAGATATGTAATAAGATTCGATTTGTCAATAGTTTATGCCGAAATTTTCTCTGCTTGTTTGGCTCGAAGTGAACACCTCACTTTGGGGCAATTCTGCTGAATCTGCAACCGCTCCACGGTTGTATCTACTGGGGAGTACCACTGTTCCCCACGTAGCCGACTGCTTTGCAGCCGTCAACATGGGGTTAATGAATCTGCAACCGCTCTGCGGTTGATATCGCTGGTAATCAGCTGGTTATGGTGTGTGTTCACTGCGATATCAGCGTAATCGGCGAGAGGATAGACCCAGCGCGACGGGGTAATTCGCGTCCTGTGTGGACGCCTTTTTCGTGGGTGGGGCTTGTTGTCCGTGGGTTACGCTGGCGCTTACCCACGTCTAAGTGCCTCGCCTTGACGGCTTCGGCGTCACGTCCTGTTCGGACGACTGAGGCATACGCCCGGCAATCCTTTCGCAGAAAGAAATTGGAGAATAATCTGCGGCATCGGCGTAATCGGCGAGAGGATAGACCCAGCGCGACGGGGTAATTCGCGTCCTGTGTG
>JBJECX010000009.1:0-20541 GCA_051871535.1 Muribaculaceae bacterium | reverse complement strand
AGCGGTGGCAACGCCACTGTGGCAGGCGCCGACTATGGCGGCGTGATTAACGGCATTGCCACCCTGCTGCAGATGTTTGAGCCGGGAGGTGCTGCCGTGGAGAACGTGAGCATTGCTGACCGTCCGCTCTATCATTGGCGCGGAATGCACATCGATGTGTCGCGTCACTTTTTCACTGTCGACGAGCTGAAGCGGTTTGTCGACGTGCTGGCTGCCTATAAGTTCAACAAGATGCATTGGCACCTGACCGACGACCAGGGGTGGCGCATCGAAATCAAGCGCTATCCGTTGCTCACCGCGGCAGGCGCATGGCGCTCGCATAACAACCAGGACGAGATTTGCTTTGCCCGTGCCAAGGCGTGGCACAACCACGACCTGCTGCTGCCTGCCGACCGCTATCGCCAAGTGGGCGAGGCGAAGCAATATGGCGGCTTCTACACCCAGGAACAAGTGAAAGAGGTGGTGGCTTATGCTGCCAGCCGCGGCATTGATGTGGTGCCCGAAATTGATATGCCGGGCCATATGCTTGCCGCTGTGAGCAACTACAAGGGAGTGGCGTGCTCCGACAAGACGGGGTGGGGCGCTCTGTTCTCGTCGCCCGTGTGCCCGGGCAAGGACTCGGCGCTTGAGTTCTGCAAGAATATCTACGAGGAAGTGCTTCCGCTATTCCCCTACGAATATGTTCATATTGGCGGCGACGAGGTGGCAAAAGAAAACTGGGAGAAGTGCCCCGACTGCCAAGCCCGAATCAAGGAAAAAGGCTTGAAGAACGAGCACGAGCTGCAGTCGTGGTTCATAGGCGAGATGGAGCAGTTTTTCACTGCCCACGGCAAGAAGATGATTGGTTGGGACGAATGTATCGAAGGCGGACTCTCTGCCACCTCTACCGTAGCCTGGTGGCGTAGCTGGGCGCGCAAGGCACCTGCCGAAGCCACCGCCCACGGCAACAAGGTGATTGTGATGCCTAACCACCGCTTCTATCTCGACAACGATGAGGACGATGCCGACCTGCGAAATATTTTCAACTACGACTTTGTGGCAGAAACGGGCGCCGATGCCCGCTTGATTGTTGGCGTGCAGGGCGCGTTGTGGTCGGAGCGTATACCGTCGCTCAACCGCTTGTTCTATCAGGCTTTTCCGCGTGCCTTTGCCATCAGCGAGATTGCTTGGCGCAAGCCCGACGGCAACTTCGACGGCTTTGCCCGTCGCGTGGCAGGGCAGATGGCAATGCTCGAGCACCTCGGCGTGAACTATCGCATCCCCAACTACGACAACTTTAAGGTGGTGAGGGCTTTCACCCACAGTGCCGAGCTGAACCTCACAGGCTTGGACAAGACTGCCGTAACGCGCTATACCACCGACGGCACGGTGCCCACGTTGCAGTCGCCACGCTACACTGCGCCCATTACCGTGACCGATAACACCCTGTTCACGCTGCGCAATTTCCACGCAGGCGGTCATCCGGGCGATGTCTATCGTGTGCGCTTCGAAAAGCAGACTTACGGACGCGCGTTGCAGCCCGACGGCACCGAGAAGCCCGGCTTGATTGCCTACTGGTATGACTACGGCGGCGGCATCTGCAGCGACATTGAGCAAGCCCCGTTGAAGCAGTGCTTCACGGTTGACGACGTGACTATTCCGTCGGGTGCCGGCGGCAACATCGGTCTGGTGATTATGGGCTACATCAACGTGCCTGCCGATGACGTCTACACCTTTGCTTTGCTCAGCGACGATGGCAGCACCCTCGTTATCGACAGCCGTGTGGTGGTTGACAACGACAAGGAGCACTCTGCCATCCAGCTCACCGGCGAGATGGCTCTCAGCAAGGGCTTGCACCCGATATGCGTGCGCTATTTCGACCATAACGGGGGTGTGCTGCGCCTTGTGGTGAGCAACAGCCGTGGCGAGGTGTTGCAGCCTGTTGGCCTTTATTGTCACTCCGGCTGAAGCAGTTGTTGCCACTTGGGCCGAAGCGTTGTTGCAACTTGCAACGAGGCGTTGTTGCAACTTGGGCCGAAGCATAAACGGTAGGTAAGGGGATTATCCGCGGGGCAAACGCAGCCCCAGCGGATATCTCTTTTTTGCCCTGGGTGTGCTGAACAATAATGCCTTGCGGGTTGTTTGTTTAGTGATGGTTTTAGGTAGGGCCACCGCGGTGGCACAGAGCCTTTGCTGCTGCCAAAGGCACGCCATAGGGGAGCATTGGCGATGGAATGAAAAAAAATCATTACTTTTGCATAGCCTTTGCTCGCTAAATGCATAATGGAGGGCGGCCGGCGTGCCGGATGAACAACGGGGCGGCGATGCACATTGCCGCAAACTGAACGAAACATAATTACAACTGAACGAAAACGATGATTGACGAAACTACTTTTGCCACACTCACGGCTGAATATCACACTTTGGGATGTAAACTCAACTTCTCGGAGACGGGCACAATGGCGCGGCTACTGGAGGAAAGGGGCGTGCGGCGTGCTCACGGTGGCGAAACGCCCGACATAGTGGTGGTGAACACCTGCAGCGTCACCGAGGAGGCCGACAAGAAGTGCCGCCAGTTGCTGCGCCGCGTAGCGCGCAAGAACCCCGATGCGCTGATTGTTGCCACGGGGTGTTATGCCCAGCTCAAGCCGCAGGAGGTGGCACAGTTGCCGGGGGTGAGCGTGGTGCTGGGCAGCGACCGCAAGCACCAAGTGGTGGACTACATCAGGCAATGGCTGGAGGAGCGCAAGCCCTGCATCGAGGTGAGGGCGTTGAAGGAGATGAACGATTTCTCGCCGAGCTGCTCGCGCGGCGACCGCACGCGCTATTGGCTGAAGGTGCAGGATGGCTGCGATTATTATTGCTCGTATTGCACCATTCCACGAGCCCGCGGCCGCAGCCGAAGCCCGTTGATTGCCGAGCTGGTGCAACAAGCCCGCGCGGTGGCTGCCGAAGGAGGCAAGGAGATTGTGATTACGGGTGTGAATATTGGCGACTTTGGCAAAAATACGGGCGAGAAATTCGTCAGTCTCATCAAGGAGCTCGACCGTGTGGATGGCATTGAGCGATATCGCATCTCGTCGCTTGAGCCCGACTTGCTCACCGACGAGATTATCGACTTTGTGGCAGGTTCGCGCCGTTTTATGCCACACTTCCACATACCGCTGCAAGCCGGCAGCGACGAGGTGCTGAAGCTGATGCGCCGCCACTACGACACCGCCTTGTTTGCCCGCAAGGTGGAACTGATTAGGCAAGCCATGCCGCACGCATTCATCGGCGTGGACGTGATTGCCGGTTCGCGCGGCGAAACGCCCGAGCTTTTCGAACAGTCGTATCGATTCATCGAGAGCCTCGATGTGAGCAGGCTGCACGTTTTCCCCTATAGCGAGCGCCCAAACACGCTTGCCTTGAACATACAGCCCGTGGTGGAGCCGAGCGAACGAAGCCACCGCACCAACCGCCTGATTGCCTTGAGCGAAAAGAAGTTGCGCGACTTCAGCGAGCGCTTTGTGGGCAGCGAGCGCCCGGTGCTGTTCGAGCAGCCGCATGCCGGCAATCCGATGCACGGCTTCACCGACAACTATCTGCGCGTGGAGGCACCGATGTGCCCCGATGCCATCAATAATGTGGTGCAAACGCGCCTGAATAAGATTGTTGACGACGATTGCACTCTGGGTGGCGAACCGCTGCTGCCTTGACGCTTACAGCGCAGATGCGCTATAACCTATTGCCGCGAAACGAAAACAAAAAACAAGAAATATAGTAACACAGAATGAATACGCAAGAGATTAACAAGGTGGCAGTTGTGATACTCAACTGGAATGGCGCCCCGCTGCTGCGCCGCTATTTGCCGTCGGTGGTGGCTAACACCAATAGGCAGATTGCCGATGTGATTGTTGCCGATAACGGAAGCACCGACCAAAGCCTCGCCCTGCTTGCTGTGCAGTTCCCCGATGTGCAAGTGATTCACCTCGAGGAGAATTTCGGTTTTGCCGAGGGGTATAACCGTGCACTTGCCCAGTTGCCGTATCGCTACACAGTGCTGTTGAACAGCGACGTGCGTGCGCCGCGTGGCTGGGTGGAGCCGCTCTACGAATATATGGAGAAGCATCCCGAAGTGGGAGCCTGCCAGCCAAAACTGCTGAAGGACTACGATGGCGAGCAGCCCGTGTTTGAATACTCGGGGGCGGTGGGCGGCTACCTCGATTGCCATGGCTACCCGTTCTGCCGCGGGCGGTTGTTTGGCAGCGTGGAGGACGACCATGGGCAGTACGACCGTGAGGAGCCGTACGACGTGTTTTGGGCAACGGGAGCCGCGTTGATGGTGCGCACCGAAGTCTATCGCAAGGCAGGCGGTCTCGACAGCTTCTTTTTTGCCCACATGGAGGAAATTGACCTCTGCTGGCGTATTCATTTGCTTGGCTACAAAATCAAGTGCGTGACGCAGAGTTTTGTCTATCACTTTGGCGGCGCAAGTCTGCCATCGAGTTCGCCCCGCAAGACCTACCTCAATTTCCGCAACAACTTGTTTCTGCTCTATAAGAATCTGCCCAAAGCCGACGGCCGACGGCTGTTGCTGGTGCGCCGTCTCTACGACACGCTGTCGATAGTGATGTTCATAGCCACCTTTCAGTGGGCTAATGCCCGCGCCGTGATTCGTGCCCACAACCATTACCGGCGCTCGCGTCACCGCTACGATGGCATACAACCCGAAGTGAATCTGCTAAAAACCATGCCCGAAGCGCATCGCAACATCGTGCTGGAGTATTATCTGAAAGGCCGACGCAAGTTTTAGAGTCGGGTTCACGACATTCGTCATAAAGAGGATGTCGTGGCGACGGACTGCATAATGCGATGGAGTTGCCTCATACAGGGCATTTTAAATGTGAAATTATCAAAAAAGTATTGACAAGGGCTTTTTGAGGTTGTAATTTTGCAGTCGTAATTCCGCGGGCATCCCTGCGCGCGTGCGCACGGCGCGGCGTTGTCAGCCCGAGGCGGGCAAATGGCGGGGGATTGCGGAAATTGCATTTTACGGGCAGAAGAATGATACATGGCAAATAACAAGCACAAATCAACGGTTTCTACTATTCACAGCAATGCCACCTCGGTGATGAGTGTGGCAATGGTGTTGTTTCTGCTCGGCATGGTGGCAGTGCTTGGAGTTGCCGCTCATGCCCTCACCGCACAGCTGAAAGAGAATATTGGCTTCGACGTGGTGGTGAGTGAGCAAGCCGGCGAGAATCAGGTGGTGGCGCTGAAGCAGTTGTTCACCACGGCACCCTATGTGAAAAGCGTGAAATTTGTGTCGCGCGACGAGGCGCTGAAGCAATGGGAGCGCGAAACAGGCGAGGACTTGATGGAGCTGATAGGCGTGAATCCGCTCTGCGCCGAGTTTGAGGTGCGGGTGCGTGAGCCGTGGGCTTGTGCCGACAGCCTCAGCATGATTGAATACAAGCTGAAGAAGATGCCCGCAGTGGAGCACATCGATATGCACAAAGACGTGGTGAACAAAATAAATAGCGGCATCAGTCGCGTGGCGGTGGTGCTGCTGGTGGTGGCTGCGTTGCTTCTGCTCATCTCGGTGGTGCTCATAAGCAACACCGTGCGTCTGACGGTGTATTCGCGCCGTTTCCTCATACACACCATGAAGCTGGTGGGTGCAAAACCAAGTTTTATTCGCCGGCCCATTGTGCTCAGCAACATGGTGGGCGGAGTGATTGCCGCCGTGATTGCCTCGGCATTGCTTGGCGCCGCGCTCTACTATCTGGTGGAATTTGAAGCCGGATGGGCTGAGCTTATCAGCATCGTCGACGTGGCAATGATATTCGGCGCATTGCTGCTCACCGGCATTGTGATTTGTTCGATTGCCGCCGCCATAGCCGCTAACCGTTTTATCGGGCTCAACTACGACGAACTGTTCACTAAATAGACTGAAATAAACACATTAACGCATTATATTTTTTAAATTATGTATCAACAACCCAAAGTAGAGAAGAAGAAAGAAGACAAGATTAAATATAGCAATTTCCCGCTCACTCGCATCAACTTTGTGCTGATGGCAATTTGCGGCGCAATGATTTTGATTGGCTTTTTGCTGATGCTTGGCAGCAGCAACCAGCTCGACGAGTTCAATGCCGACATCTTCAGCACTCGCCGCATTATTGTGGGTCCTACCATCGCATTCCTGGGATTTGTTGGAATGGCATTTGCAATTATCTTTAAGAAAAAATAGGTATCTGCCCGTAGGCATAGTGTGCATGGTGCAGTGTAGGGGTTGCCGGAAGGGCTGAGGTGTTGGTGCCTCGTGATGTGTGCGCCTGCTAATGCCCGCAACATACAACTGCAAACACATATTGCCCCTTGCAGAAGGTCGTAATTTATTTTTTGTACATAAAAATTTTTTCAAAACAAAACAAACATGAGCTGGTTACAAGCATTGATTTTAGGTATCGTGCAGGGCTTGACAGAGTTTCTGCCCGTGAGCAGTAGTGGTCACTTGGCAATTATTTCAAATTTGTTCGGCATCGACGGCGAGAGCAATCTCACTTTCACTATTGTGGTGCACGTTGCCACTGTATGCAGCACCTTGCTGGTGTTGTGGAAAGAAATCGACTGGTTGCTGAAAGGCATCCTCAAGTTCAAGATGAACGATGAGATGCGTTATTTCTTCAACATTCTCATATCAATGATTCCTGTTGGAATCGTGGGCTTGTTTTTCAAGGACACCGTGGAGCAAATATTTGGCGAAGGCATGCTGGTGGTGGGCATAATGTTGCTCGTTACTGCCGCGTTGCTGTCGTTTGCCTATTTCTACAAGCCGCGTGTCAGCCGCGAAATCACCCTTCGCGACGCCTTTGTGATTGGCTTGGCGCAAGCCGTGGCAGTGTTGCCGGGCTTGTCGCGCTCGGGCAGCACTATTGCCACCGGTCTGCTTATTGGCAACAAAAAGGAAAAACTGGCACAATTCTCGTTTCTGATGGTCATACCGCCAATCCTGGGCGAGTTGTTGCTCGATGGCAAGAAGATTGTGGAAGGTGCTGCTGCCGGTGAGGGCGACGTGTCGCTGCTGGCATTGGCAGTGGGTTTTGTTGCTGCATTTGTGTCGGGCGCATTGGCTTGCAAGTGGATGATTAACATGGTGCGCCGTGGCAAACTCGTTTACTTTGCCATTTATTGTGCAATTGTGGGTGCCATAGCGTTGGTGTTTTCGTTGTCGTGAACTAAAGGCAAAGGAGGTATATGCTTAACCCTATACAAGGCGAGGTGTTTTACCTCGACAAACCATTGAGCTGGACATCGTTTGATGTGGTGAAACGCATCCGCGGCAAGCTGCATCACCGCTTGGGCATCAAGAAGCTGAAAGTGGGGCATGCCGGCACCCTCGACCCTTTGGCGACGGGTGTGCTGATTGTGTGCACCGGCAAGATGACCAAGCAAATCGATGAGCTGCAGGCCCACGTGAAGGAATATGTGGCAGAGATTGCCCTCGGAGCCACCACGCCGTCGTTCGACCTTGAGACAGAAATCGACGCCACCTATCCAACCGCGCATATCACCCGCCCGATGGTTGAGCAGGTGTTGCAACAGAAGTTTGTGGGCAGCATACAGCAGGTGCCGCCGGCATTCTCGGCTTGCAAGGTTGATGGACATCGCGCCTATAAGATGGCGCGCAAAGGCAAGGCTGTGGAACTGAAAGCCAAGGAACTGGTGATTGACGAAATAGAACTGCTCGCCTATGAGCCTGAGCGAATCACCGTGCGAGTGGTGTGCAGCAAAGGCACATATATTCGTGCCTTGGCGCGCGACATTGGCGAGGCATTGGGCAGCGGTGCGCACCTCACTGCGCTGCGACGCACCCGCGTGGGCGGCGTGAGGGTGGAAGATTGCTTTAGTGTGCCCGATATGCTAAGCCTGCTCGACGAAGCCGAATTGGTGATGCCCGAGCGCGAAGAGTAATCGGCCCAGGGGCATGCCTCGATGCCAGCGCAAAAAACAGAAAGTTGTAGACAGAATAAACACATTGATATATAAGATATAATATGAAATTATCGGAATTTAATTTTGATTTGCCGGAGGAACTGATTGCGCAACACCCAAGTGCTGTTCGCGACGAGTGCCGACTGATGGTGCTGCATCGCAAGACCGGCGAGATTGAACACAAGATTTTCAAGGATATCCTGGAATATTTCGATGAGGGCGACCTATTTGTGTTCAACGACACGCGAGTGTTTCCGGCACGCCTGATTGGCAACAAGGAGAAAACCGGCGCTAAGATTAAGGTGTTCCTCTTGCGCGAACTCAACGAAGAACACAAAATGTGGGATGTGCTTGTCGACCCGGCTCGAAAGATACGCATCGGCAATAAATTGTATTTCGACTTCGATGATACGATTGTGGCAGAAGTGATTGACAACACCACTTCGCGCGGCCGCACACTGCGTTTCCTCTACGATGGCGACCACGACGAATTCAAGCGTAACCTCTATGCCTTGGGTCAAACACCGCTGCCTAACTATATTGTGCGCGACGAGCCCGACAACACCGATGTCGACCGCTATCAATTCCTCAAAGCACGCGTCGAAGGTGCTGTGGCTGCTCCTGCTGCCAGCCTCCACTTCAGCCGCGAATTGCTGCGCCGCATGGAAATCAAGGGCATTGAGGAAGGCTTCCTAACCCTGCATCTGGGGCTGGGCAACTTCCGCGAAATTGATGTTGAGGACCTCACCAAGCACCGTCTCGACAGCGAAGAGATGGAGGTGAACGACACTCTGGTTGAACAGGTTAACCGTGCCAAGGACCAGGGCAGACGCATTTGCGCTATTGGCACATCAACCATGCGTGGCATCGAAAGCACCGTGGGCATGAATGGTCACATCAAGCCTTTCTCGGGTTGGACAAACAAGTTTATATTCCCGCCATACGACTTCTCGGTGTGCGACTCGATGGTGAGCAATTTCCACATGTCGAAGCTCGGTCCTAATGCCAACAAGAACAGCGAGGACGATGGCCCTGCAATGACCGAATCGGTTATGCTGATGATGGTGGCTGCATTTGGCGGCTACGAAAACGTGATGAATGCCTATGACGTTGCCATCAAAGAAAAATATATGTTCGGCGCTTACGGCGACGCAATGCTAATTGTCGACTGACGTCAGTTAGCGTTATAATTATCTACGGCGACGCACCTCCTTGCTGATTTTGTTGCAAGGAGGTGCGTCGGTGTTTTTTACAGGTCGGAGGGGATGGGTAGGTTGTCGGGAGTGAGGGCGTGCTCTGGGTGGTTGATGTTTATCACCACTTTCACGTTGGGGTGAATGGCCTTGAACAGGCGCACCATATTGGCAAGTTCGTTGCGGCGGGCGCGCTTTATGTGGTCTTGGTTGACCATAGTGGTTTTCACAAACATCTTCATGCGATGTTCAATTTCGTTGCTTTGCTTGCCGGTGATTGACGGCTGTGTGAAATGCATCTTGCCGTCGGCGTAGTATTCGTCGAGCAGGCGTCGCTCAATTTCGTGTGCGTCTACTATTTCGTGCGGCAGTTCCACAATCAGCGTGTCGCCGCTGAACTGATAGCGCATCCGCTCGAGGTCGTATTGCACATTGATGCGTGCCTTCACGCTGTACACCTCGCACACGCCGTCGATGGTGTCGGTGTAGATGGTTTCGTCGATAATTTCCAGGGCGTTGTGCTTCACCATAGTTTTCACGTTTTCAACCTTGGCGGTGAAAGTGTTGTGCACGCTGTCGACAAAGTAATAGTGATAGCACCACATGCCCAGGCACACGAGCAAGATGGCGGCAATTGCAATGATGGCGTATTTCAGAACCGTTTTCAGCAGCTTGGCATTTGCAAGCAGGGTGGCAGTTATGATGTTCATTCGTGTTTCCTTTTTTTGTTATTTCTTGAAAGTGACAACGGGAGAATATCCCATGTTTTGCAGCATGGTGGTGAAGAATGTTTTCGCCTTGTTTTCGCCTGCCAAGCGCAATGTCTCGAGTTCGGCGTTGCGGCTTTGGCGGATGTCGCTGTTGAGCTTTTCGGATGCTTGGCGGCGCATCTCGGTGCGCTCGTCTTCGGTGATGGGCGAGCGCAGTCCGGAGGTGCGCTCGTGATACACCTTGGTGACAAATTCGTTGCCCAGGGCGCGCACTCTCACCGGTGGCAGGGTTATCGACACGCGCTTAATGCCTTTGGCATCGGTGATGGCGATGTCGTCCTCGCTGAGGTCGTTGAGGTTGATTGTCGCCACATAGTTGCAGCTAATGCCGTAGATGCCTATTCGGTCGCCAATCTTCACGTTGTGCTCAATGATGTTGAATGTGCGCTCGAGGCGGTCGATGAGGTCGAGCTTGGCAGGAGCCTTTTCGCGTTGATCGTAGTAGGGGTCGCGCACGGTGTAGATTTTGCTCACGGTGGCGCTTGCCAGCTGCAGTTCGTTGAGGTCGTGCACCGAGGCGAACACACTGTGTTGTTCGTCGGGCTTGTTGTTGCACGACCACATTGAGGCTGTGAGTGCTATTGCGGCTAATGATAGCAGTGTATGTTTTGTTATTCGCATTGCAGTATCTTGATGTTAATTGTTTTGCGGGGCAAAGTTAACAGGCGGCTATGTGCCTTGTTGCATCAATTTGTTCCACTCCCGCTAATGTATGACAATTTACGGCAGCCTAAGTTTAAGCGCAAAGGCAAAAAAAAGGCTCCTCTCGTCACCGAGAAGAGCCCTCCAATTAAATTCTTACTTATTATGAAACACTTTTTTTAGAGTTCATTACAATCAGAGAACGCTCGAAAGATTGAATTTGGCAAATTCGAGGTCGTTCTTTGCGCGGTTAGCCAACGAAGAGTCGAGCTTAACGGCTTGACGGAGGTTGCTGGTAACCATTTGTTCGTTGTTGGTGCGAGCGCCAACTACAGCCATCAGATAGTAGGTGGTTGCGTCAGGGTTGGCGATGGCAGCAAGAGTTTGCTTAGCACCGCTGTAGTCCTTGGTGAGAATCTTGGCAAGGGCAGCGTTGTTGCCAACTGAGTTGCCGAATGCGCCGGCAGCTGCGTTGTAGTCGCCGGTCTTGATGTAGTAAGTACCGAGAGCTTCGTTCAGACCTTCAGCACCTGCAGCAGCACCAAGCTTTTGCTTAGCTTCGCCGTAGTTTTCGTTGATGAGGGCGCTAAGACCTTGGTTCATAGCAGCTTCGTTGCTTGCAGGGTTAATCTTGGCAGCCTTGCTGAAGTTTTGTGCAGCAGCGTTGTAGTCGCCAAGCTTGTATTGGCATACACCGAGGTTGTTCCAACCGCGATAGTCTTCAGGATAAACTTCGGTTACAGTCTGGTAAACCTTAGCTTGCTTGTTGACGTCGTCGCTGAGAGTTGCGGTGTAGAGCAATTCTTCAACGGTGAGGCTCTTAGGATTGGTGTTGAATGCTTCTTCGAGTTCAGCATCGCTCTTGCCGATGATGTTCACCGAAGCAGTGAGGCGAGAACGACGGAGTTGAGGAAGCACGTCCTTAGCGAGTTGTTCGAATACCGACGAGAGGTTGCGGATTTCGCGTTCGCGTTGTTCAGGGTCTTTGTACATCGAAAGAACGCTGATGATAAGGTCCTTATCTTGGATGTTGCTTTCGCTGACGAGTTGTTGGAAGCCTTCCCAGTCTTGAGCGGTGAAGTCGGCAGTAAGCGAGCCCACTTCGTTGATTTTGTTCTTCTTGAGTTCCTTGTTGAGGTAGGCTTGGGTGTTCTTTTCACGACCTTCGGCGATGCGGGTGTTGAGCTTTACACCACCTTCAGGCGAAGCGTACGACGAAATGTTGAGTTCTTCAACTTCGAGCTTCTCGTTGGATTGTGCATCCTTGAGGGTTTGGTGAAGAGCAGTGAGTTCGTCGCTGCCAAGTTCGCTCTTGCGAATGTTGGTTTGGTTGATGAGGAACTTGATATCGGCAGTCACCTTGTCCTTGATGATGCGTTGGAATTTGTCGTGACCTACAGCAGGAGCAACAGTAGCAGCGTCGGCGAGAGTAGATGTGGCGATGATGCCGTTAGCCACTTTCACGCGAGGCAAAGTGTATGTCTTGCTGCCTTGAGTAACGTCGAATGCAAGTTCGAGGTCGCTGGTAATCATCTCAGGAGTGTATTTGTAGGCAACAGGAAGGGTAGCTGTACCGCCATAGTTGTAAGATACTACAGCGTTGTTGCCACGAACTTTTTCACCTTGCAGGGTGAGAGGAGTGCCCGGAGTTTCTTTGTCGCCATATACCAGGTATGGAGTAACGGTTACTTCGGCGTTCTTAACAAAGAATTTGGCAGGGATGTTTGCAGTTACAGTTGCAGGAACCAGTTCACCTGATGTTTCAAGTGGGTTTGGATTAACGGTGAAGTAGTCAGCTGCAAATGGTTGCATCTTCTTGCTACAGCTTGTAAGCATCAATACGCCTACAGACATTAAGAGAATTAGTTTTTTGTTCATAATTGATGAATGAAAATTGTATAAAATACAGTTAATGTTAGTTTGTCCTTATTTACGTTCAAAGTTACATCTTTTCTATGAAATAATCGTGTTTATCGCGCACTTTTTTAACACGAAAATGTTGAAATATATTAAAATTTCGTTTTTTGGTGTCAAGAATGCCGATTATTTGGGCAAAGTGGAATTTTTGAGTCGTAAAAATACAATTACAAGAAACTGCACCGCAGGCGTGTGCCCGTGCGCAGCTTCTTGTATATTTTTGCTTTATTGCGGGTGTACAGGTGCAATCAGAATGCGCTTCCCATTTCGGTTGCTACCATTATGCCCACAACGATGCCGTAGAGTATTCCGCCTATCAAGCCAAGCCAGAGTCCCCATTTGGTCCATTTGCCGGCTTCTTGCGACGATTGTACGGCTTCCTGATAGCGGCCTGCGTTGTAGAGCGAGCTCACGTTGGCAGCCTTGATGATGCCCACGATGCCCAAGGGCAGACAGCAGAAAAGGGTGACGAGTATTGATTCAACGAGCCATGTCTTGGGTTGCATGGGCACTCCTGTCATTGGTTGTGTTGCCCAGGGATTGACAGGCGGTTGCATCGGTTGGCCCATTTGCGGCGATGCTGTTCCGGCGGCAAAGAGCGGTGCCAATTCGGCTACGGTGTTGGCAGGTTTCCAATCTTGCATTCCTTCGGTCCACACGAGGGTGGTTGGGGTGATGCCTTGTGCTTGCAGTTCGCTCACTTCAAACGGACCTTGTTGCTGTCCGTTCACGGCAATAAAATACTTCATAATGTTCAGGTTTATATTTTTGATTAATATTTGTCGGGGTGATACTTTTTGAGAGCGGAATTGATGGCTTGTGCTTCGGCGGCTTTGCCGTTGGATGAGAGGTGTGTGGCAAGCGCTTTGGCTGCTTCGGGGCAGTTCTTCTCAAACGAGTTGCTTTGCGATTGCTTGTAGGCTTTCTCGATGAGGGCTATGCCTTCCTTCTCATTTTTTTGCACTCCTGCCTCGCCGTTGAGCTGATAGAGCCCGTAGAATGCCTGGCCTTCCATGCTGCCTTGCTCGGCTGCCAGACGGCAATACTTGGCGGCTTCTGCCGGGTTGGGCTGTGTGATTTCGAAGTCTCCGGTGCGATAGCAGTTCATCACGTACACCGAGGCATCGCTGTTGCCTGCTTCGGCGGCTTTCTTGAACCATTCGAAGCCTTCCTGCTTCATGCCTTCGCATATCAGATAGAAGCCTTTGCGCTCCATGGCGTAGGAGCTGCCTTTTTCTATGGCTTGGTCAATCATGTTGTGGGCCTTTTCGCGGTCCATCTCCACCTCGTTGCCAAAGAATGTCATGTCGGCAAGGCGCACCTGGCTGTCGAGGTCGCCGGCTGCAGCGGCTTTCTTCACATAGCCGATGGCTTTGGCGTAGTTTTCGCTGTCGAAATATTTCTTGCCAAGCTGAGCATCGCTCTCGGCGACGCGTTTTACCGGCACCACTTTCTGGTGGTTGCGGCGCGATTGCTGTGTGGAGCTTGTAGCTTTGCGCTGTTGCGCTACGGCAATATTCGTTGTGCCTGCCATCACGAGCAGGGCTAACGTGAGAGTGATGAATCGTTTCATAGTTTATGTGTGGTTATAATAATTGTATCAGTAAAGCAAAGTTAAGTCTTTTTGGTTATATTTCGTATGTAATGAGGTAAAAAAAGTGTGATTATCAACAAAAAACGCGGCTCTGCCTCACCGTTTGATGTGAAAAAGCAGAGCCGCTAAAACTTATTGATGTGTTACTTCAATTCACTTGACATACTTCGAGAAGTCGGTCTTGCGCATGTCGCCTTCGGCAAGGAATGTGGTGTGGAATGCCAGCGCAGCCTCGAGGGTTGCTGCTGTCTGTCCGCCGCGTCCTTCTACGCCGATGCGCAGATATTCGTGCAGCAACGGGCGATAGTCGGGGTGAGCACATTTGTCGATAATCAACTCGGCGCGTTGCACAGGGTCGAGACCGCGAACGTCGGCAATACCTTGCTCGGTGATGATGACGTCAACCGAGTGTTCGGAGTGGTCGACGTGCGACACCATAGGCACGATGGCACTGATGAGACCGTCCTTTGCCACCGACGGGCAGCTGAAGATGCTCAGATAGCCATTGCGTGTGAAGTCGCCCGAACCGCCGATACCGTTCATCATCTTGGTGCCGGTGACGTGTGTCGAGTTGATTGCGCCGAAGATGTCGGCTTCGAGGGCTGTGTTCATGGCAATCACGCCAAGGCGGCGAATCAAGCCGGGGTTGTTGGAGATTTCAGCCGGACGAAGGATGATGTGTTCCTTGAGGTTGTCGATGTCCTTGTAGAAGTTGAGGATGGCATCGTTTGAGAACGACATCGAGCAGGTGCTCACCAGCTTACATTTGCCGCTCTTCACCAGATCGAGCACGGTGTCCTGCATAACCTCGGTGTACATGGTGAACGGCGGAATTTCCTTGCTGGCTTCGAGGCCTGCGAGCACGGCATTGGCAACGTTGCCCACACCGCTCTGTATTGGCAGGAATTCCTTTGGAATACGGCCTTGACGCAACTCGTTGGTGAGGAAGTCGCACACGTTGGCGCCGATTTGGTTGGTCACCTCGTTGGCTGGTGTGAACTTCGACATTGTGCCCACGTTCATGTTGGTCTTCACCACGCCTACAACCTTTGCAGGGTCGATTTGCAGATAGGTGGTGCCGATGCGGTCGTATGGGGTGTAGAGTGGAATTTCGCGGCGGTAAGGCGGGTCGAGTGGCATATACACGTCGTGCATGCCTTCGAGGCGCTCGTCGAGCTGTTCGTTAAGTTCGATGATGATTTTGTCGGCATATTTCACCCATGTGGGTGCGTTGCCAAGACCGGTGCCGAGAATCACTTTGCCGTCGTCGCTCACCTTGGTGGCTTCTATGATGGCGCAGTGCATCTTGCCAAATGTGCCGTAGCGGAATTTCTGAGCCAACTCCGAGAGGTGAAGGTCGAAATAGTGCACTTCGTGGTTGTTGATGTGCTTGCGCAGTTCGGGGGTGTTCTGATAGGGGGTGCGGCGGTTAAGCGCTTGAGCACGCGAGAGTTCGCCGTCGACGCCGTCGCCTGTCGATGCACCGGTGAACACGCTCACCTTGAACTCGCGTCCTGCTTCGTGTTCGCGGCGTGCCTTGGCTGCAATTGCGCCGGGCACTACTTTTGGAATACCTGAATATGTGAAGCCTGAGAATCCCAGGTTGTCACCATTGTTGATTAGTTCGGCTGCTTCTTCAGCCGAGATAATGGGGAATTTCATGTCTTGTTGGTATGTATGAAAGTTAGATTATTGTAATAATGTGATATTCAAAATTTCCGTTTCAGTATCTCGTGGGCAATGACGGCGCGTCGCCAGTCGTGGCTCGATGAGGGCAGCCGGTCGGCGGGCTGCGAATACACATCGTCGGGTGCAGCGGTGATGGCGGTGGCACGTTGTCCTTCGTTCTCGGGTGGCTCAATGGCTATTGAGCGTTGTGGGGCAGGCTGTGGCGGCAGTTGGGATGGTGTTGCAGCCACATGCGGTTGCGGCTTCTGCTTGGGCTGGCTCAATGCTTTTATGAGGTCCTCGAGGCTGGTGATTGGCTGCTCCGGCTCAGATTCCGGTTCCGGCTCATCCGGCTCCGCTTGGTTGAACCATTCGTCGAATTGCTTGCTCTCTGTTGATGTGTTGTTTTGCGGCGATGCTGTGGACTGGTTGCGTTGCTGATTGTGCATAGCTTGTTCGCGTTGCTCTTTCTCGGCTTTAGCTTTTTTCATGCTGTTGAGAAACGAGAAGAACACCACGCCACCCATAAATATGAAATAAAAAATGCTGTCGCTGTCCATAATCTACCTAATTTAGTGCAAATGTAAACAACAAAGATTTAACAACCAAACTTATTACCCAAAAAATATAGTTTAAAGGAGTTTTTGGATAGTTGCTTATGGCTTACACCCAGGCATCGAATCGGCCGTCGTCGTCGGGGTATTCGTCGGTGTCGTCGTCAGCAGGGCAGGGCGAATCGTCGTCGAGGGTGAAGGCGGGGTTGTCGAACACGGGTTCGTAGTATTGCTCTATTTCGCCGGCATACTCGGTGAGCCTGCCGTGGGTGTAGGCTGCCACTGTGGCGGCAAGCATCTTTTTTGAGCCCAGCCGGGCGCCGTTGAGGGCAAGCATATCGCTGAAGTCCTGCTCCACGTCCTTCAGGTGGTGGTTTGCCATTTCGTGCATCTTCTCGTATGCCGTGTCGCTGTGCCAGATGGCGGCTTGGGCATACCAGCGCCATGCTTGGTCCACATCGTACTTTTGCCCGAGCCACCCGTTGAGGTGGATTTCGGCAAGGAGTTCACAGGCGGTTTTAGAGCCGTAGTGCACACATTCTTTCAGTTCGTCGATAATCTCTTGGGCGAGTTCGGGTGTCTGCTCCTGCGGCGGCAGTTCGTCGAATTGCAACGCGGCGTTCCATGCCAGCAACGTGCGGCATTCAGCGCTGTGATGCTCGGCGCCTTCGCTCAGCGTGTCGAAGTAAATTTTTTTGTCGATGATGTAGCCATCGTCGTCTATTCCGCCGGCATAGACAGCCCGTTCAAGCCAAGCGTCGATGTTGCCTTGGTTGCTTGCATAAGTGATGCATTTCTTTGCTTCTTCGATGTTGCCCATGTGGTAAAGAGCCACGCCCTTAAAGTAGTGCCACTGCGTGTAGGGCGTTTCGCAGTCGGCATTGAGGTCGATGAGCAGCCCGGCGACTTCAATCGCCCTCTCGAATTGCTTGTCGTTTCCGAACACCATGTTTTTCAGCTGCTCGACGGCAGCGTATTCGCTTTGCTGCTGCAGTGCTTGTGTGAGTGCCTGTTCAGCCTTGTTGCGGTCAACAAGGCCGAAGTCGCCATATCGCCAGGCTACGCTGATGGCAGCTGTGGCATCGGGCAGCCCCTGCTGCTGTGCCTTTTCGAAATAGTGTAGCGAGCGGCTTGCGGATTGCTCGTCGGGGTTGGTAACTATCAGGTGACGGCCGTAGGCAAACTGTGCGCAGGCATTGCCCTCGTCGGTAGCCTGTTTAAGCTGTTGTATGGTGGCGGGTGAGAGCATGAAAATGGAGTTGCGCGAGTAGAACACCCGTAGCAGGTAGCGTTGCGAAACCTCGCTATCGTCGGTGAGTGCCGTCTGCACCAATTCGTCGAATCGGCAGCGGCTCATGAGCAGATAGTAGTCGGGTTCGTCAATCCTGAGCGAGTAGCTGAAACTTTCACGGAGACTACCGTCGCTGTAGCGGCTGAAGAACTGCCTGCTGTGGTCGGCGGCAAGCGCAAACACATGCCCTTGAGCACTGCAGAATAAAAGGCGAGTCTCGTCGTATGGCGTTACAAATGCCTTGCCGCCAAGCGAGATGCTGCCATCGGTGGCGGCTTTGTCAAGAGCCGTGGCGTAGTCCGACGGCATGCCGGGTGCCCCGCCATAGTACCGGTTGATGCTACATTCGATGGTTGCCCACCTCCACGGCGAGTGGTGCAACGGCGAGCGGTCGGTTTGGCTCACCGGCGCATCGTCAGCCCACACTCCGTCCTGCGATTTCGTCCAGCTGTGGTGGCGCACAGTGCGTTGCTCGTAGTGGCCCACCTTGTCGTGGCTTATCACTCTGCCTGCGGCGTCGAAATGTGCCGTTGCCATCACCTCGTCGTAGGTGCCGTTCACCCACACGTTCTCCTCCTCACTGACGATTTCGTGCGTGATTACAAAGCCTCGTCCGTGACGCTTGCCAAAGGCAAATTCGCCGGCATAGAAGTGAGTGTCGTCGATGGCAACGATGCCAAAGCCGTGAGGAAGCCTTGTGGCAGGGTCGGTTTCGCCTTGGTATCGTCTGCCGTCGGGCAGCGCCGTCCATTCGTCAGGATACAGGAACATGGCAGTCAAGAAGGGGGAGAGAATGTTATTTGTCCACGGTGCCGTCTTCGCCTTCAAGCAGCCCGAAGCCGTGGCTGTAGATGGTCTTGTAGGTGGCAGTGTTCACCACGCGCATCACATAGCCGCCGCTGAGTTGCATCTGCTCCACCTTGGCTTGTGCCTGTGCGCAGCCGTCGAGCACCTTTTTGTTGCAGGTGTCCTCGTTGCCGCTGAGCGATGCTTCGAATCCGGTGAATCCCACTGCTTGGCGATAGGCTTCGAGTATGGCGCTCGATTCCTGCTCGATGGGCGACTGGGTTCGCTCGAAGTTGAACGTGTAGAGGTAGATGCCGTATTTCTCGTCGGAGCAGCCGCTCAGTGCTGAGCCGATGACTGCAATGAGAACCGTGGCGAGCAGTGTTTTAAGTGTGGTTGCAAGATGTTTCATTGTTGCAGATAGTGGTTGTTGTGTTGTGAATATTAATTGTATCGTTTTGAATTTTGCTACTAAGATAGTGATTTCGTGCGAAAGAATGAAAATTATGGTGAGTGTGTGCCAAAATTTGTGTATTTTTGTTGCACTCGGGCGCTGATGGCGGTTGCCGTGCCCGCATGGTTTAGTGCAGGCAAAGAATCATCGCTTCACCCCCGACATAACATTTTTCAAACGATTACCGGATATGATTGAAGCAAGACGAAAATACGATTTCGACCGCGTGGTGCGCATTTTGTTTGCCGCCATTGTGGTGGCAACGGTGGTGTATCTAATCAATTATCTGAGCGGAGTGCTGCTGCCGTTTTTTGTGGCGTGTATAGTGGCTTATATGCTTCACCCGGCAGTGGAGTTCAACCGCCGGATGTTGCGTTGCAAGGGCGATGCGTTGCCTGCCATTGTCACTCTCATTGAGGTGGCGGCAGGGCTGGTGGCTTTTTGCTGGGTGGTGCTACCGTATGTGTTCGACGAGTTCAGCCGCATGGTGTCGTTGCTGGGTGAGTACACCACTCGCCGCCTGGATGTGAGCTATTTGCCGCGCGAGGTGCACGATTTTCTGCTGCAGTATATCGATGTGGAGCGCATTGCCGGTTTGCTGAGCAAGGAGCAGTGGATGAAGTTGATTTCGAGCGCGTTTCAGCGCACATGGAGTTTTCTGGGGGTTACTGCCGGCGTTATTGCCAATGTGTGCTCTTGGTTGGTGTCGGTGCTCTATTTGATATTTCTGCTTATCGACTATAACAAGATTGTGCGTGGCGTGCATGCGGCGGTGCCCATGCGCTACCGCAATGGCGTGTTCAGCGTTATTGGCGACGTGAAGCGAAGCATGAGCCTCTATTTCCGCTCACAGGCGCTGATTGCCGCGCTGGTGGGCGTGTTGTTTGCAATAGGTTTTTCGATAATCGGGTTGCCGATGGCTGTTGTACTGGGCTTGTTCATCGGGTTGTTGAACATGGTGCCCTATTTGCAACTGGTGTCGATTCCGATTGCCATATTCCTGTGTCTGGTTGATTCGGTGGCAAGCGGAGGCAACTTCTGGGCAATGTGTGCCTACACCATTGGCGTATATTGCGTGGTGCAAGCCATTCAGGACCTTGTGCTCACGCCGCGAATCATGGGCAAAAACATGAGCATCAATCCGGTGATTATCTTGCTGTCGCTGTCGGTGTGGGGCACTCTGTTGGGCTTTGTGGGTCTGATTGTGGCTCTGCCGCTCACTGCGCTGCTCATTTCCTATTATAAGCAATATCTGTTTTATATCGATGCCCGTAACACCTCGGCTGACGATGCCGCCCTCGACGATGCCGGTGCTCCGGCTGACGATGCCGACGGGCAATCCAAACCGGAATAATTCCCCCACCTGTGATTGCTACGCCCGCCCTCGGCCTATTTTGGATGCCGTGGTGGTTGCATAATTCGCATCCTGTGCGGATGCATTTTTTGTGGGGAACGCTTTACGTGGGTTACGCTATCGCTCACCCACGGCTAAATCCCGTCGGCATCCTGCCTCCGGGGTCGCGTCCTTCGGACGCCCATCCGTCCCATTCGACCGGTGCCGGGCGTATGCGATATGCCCCTACATTTGCGTCGTCCACAAATGCGAATTATCTGAATCTGCAACCGCTCCGCGGTTGTATTTTTTTGGTGACTGCCGCTATCCCCACGTAGCCGATTTCGCTTCGCTTATCGTCAACATGGGGTTATTGAGGT
>JBJECX010000008.1:0-20541 GCA_051871535.1 Muribaculaceae bacterium | reverse complement strand
GACAGATACAGCGGATAGAATATAAAGGAGCCGTACATCTTTTCATCACAGTTCCTGGGCAGGATACGGCATTTGACAGAGCAGTAAAAGATGCCATTGTATTTATCTGTAACAAATAATAAAACGAAATTTTCAGTTATGAGCAAAATTGAAGAACTAAAGCAATTAATGTCTATTGAAGGCTGCAATACAGCACCAGACATCAAACGACATTTCGACCATATAGCAAAATTGTTGTTTGAATGTTTCGTCATTGAGTACGAAGGCTCACGCTATTTATTCAATGATATTGAGTTCTATTATTACAACAAGAACCATCGAGACATTATTACCCATCCACGTATCTCCAAGGCAATGCGATGGTATATAAACGATTTTGGTGGGATTGACTTAAATTTTGAAAGTTCGATAAAAGCCAAAATCATCTCCAATGACAAGAAGAAATCTTCAAAACATTATTTTTTGGATGATAATGCTTCTTTCGGTGGAATTCTTCTACGCAAATTAACGAAGGAAGATGGCAGTGAGATACTGGACGGTCCATGGGCTTGCGCTGAGCTTTTCAGGACTTTCAATGCAGTTAGTGGAGATGGTGATTTCCCTCGCCTGGTTGAACATAACAATGGCAGTGTAGCATATGTATGTGAGAAAAGAAAAAATCTTCGAACGCAGCAGCAAAACATTGAAAAAAAAGTATGTAGCATTATTGGAAAATTTGAGTCATATCCAAAATTTGAACTCCTCTGCAACGACTTCGCGATATTCGAGGAGAAAAGATATAGGTATGTTCGTTGTGAAAATCTGATGCATGATTCCGACACTAATGAAGTGTATTTCTCTACATGGCTAAAGGATAAACATGATGGCCATCCCGAGTTCTATCATAGGCTCATTGACTTGCTGAATGATATTGGAATAACGACAAAGGAGTTACATAACACGGAGGATTACTGGGCTCGTGACTACATGCCCATTCAATTGGGAAAAGAAGAGTTCGTGAAGTATCGTTATTATCCTGATTATCTTGTAAATAGCAACAACCCAGAAGATGCTGACACAATAACAGATTGCACAAAAGTGCTACGTGGAATGGGCATATACTGTCGCAAAACAAACCTTATTATTGATGGTGGGAATATGGTTTGCTGTGGCCCTTATATCGTCATGACTGATAAGGTATATACAGAAAATCATTACGAAAAGGGAGATATGGCGTTCAAGCATAAATTGGAATCAGAACTTGGTCATCCTGTGATAATAATTCCTTGGACTTTACATGGAGATTTCAACTCTGATGATACTGATAAATATGGGCACTCTGATGGTTTTCTCAGATGGTGTGGAGATAATCGTATTCTAATGGGAAACCATGGTGATGAATATCCCGAAGAAGCAAAAGAGATAAAAGATATTCTGGTAGAATATGGATTCTCTGTCACTGAAATGCGTTTCAACGATATTGTTTCTTCTCCTTGTAAAGAACTTAACTGGGCATATATCAATTTTCTTCAGGTTGGAAAGCATATTGTTATGCCATCCTTCAATATCGAGGAAGACAATATAGCGTATCAGTATGTCAAAAACGCCTTTCCTGATTGTCATATACATCTGTTAGAAATGACGGAAATAGCAAAAGAAGGAGGAGCTTTGCATTGTATCAGTTGGAACATTCAACGATGAGGACTGATTAAACACAACAATAATGACCGCACCGAAATAGACAAATAAATCAATGGAATATAAGAATAAAGTAGCCGTGGTGACAGGCGGCGCACATGGCATCGGCAAATGCATCGCCGAGGAGTTTCGCAAGAGAGGCGCCTCGGTGGCGGTGGTTGATGTGCGAGAGGGAGAGCATTTCGTTGGCGACATCTCCCAAAAGGAGGTGCTGGAAGCCTTTGCCAATGATGTAATCGGCAAATACGGCAAAGTGGATTACATTGTCAACAATGCATTGCCTCTGATGAAGGGGCTGGACGAATGCTCGTGGGAGGAGTTTCAGTATGCTTTGGCGGTGGGTGTGACGGCACCTTTCTATCTCGTCAAACTGCTCACTCCGCATCTTGCCCAAGGAGCATCGATAGTGAACATATCGTCGTCGCGCGACCGCATGAGCCAACCGCAAACCGAGAGTTACACCGCTGCCAAGGGAGGCATCGCCGCTCTCACCCATGCCCTTGCCGTCACGCTTCGCGGCAAAGCAAGGGTCAATTCCATTTCGCCGGGATGGATTGACACCGACTATACGATTTACGAGGGTCCCGACGCCATGCAACAGCCGGCAGGGCGTGTGGGCAATCCTATGGACATCGCCAACATGGTGCTCTTTCTCTGTTCCGACAAGGCAGGATTCATCACCGGCGAGAACATCTGCATCGACGGCGGCATGACCCGGCAGATGATTTACCATGGCGACCACGGCTGGACATTAACAGAATAACAAACCGATATTATGGCAAAGCGCATTAACATCTACGAAAACTGGAATCCGTGGCACGGATGCACCAAGGTGAGTCCCGGGTGCAAATACTGCTATGTCTACCGTCAGGACCGTATGTATGGCAGTGAGGTGTCGAGCAGCGAATGCCGTAAGACGAACAATTTCAATCTCCCCATAAAGCGCAAGCGCGACAAGTCGTGGAAGATTGAGAGCGGCAAAGTGGTGTTCACTTGTTTCACTTCCGATTTTTTGCTGTCGGATGCCGACGAGTGGCGCAAGGAGTGCTGGCAGATGATGAAGCAAAGGAGCGACCTCTGGTTTTATTTCTTCACCAAGCGCATCCACCGTTTCATGGACTGCGTGCCCGACGATTGGGGTGAGGGCTATGACAACGTGCTGGTGGGCTGCACGGTGGAGAATCAAGAGATGGCTGACTACCGTTTGCCCATCTTCAAGTCGCTGCCCATCAAGCACAAAAGCATCATCGTTGCACCGTTGATTGGTGCCGTTGACCTCTCGGCATACCTCGACGATAGCATCGAGGAGGTGAGCGCGGGAGGTGAATCGGGGCTGCAGGCAAGGCCATGCGACTATGCATGGATTCTTGCCATTCGTGAGCAGTGTATCAGGGCAAATGTCCCATTCCATTTTCATCAGACGGGGGCGAATTTCATCAAAAATGGAAAGACCTACCGCATACCACGCTGCCATCAGCACAGTCAGGCGCACAAGGCAAACATCAACTACCGCATAGGCGAGTTTTATATGCCCGAGACGGCAAGCAACATATTCAAGAATGAAATATTAAAAAATATATAGCAACAATGAAGAAACTATCGGCAAAAGGAATGAAGGCACTGAAAGTGGTGCACCTTGCATGTGTAATAGCATGGTTTGGCTCAGCCATATCCATGAACCTATTGCGGCACCTTGTTGAAGTGGAAGATGCAGCAGGAATGTATTGGATGGCAGAGATATTGGAAGCCATCGACATGAAGATACTGGTGCCCGGCGCTGTAGGCTGTCTGCTCACAGGCATTGTATATGGCGCTTTCACCAACTGGGGCTTCTTCAGGCACAGATGGCTCACAGTGAAATGGGTGCTCACCATATTCATGATTCTGTTCGGCACGTTCTATATGGGGCCATTGGTGAAAGAAAACGTGCTGATTGGAAAAGCTGTCATCGAGGGTAACGGCGATGTGGCACAGTACTGGCTCAACGTGGCGGCTAATGCCTATGCCGGACTGCTTCAAATTGTCCTGCTATCGTTCGTTACCATTATATCGGTGTATAAACCATGGAAGCGGAAAGGAAATTAAAGCTATGAACATACTGTTGATTTATCTGCTCGCCGCCAACATCGTTACATTCGTGGTGTTCGGCATCGACAAATACAAGGCAAAACGCGGCTTGTGGCGCATCCCCGAGGCTTCGCTGCTCACAATGGCAGTTATCGGCGCCTGGCTTGGCACTAAAGTGTGGCACCACAAGACCCTGCACAAGAAATTCAAATACGGTATACCCTTAATAATTGCTCTACAGGCTGCCTTAGCGGTTTATCTTCTCACCCCTTAATTATGTACATCACCAACCCGAATAGCGCTGCGCAAGTGATTTGCCTGCAATATCACCCCTCGCCTTGCGGCGAACTCGTCCTGGCATCGGTGGGCAACGAGTTGTGCCTGTGCGACTGGAATGGCATGACTTGCGCCGAACGGAATATGCGCCGAATCAGGCGTTACATCAATGCCGATTTCCTCACCCAATCATCTGCGGTGATTGAACTGGCAAAAAAGCAACTCGACCGCTATTTTGCCGGCAGCAGCACGGTGTTCGACATCCCGCTGCACCCTTTTGGAACCGATTTCCAACTCAAAGTGTGGAATGCTTTGCTCCACATCCCGTATGCCGAAACCCGAAGCTACCTGGAGATTGCCCACAGCGTAGGCAACACATCGGGCGTGAGAGCCGTTGCGCAAGCCATCGGCGCCAATGGCATCGGCATCATCATCCCCTGCCACCGAGTGATTGGCAGCAACCGTTCACTCACCGGCTTTGCCGGCGGATTGGACAAAAAGGCGTTTTTGCTCGAACACGAAAGAATCAATCACATCAACTTGCATCAGAACAATAACCATAAATAAAAAAATGACAATACATCAACTGTTTTTCAGCCCCACAGGCGGCACCAAACGAGTGAGCGACTTCATTTCGCAAGGTATTGGCATCGAGAGTGTAGTAACCGAATTATGTGTAAAGGCATCCGACCTGCGGCTGCCCGAAATCAATGACGACGACTTGGTAATCATTGCCATGCCCGTTTTTGCCGGACGAGTGCCGGCAATGGCTGTTGAACGCCTGCGCATGGCTAAGCCCAACAATGCCAAATGTGCGGTGATGGCAGTATATGGCAACCGTGCATTCGACGACGCCCTGCTGGAGATGCAGGATGTAGCCACCGAGATGGGATTCCGAGTGATTGCTGCTGTAGCAGCCGTTGCCGAGCACAGCATTGTGCGCCGTTACGGCAACGCACGTCCCGATGCCGACGACGAAGCCACGCTCCGGCAATTCGGTGCCGACATCTTGCGCAAAGCAGCTGACAACGACCTCAAAGTGCCTCAGGTGCCGGGCAATCGCCCTTACAAAAAACCGGGCATGATGCCGCACCCTCAAGGCAAACGTGGCTGCAACCGCTGCGGCATTTGCGCAACACAATGCCCTGCCGACGCCATCCCGCTCGACAATCCCAAGACCGTGGACACCGCCAAATGCATCTCGTGCATGAGGTGCGTATCGGCTTGTCCATCAGGTGTGAGAGGCATAGGCGCTCTTATGAATTTCCTGGCAACGCAATCGCTCAAGAAGGTGTGCGCCTCACGCAAAGAGAACCGGCTGTTCCTGTAACCCCACACCGATGCCATCACCGCCGCAATCCGGCAATTGCACCTGCACCACAGCCGATGCGGCGGTTAATATAGTTGCCTGTGAGTGGCGGAGTAATTATAGCCGTATAGCGAGCCTTACAGCATGTGTTAAATAATTCTGCAAAAATGCTTACACCGTGGCTGAATTTTCCAACAAAATAAGTAATTTTGTAACACTGCATCTTTTATTTTGTATTTATGGACCAATCACTATATAGCTATTCACTATGCGCTGCACTGCCGTTGATGCTGTTTTTCGGCTTCAACATGCTGTTTGCTCGCGTGCCCGAGAGGAAAATCTTCGACAAATTCCTGCTGTCGCGCCGCATTATGGGCACGGCAATGCTCTTGCTGTCGGCAAACTATTCGGTGCATTTCTTCTGCTCGCCACGCCTCAAGGACGTGAACGCAACTATATTGATGAATCTCGACACCTATTTCCTGTGCTACTGGCTATTCAGCTCGGCGATGCTGACGCTGCTCAACAACAGCTACATCACCCGTCGCCGCCTCACACTGCACATTGCCATGTGGCTCGCGTTCACCGCCGTGTCGGTGGCTCTGGTTGTGTTTAAGCCCCTCGCCCACGTGCAGCACATTGGCATTATGGTGCTTGCGGCGTGGCTGGTGGCTTACGGCACTTTCCTCTCGGTGAGGATACTGCGCACCTACGCAAAAGCAAAGAAACTGTTCCTCGACAATCATTCCGACGATATCGGGGCTTACATTCGCTGGCTGTCGGTATTCACCATCTGGGCTGTAGTGTTTGGCGTGAGCTGCGGATTGCTCACGTTCCTGCCCGACAAATATGTGTTTCTGTGGGTGCTGTCTGCCATCCCTTTCTACGTCTACCTCTACTGGTGCTACCAGAACTACATGCTGGCGTTCGAAGCCGTAGAATCTGCCCTTGAGGACGATTTGGCATCGGAACAAAATGCCGCAACCGAGCAGCCCGACAATGCCGTCAACCTCGACCTCGTACCGGCTTATCACGCCGAAATTGCCAAGCGCATCAAGGAGTGGATTGAAAACGAGGGATACACCACACCCGGACTCACACTCAAGCAGCTGGCTGAACAGCTGTGCACCAACCGCACCTACCTCTCCGAATATATCAACACCGTATATCACGTCAGCTTCCGCGACTGGATTACCGACCTGCGCATCGACTTTGCCAAACGGCGCATAAAGGCGTTCCCGCAGCAGAAAATTCTGGAGATTTCCGAAACCTCAGGTTTCATATCGCTGAGCCATTTCACCAAAACATTCAGCGAAAAAGAGGGCTGCTCGCCTGCCCGATGGCGCAAATCACTCGGCGATTAATATAAACATCACACCCCACCATACGGGCTTCTACGTGGCTGTAGAGGTCCGTTTTGTTATTTGCACAAATTTGTTCAAACAACAAATTTGACGAATGGACAAACGCTCGATTATTTCCGTTTTGTCAAAAAATTTGTCATACTTTCAAAAAGTGAAATGCAACAATTTGACTTAGCTTTCATTTTTGTTCTTTTTTAGTATTTTTGGATTAAATTTGATGTGACCATATTACCCGAATAGTGACCGTAATTACCCAAATAGTGAGTCACTATCACTAAAACAGTTTATTAAAAACCATCTAAACAAACGAGGGATTTTTGTGGTTCTAAGCACCATAGAGTGAAAATAATAATTTTTAAATAACTACACTATGATTTACAAAAAAGAAAAACCAACCTCACTCAGGCGAAGGGATGTTATGTCTCCGCCGTGGGAATCGTTGCCAATGCTGCGGCATCTGGCTCGATTGTTTATTGTTGTGGCGACGGCATTAGCCTTTGCCCCCAACGCAAATGCCAACCAATTCTCGGAAGCCAGCGTCAAGTTTGAGTCGCTCGACATGAATGCCAAACAGGGTGTTCTCGTCGTTACGATTCCTTCCTATGACGACCACGATGACGACGAAGCCATGTCGTGGCAAGATGGCCACAACTCCGGCATCTGGATTAATGGCAAGCAAATTGTGCGGTTCACTTCACGAATAAGTGCAGGAACAAACCAAGCTGAACGTAAATATTATTGGCACAAGACATTCATTTATGGCGGAGGCTTCGACACCTATGTCGAAAAAATGTTTGTTGAAGAAACCTGGAATTATAACGGTTCCGATACTAAAAATTATGGGTCTGCATATTCTACCCCGCAACTAAGGGATATAACCTCTGGTTTAGGGTCAGACGAACATGGCAAATATAAACAAGTATATCTCCAGAAGGTAGACAATGGACAAACTTATGCCACTTATAGGATTTATTTAAAAGGCGATTTCCTACGCGATTCACTTTCAAATGGCACGAAAACTATAAAGGTTAAAGTGTTCCAAAGGATGGACGTTAAAGGTGGTAATGACTATGATTTTACAAAGGAAGTTACTCTAAACACCTATACATTGCCAACTGCGCCAACTTTTTCATACGGCTTTAGCTCAAATGCAGGCAACTATGAATTTAAGATGGAGAACACCAAATCGGGCGACAGTTACAAAATCTCTAACCCTACGGGTATTGTAAACAACTATACTACAATCAATTCTACATCAGTAACCAACGACATATCCGCGATATCTAACGACCCGATTAACGTGGTGGTGAATTATCGTTCGAAGGTTAACGATTATGTAAACATCGAAAGACAATACACCACTAAGCTCAAAGCATATCCGTGGCCTACGAACTTTAGAGCAGAATTCAGTGCTTCCACAAATGGAAAAGTGCTTCTGACATGGCTCATTCCCAAGACTTATAGTAGCGGTAGTGACTGCCAGGAAGGCGACGAATTTGAACTGCAACGGAGCACCGACAGCAACTTTTCGGCATCAAATACCACTACACTATCAACCAAGGTGCAATACAATCGTACTACCCAGAACTACGAACTATATGACGATGTGAGTAGCACCAAGTTTGATGGCACATATTACTATCGAATTCGCCGAACCGCTTCGGCATCGAAATGGGGCTGGAACGAAGTTGTTAACTGCAGCGTGCCGGTAAGCACAAAGCATAAATACATCAAGTCGGCGTCAGCCGTAATGATTGACGACAAGTATGCTCATATCACATGGGAATACGACGATGGCAACGTTTGGGGTGAGAATGCCGAAGTGTTGATAACCCGCTTCAACCAAGGCAAAGGTACAAACTATACGATAACAGTTCCACCAGATTCGGTAGCAAAGCGAAGCTACACCGAAGAACTTACCACTACTTGTGACGTATATTCTTACGACATTGCGGTGAATCCTAATAATGCATTTGCAAAACAAACGCCTGTAGAAGTTAAATCCGACCCTCTTTTCCGCTCTGAATCAGGTAGTGTAACAAAATTAACGGCATCGAAAGGCTATTTCTCCGACCGCATAGAGTTGGAATGGACAAGCGACCAAAAGCCAATCGACGTATTCTCAATTCAAGTTCGTGAATATGGCTCGGGCGAGGATTTCCGCCAAATCGACCAAGTATCTGCTAACTTGGCTTCGAAAGATTATTCCTACACCGACATTAAGTCGAATCCGGGTGTAGTATACGAATATCGGATTGCAGCAGTAACCAAGTGCGGCACGCAAACCGTCACCCACACCTACGAGAATTACGAAGTGGGCTTCCGCACCCCAACGGGCGACATCTACGGCCGCGTTACCTTTGAGAGCGGTCAGGCTGTGCCCGACGTTGAAGTGCGCGCCGAAGTGAGCGACGGCACCGGCATCAGCGGCAAGGCTTATCGCTTCGACGGCAGCAACAAGCTCACCACCGACACTACTTTAGTGCTGAAAAATGCCACCAACGCAACCCTCGAAGCATGGGTTAAGCCCGAAGGCAACGGTGTGATTGTGAAAAAACCGGGAATGTACACCCTGGAATATCTCAACGACAAGTTCAAATTCACCGTGGGTGGTTCGCAGAGCGTAACCACAAGCGACAATGTGAGCAAGTTCACCGAATCGGCGTCGTTCGTTCACGTCTCGGCAGTGGCTGACACCGATAAAATCTACCTCTACGTCAACGACACTATCCAAGCCATAGTCAACCGCACTGCAACTGTCACTGACAACAACTCTCAAGTGGAGATTGGCGAAGGCTTCAAGGGTGTGA
This sequence comes from Muribaculaceae bacterium, assembly GCA_051871535.1. Lineage (GTDB taxonomy): Bacteria > Bacteroidota > Bacteroidia > Bacteroidales > Muribaculaceae > SFTJ01. Next base: position 11,038 of record JBJECX010000008.1, on the reverse strand, counting down.
TTGACGACGTGCGCCTGTGGAGCGTGGCTCGCGACAGCATCAGCATCGCTCGCGACTATGGCCGCTACATCGTTGGTAACGAAACAGGCCTCGACGCTTATTATACATTCGACTACTCGGTAGACACTCAATTCTTCGACATCTCATACAGCGGCACCAAATACCACAAGAATCACGGTACGGTAACCGGTGCAAAGATTGTTGAAGACGACGTGCCAACCACCTATCAGCTGGGATTCCGCAGCTACACCGCCACCGACGGCTCTTACTCGCTGCGCTCGCTACCTTATCGCGGCAACGGAACAACCTATATGGTGATTCCGCGCCTTGGCATACACAAATTTGAATCGGAAAAGGAATTGCGTCTGTTGAGCGAGAAATCGCAAAGCCACACCGTGAACTTCACCGACAAATCGTCGTTCGAAGTATCGGGTAAAGTATGCTATGAGGGCGGTACAGTTCCTGTTGAAGGCGTTATGTTCAAAGTCGACGGTGTAACCGTGATGGACGGCAAGAACAACATCATCAAGTCGGGCGCCGACGGTCATTTCACCATCAACGTGCCTGTGGGCACTCACGAAGTGCGTGCCGAATTGGCAAACCACACCTTCAAGAAAGACGGCCGCATCACCAACCTCGACGGCTCCGACCGTAACTATCAGGATATGCTCTCAGGCATCGATATTATCGACCTCACTCGCGTGCGCTACATTGGCCGCGTTGCCGGCGGTAACATTCAAGAGGAGTATCCTTTGGGACACTCACTCTCGAAGAACAACCTTGCCGATAGCATCAAGGTGACTCTCACCTATCAAGGCGACCAATATAAAGCCGACACCGTAGGAGTAGACGAAACCTACAAGCACTTCGACAATCCTTACGTGAAGGGTGGTCCTAAGACCAACACTGCAAAATTCAGTGGCAACACCATCACCGTAATCCCGAATGCCGAAACCGGCGAATTTATGGTTGATGTGCTTCCATTGTCGTATAAGGTAAGCGTCACAGCTCCCGGTTATACCGACAAAATTTCAGGGAACAACGAAGCTATCGACTTCAGTAACTGCTTCGTTAAGCAGTACAGTGTGAACGAATATGTCGACTCCATTTCAGAGCCAGGTAAGTATATCGAACGCACCGACTCGGTTGAGTACAACCAGATGTCGAAATTCATAGCCACCGTTACCCCGTCTATTTTGGTTAAGCAATTGGATAACGGCTCACCGATTGATTATTTCGGTAAAGAAAAAATCAACATATCTAAAATAGACAGCAGCAAGCCACTTGAAGTCACCACCTACAACAAGACTACCGGGGAATACACCCTCAACTATCCTGCTTACGAACAAAGCCAGAATGTAACCTTTGGTATCACCACTGCCGAAGTGTATCGCTACAAAGATGGCAACGGCAACGACAAAGAAGGCATTGCTGAAGATATCGTAGCAATTCCTGATGCTACGCTTTCGTTTGGCGGCGACCTGGCACGAGCCATAGAAGATGAAGAGGTGGTTACCGACGAAAACGGCTATGCCGAATGGTCATTCCAAGTTAACAACCCGCAGCTTACCGGCGGATTGCGTTCAGTAAGCATGACAATGACTTATGGCGACAGCAACACATCTATCGATTGGGATAGGAAATTCGACGCTATTGTTATTGGTTCAATCACTAAAGGCAACAACTTTGTCACCGAAGGTCCCGACCAACTGATGTTTGTGCTCCGCGACCCACCGGGCAGCAACAGCTATTCTTACATTGAAAAGGGCGTAACCGTATCACGAACAAGCACATATAACGGTGAAATCCTAAACGATTTCTCTGCAAATACAGGAACAAAGTTTGGAACAACAATAAAAACATTCTCCGGCTTTGGTGGAGGTACCATCGACGAATTCAAACTTGACCAGGAGAATTTGTACGGTGCACATAGTGTCGAAACGATTGGTGGCACCGACTCCGACTATCGTGAGTTTACTACTACCACACGATTTACCACAAGTTCTGACCCTCTTTACGTAGGTTCGAACGGCGACTTGTATGTGGGATATTCTACAAACATTAACATCGGTAGCACTGACAATGTTGCTGTGGTAGACTCTCTCGACTATAGCACGAACGCTGATGCTTACATACTTTATTCCGATTTAACTCCGAAAGGTTCTAAATATTTGGTTGTTAGGACATCGGGTATCAGTCTGTCACAGAAGTACAAAACCATGTTCCTTTACACTCAGGTACATCTCGAAAACAATCTGATACCGACATGGGAAGATACTCGTAATAGTCTGCTCAACCAAGACGACGGAGTTACCGACTGGCAAGCTTTAGCCAACAAGGATAAGAAAGCATATTATGTGTCGAAGCTTAAGCCCGACGACCCGAACTTTGGATGCAGCAACAACGACCCCGTGTTTGGTAACAAGAAACTTGAGGACGCATTTGATGGTCCAAGTTATAAGATTTATGCCCCACAAGACACCAATATCGTTTCAGTCGACCAAATTCTCGAGTTCAACCAGTCAATTGAGCGTTGGCAACAACACATTGCCAACAACGAGCAACAGAAGGTTAACGCAGAAGTGATAAACAATGTCTCGTTCCAAGCCGGTGGTACATACGCTTATTCTGAAGGATTCACCACTACTCGCACCGAAACACAACGATTCTCATTTAGTATCGGTGGTAGTTTAATGAAGAAATGGGGATATACAATCAATAACGTCGGTACTGAATTCACAATTTCAGAAGATTTCACAACAACCCATGGCGGTGAATTCACCAACGAAGAAACGGCTAACCACTGCCAAGGCTTTGAACTTGTGGAGAGCGGCGACGACGACTATCTCAGCATTGATGTATGCCGAGAATCGGGCTATAACAAGGATGGCGAATATATCAAATATGCGGACATGGACAGTGAGAAAACTCAATTCTCTACGTTCATCTTCAAAACCAAGGGTGGTGCCACTTCTTGTCCTTACGAAGGCGAAGAAAAAACTAAGTATTTCGAACCCGGTAAGCATAAACTCAACGAATCTACCGTGCAGATTGAAGTGCCCGACATTTCGGTTGAAAACAATTTCATACAGAATGTACCTTCAGGTAAACCCGCTTATTTCACTCTGTATCTGCGCAACAACTCACAAGCGCAAGAAGACGGTTGGTTCAACCTCTGCCTCGATGCTTCTTCTAACGAAGACGGCGCACAACTCTTCATCGATGGTGCACCGGTTAGCACTACAGGCATTCCGTTCTTAGTACCTGCCGGCGAAACACTCACCAAGACTCTGGAAGTGCGAAAAGGCAAAGCGATGAACTATGATGGCTTGCGCCTGACGCTGCAATCGCAATGCCAATGCGACCCTACCGACTTCATTGACGACATTGTCGACGACGTGATACTGAATGTACACTTCACTCCATCGGCTACCGACGTGAACATGAAGAGCCCGTCGAACAACTGGACCTACAACACCAAGCTGCCTACCGAAGTTGTGAACGGAAACATCAAGCACTACATGGAAATCACAGTCAACAATTTCGACGTGAATTACGATAATTTCCATCGCGTGATGCTGCAATACAAACCGGCAGCAGGTTCCGACGAAGATTGGATTACGCTGAAGAGCTTCTACAACGACTCTATTCCATACAATGAGGCGCTTGCAAGCAACATGAACGCCGAGATGATTGACCCCCAAAAAGCAGGTACAATCACCTACAAGCTATTTATGGACGACCTGCCCGACCAGCGTTACGACCTCCGTGCTGTGGGCACAAGTATGATTAACAATGAAGAGTATTTCAATTACTCCGAAGTTCACAGCGGAATCAAGGATATGTATAATCCTCGCCTGTTTGGCAGCGCACAACCTGCCAACGGCGTGCTCACAGTCAACGACGAGATTCGTCTGAACTTCAACGAAACCATTGCCGAAGGCTTGCTCACCGACAACAACTTCCAAGTGACCGGCATTCGCAACGGTGCCCAAACCGACCACTCGGTTTCGGTTCGACTCGACGGTGAAAACGACGTGCTCACCACCGAATTCAACCGCAACTGGCACAACAAGCCGCTCACCGTGGAAATGTGGGTGCTTGCCGACAAGCAACAGGATGCAGTGCTCTTCAGCCAAGGCACAGCCAACAACGCCATCGAACTTGGCATCACTGCCGACAACCGCCTCAGCGTGAAAGTGGGCAACAAGACCGTTGTCAGCGACAAGCAATTCGATTACGACCAAGGCACATGGGCTCATGTGGCTATGACCTACGACGGCGTAGAGAAAGTGAGCGCTTACTACAACTTTGTTGAATATATCAGCGCTGTTGAAACCGACGGCTTCGACGGCGAAGGCTCCTATGCCTTTGGCGCAAGCATCAACGGCAATATGCACTTTGCCGGCAACATGCACAACGCACGCATCTGGGACAAGGAGGTTTCGCCTGCGCGCCTGCAGACCAACAGCCTCACCCTGCTCTCAGGCTCCGAAAGCAACCTCTTGGCTTACTACCCAATGAGCGAAGCACGCGGCGAAATACTCGCCGACAAGGCTCACGGTGCCAACCTCGAGATGAACGGCAGCACTTGGGTGGTGCCCGAAGGTCGCGCTGTTCGCCTCGACGGCACTCGACACCTCGACATATCGTCGGGCAGCTCGTGTGTAATCGATTCGTCGATGGACTACACCATGGAATTGTGGTTCAAGGCTGAAGAAGGTCAAACCAATGCTGCCATCGTGGCAAACGGTCGCGGCGACGGTGGCGACTTCAACCACTCGCTCAACGAGTTCTGCCTCGGCTTCGACGAAGACGGACAACTCTACTACAGCAACAACGGCACCACTGCCACTTGCTCAGGCACTTTCAACGACAACAACTGGCACCACGCAGCTGTGACTGTCAACCGCACCAGCGGACGCGCCCAAATCTACGTCGACGGTAAGCTAAACACCTACTTCGATGCCAACGACCTCGGCGGCATCTCGTCGGCTTACATCAACCTGGGTGCACGCGTATGGAGCTCCGACACCACCAGCGTGAAGACTACCGACAACTATTTCAAGGGCGAAATCGACGAATTCCGCTTGTGGAACCTCTACCGCAGCGAGTCGATTGTTTCTGAAACATTCACTCAGCAACTCGACGGCACTGAGCAAGGCTTGATGGCTTACTATCCTTTCGAAGCCTATGCCGACAATTCTGGTCTCAAAGAACTCGTGTTCTCGCAATGCGATGCCAAGGTTCAAAAAGACCCGTCAATTGTGATTCCGCCAATCGAGATTACCGACTCGCTCGCCATCGCCACCAAGGTGTCGGCTCCGGTTAAGAGCAAAGGCCCGGTTAGCAAACTGCTCTACGACTTTGTGGTTAACAACGACGCGCTCATCATCTCCCTCAAGGAACCTTACGAGCGCATCGAAAAGACCATAGTAACCTTCAGCGTCGAAGGGGTTCGCGACCTCAACGGCAACGAGATTGTCAGCCCAATCACCTGGAGCGCTTACATCGACCGCAACCAGCTCAAGTGGGGCGAATCGAGCCTCTCGATTGTCAAGATGGCTCAAGAGGAGAAAGAATTCACCGTCCGCGCCAACAACAACGGCGGTTCAATTCAGCACTATACCATCGAAAATATGCCTTCGTGGCTCGATGTCACGCCTTCAAGCGGTACCATCGACCCGGTTTCGGGCGTAAACATCAAATTCTCCGTCGACCCGGGTCTCAACATAGGCACCTACGACGAAGTGATTTATCTGCGCAACGACAACAACGTGGTTGAAGCACTCGAACTCACCGTGAAGGTGGAAGGCGAAAAACCATCGTGGAGCGTCAACCCTGCCGATTATCAATACAACATGTCGGTATTCGGCAAGATGTTCATCAACGGCAACTATTCTTCCGACGAAGAGGACATCCTCGCCGCATTCGACGGTAGCGAGTGCGTGGGCATCTGCAACAACAAGTACTATAAGGTCAACGACATGTGGTACGCTATGCTCACCATCTACTCTAACCAGACCGAAGCAAGCAAGGACCTCGAATTCCGTATCTGGGACGCAAGCACCGGCTCAACCTACATTGCCGAGCCTTCGTCGCCTATACATTTCGTAAACAACAGCGTAGTGGGTTCGCCAAGCAATCCTGTGGTGTTCACCGCCAAGGATATGCGCGTTCAGCAACTCAAACTCGCCGAAGGCTGGAACTGGATTTCGCTCAACGTGGTGAACAAGAACCTCGGCGACATCAACGCTCTGCTTGCCGACAACATCTGGACCGCTAACGACCTGCTCAAGAGCGAAACCGACGGCTTCGTTTCTTACTCGTCGAACGGTTGGGTGGGCAGCCTGACTGCACTCAACAACACATCGATGTACATGATGAACAGCGCCAAGGCAAAGACCCTCGACATCTCGGGTACGCCTGTCGACACCAAGACCTGCAAGCTCAGCATCGTAGGCGCCAAGGACGACGGCACCGCGCGCTGGAACTACATCTCATATCTGCCTGCCGACAATATGACGCTCAAAGAAGCCCTCGCAGGATACCAGGCTTCGGAAGGCGACATCGTGAAGTCGCAAACGGCTATGGCAATGTACGACGGCAACGTGGGCTGGATTGGCAGTCTGGAATATATGGAAAGCGGCAAGGGATACATGCTGCAACGGCAAGCCAACACCACTACCGAACTGCAATATCCGGCAAGCTCGTCGATTGGTCGCAAGACCATGTCAACCACTCGCACCCGCGCCAACAACGAAGAGGCAAGCACCGAAGTGGCTGAATACGGTCGCCGCTACGCCACCAACATGACCGCCGTGATTCGCGTTGAAGGCATCGAAGCACTCGATAGCGACCGTCTGGTTGCTTACGCAGGCGGCGAATGTCGCGGCGTTGCCAAGGCAACCACCATGGCCGACGGCTCTACACTGTTCCTGATGACCATCAATGGCGATGCTTCAGAACCTATCGACATCGCTCTCGAAGGTGCCAACGACACCAAGGCTGTTGCCAAGGATGCTGTGAACTACGGCGCTAACGCCACCGTGGGCTCACTCAAGTCGCCAATGGTTATCCGCTTCGGCGACGAAGGCGAAAACGTGATGGTTTACCCAACTCCGTTCCACAGCGTGCTCAACATCAAGGCCTCTGCCGATGCCGATGCCAAGGTTGACGTATTTGTCACCGACGTGGCTGGAGCCCGCGTGGCTCAATGGCTCGACTGCAACGACAATGGCTCGGTGGACATCGTTTGGGATGTTAACGACGACATCGTTGTCGACGGTGTATACATCGTGAACGTGGTAATCAACGGCAAGCTTCAGGCAATAAAGACCGTTAAGCGTTAGTCGAACACATTATTTCAAAATAAAACAAACATCCCCGTCGAGACTTATCGACACACGGCGGTTGCTCCGGCGGGGATTTTTACAAAACAAAAACCGTTCAAAAATAAACCCAACTATGATGAAGCATTTCAATATCATACTTCTAATCGCACTCAGCATGTCGTTGGCACAATGCAGCAGCGAGGAAGAACCCTATCCCCGCCCCGACTGGAGCGTTGCGCTCGAGGACTTTGTCAACGGCAATCCCGGATGGACAGCGACTAAAGATGCCACGGTCGATGCCCCACAGTGGATTGTCGACTTTGCAGGCAACGATGCCGCTCCGTCGTGGACCGACCCCGACAAATCGGTCTACCCTACGAGCATGACGGCGGTTGTGCGCCTCGCGCCTGCTCTCGAGCAGTTTGCCGCCGATGCCGACCAAATGGCTGCCTTCATCGGCAACGAGTGCCGTGGCGTAGCACAACCCATTGTGACAGGTGGCGTGAAGCTGTTCTTCATTCAGGTGAAAGCACCGTCAAACGAAAGCGGCAAGGTGGAATTCCGCTATTATAGCAGCCACAGCGGCCGCATCTATAAGTCGGTGGCCGACGACGTGGCTTACGTCATCAACAAGGTGTATGGCACCGCCGATGCTCCTGCCTACCCCAACTTCCTGCAATCGGGCAAATATCCGTGCCTCGCCAAGGCTTACGTGACCATCGCACCCGACGCTCTGCCTCAAAAGGCTGCGCAAGCCGACGAGATTGCTGCCATTGTAGGCAACGAGTGCCGCTCTTATGCCTACCCCAATGCTGACGGCTCCTACTCGTTCGACATCTTCGGTGCTCAGGAGGGCGAAACACTCCGCTTTAAATACTACAGCGCCGAAGGCAAATGCACCTACGCTTCGGAGCAGTCGTTCACCATCACTGCCAACGGCTCGATTGGCTCTGCCGATGCCCCTGTGGCTCTCACTTTTGTGCCAAACGGCAGCATGACCGCCTTCGTGGCGCTCAACGCGCCGCTCACCACCTACGCCGACACCGCTGCCGACGCGGTGGCTGCCTTTGCCGACGGCACCTGCATCGGCACTGGCGAACACATCGGCAACTCGGTTTACAAACTGGTGATGAATGGCGTTGTGCCCGACGGCACCAACATCGACGTGAAATACTATAGCAGCAACCTGAGCTACGTCTTCACCGCTCCGGCAATAGCCACATTCGCCAACACCACAACGGTTGGCAGTGCCTCGCAGCCCAAGAGCCTTGACCTCAACACCACCGGCAAGCACCCGCTGCAGATGAATGCCTGCTTTGCCCTCACCGGCAACCTGACAAACCTGGGCTCTACTTCCGACATCATGGCTGCTTTCGTTGGCGACGAGTGCCGTGGCATAGCTCAGGTGAAAACCATCGGCAACAGCCAGACCATCTACGTGATGACCATCAACGGCAGCTTAGGCGCTAACGAACGCATCACGCTCAAGTACTACTCGAGCCGTGCACAAAAGCTCTATCAGGCTTCTGCATCCATCCAATTCGAGGTGGGCAAGCAAATAGGCACTGAATATGCGCCCACTGCCATTCAGTTCACTCAACAATAGGATACCATTTATTTACCATAAATCCCTATTATAGCAACGCAAGGGGCTGTTCGTGACGAACAGCCCCTTGCTTATTTATTATCCCTATAGGGCATTACACCCCGTGTCGGCACTCTATCATGCCCTGTTACAACTCACGGTGGATGTAACTGCCGTTGGCTTGATGCGTGGCAAGTATCAGCACCTCGGCAATCTGCACATGCTCGGGCGCACTGGCGGCATAGAATGCCACGTCGGCAATGTCCTTGCCGGTGAGCGGAGTGATGCCACGATACACACTGTCGGCACGAGCATCATCGCCACGGAAACGCACGTTGCTGAAATGGGTTTCAACAAGTCCCGGCTTGAGGTTGGTGACACGCACCGCCGACTCAGCCACATCAATGCGCAACCCGTCGGTGATGGCTTTCACCGCAGCCTTGGTGGCACAGTACACGTTGCCGCCGGCATAAGCGGCATCGCCTGCCACACTACCCACGTTTATCACATGTCCTTTGTTGCGCTTCACCATATCCGGAACAATCAGGCGAGTCATGGTGAGCAGCCCCTTGATGTTGGTGTCAATCATCGTTGCCCACTCATCGATGTTTCCTTCATATTCCTTGTCGAGACCCAACGCCAATCCGGCATTGTTGATGAGCACATCGATGTTATTCCATTCGCCCTCGAGCGAATCTATCGCAGCCTTGGCAGCCTCCACATCGCGCACGTCGAACACCAGCGTCTTCACACGCGCGCCCTCGCCTTCCAGTTCAGCCTTTATGGCAGCCAGCCTGTCGGCACGGCGCGCAGTGAGAATCAGGTTATAGCCACCCTCGGCAAATTTTCTTGCACACGCCTCACCGATGCCGCTTGTGGCACCGGTTATCAGTACGGTTTTCTTCATCGTATGCAGCCAAGTCAACTTATTCGGCAGGAGCCCATTTGCAACGCACCGGCGACACAATAGCGCCCTCAGCCTTCAATTCCTTCATTGCCTTATCCACTTCCTTGCGGTCAAGTCCCGAGAGTTCGGCAATTTTACCTGCGTTCAACGGTTCGCCGGCTTGCTTCATTGTAGCCAATACTTTTTCTTTTGCTTCCATAATGATGTCTGTTATTTTATAGGTTATTAATGTTTGATAATCGTTGCGGTTCGGATGCCAATAGCGGCACGCGAACAAAACGCAAAGTAAAGTTAGCGAATAATCCCCAAATAACAAGCATCTCTCCCACGTTTTATTTTCCCACCCCCACAAACAACCGCGGAGCGGTTAATATCTCCAGTCGGCGCATATGTAGGGGCGTATGGCATACGCCCAACCACACCGCAAGGTTACCGTGGGCATCGCGGGGCAGTTTTGCCATGGTTGTGGATGCGATGACATGCGAAGCATGTGAGGCCGAGACGCAGTCGAGGCTTATAGCCCGGGGTAAGCGAAGCGAAACCCCGGGTTGCCATCATCCCCCACCACCTTCCGGCATCCGCACAGGATGCGAATTGTTACAACCCGACGCACAACCGCGGAGCGGTTGCAACCTCAATAACCCCATGTTGACGATAAGCGAAGCGCAATCGGCTACGTGGGGATAGCAACACCTCCCACGCAGTCACAACCGCGGAGCGGTTGCAGATTCAGATAATTCGTATTCTGTGCGCCCCAATAGGCGGTTGTGGCCAAGGATGATATATAATTCGCGTCCTCTACGGACGCAATTTCTGGGGGTGACATTGTATCCGTGGGTTACGCTTTCGCTCACCCACGGCTAAATCCCGTCGACATTCTGCCTCCGGGGTCACGTCCTTCGGACGTCCGCGGCGGTGTGCATCCATCGCTGCCGGATCTGCAACCGCGCCGCGGTTGTGGGTGGTGAGGATGCCCGCGAGTCCCCACATAGTCGGCTATCGCCGCCAATGTGGGGTTATTGAAGTTGCAACCGCTCCGCGGTTAATATCTCCTGTCGTCGCATCTGTAGGGGCGTATTTCCCGTCGGCATCCTGCCTCCGGGGTCACGTCCTTCGGACGTCCATTCCCACGATGACGATATCACGGTCGATGTGGCGGGTGGATGCGATGACATGCGAAGCATGTGAGGCCGAGACGCAGGCGAGGCTTAT
>JBJECX010000007.1:0-20987 GCA_051871535.1 Muribaculaceae bacterium | reverse complement strand
TTCGGTCTAGTTCCTCCTTGACGATGAGGTTCTGCACTCCGACTTTCACCTTCGTAAGGTTGTTCGTCTTGACGATGACACAGATGTTGCTCTTGGTCATGCCGTACTTCTCGGCAGCTTCAGTGGTAGTGTAATAGGCATTACTCGCCTTCAGGTCGGGACGGAAGATGTCATCAAGATGTTTCTTTGAATAATCGGTCTTTCCATATTCTCGCTTGGTGGGAATATGGCGGCGGTAGGCTTGGGTGCGCAATGATTCCTTGGTCGTGGAATAGAGGGATTCTGCCTCATCCGTTGTCAGCCATTCTGTCAAGGCTTCTATCTCAGCGGAAACTCCGAAGAGGGCATCCATGTGTTTCCGGCTATAATAGTTCTTGCCTGCAATCTTGCACATGGGTACTTGGTTATTCTTGGCAGAAGTGTAGAGCCATGAACGCTTCACTTTGTATATACCCATGATATCCTCACCAGAGATGTATTCAAGTGGTTCTGATGACCTCATACCTTTTTCGGGTATGTGGTTATTGACTTTCCTCGACGAAAGGGAAGAAGAAGTTTTGCACGGCTTATTTGTTAGAGTGCCTGGCAACACTCTATGATAAGGATTGCCAGCAAGCATCTTCTCGATGTCTGCCTTGCGGACGAAAGCCATCCGGCTGCTGATTCGGGATGCAGGAAGTTTACCCTCGTTTACCAACTTGTAAACGTACTGACGGGAGCATCCCATGAGGATGGCTGCCTTGGAGAACGAAAGATACTCCTGGCTGGCGATGTCTATAACAGGCTGGACTGCCTTCAAAAAGTCCTGTTGCCTTTTTTTGCGCTGAGCCTTTGCCGCCTCGGCACAATGTTCCGAACAATACCTCTGCGAGCCGCTGTTACATGTGAACTCCTTGCCGCAGAAGGTGCATTTCTTGTCTTTCTCATTTGACTCCTTTTTATGTGGTTCTACAATCAATTTCATGCAAACCGCCACGGAGTGAACTTTCGTCAATCACTGACAATCCTTGTCAACTCATTCCACGATGTTGCGTCTTTCAAATGAGGTCACTTCCTTGCTCCTTTCCCTCTCGTTCATCAGTCAACCATTATCCACTCTTGTAAACCTTTGTCAACCCTGTCCACGTGATGGCAAAATAAAAGCCCTCAAAATTCTCCGCGGTAGAAATGCGTTGCAAAGGTAAGCGGATTTTTGAGAACCATCAAAAAGCAAGTCCGAAGTGTTAAAGTCTAAAAGCAGTTGATATACAGAGATTTATCACTATTTGTTTTTCATTGTTCATGGTAGTTTAGAGGTCTCTAAATACAATTGTAAAATGCATAATCACCAATAGAAGTGACGGAATTAGGGATGGTGATTGATGTCAAGTCTCTGCAACCTCTAAATGCACTTTTACCAATAGAAGTGACTGCATAAGTATTGCCTGAATACGTCACAGAGGAAAGAATCACTACATTTCCCGAATATTCGTTAGAATATGCAGAGTAAGAATTACCTCTATAAGTCACGGTAACACTTGTTTCATCCGCATTTTTGTTGTAATAAATACCATCAACTTCAAAGTCATGTGCATACGAAATGAGGAATGTCGCTATAAAAAATAGCCCAGTTATAGAAAACTTTAGTTTACCCATAATAATATATTTATATAATTAACAAAAATCACAAAATAATAAATAAATTGATATGACAAATGATATAATTGATAAAAGCAACATGAAAAGTCAAGTGGCAAGTGCAAAATTAGTAAACGTTTTTGAAAAAACAATTTTTAGGGGGTGTCAAAGTTAAATTATTCACGGGGACGAGCATTTGATTTCTTTTGGATTTGCATAATTCTGTGATTGGAGAAGTTATCGAAGTTGGATTTTTTGGGGATGTATTTTCTGATAAGCTTGTTTGCATTCTCAATGGCACCTTTCTGCCAAGAGCAGTATGAATCGGCAAAATAGACAATAACCTTGTCACGCCCTTTGATGCTGAGTAGGCGTGTTATCTCAAGGTGTGCAGCGAACTCACAGCCGTTATCGGTAGTAATAGTGCGAACACTCTCGCGATAAGGGAACAGCATCCGAGCCAATAACAGCCGAAATAATGGCAATGCAAACGCCCACGAGGGGCTGACATCCTTGCCATTATCCCGCTTGGCAGCAATGCCCCGAAAAAACTCACATCCTTCGGGGAAATGCAACGAAAGCATACAGCCTCGGTGACGAATCGGCGGCTGCATGCTTTCTTATTTATTAGCCTAACAAAAGTGGTTATCCTAATCTATTGAGAGTGCTGCACAAGTTGCAGCATCGCATCAGAACAGCGGAATTGATTGCGGGCAATAGACATATTTTTGCTCGAACTGCTCTTGGGTGAGGGTGAGCATGATGATGCCCTGTATGATTGCCAGCACCGATGTAACGGCTGTCAATATGCCGCACGAAAAAATTGCGATTAACAGAAACACTATGCCGGCGGTGTTTTTGCCAAGGTAGAAATAGTGGATGCCTAATGCTCCGAGGAAGATGGCAAGCAACGCTGCCACACCACGCGAGCGTCCCGAAGGACCGCAATCAAAAATATTGCCGCCTGAGGCGTTGCTGTAGCCTTGTTGATAGCCTTGCTGATAGCCTTGGTTGAAGGCCGGTGAGAATTCTTTGCCGCAATATGGGCATTTCACATTAACTGAAGGTTGTTCGGTGGTGAACTGACGTCCACACGATGGACACAGATGTTGTATCATAAAATCAAAAATTTTGAGAAGTTCTTATTTCCGTTAAATTGTCTCGACTCCGTTCTTCGGGGTTTTCTGTTAGTTAGACGCAGCGAGTTGTCAAAAAGTTGCACTAAAATGCAAAAAAATCATTTCTTTTTTTCAAAAAAACGGGCTATCGCAACTATAACTATTGCAATAGCCCTATCAGGTGTAAGAAGTGTACTTATTCTATAGGTTTACGGCGCGCATCTGCCGCCCCCGTAAAAACTATGCACCGACAACAATCAATGACGACCCTTGCCGTTGTTGTTGCGTTTTTGCTGCTGGGCAAGCATAGCCTGCTGCTGGCGTTGAGCCTCCTCGAGGCGCGCCATGAATCCGCTCTTCTTTTTGGGGTTCTTGGCAGCTTCTGCCATGCGTGCACGCATCTTCTCTTCGCTCACAAAATAGCGAGTAGCATAGTTCTGGATGATGGTGAACAACAGCGACAGGAAGTAGTAGTAGCTCAAACCCGAAGCATAGTTGTTGAAGAACACCAGGAACATGATTGGCATGAGATACATCATCCATTGCATACCCTTCATCTGGCTGTTTTGCTGCGACTGCATGGTTATCTTGGTGTAGAGAATGTTGGTGACAGTCATGAGCAAGCAGAACAGGCTGACGTGGTTGCCAAAATAGCTGCTGATGAGCGGAATATGAGCATCCCAAGTGAAGATGGCATCGGGAGCCGAGAGGTCGGTTGCCCACAAGAACGATTCGCCACGCAACTCAATCGACGATGGGAAGAAGGTGAACATGGCAATGAGGAACGGCATCTGCAGCAACATTGGCAGACAGCCGCCAAACGGGCTTGCTCCTGCCATGCTGTAGAGCTCCATCTTTTTCTGCTGGGCCTTCATGGCGTTTTCCTGTCCGGGATATTTTTCATCGATTTTCTTCACGTCGGGTGCCAACAGGCGCATCTTGGCTTGCGAGATGTAGCTCTTGTTCGACAACGGGAACAGCACCACCTTCAGCAGAATGGTGAGCACCAATATTGCCAGACCCATATTGCCACAAACGCCGGTGAGCCAGTCGAACACCGGAATGACAATGTAGGTGTTAATCACACGGAACAATGCCCAGCCGAGCGACACAAGGCGGTTGAGGTCGAGGTCCTCGCTGTCGCAATATTTGTTGTAGCTCTTGAGCAGCTGGAACTTGTTAGGACCCAAATAGATAAGGAAATTGGCAGGGTTGGCGTCGGTCGACTTGTAGTCAATCGAGGTGTTAACCTCCATATCCTTGTGATAGTCGGAATAGAAAGCGCTGTTTTTGTCGATAGGCTTGCTTTCCATCGTAGCGCCCTTGAGGCTGCGGTCGGCAATAAGCACCGTCGAGAAGAACTGGTTCTTGAAGCTCACCCACTTGAGGTCGTTGGTAGTTTCCTCAGTGTCGTCGCTGCTTTCGCTCAGGTTCTCCACGCTACCGTTTGAATATTTATAGTAGATGGCACTGTTGCGTTCCTCAAACATTTTTCCCTGTTCCTGACGCATCATACGCTGGCTCCAGCAAATGTCGAGATTAGGTATGTTTTCAGGAATCACACGGTTCATGTTGTGCTGAAGCACCTCCATCTTCACCATATAGCTGCCCTTCTCGAGGGTGTAGCGAATGGCAAAGGTGACGTCGTTACCCAAGTTGAGTTGCATGGTCACCGTAGAATCGGTGAGCGCAACCGGGGTGAAATAGTAGTCGTTGGTGCTGAAGCGCTGCGCATCGGTGTTGAACACAAAGTCAAACCGGTTGGTTTGTGCATCAAAGAGGTTCACACCCTTGCCGCGATAGGTGTCGTAGTCGAGCAGCGTGGCTGAGGTGATGGCACCGCCTTTGGTGCTGACGCCAATTTTCAGCACGTCGTTCTTCAGCGTCACAGTCTTGTTTTCGCCACTCAGACACTTGGCAAAATCGCCGCTCTTGGCATACGTCATCACGGCAGCATTGAGTGCCGCAATGGCTTTGTTGCGAGTGCTTATGTCGGAAGTTGAATTGACTGCTTCGTAGTCCACGTCGTTGCCGTCCACTTTCACGGTTCCGCTCAGCTTGTCGCCGGCAAGAGTGAGGTGAGCGTCGTTGCTCTCGAGTGTATAGACCTTGTTGCCGGCTTCGTCGGTCGATTGGCGTCCGTAAAGTTGAATCGACGACTTCAAACGGTTCACGTCGTCAGCCGACAGCGTGTCGGCAGCGGTTGGCGCGGCTTCGGCGGCAGTCTGTTGTTTCGTCTTTGCTTCGGCTTGCTCCTGCTGAGCCTTTGCGGCAGCCAATTCTTCGTCGCTTGGCTGATTGAGCCATGTGAAGCCCATAATCACAAGGAACATCAGGCATAGTCCGATAATGGTGTTTTTGTCCATCGGTGTGTTAGTAAGATTGTTTTAATTAATAATTCAAAATAATAACTGTTTGCATAAAATGACTCGGCATCGATATGTGATGCTGCTTCATTATTTCTCACTCATCTTGTATTTGAGGGCAGCCTCGATAAAGCTCATGAACAGCGGATGCGGATTAAGCACGGTGCTGCTGTACTCGGGGTGATATTGCGTGCCCACATACCACTTGCGGTTTGACACTTCAACCACCTCCACAAGGTGCGTTTCGGGGTTCTCGCCCACACAACTCATACCCGACTTTTCGAACTGATAGCGGAACTCGTTGTTGAACTCAAAGCGGTGGCGGTGACGCTCCTCGATGTAGTCGACGCCGTAAGCCTTGGCGACAGTCGACCCGCTGACAAGGTGACAGGCATAAGCGCCCAATCGCATTGTTCCGCCAAGGTTAGAAATGCTCTTTTGCTCTTCCATGAGGTCGATTACGTTGTACGGCGTTTTGGGGTCCATCTCGGTGCTGTTGGCATCGGTCATGCCCAGCACGTTGCGGGCAAACTCAATCACCATACACTGCATGCCAAGGCAGATGCCAAAGGTGGGGATATCGTTCTCACGGCACCACTTCAGCGCCACAAACTTGCCCTCGATGCCTCGCTGTCCAAATCCCGGAGCAACAATCACGCCGTCGAGCCCACCAAGCGCAGCTGCCACATTATCGTCGCGTAGCTTCTCGCTGCTGATGTATTTCAGGTCGAGCTTTGCATCGTGATATACAGCCGACTGAAAGAGCGCTTCGTCGATGCTCTTGTAGGCATCCTGCAACTCAACGTATTTGCCCACAAGGCCAATCTTCACCGTCTTCGAGCAGTTGTGCAGCTTGCCCAGGAAAGCGTTCCATTGGGCCAAGTCAGGTTCGCCGTCAATCGGGCAGCCGGTTTTGCGCAGCACGGCAATGTCGAGCCCCTCCTTGAGCATATTCAACGGCACCTCGTAAATCGAGCTTGCGTCCAACGACTGAATCACGGCATCGGGACTTACGTTGCAGAACTGAGCCACCTTGCGGCGCATGCCCACCGGTATGTCGTGTTCGGTGCGCAGAACCAGGATGTCGGGCTGTATACCCACCTCCTGAAGGCTCTTGACGGAGTGCTGCGTAGGCTTGGTTTTCAGTTCTTTGGCAGCATTGATAAAAGGCACATAGGTGAGGTGTATGCACAAGCTGTCGTGAGGCATCTCCCAGCGCAACTGGCGCACTGCCTCGAGAAACGGCAGCGATTCGATGTCGCCCACTGTGCCACCTATCTCAGTAATCACAAAGTCGAATTTGCCTGTGTTGCCCAGCAACTTCACGTTGCGCTTTATTTCGTCGGTGATGTGAGGAACAATCTGCACAGTCTTACCCAGATAGTCGCCACGACGTTCCTTGTCGATTACGTTCTGATAGATGCGTCCGGTGGTGATGTTGTTGGCACGAGTGGTGTGAATGTTAGTGAACCGCTCGTAATGACCCAAATCGAGGTCGGTTTCCTGCCCGTCGACGGTAACATAGCACTCGCCATGCTCGTAGGGGTTGAGCGTTCCGGGGTCGATGTTGATGTAAGGGTCAAATTTCTGAATAGTTACATGATAACCGCGCGACAACAACAAGCGCGCCAGCGACGATGAGATGATTCCCTTTCCTAACGAGGAAACTACGCCGCCTGTCACAAAAATGTACTTCGTATTCACTGCCTTAATCTTTTTTAATCCTTATTAAAGTGCAAAATTACTAATTATTCCTCACTATTCACCAATTTTTGCTGCACTATTTTTTCACCTTTTCGGCTGAGAGAAGCAATCGTGCCGCAGGAGGACAGCGAAAAAACAAACCCTAAACGCCGAAAGCCAATGCTCGGCGAATAGGGTTTACGGTATATTTTCACATCCGGGCGTATGCAATATGGTGCATCCGCCCCGTTGACGGGCTTGCTGCGGGCAAGTCACGGAGGCTCCTTTATTTGCCTTCGTTGAGCTTGTGTATCACATTAATCATCTGTTCGCCCAGCCCGATGGTGTAGCCTTGCGAAACAAACACCACGCGGTTGAATGTGTCGGCAATAACAAAGATTGGACGGTTGTCGCTGCCCAGATTGAGCGCTTGCTTCAGTTCATCGGCTATGGCGCCGTTGAGGTCGGTGCCATAAACCACAGTGTTTGGCATCTTCTTGAATTCCGCCCACTTGTGGCGCTTCGAGGCGTCTTCGTCGGCAAAGAGCACAACAATCTTGCCGCCCCATTGCTCAAATTCGGCTGCCACACTCTCAATGTCGTGGAGGGCGTGGTTGCTTGGCTCGTGATTAGGATTAATCAAGCCAAGGATGTAATAGCCGCGGCCGGTGGTCGAGAGCAACGACTTGGTGCTCTTGGTGGCGAAGTCGTAATATTTATCCTCGCTGTTGAAGTTGCCAATCACCTGAACGTCGGTGTCAGAAGTGCGGAACACGAGGTCGGCATCGGTGGCGTTGCTGTGATTGATGCCAAAGAAGCACAGGCGAGCAAGCACGCTGCCATTGCCCAAGCGGGTGCCGGTGATTAGCACATAGTTGCCTTCGTCAATCTTTGCGCCGCCCTTGAACATATCGTTGTAGCCCTCCTCGGGATAGTTGAGCAGCACAGGATAGCCTTCGTCGACCTTCGAGATGGTGAAGTGATAGTAATACTTAGGGTCGTCGAGGCGCTGAGTCTTGGTGTAAGCCATGTTCAGGTCGCCCTGAACGCTCGTCACCTGTTCGGCTGTTTCAAACTGCACGTCGTGCCACTCATCCTTGGCGCTTGCCCATTGCACCTTGCCGGTGACCAAATCCTTGCGGGCATAGATGCCCATCGCACGAGCACCTGCCACAAAGAACATGTCGCGGCTGTCGGCATCGCTGCAGCGATACTGCCACACCTTGGTGGGCATCATGCGCAGGTTCTGCGGGTTCCAGCCATCTATCACCACAATGTTGTTCTTCACCCAGTCAGCCCACTTATAAGGGTCGGCCTTGAATGCCTTGACGTTGAGTTTGCTCAATGCCTTTTGCAGATAAGCCTTGTAGGGTTCAATCATCTCATTGTCGATGCGCGGATTCATCACATTCTCAAAATAGAACTTTGAGCCGTCGCCCAAGTCAGGAGTGTTATAGAAGTGGTCGTTGAGCACCTCGAGGCTGACGTCGCGCAGGTCCTTGTCGCTAATCACGTCCAACAGATTGAGGGCGCGTTGTTTGTCGGACGCCTTGTCGATGAACGAGATGAGGGTGGCATAATTGCCACGTGAGCCAATGAGGAAATGAGTCACTTTGTCGACCGGCAATCCCCAGCCTTCAGCAAGCGTTTTGGCCTTGGCTTCGTTGACGAATGTGGCTTCATACACGCCGCGAATCGAGTCCTCGTAAACCAGACGTTTCTTGTTAACGTCGATTTGCTCCTGAGTTAACGGCGGAACAGTGTTGCGTTCAACCGGCGGAACGAGGTCGAGTTCAACCACGCCACTGAAGCCCACTGTTTTGTCGAGAGCCACCACCACGGTATCCTGTTTGCCCACCGAGCACTTTTCGAAGCCGAAGCGGTTACCCTTCGAAGCCCACACCACCAGGTCGCCCAGACCGCTAGTGACGTATGTGTAGCCGTCCTTGTCACTTTGCTTGCGGCAAACGGTGTAGAGTTCGGCGTAGTTATACACCTTGAATTCGACGCGAGCCGAAACAGGAGCACCCTTTTCGTCAACCACGCGAATCACTGCCTTGGCAGTAGGAGCATAGTTTTCGGTGACGTTGATTTCGGTGAAACAGTTGTTCTTGCTCATCACATCCTCCGGACCTTCGTAGCGGCCAAACACCTTGGTGTGCATCATCATGCCACGCGAAGCAGGAGCATTGAACCAGCCCAGATTGAGCACCGGTTCGGGCTCGCAGGCGCCAAGGAATTGCCATTTGCCGTCAATCCACACCTCCACCCACGCATGGTTGTCGTCGGTGTGTGCCCAGCGCGGGGTGTAAACCTGACGGGCAGGAATGCCCACGGCACGCATGGCAGCCACGCCAAATGTCGACTCCTCGCCGCAACGTCCGAAGGCTGTCTTCACCGAAGCCAATGGCGAGCTGGTGCGCGAGTCACTGGGACGATAGGTAACCTTTTCGTGGCACCAGTGGTTCACCTCAAGCGCTGCGTCGCGCATCGACATGCCTTTCACGCGTTCCTTGAGTTCCTCGAAGAACACACGTCGGCTCTCGTCGAGGTTCTCATTGTTGATGCGCACCGGCAGTACAAAATGGTAGAATTCGCGGTCGGGCACCTTGCTGCCCCACGTCATTTCCTTGCGAGTGCGCAACGCATATTCTACGTTCATCTTGTAGAAGTCAACCGAATAGTCGGTCATGTCGGGTAGCGGCATGTAGGAGTAAAGGAACTTCATAGCCAACTGCTCGTCGGCGTTCAGCTTCAACTTTGCCACTTTTTTCATCACGCCACTCACCTGCTTGTTGGTGCTACGCAATGCAAAGTCCTTTTCAACTGTATCTTTCAAGGCTGCTGTTGCGCCTATGGCTGCAACAAGCAAGAGGGTCAAAACCATCAGTCGTTTTGCATTCATTTCACTGTGATTGTATTAGGTTAGTTTTACTTGTTATATTTGATTACGTTAGTTTCTTGTTATTTCAGGTTTTAATGTGCCCTACGGCATCGTGCCGCGCTCATTGTTCCTCGCCCAGGTCGTCGTACTTCTGAAACAGGAAGTCGTTGTAAGGGAAACGGTTCATGTGAATGATTTTCGCCTTTTCGTAGAGCATCGATTTCAGTTCCTCAATGTTGGTGTGCTGCTTGGCAGATATAAACACGCAATTGTCGTTGAGTTTTGCCATCCAAGTGGTTTTCAGTTCGTCGAGCGAGATGTTCTCGCGGGTGCGTGGCGTGAGGTCGTCCTCGTCCTTCTTCACATAGGTG
The DNA here is from genome assembly GCA_051871535.1 of Muribaculaceae bacterium. GTDB lineage: Bacteria > Bacteroidota > Bacteroidia > Bacteroidales > Muribaculaceae > SFTJ01. The sequence goes on along the minus strand of JBJECX010000007.1, from coordinate 10,948 downwards.
AAATTGTCAATCTTGTTGAACACCATAATCATTTCCTTGTCCGATGCGTCGCACACCTCCTGCAGGGTTTTGTTCACAATCTCAATTTGCTCCTCAAACTGCGGATGGCTTATGTCCACCACATGCACCAGGATGTCGGCATCGCGCACCTCGTCGAGGGTCGATTTGAACGACTCAATTAGTTTGGTGGGCAACTTGCGAATGAATCCCACAGTGTCGGTGAGCAGGAAAGGCAGATTGTCGATAATCACCTTTCGCACCGTGGTGTCGAGTGTGGCAAACAGCTTGTTCTCGGCAAACACATCGCTCTTGCTCAGCAGGTTCATCAACGTCGATTTGCCCACGTTGGTATATCCCACAAGGGCTATTCGGGTGAGTTTGCCGCGATTTTTGCGCTGTATGGTTTTTTGCTTGTCGAGGTCGCGCAGACGCTCTTTGAGCAACGAAATCTTGTCGAGGATGATTCGGCGGTCGGTTTCGATTTGCGTTTCGCCCGGGCCGCGCATACCAATGCCGCCTCGCTGACGCTCGAGGTGGGTCCACATGCGGGTGAGTCGCGGCAGCAGATACTGATACTGCGCCAATTCCACCTGCATGCGAGCGTTGGCGGTCTTGGCACGAGCGGCAAAGATGTCGAGGATGAGCGATGTGCGGTCGAGCACCTTCACCTTCACCTCTTTTTCGATGAACGACACTTGCTTGGTGGTGAGGTCGTCGTCGAATATCGCCAAAGCGATGTCGTTTTCCTCCACATATTTTGCAATCTCCTCAAGCTTGCCTTTGCCCACAAACGATGTGCGGTTTGGCGCATCGCACCGCTGCAGGAATTTCTTCACCGTCACCGCGCCGGCAGTGTCGGCAAGGAAAGCAAGCTCGTCGAGATACTCGTTTGCCTTGGTTTCGTTTTGCGTGGGAGTAATCAAGCCCACCAGCACAGCGCGCTCGTTCTCCATGTCACTGACAATTTTTCCTTCAATCATATTTTTGAATACAATTAATCGAGTTTTAACACTGCAAGGAATGCCTTTTGGGGCACTTGCACCGTACCAATCTGCTTCATACGCTTTTTGCCGGCTTTCTGCTTCTCAAGCAGCTTGCGCTTGCGGCTCACGTCGCCGCCATAACACTTGGCGGTTACGTCCTTGCGCACCGCCTTGATGGTTTCGCGCGCAATAATCTTTGCTCCGATAGCAGCCTGCACGGCAATGTCGAATTGCTGGCGCGGGATTAGCTCCTTGAGCTTTTCGCACATGCGGCGGCCAAAGGGCACTGCATTGTCGAAGTGCGTGAGGGTGCTCAGCGCATCCACCGGCTCGCCGTTGAGCATAATGTCGAGTTTCACCAGCTTCGACTCGCGGAAGTCGTGTATGTAATAGTCGAACGAGGCATAGCCCTTGGATATGCTCTTGAGCTTGTCGTAGAAGTCAATCACAATTTCGCCCAACGGCAGGTCGAAGAATATTTCCACACGGTTGCCCGAGATGAAATCCTGCTTCACCAGCTCGCCGCGCTTGCCAAGGCAAAGCGTCATAATAGGGCCAATGTAGTCGGTAACGGTGATTATCGAAGCACGGATATATGGCTCTTCGATGTGTTCAATCATTGTGGGGTCGGGCAACCCCGCAGGGTTGTGCACCTCGGTCATGTTGCCTTTTTTGTCGAACACGCGATACGACACGTTGGGCACCGTGGTGATGACTTCCATGTTGAACTCGCGGCTCAGGCGTTCCTGCACAATCTCCATGTGCAACAGGCCCAGGAAACCGCAACGGAAGCCAAAGCCCAGCGCCACCGACGACTCGGGTTGGAACGTGAGCGAGGCATCGTTGAGCTGCAGTTTTTCGAGCGAAGCGCGTAGGTTCTCGAAGTCCTCTGCCTCGATAGGATAGACGCCGGCAAACACCATTGGCTTCACCTCCTGGAATCCGGCAATGGCTTTGTCGCAAGGGCGCTCAACGTGGGTGATGGTATCGCCCACCTTCACCTCCTTCGAGGTCTTGATGCCCGAGATTATGTAACCTACATTGCCTGCCGAGAGTTCGTCGCGGGGCGAGAGGTCAAGCTTCAGGATGCCTATCTCGTCGGCATGATATTGTTTTTCGGTGTTCACGAATTTCACGAAATCGTCCTTGCGGATGCGGCCGTTCACAATCTTGAAGTAGGCAATGATGCCGCGGAAAGGATTGAACACCGAGTCGAAAATCAATGCCTGCAGCGGAGCCTCGGGGTCGCCCGACGGTGCCGGCACGCGCTCAACAATGGCGTCGAGCACCTCCTTGACGCCATAGCCGGTCTTGCCGCTTGCACGAAGCACACTCTCGGGCTCGCAGCCCAGAAAGTCCACTATCTGGTCCTCCACCTCATCGGGGTTGGCGCTGTCGAGGTCCACCTTGTTGAGCACCGGAATAATCTCCAGCCCATGGTCGATTGCCATATACAGGTTGGAGATGGTTTGAGCCTGAATGCCCTGCGAGGCATCCACCACCAGCAGCGCGCCCTCGCATGCCGCAATCGAGCGCGACACTTCGTAGGAAAAGTCGACGTGTCCCGGAGTGTCGATAAGGTTGAGCGTATACTCCTCGCCTTTGTAGTTATACTTCATTTGAATGGCGTGACTCTTGATGGTAATGCCACGTTCGCGCTCAAGGTCCATGTCGTCGAGCACCTGTGCCTGCAGGTCCTTAGCCTCCACTGTGTTGGTGAATTCAAGCAAACGGTCGGCAAGCGTGCTCTTTCCGTGGTCGATATGCGCTATTATGCAAAAATTTCTTATATGTTTCATTCAAAAAAAGTTTATTATTATCAATCAAATGCATTGTGGCAATGTGCATTGACCTCGCAATCCGCTCACTATCGGCGCTTTACGCCGCATAAGCCGGCTCTTCGAGGCGCATCGGGGAGCATTGCCGGCAACTGCCGCATGCCATAGGGCGGCACACACCTCGGCAACACATGCACATAGTGCTCCAATTTCTTGCAAATTTACGAAAAAATGTGCAAATCATAAGCCGAGCGCCAAAGTTTTATTATGGGCTCGACGGTAATACAACAAAATTTTTCAGAAAACTACGTCTTTACGGTTTGCAAAGCATCGCAAAAAGTGCTCTTGCCGCTCTCCTACTCCCCTCTGCGGCTATAGTTTCACAATCAAGCCGTCGTAAGCCAACTCGATGCCATGTGGCAACTGCTTGTTCACCTCGTGGTGCAGTCCTATCTGGTGACTCATGTGAGTGAAATAGGTGCGGCGAGGCTTCACCAAGCCCACTATGTGCAGGGCAGCCTCAACGGTCATGTGCGAAGGGTGCTCCTCGTGGCGCAAGGCATTCACCACAAGCACCTCAACACCCCGCATCAGTTCGAGTGTGGATTCAGGAATATACTTTGCATCGGTTATATAAGCCAGATTGCCTATGCGATAGCCGTTGATGAGCAGTTTGCCATGCCACACAGGCAGCGGAGTGACCTCCACACCGCAGCAGTCGAAAGGCTTGTCGTCAATCTCAAAGGTGTCGAAGATGGGCGCTCCGGGATACGGATTGTCGCTAAAGCTGTAAGGCATCTTCTTGTAGAGGTCGCTGAGCACATCGCGGCGCGCAAAGATGGGGAAATGCGGCGTGCGGTGGTAGCAATAAGGGCGCAAGTCGTCCACGCCGCCAACGTGGTCGTAGTGGGTGTGGGTGATGATGAGGGCATCGAGGTGGCAATCTGATGCATTGAGCATCTGCGAGCGGAAATCGGGCCCGCAGTCAATCAAGATTGATTTGCCACAAGTGCGCACTATTGCCGATGCCCTAAAGCGTTTGTCGTGCTCGTCGCGCGAACGGCACACGCGGCAGTTGCAGCCAATCTGCGGCACCCCGGTGGAAGTGCCCGTACCAAGAAATTCAATTGCTATGTCGTGTCCAAAAAGTTTCATAGGTTCAACGCTCAACAAGCAGGCCGTCCTCAAAATAGAGATATCTGCCATCGGGATAATACCAATACTCACGCACGCCCTCGTAGGTGGGACGCTGATTGATGCTCGACGGATTGCCAAGCGACAGGCGAACCTCGTCCTTGGTCATTCCTGTCTTCACCTTGCCTGCCACTATGCATTGCCACACGTCGGACTCGATGTCGGGATAACGCTTGCGCAAGTCGGTGAGCGAAAACAGCGCATCGAACGAGCGATTCTTCAGCACCGTGCCGCCTGCCGTCATCCACAACATTGCCTTGCGCCGGGCTTCGATGTCGGTGAACATCACCTTCAAGGGAAACACCTTGTTGCCGGGCAGCACACTATCGATGCGCACCTCAACGAATTTGCGGCCGGCGGTCATCTCCTCGTTAAGGTCGTACCATATCGGGGTCTTGATGTAGCAGGTGCGCTGTTCGAGCTTCGATGCCACAAAGCGCACCACATCCATATCGATGAGGAACGGTATCGTGTAGCCCGACTTGATTTCGCCTATGGTCTTGTCGGTAGAATAAACATACTTGTTTTTGCCGTCGGTGAACTCGATGTTAACGGTGTTGCGATTGTCGAGCACGCTGCCAAGGTGATAGCCATCGTAAGCAAGTATCTTGCCCTTCATATTCAGCGTGTCGGCATTATAGGCAGCAGAGGGTGCAAATATCAGGCGGGCATTGTTGTCGCACACATAGAACTGCTTGCCCCTATTCCAGCAGGCAAACGAGTCGGTGGGTATGGCAAGGGTGTTAGCCTCCACCTCTTCCTGCGTGAGGACCTCCACCACCTTTTTCACATCCTTGTCGGTAATCTTCTTGGTGCTTTCAACGCCCGTGAAGCAGCTGCTCATCATCAACAGCAGCAACGCCACAAGTCCATAAGAAATATGCCGGATACTATGTGTCATCAATCTCATCATTGTTAGCCGAATACAAAATTACCCAATTTTTTCGCACCTGCCAACCGTTTCATAAAACTTAACGATATTTTTTACGATGCAAACATATTGGCATGCTACACAAACAAAAAAATGCTGACAATCGTTTCATCGACCATCAGCATTCGTTGTGTCCGAGATGAGATTTGAACTCACACGAGAAAATTCCCACTACCCCCTCAAAGTAGCGCGTCTACCAATTCCGCCACCCGGACAAGTGAGCGAAAAACGGGACTCGAACCCGCGACCCCGACCTTGGCAAGGTCGTGCTCTACCAACTGAGCTATTTTCGCAATTTGTATCTTATTTTGAAAGAACTCTTTATTTGAGCGAAAAACGGGACTCGAACCCGCGACCCCGACCTTGGCAAGGTCGTGCTCTACCAACTGAGCTATTTTCGCATTCAACCGGTCAACTTCAGTCGTTTCCCGTTTGCGAGTGCAAATTTACTACACTTTGCTTAATTATGCAAACTTTGAGCAAACTTTTTTCAAAAAAAATTCACCGTCAATCATGAGCACAGCTCCGAAGGAGCAGTTAACGCACACGACATCAAAGCATTGCATTATTCTTTTATCATCCTGAAAAATTCGTCGCGAAGCTGCGGGTTTTCGAAATCGCCACGATATTCGAGCGTGAATGTGTTAGCACCCTGCTTTTCCACCCCGCGCATCTTCATGCACAGGTGACCAGCCGACACTGCCACAATTACTCCCTTGCTCGACAGATTCTCGTAGAGCGAATCGCAAATCTCTGCCGTGAAGCGCTCTTGCACCTGCAATCGGTGGGCAAAAGCATCCACCACACGAGCCAGCTTGCTCAGTCCTACCATTGTGCCATCGGGGATGTAGCCAATCGACACAGTGCCGAAAAACGGCAGTATGTGGTGTTCGCACAACGAATAGAACTCAATATCCTTCACCACAACAATCTTCGAACCGGCATATTCAAACAATGCCGATTTCACAATCTCGTCGGGACGCTGCTTATATCCGCGCGTAATGTCAACCAGAGCCTTGGCGGCACGTCGAGGCGTCTTCACCAAGCCTTCGCGGTTAACGTCTTCGCCAATCAGTTCCAATATCTTCTTGTAGTGCCGAGCAATCTCGTCAATCAGTTGCTCTCTCTCACTGTTGTTCTCCATCTTCTCTTCTCAAATAAATCAAGCGTTTAGGCTCGGTGCATCAGTTGATACGGTCAACCACAATGGTCAACTCTCTTGAATAAGCCGGGAAAGCCTTCTTCAACTGCTTGAGCATTTCTTCCGCTTCGTCGCGGGTGCGGAAATCGCCCACGCGAAGTCGCCACGAGGGCGCTTTATAGCCAATGTAGGGACGCATCTGCGGAAAGCGCGAAATGATGTTGCGCTCTCTCACCTGCGCCTCGCTCTTGGCGGTGGCACTATTGCCCGAAAAAGCCTGGATGCGATAGCCCACGTTGCTCGACACCGCCTTCTTGGGCATGCCGTTGTTGGGGTCACCGTTCTCAGGTTTCAGTCTTTCTATCAATTGGTCGGGAGCAACCACGGTGACCTGTCCTTTGGTGTTGTTGTTCAGATGGCTCACGATGTCGATGTCGGGAGTGGCTACACCCCGGCAAACGGCTGCCGTCGCAACCATCATCATCACTGTCGCCGCATATCTAATCACTCTTGTCATGCCAATGTTCAAGAAATAAAATAACTTTGTGTTGAAAAAAATATCAAGTAGCCACAGAGCCTCGGGAAACAAGACCCTGTGACTGACTCTTTTCTGTTGTATTGTAGCAATATATGCTTACTGCTTAGAATGCAGTGACGATGCCCATGAACGAAGCAGCGTCGAGAGCAGCACCACCAATCAGACCGCCGTCAACGTCAGGCTTTTCGAACAGTTCCTTGGCGTTGCTTGGCTTGCAGCTGCCGCCGTAGAGGATAGTGGTGTCGTCAGCAACTTGTTCGCCATACTTTTCGGCAATCAGGCTGCGGATGAAAGCGTGAATTTCCTGTGCTTGGTCGGCAGTAGCAGTCTTGCCGGTACCGATAGCCCATACCGGTTCGTAAGCAAGAACAATCTTGCCAAAGTCTTCAGCGCTGAGGTCGAAGAGCGATTCCACGATTTGAGCCTTGATAACATCGAAGTAAGTGCCGTTTTCGCGTTCTTCAAGAACTTCGCCGATGCAGAAGATTGGACGCAAGCCGTTTTCCAAAGCCAAACCAACCTTATCCTTCAATGTAGCAGCTGTTTCGCCGTAGTATTGACGACGTTCAGAGTGGCCAAGAATTACATAAGTAGCGCCGGTTGAAGCCACCATAGCAGCCGAAACTTCGCCTGTGTAAGCACCCTTTGCCTTGTCAGCGCAGTTTTCAGCGCTCAAGCCCAGCTTTTCGCCGATAACAGCCTTTACTGCTGTGAGATGTGTGAAAGGAACGCCAATAACAACATCACACTTTGGAGTGATTCCTTCGAGAGCAGCATTAACTTCGCTTGCCAACTTTACACCTTCTGGCACTGTAGTGTTCATCTTCCAGTTGCCAGCAACAATATTCTTTCTCATTGTTTCTGTTATAATTATTAATTATACTTAAAATTTATAGTTCCTTGTTTTCCTGTTGCAAAGTTACTTCTTTTTTGCCATTCTTTTTTATCCTTTGCAAAGTAAATTTCACCACGCGGTGCAATCTGTTCACCACAAGCAGCAAAATCATGAGTGTGCCGTAGGTGGCAAGCAGCACCCGCAGCCTGCCGGCGGCATCGTAGTCGGCAACAATGCTCGCCATATCGGCAGAGCGCGCCTGCACCCTTTCGCTCGAGATGGAGCGTAATGCCCGTTTCCACACAATGGTGCCGTTCTTCACATACACCACCGCCGGATTGCCTCGTGCCAGCATCTTCATGTCGGTGTCGTCCATCTCATATATGGGGTATTGCGCCATCGATATGTCGTTCCACTCCTCAATCTGCTTGGCGCTGGCGCCGGTCACCCCAAAGGTGGCTACGCCGCGCTTGGCAGCCAACTCGTTGAGCTCGTTGATGAGATAGGTGAACGATATGCTGATGTCCTCCATATCGGGGAATGTGAAAATCAATTGCTCGGAAGCCGGGTTGAGCACCTCGGCGGTGACGTCGAAACCGCCGTCGAACACTGCCACATGCTTCACCGTGGGCTCCTCGCTGTCGTCAGCCACGCGGCGGTCGACATACTCCCATGTGTCGTCGGGCAAGCTGTCGAGCCTGAACTCACGCTCTACGCCGTCTTTCTGATAGATGAACACAAACTTGTCGTCGGCATCGCCGTCGCCTTCGGCAGGACCCTCGTAGAGCTTAGTGCCCACCTTGAACGGGCGGAAATCGAGCATAGGCTGATAGACATAGCCATAATATTCTATCATCATTGTGAACATCATGGTCAATGCCCATACCACCCACTGCACGCCCACGCCATATACATTCTTTGCCCGGCGGTTATACTTCAGCAGCACAATGGAGGCAACCATAAGCGCCACATTCTTCAGAAACGTCGCCCAATTACTCAGCACTATCACTTCGCCAAAGCATCCGCAATCAGCCATACGGTCGGTAACGGCAAGGTAGAACGTGAGCAACGTCATCACCGCCATCATCGCCGTGAGCAGGATGGGGGCAAAGCGTCGGTAAAGCCCCAGCAGGATAAACACGCCCAAAACCGTTTCCACCACCGGCAAGGCAAACGCCCCGAAAGTGACAAGCGGAGCAAACGCCTCGAGGTGCAGAATGCCCACATAATCGGCAAGTTTATACACCGTGCCCCACGGGTCGATGGCTTTGGCAAACCCCGACAGCACAAACACAGCACCCACCAGCAAGCGCAGCACATACACCGCCGGCGTGATAAACTGCCGTATGTTCACATCTTTATAGTTCATCCGTTGAAAATTCCAAACGCCTTCTTTCGACAACCTCGCCGATAGGCAATTGCAAAGTTAACTATCATTTCATTGATTTACAAAAAAAGAAGCGATGAAATGACTCTTGCAGCCACTTCATCGCTTTATGGAAAACCACACCAAAGGGATGTGATGAAACTCCGAAAAAACAGGATTTGAGAGCATCCACCGCTTTGTAATCCGCCTGGTCGCGAAGACACCTTTTCAGGTTGGGGCCCGCCATTGCAATGGATGCCGGCCTCGGCATTTCATATAAAATTGAAGAGTATCCCAATCAACTTTGATGTGGCAAATTTTCAATGACCTTTTGTTATTACAAATTTAATTCTTTATTGCTGAATAACCAAATGTTTCAGACAAAAAATGCAATGCCGCCACTATCAAAGCATGTTTCAGGCTCTCATCACTTTTTCTTTTTTATTGCATAACCGATTTTGTCGAATGCCTTCACAAAATCGGCATAGCCGGTTTTGCTGTTGTTGTAAACGATGGTAACCTTTTGCTGTGGCACCGATGTCTCGATTTTCTTCACACCCTTCACAAAGCGTATATTCTGCTTGTTGCGGGTCTCGCATCCCGAGCAATGCATCTGTGGATTGGTGGTCACCACAAGGGTATCGAGACTTTGCTTGTTCGACTTGGCGCTTGCGCCCATGCAGCACGCCTCAGCTGGCTCTGCCCTATCAGCTCGGTGTTGCCCACCAGATACTTTGAGCGCATACCCGACGAAGCGCTAACCACCACGCCGCCAAGTTCGTATTCCTGAAACATCGAGTCGTTGGGCACCGAATCGGTTTGCCCAACGACTGCAAGCGGCATTGCAATCATCACCAACAAAACAGCCATCAATTTCAAGGCTCTTTCATCCTTATGTATCATAAAAATAAATTTACGTGTATACTTGTTTCTTGATTCAATTATATCCGATGCAAATTTACAAAACAACCCCAAACCACGGAATACCAAAAACATGGTATTTTCCCAACCCCCTGTCGCGGCGCGGCATGGACGCAAAAAAAATCCTTCCGCGATGCCGCGAGGCAAAGCGGAAGGATTATGTTATTTTGGAATCTTTGACTGATTAAGCGTTCTTAACTTTATCAACGATTGCCTTGAATGCTGCAGGGTTGTTCATAGCCAAGTCGGCGAGCACCTTGCGGTTAATCTCGATACCTGCCTTGTGAATAAGACCCATCAACTTCGAGTAAGAAAGATCTTCGAGGCGAGCAGCTGCGTTGATACGCTGAATCCACAATGCGCGGAAATTACGCTTCTTGTTCTTTCTGTCGCGGTAAGCATAGGTAAGACCTTTTTCCCAAGTGTTCTTGGCAACGGTCCACACGTTCTTACGGCAACCAAAATAACCTCTTGTAAGTTTTAAAACTCTTTTTCTACGTGCTCTTGAAGCAACATGATTAACTGATCTAGGCATGTTTTTAAACGATTTTGAATGTTAGCGGCTTGTTTTGCTCTTTTTTATTTTTTGCTAAACATTCGGTTAATAAAAAAACTTTAAGAATCTCTTTGTTTAAATCAATTGATAACAATTTAGGCTCGAAGCCAATGATTTACTTCATCACCAACATCTTGCGCACGTTGTTCAAATCGGCAACGTCAACAAGCGAGAAGTGAGTGAGGTTTCTCTTTTGCTTCTTTGTCTTCTTAGTCAAGATGTGGCTCTTGAAGGCATGTTTTCTCTTGATTTTTCCTGACCCGGTAAGGACGAACCTTTTTTTGGCACCGGAATTAGTCTTAACCTTTGGCATTTTCTTACAGTTTAAAAATTATATAGTTTTACATTTTTCAGGGGTTGGGCACTTACTAAACCCAACGCCCATTTTTTCATCAACATTTTTGCTCTGCGGTGATGGCTGTGTGCGTGACACACCAACACCTTAGAGGCGTGTCAACATTATTTCTTTTTAGGAGAAAGCATGATAATCATGCGCTTACCTTCGAGCACCGGCATCTGCTCCACCTTGCCATAATCCTCAAGGTCGTTGGCAAAACGTAGCAGCAACACCTCGCCCTGCTCCTTGAACAGGATTGAGCGTCCCTTGAAGAACACATAGGCTTTTACCTTGCTGCCTTCTTTGAGGAATTCCATGGCATGCTTGAGCTTGAAGTTGTAGTCGTGGTCGTCGGTTTGAGGACCGAA
>JBJECX010000006.1:0-76735 GCA_051871535.1 Muribaculaceae bacterium | reverse complement strand
CAGGGTTAAGCGTATCATACTTAACACACATTACAAAAGAAGTATGATTTTCTTTTAATAATCATACTATAAGGAGCGACTTTCAATAAAAAAAGAGGCTCCGTTGAAGGAACCTCTCGAATAGTAACATTGACAGTAGGGGATATATGTTATACTGATTTCATAATACCGTTTATAACATCGTTGACATCCTTATAATTGGAATATCTGTGTGATTCATCAGCGGTTTGACAACTATAGGCGTTTGTTATCCTTTGGGTGGCTTTAACACCTGCATCATCGTTGTCAAGGAAACAATGAATACATGTATAATCGGCAAGAAAAGGAAGCAGTAATTTTACGTTGCTGACAGAGTTGAGAACGATATAGTCACAGTCTTCATCGATACATAAACCAATATCCAACCCCCATTTCTTGACGCTGGCATAAGTCAGCATGTCGAAAAGACCTTCAAAGACACAACAATGTGGGCATTGAGTGCCAAGTGGACGGACTATGGATATTGATTTTTTACCAATGCTCCTCTTGCTGTACTTGTTACGTGCTTCCATACCGCCTTCTATGTTCTCAAATGCAATGGCATAATAATGCTTATCATAGATGCTATAGTGAACTTCTTTACAGAACTCCTTTGCTACATCAAAGTCAACACGGCGTTGCAGGATATAATCTCGAAGATAAGGATGCGTTAACTCACGAATTGACTCGATTACAGTATGTGCATCCTTGTCTTCGTCCCGACTCATTCTTTGGCTTTGATTCCAGCCCTCCTTCTCTTCTTGTTCTTTCATTCTTGCGAAATAGTCAACTGCAAAATCAAGGTTGTGCTGTCGGATTTTGTTTTCCAAGAAAGAAAGAACTTCATGGCTATTCCAGGTTGGGTTCATCTTCTGTACAAGGTTAATGATATTACCTCCTTGTCCTTCGCCATAGTCATACCATAAGTTTTTGACAGGATTGACATTGAAAGAAGGAGATTGCTCTGACCTAAATGGGGACAGATACCAATAGTTTCCTTTGAAGACATGAGACTTATGGCAGCCTTGTGTTTCAAGGAACTGGATGATGCTTACAGATTTGATTTCGTCTATTGTCATTACTCTATGTATTTACGGGCAATCGTAGTTTATTATATATATACCCTTTAAACTTAAACTCATAAACTTATTTTTGAGGTCGAGGAATGGGGTGGTAGTGATAGCCGTCTTTACTCTTGGTTATCAGCTTACGCTCGTAGAATATCTTTAGCATTTCTTTTATTGCGTTATCCCCACGCTTGTAGCCTTCTTCCGCATAGGATGCACCAAGAGCCTTCACTAACTCAAGATACTTCTGTGGTGGCTCGTTGCCAAATACTTTCTGCAATACTCTTGTGTGAACATCGTCAGAAAGAGATGTGAGAGGTTTGTCTTTTGGCTTCACAACTGTAACATGATACCCCACATCAAGTACAGGTAGAGAATTGTCATCGATGTAAAACGCCCAAGAGGAGAACTCCTTGTCACGCATATGCATAGGCTTCACCTCACTGATATTGGCATCTTGCTTGTCTTTGCTAATAATCAGTACTGTCTCAGCCTTGTTCTCTAACTCTGTTCCTATATGACCACGAGTGTTATTGTCATTCTTGTTCAGATGCAATACACAGTGTATATGCAGATTGTATTTGCTCGTCCATGCCATTAGCATCGTCATCACATCGGTGGACTCCTTAGCGTTGTTGATGTCATACATGAGGTCACGAAGACCATCTATGATGACAAGGCCAACACCTTCAAATGTTCTGAGAGCATAGTCAATGAGAGCAATACGTAGTGAGGGGGTGAACTCCCTGAGCCCATAGAATCTTATGCGTTTATCTTCCTTGTTCAAACTTAGACCTGCCAAGCGATAAATACGCTCAATCACATTATGACAATGGAACTTACTTTGCTCAGTGTCAAAATATAGGATCATACGCTTCCCCTCTGGCAGACTTGCACGGTAGTTAAGTACAGTTGTATTAGTGACGGCAGCTGCTACCATTGCTGTGATATTGAAAGTCTTTTTGCTTTTTGCCTTTCCTGTTGATGCACTGAAATTACCAAAAGTGGCAATGGTGCAATCTCCAACCCATAGTATCTGAGGAGGGACGGGCGGCTTCTCAGAGGCTTTTATTTCTCCCTGCCTGAGATAACTGTCAAGTTCATTGTCGTTGAAACTGCTTTTACATAGCATCCCAACTTCAAGTGAACCTGTTTCTGGTTCATCTTTATCCCCTTTACTGTTTCTTCCTCTTGCCATTATTTTGTCTGTTTTGTTGCTTACACTTTGATGGGTCTATAACAACCTCGGATTTTTCCAGAAGGGCAGTCAGCTGGACATCAGAATAAATCCTGGTCATGTTCTTCTTTCGGCCTTTCATCTAATTAGTCTTTTGCTGGTTCTTTCCTTTCAAAAGAACAGTGGTTAGAGCGCATCCATCTCACTATCTCTTTCCGGTCAAAATAGATTGTCTTGCCCTTGGGCTTATAATGCGGAATCTCCATGTTCATCGTGAGCTTATATATCTGCGACTGTGAAACGCCAAGATATTCTGCGAGTTCAGTGGTTGTGAGCATTTCCTTAGTGATATACAAACTGTTTTCAATCTTTTTCAGACGCTCTTCAAGCACTTCAGGCTCGACAGCTTTGAGCTCACGGACTGTGATTTCTAACAACTCCACGCGTTTTGCGAGAATCTCTATATCAATTTTCTTGTTTGCCATAATTACATGTATTAAATATTAGACAATGAGGGAGCTACCCCCGAAACGGAATCGATTCGGCGGCAAAGTTACCCTTTATATGTCGGCGGCAACTGACTATCCTCCTGACAGTTCTTTTTGTCAGGAGGATTGAAAGGGGAATTTGCTTTCAGTTGCTTACTTTAGTTTATTTCATTGCATTTCTTTCAGTTGATTTACAAGATTTGAATAAGCTTCATTTGGAAACGGTTGTGTTGATGCCCTAAGTTCTGTCAGGCGTGAACTAATTGCACCACGAGATGATGGCTTCATGGTTTTCTGAGGTGAAAGCAACTTGTTGTCTGCTATGAGTGATACCCAATTATGGGGAATCATCTTTTGCATTGAGAGAGCAAACATGAATTGAAGCACATGACGCATGTTCTGGACAACAAGGGGACGCTTCAACTTACAGTTGAAAAACCAATCCACAGTTCTTTCATCAACTGTATCAACAAAGAAATTCGACTCATTGGCGAATTGCGTGATGAGTCGAATCTGATTTTCATTGAAAGTTGCTAAGGAATGTGGAGTTTCTACCACATATTCAATGTGGTTGAATGAATGAACCATTTCTAAGAAATCTTTCTTTCCAAACTCTGGCAACTTGAAGAATTTTTCTACCAAATCCTTTCTTGTTGTAAGCAGCTCATAAATGCTGAAAAGATTCCTGAAATGGTTGCGGATTGATTCTTCTTCCTGAGAGAAAACGGGAAGATGATAACTGATAAAGTCGTTAACATAGCGGTCATACAACTTGCTGTCATTAACGATTTCAGACTGGTACTGCTCGTATGCAGCACGAAAGAGTGTCCAAAGTTCTTCTTTGGAAGGCTCATTCTCTTGTTCTGGGCAATGATTAGAACACTGCAAACACAAAAAGAGAGAGCACAGAGGAGTTTTTCTTCTGACTCATAATGCTTTTTGTTATTAAAAAAATATAAAATAAAAGTCCGCATGAAAGGGCGGACGAATACATGTTATCTCTGCTTGTAAACGATATATATAGTGTCATATTAGTGCAAAATTACAATATTACGGTGCAGTCTATTTGCACAGCTTGTTAAATATTATATGTTACAATCATTTTGGGATATAAAATGAAAAATCTACATCAGAAAGTCCAATGTAGATTTCAATTGTAAGATGATATGGAAGATTATTTTCTTCTATTCGGTCGTTGGCGCAAGAGTTGATTTATCTCATCAGGAGTCATAGGAGCCTCAGTCTTGCATCCAGATTCCAACCATTTAATAAGGTCATCTTTGAAGAAAGTGTATTTCTTACCTTTCTTGTTGACAGGAATCTGACCATTTTGGATATACAGGTACATGGTGGATTTCTTGATTTTGAGAAAATCACATGCCTCCTTCACATCCATAGGTATATGTTGTGAGGTTGATGGTTTATTGGTCTGCCGGATTTCTTCACGCAAGACATCAATTGATTGTTCCAGCAAATCACATTTCCTGAGAATATTGGCCATTGCTCTTGGAATGTCATTAAAAGTTATCTCTTCGTACTCCATATAGTATTCTTCCATTAGTTATGATAGTGAAATTTGTAATCGTTGTTGTCGGGCACATCAATGCCAATAACGCATTTACCTCTTTGTCTAAGTGTTCTTCTCATGCTTTCAATCTCAACGTCCTGAAGTTCTTGGGGGAAGCATTGTTTGATAAAAGTCGCTCTCTTTTGTCCACTCCAACCAAGTCTCTCACCGATGTTCCATGCATAGTGTCTAATATCGAGAGTGTTGAGTTTACCATTTGTATAAACAGGAATAATACAAGAATCTGGTACCTCATATAGTTTGATATTCTGGTTTAGTATTTCCAAGTTATCGTCAGTCATGTAGGGTGAGAAAACTGCATAAGTGTATTCTGAAACAGCATCAAAGATAGCACTTTTCCTGCTTTGCTGTTTAGCAATATAACGTTCACGCATTATCGTGACCTTATCTGTTTCATGAGAGTTGATCCCAGGATTGATGCTATTGTTGATGACAATATCCCTAATGGCCTGAGATTTGAAGATACTGAAAACCGTGCATACACAGATAACACATAGAAAATAATATAATATCATCGGCAAAGAAAAGAATACCTTCTCTGTCTGAGAGGTATGGCTCAGGTTTGTAATCGCTCCAAGAATTGTTGGAGCGATTACAACCAAAGCAACGGTTACGAGGTTTGAAATGAGAAGAATCAAAAAGTTCTCTTTTAGCTTTTTTATCATTGCAACTGTACTTTTTTCGAGTTTTATGAATGCAAAGTTAGAGAGAAATCTTCTATTTACTACTATTTAGCACCAACAAAATGACCGCCCTAAACATTATTTATATTTCTCTGTTTCAGCGTTTTACATAGTGATTTTGCTTTCACTTTTTTGCTTTGCTTATATCTTCTTTTCGGTTAGTTTCTGTTTGATTATTTTCACTTGCTGTTGTTTGTAATCCGCCTTTCACATTCGTTAACGTAATTCTGTTGGCTGCTTCGCGTGTTTTGGGGTCTGCATGTGATGCGTATATCTGTGTTGTGCTCACATTCTTATGATTGAGCAGATGCTGTACTGTATAGATGTCTGTACCCATTTCGAGCTGCAGTGAAGCATAAGTATGGCGGAAGCAATGAAAGGTGATGTGCTTGGTGATTCCTGACGCTTTAAGCCATTGCTGCATTACTCCGTAGGTCATAGACCTGCTGAAACCTTCAAATACGTATTCATCAGTAGTTTTGGGCATGATAAGTGCATAAGCATCTTCTCCAATAGGAACCTTTGTTTGTCTCTTTGTTTTCACACATTCAAAATCCAGATAGTGCCCACCATCTGCATAGCTACAAACATTATTCCATTTGAGGTTGAGTATATCACTGATACGCAGTCCGCTCAGACAGGAGAACAGAGCAGCTTTCCGAACAACAGGCTCAGAGCATTCTGTGTTATAAAGTCTCCTGACTTCTTCCAATGAGAGACTTTGCTTTACAGGCGGCGTACAAGGTATGTTATCTAACAGACTTGCAATATCATCGGTAAAACGTCTTTCACGATAAGCCTTCGTCAAGACTTGCTTGAATATATTCCAATAGGCGGAAGCCGTGTTTCTTGATAAAGGCTTATTGACAATGTTTCTACCTCTTGACGATACTTTTGTATCAAGAAGATATTCCTTATACTTGTTACAGTACACCACATCAAGCATCTCAAAAGTACATTTGCCCTTGCAAAACTTCTCGAATTGTTTATACGCAGCATCACATTTTGCAAAGTTCCTGTTCACCATTTCTTTGAAATAGATCAGAAAATCTTCTTTAAGCCTGTCTTGATTAAAGAAGTCGTACTTCTCGTTAATTACATCAATGAACACTCTACAACGGATGGCTTCTGCCTTTGAGAGGATGATTTCATTGTACTGCTTCTGCTGGGCATTGATTGGATTGGCATAGATATACAAGCCAAGTGAGCGACGACGAATTAACTCCATCGTCTCAGGGTCTCTGTACCCGGGCCAGAAGTCCAGGAACAGGGATTTGGTTCCGTTGCGCCTATCTCGCATTCGGAGTTTGACAGATTTACATACTTGCATATTGTTTTATTATTATTTGTTTTTTGATGCAAAATTCCTAAATGATACAATGTTGACCTCAGTAAAGAGAAAGTAAATCGTACTAATCAAGAGTAATTGATAGTAAATCGTCTTTTGATAGACGTTTTTCCATCAATCTGTCGAACTCTTCTTTTCTGAAATATATGCATTTCTTCTTCTTTACTTTAGTGATTTTATAGCGTTTTACATAATAATGAACTATATCTTTTGATAAATGATACTTCTTCATTGCCTCCTCGACAGTGTAATATCGTTCGCGACCATCAAAATCTCCATTTTTCACTTGTTCGATATGCTGTTTAGAATAGTAGGTAGTACCATACTCCACCTTTGCGGGAATTTGATGGCGGTAGATAAAGGAGCGTACAGCTTCTGCTGTCATCTTATATGTTGAACGCATCTCTTCCGGTGTAATCCAGTCTGTAATTTCTGAATAGTTGTTCTTCAAATTATACAGCACATCTATAGCTTTCTTCTCATAGAAGTTGAATCCTTTGAGTGCAATCTTTGGCGTTTTATGCTCCCTGGTCATTACACCTACATGTTTAACTCCCACCTTGAACATCTCTGCAACCTCTTCAGTTGAATAATAGCCATCTGGGGTTGGTGGGCATTTCTTCTCCTGGTGTTGAGCTTGGAAAACAAGTTTTTCGTCTCCGTCTGACTTTTCTGCTACTTTTGCATTTGCCATTCGTTCACGCATGACTTTATCAAAGTCAGTACGGAATATCATCGTAAACTTTCCACGTTTTTCCGTTCTGACATCAAAATGCTTCAAGGTGTAACTTACTTGGTCTTTTGATATGCCATATTTTTCCATAGCCTCTTCATAGGTACTCCAGTCCGGATCGATACTATCATCCTTGCGTTTGATACAGTCAATATGCACCTTGGAGTAGAAAGCTTTCCCGTTACGGTTTACTCTTGGAACTTTGTGACGCATCACAAAAGTGATAACAGCTGTCCTTGTCATATTATACATATCCATGATTTGGTCAGCAGTGTAATAATTATCAATGTCTATCTCTTCAAGGAGATCCGCAAAATGTGCGTCAATAGCTTTCTTGCTAAAGAAAGTGTTGCGTCCTTCGTATATCTTGGGGATGCCCAGACGGTCACAACGCCCCCATATAGCCTTACGACCGATATTGTACTTCTCCATGATTTCCCGGAGAGTATAGTATTCCTGTTCCTCCTTTCTCTGATAACGTCTTTTCCGATAGGGAGTGGCATCATCAAACACACGTTCAATGTCTGAGTATCTCACAAAGGTCTTATTTCTTATCTTTACAGCTTTGATTAAGCCTGTCTGGAAATAACGATACACTGTGGGAAGACTGACATCGAACAGAACGCTCACGTCCTCGGGGGATAAAAATGCCTTATCACGCAGAGAGTTATTTCTCTCAGCGTTTCGAAGAGATTCGGCATTTTCCTTCTCCCTTTTTTTCTTTTCTGCCTCGCGTCTCCGAAATGCGACACGTTCACACCCTCGACAGCAGTACTTGACCGACATTTTGGAAGCAACGAACTCTTTTCCGCATACTCCACATTCTTTAATTATCTCCATTTTTCGTTTGCAATTCTGATGTTTTTTGATGGAAAAGACCCCCGATTTTGTCTCAGTCTTTATCACATATTTTCAGTATTTCTCACGAGTGCCCTACATAGCGGTTGTGACGGATAATGGAGGATTCTCAGTATTTCTCACGAGGTGTCCTACATAGCGTTTTGCTATTCCATTTGTTCGCACGATTGAAACGCAGGAACGAAATTTGAGCCAAAGTTACCTCGAAAAACTGGTATCAACAAATTACAAATGGAAAGTGTTAAAACGAAAAAAGCCACCAAAATGGTGGCTTATAAGCAGTTATAAAATCGTTTTGCAAGTATGGTCAGATGGTCTATTTACCGATGCAGAAGCGGGCGAAGATGTTGCCGAGGATGTCGTGGGTGGTGATTTCGCCGGTGATTTCGCCGAGGTAGTGCATAGTTTCGCGTATGTCTTGGCTTACGAAGTCGCCGCTGATGCCGTCGTTGAGGCCTTGTATGGCTCGTTGCAGTGCTTGCCGGGCGTTGATGAGTGCTTGGTAGTGTCGTGCGTTGGTCACTATCACTTGGCTTTCGTCGGCTTCGGGCAGGGCAGCAGCGTCGATGAGGATTTGTTGCAGTTGGTCGAGTGCAGTTTGCTGTTTTGCCGAGATGAAGATGTGTTTTGCGTTGGGTGGAAGCAGTTGTGCGAGGGTTGTTGTGATGGCTTGCCGTTGTGTGTTGTTTAGGCAGTCGTCTTTGTTCACCACTGCCAGCAGTTGTTTGCCGGTGGTGTGGGGCAGTATTTCGGTGCTGAGTTGTGTCAGGTGTTGTGGTGGGTTTGTGCCGTCGATTAGCCAAAGCACGAGTTGTGCTTCGTTGATTTTCTTGAATGTGCGTTCAATGCCCATTGCTTCTATTGTGTCGGCGGTGTGTCGAATGCCGGCGGTGTCGATGAATCGGAAGAGTGTTCCGCCGAGTGTTATGGTGTCTTCGATTACGTCGCGTGTGGTGCCGTGTATGTTGCTCACCAGTGCACGGTCGTCGTGCAGCAGGTAGTTGAGCAGGGTTGATTTTCCGGCATTTGTTTCGCCTACGATGGCTACGGGCAGTCCGTTTTTAATCACGTTTCCGGTTGCGAATGATTGTGCGAGGCGTGTGATTATGTCAAGGATTTGATTGGCGAGGTTTAGCAGTTGAGTGCGGTCGGCAAATTCCACTTCTTCTTCGCTGAAGTCGAGTTCGAGTTCGATGAGCGAGACGAAGTCGAGCAGTTGTGCGCGCAGGTTGGCGAGTTGGTGTGAGAATGCTCCGCGCATTTGGTTGATGGCAATGCGGTGTGCGGCGCGCGACGATGCGGCAATCACGTCGGCTATTGCTTCGGCTTGTGAGAGGTCGATGCGGTGGTTGGCGAAAGCGCGTCGGGTGAATTCGCCGGCTGAGGCGGCTTGGCATCCTGCTTCGATGAGGCGGTTGACAATTTGCTGCTGTATCCACACCGAGCCGTGGCACGATATTTCGATTACGTCTTCGCCGGTGAATGTGTTGGGTGCGCGAAACAGTGTGAGCACCACTTGGTCGAGCATTTGCCCGTCGGCAAAGAGTATGTTGCCCAGGTGTGCGGTGTGCGATGCCATGTGGGCTATAGGGGCGCCTTTCCAGCATTGGCTTACGATGTCGATGGCTTGTGGTCCGCTGATTCGAATCACGGCTATGCCTCCGGTGCCGTGAGGGGTGGATATGGCGCAGATTGTGCTTTCGTTGCTGTACATGATGTGTGGTGTGTTATTTGATGTTTTGTTCCCATTGTGCAAAGTCGCATTGCTGTTCTATGCGGTTTTCTTCGTCGTCGGGCAGTGAGGCGAAGAAGTTTAGTCCGGTGAGTTGTTCCACCTGGCGCACTGTCACTGCATATTTTCGCATCTTGCTGTTGCACTGGGCGTTGTTGGCGTAGATAAATGCTATGGCTCGGGCGTGTCGTGGGGCGTAAACCACCTTGAAGAATGCTTCGGGCACCGGCACGGTCACTTCTTTGCCTATCGAGCCGAGTGTGGCGCCCGGTATTGGTCCAGTGGCTACGATTAGCGAGCTGTCGCGTTTTGCCCACGAGCGAATCTTCTTTTCGAGGCGCGACCATCCGTTGGAGTTGAGTCCCGGGTTTTGTGGGCAGATGTTGGTCATGAAAAACGATTGTTGCATGGCTTCGGCGTCCCACTTCATGTCGGCGGCAGGGGTCATGTGGCCACGGTCGTATCCCGAGTTGCTGTAGTCCCATGCGTGGGCGCATCCTTCCACGTTTTCGTCGTGAATGAAGTTGTTGGCTCGCGGCTGGTTGCCTTCGGTCTCGTCGGCGGTCAGCTCGTAGATGGTGGCGTTTGGTTGGTGCGTCTTGGGGTTGAAATACACGGTGTAGGCCTTGTATTTTATCACGGTGTTGGCTATGGAGTCGTTCACCGCAATCTGTTGCAGCTGCTCGGTGGCGTCGGCGGGCAGTTCGGGGGTGCTGAGTTGCTCCTGCGCGAAATGTTTGCCTATAACGATTGTTACAAGTGCAATCACGGCGAGCCAGCACACCAGCGTGAAGCGGCGCTTGACATCGGCGGCACGGCGTTGCATCTGCTTGAAATTATTTGTGTTACGTTTCTTCATTTCCGATTTGTGTGTTGTTGTTGATTGCAAAATTACAAAAATGCTGTGTTATCGGCAACAATACGTGCTTTGAAGTTATATTGAAGTTATATCAATGCTTGCGGCTAAGCCCCGTGGGCTAATGCTCCCGGGTGGTGTTGCGCTTATGGCATATGCTCAACAACATATCTTTCAGTCATTCTATTTTTGCGAGAAATAAGTTATCTTTGCAAAAACGACAATTATGGAAGCGAGGCAATTATTCAGTAACCTGCACCACTACATCAAGGATTACCAAGGCAATGTGCGCATCGTAGTGCGCCAAGATGGGGCAGAGGTGGAGAGCAACGACTATTATCCCTACGGCACGCCATTCACCACTGCAGGAGCAGTACAGCCCTATAAATACGGAGCAAAAGAACTCGACCGCACCCATGGCCTCGACCTATACGACTCCGAAGCCCGATGGTATGACTCGCTGCTCGGCCGCACCACCACAATGGACCCTAAATCCGAAAAATACTACGGTCTCAGTCCCTACCTCTGGTGCGCCGGAAATCCGGTGAAATACGTTGACCCGAGTGGAAAGGTTATTTATCTTCCAAATGGTTCTATTTATGAATATATGCCTGAATTAGATTTAGATGACATTTCTAAAAAGATGGCTTTGGCACTAAACGTTGTTTACGAAAATGGTAATGGGCTAATTACTGACTTAATTAATTCTTCTGAATCGTACTATTTTACATTTAATAATAGCAAGAGCTCAGTAGTGAAAGATTCCGAGTCGGAATACACTGTTAATATAAAATTGACAAATGATATTAAAGCTGATGTTTCGCATGAGTCATTTCATTGTGCACAGTATTTAAATGGCAGAGGTGGAAGAACTATATATAATGAAGCGGAGGCTTATGCATTTGAGTATTATATTGTACCAAGGTCCATTGCAGAACAATATGATCCACCGAATTTGGCAGAAATTGCTTTTAATAAAGCATTTAAGACGTTAACAGAAGGCTATAATAAGGAAGCTTTTGAAACGGTGATTGCAAATTTTAAGTCTGGTTCATATTTCAATTATCCTAATGGTGCGAATTCTTTGTATTCATCTTATAAATTGGGAAGTACCCCAACGTCAGACTCATTGTTAAAAAAATATTTACTTAAAAAGAAATGAAACGTATGCTGTTGAAATATTTGGCGTTAAGTATTATGCTGTTCGTTGCCATGAATATTGCTTCTCAAAACAGCTATATGATTCCACAACTCACGCAAGGAAGTGTGGATTTCATAGATAGTGTTATGATTGAAGATTTTGTTATGTTTAAAGCATTTGGCGATTTGCGCGCCATATCAAATAACGAGGATTCCCATTTTAAGAAGTGTTATTTTACCGGTGATTTTGGTCGCCCAAACTGGAAGCCTATTATAATAAAAAGCAAAGCCCTCAAGAGGGATGCACTAATCTGCGTGGAATACACGGAAACAAAGAACGATAAAGATACCTGGTATAATGTTGATATTTATCGGTATGTTACAGGTAAAGAGCGTGGTGATACTTTGGCAATTTTCCGAATTGAGGATTTAGGCGAATTGTGTGACAAAATTGGCAAAAAACATAAGCATTTGCGAGTTATATATGATGATATTATGTATATGAATAAATGGTATCACTCGCATCTATCAGAGCAATTGCTATACTATCCGACGGTGGTAATGACGTTGGATGGAGTTCGGAATATTGCGGGAACGAAATCTTATGGTTTTATAATCATATATACATCAGATGATTACACTCCGTTGCCCACGCGTTATCGCAGAATGATATTGTAACTCACAAAGCATTTAAGATATGAAACGAATATATGCACTAATACTTGTTTTGGTATCGGTATCAACAGCTTTATGTCAAACAAGTTATGATTATGACCATAATAATTGGGTCTATCAATTAAAATATAGCAATTTTTCTGCCTTGTCTGATTCTGATTTTATGCTCTTTCGCTCATTTGAATCGATTAGCGAAGTGCTAAATAAACGCTATTATTTGAAGAACCGTGAGGGAAAGCCAACAGCTAAACCAATAATATTACACGATAAAAGGGTTAAAGACGATGAGTTGGTGGTGGTACGATATGGAGAAGCAAAACCGCGAAAGGAGAATGCGAATGGGGCAAAAACCATATATATTGATTATTATAAGGCAGGCGATGACTTTAGCTATCAATCGAAGAACTATCGCACAGTAGCTGAACTCAGCGAAGATGATGATTGGACGGCAAGAAAAGCGAGCGTTAGCATTTTCACGGTACGCAACTGGCTGGTTGAGAATGTAGCGGAATCAAATATATATCACGACCTTACAATAAGAACTGACTATGGCTTAAGGGTATATGGGCAAGGCTTTTTTATAACAATCGTTTTTACAAACAAAAAGTATACACCACTACCAAAACACATAAGAGCACAATTATTGTTTTATTGAGCATATATTTTGCCAATTATACTGATTTTGATATATTTGTGAGACATAATATCATAAATCTCATCGATGAAACGATACCTTTGCATATTATTCTTGTTGTTCGGTTGCTTCATATTTGGGAGAGACTATGCGTCGGCATCTGGCGTCGACCGCCTTGTGGAGGCGGTTTATACCGGCGCAGGCGATTTCTCAGCTGCTTATGCTTACGATGCCAGTGGGAATATGATGCGAGACCTCAATAAGGGCATCTCGAATATCACCTACAATTTGCTAAACTTGCCGGGAGAAATACAATTGTTACAAAATCTGAAATTTACGCATGTTCAATTGAAAACAAGATTCGAGCAGAGCATAAAATACCTATGAGGACACACTATAGTTATTATAACAACGAAACTGTATGTCCTAAATCATCTTTGTTTTCGCCATTTTGTACATATTATTTATTAAGACGAGGCAAATAAATATGAAACACCTACTTTATATTTTTGTTTTTATTGTTTTGCAGGTAATATTTTCTTGCAAAACAGATAAAACCACTATTTTTGAGGGTAAAAATAGTGACTATACTACGACAAAAGAATATTTCGACAGTATAATGTATCAAGATTTTAAAGAAATGGCATATAAAACCGGTAATATAAAATTCTTTATGCCTACACCAAATGAAAATTCATTTAAGATTGTTTACAGAAAAATGCGAGCCGGCTTATATGATATTATGCCAATAAATTTATCTTCTGACACACTTTTCATTCTCGATGCTCAAAGTGTTGAAGGGTTTAGTATTAGCATATTTTGGAATAAAAGAGATACTTGTGTAAAATATGAAAAAGTCATGCAAAAAAATGGAAATAGTTTGTCGAGATTAAATATAGAAAGAATGCAATTAATATCTGCATGGGACACCACAAATATTCGGAACAGGGATTCTATATCATATTCATTTCGTAAAAATGGTAGTTGGTTCCATACCCCCGAGTATTTATATACAGCTTCAAGGATTATATTCGAATGTAACAAAACCAAATGTGATTATTATATGTTTCATGATTGGATAGATTTGAAAAAGTAATAGAAGTAATGAAAAAATAATTCAAAAATGAAACAATAAAAACCGTATGTAAAAGCCAATCATCAGAAAACATAAATAAATCTTATTAAACAAATTATTATGTACGTAAGCAAAAATTACAAATATTTGATAATACTGCTGATTAGCATTCTTGCATCATGCAATAATACGAAAAATGATGAACAGAGTGTTACGACTATTGAGCCGGTTGTAGAAAACTCTGATGTGATTAATTCCATAATACAAGATTTGCATGATGAAAAGAGCGGTGGTGATATTTTAGAAAATACTGCGTTCTATATGAAACCCGATAGTGTTTTTGTTCGATATTTTAGGAATTCTTGTGATGAAATTAAAATCCCAAATAATCGGTTAGATGAATATTTTGAATTTGATATGTCAAGTATTTCGGTCTATGATTTTAAGGAGGGCAAATGTGAGTACATAAATGCTAATGAATGTGATGAAAACATATTGCAAGTGCTTGAAAAGTACAAGTATTCAGGTTGTTTGTTGCAGTATAAATCGCTTGCATTGAGTGAACGATTCACGAAGTCGTTGTTATTAAAAGGTAAAACGAAGGTTGATTTGTGGGTTATTCTATATAACAATATGACATATGTGATAAAATGCAAAAGGTTATGAAAAAGATGAATTATGGTATTCTCATTTTGCTAATGATAGCTTTGACATTAGATTCATGCAATAGCGGAAGTAAACAGAGTTTAACATTAACAAAAAAGCAAACTGACTCAATTGAAATTGCGAAATACTGCGAAATGTCCAACGACTTTTTTGGGAACATTGTAACTCGCGATTTGGACCAAGTGCCAAATGATGTGGTAATGATTTACCTTCCCGGAGAACAATATCAAGGCATGACACTGAAAGAATGTGTCGATAGATGGGGAGCACCTTCATATTGTATGCCATTCAATGATTGTGACGAGGGTAGACATAAACACAATCCATTCTTTCATTACATGTGTCTTGAAGACGAATACCCATTATATATTTCAAGGACACATTCTCATATTTTTGCCCATTGGGATGTTAGTATCAAACAGTTCGGAGGTTTGGATATAGAGTTTGTTGTGGTGGGTAATCAAGCGTTTGCGTTTGCGTTATATTTATTTACATCCTGGGATGATTTTTGGGAGTTTCCTTGTGGATAGTAACCACTGCCACGGCGTTATGAGTGAGATGCTCATTAAGGGTGCGTATGCCATAGTAGCCGGCAATTGTAAAAAACACTCATCTTCATA
Source organism: Muribaculaceae bacterium (assembly GCA_051871535.1). Taxonomy (GTDB): domain Bacteria; phylum Bacteroidota; class Bacteroidia; order Bacteroidales; family Muribaculaceae; genus SFTJ01. The sequence goes on along the minus strand of JBJECX010000006.1, from coordinate 61,377 downwards.
GCTTTGCATTGAATTTTCAGCGGTTATTCTTGACGAAACGGAATATAATGCATAATTTTGCTATTACATCAATCCCCAAGAGCCATGAATGTCAAGGTTGACATATTTATCATTCTGCTGATGAGCTACCTTGCATCATCGTCGGCAAAGGAAGTGAATACTGTGTCATCTATGTATTTCACCGACGGAGCCAATAAAGTGCAAGAATACGCCTACGATGCCAACGGCAATATGACGCGAGACCTCAATAAGGGTATCTCGAATATCATCTACAATTTGCTAAACTTGCCGGGAGAAATTACATTTACCGACGGAAGAAAGGTAAAGTATATCTACATAGCCGAAGGTGCGAAGGTTCGCACAATAGAGTTTCGTGGCTACTTCATAGTCACTAAAGATGGGGAGCCTGTGAACGCCTTTCCAAGTACATTATCAAATATTTTAAATAAGTGTAAAAAATAAAACTATTATGAGAAAGTTATTATATGTCTTATTTTTGTTTAGCTTTTCGGTTTGTAATAGCCAGAATTGTGTGCTTACACATAGTCCTAATTTTTGGGTTAAGAATGAGATTAATGTTTTAAAAGTATTATTAGATGTATATGGAGATAGTGTAACAAATGCGATTCTTATGGGGCAGGTGCATATGCCGGGTCCGGTGTATCTTGGTTTTAATGGAAAGTTAGAACTTGATTCAATAGGATTTTGGGGCGATTGGAAATTTGCTACTAAAGCATTTAAGCAAAGAATGGAGAAATCGATAAAAAAACATACATACTTTATTGGAATTTATAGAAGGGAAGGGGAGGTACATATTACGGATAGTTCCCGATTTAGCGCGATCCCTTTTTCTAAGGGGGGCTTTTATACTACCTTAATCTCAATGCCTGGTTATAGTGATACTAAAAAAGGAAAAGTTACAAGCAATTATAAGGCAGTAGATTATGCAAAAAAGCGTATAGCGGAAGTTGATAGTATGTATATCGAAGATATCTATGGTAATATGCGGAGATAATGGCACATACATTTATAAATAAGTTTTTTGTAAATAATAAGTATATAGACATTTCTTTGATTTGTCTGCCACTATTATGTGAAGTGTTTTTACTCCAATTATCAGATAATCCCATAATAGGTATTGTGTTTTTAATTTCGTGCATTATTACAACGACAACTGTAGTATTTCGTTTGAAGGAATGTAAAACAACTATTATCCCAAGAATATTTATTGCCTATTTTTGCTTTCTTGTTATTGGGCTATCATTAGTTTTCTCGCAAGGAATTTGTACTGTAACTCCTGTTGATTTACTGTTGATTGTAATTGGAACCATGTATTTATTTGCCATTAATATTAACGAATACAAAAGATTGCAAAATCTGAGTAACAATAAATTGATAAAAGTCGAGATGCTATTATTGTTTATTGTATGTTGTTTTTGGTCGTTGGTTATTTCTTCAATTCTCACGCCAATATTTATAGTTGTATATTTCTTTTCTTTTTATTGCTTCGTTAATAAGAAGAGTAGAAAAGTATTTCGGTATTTGGGGTTATATCTAATAGGTTTTATAATACTTGTATCTCCAATTTTGTGTTTTTTAATCTGGATTTTGACGAGTGCATATAATAAAATGGGTATTGCATTAATGATTATCGGCATTAACGCATTTATTTGTTCTTTGCGTTTTTATTATAATATAGCAAAAGTTTTTTAACTTCGGTTTCGCGAGTTATTTAGGATATTTTAACCGCTATGTATGTGACTGAATATCTGATTGCTAATAATTGAATTGCAAGCAAATCCAGCACATGGAACCTATATCTTAAAGATGTCCAACTCTTGTTTTTATCAAAATCATTGATTTTTTCCTACTAGGTTTAACTAAAACAAATTTAGAGTATGCTAATGTGGTAATAGAGCTTGCCTTGTGAGATCCGACAAAACGAATCCCATAACGCATTGCCTCGGAGATACCTCCGGGGCTTTTTCTTTTGCGGTGGAATTAACGGCTGCGCCGTGGTTAGTGGTTATTGGTTAGAGGTTAGTGTGGCGGAGGAGGAGCAATTTTCAAAGAATTGCCGCTTTCTCCGCTCTGAGTCCAAACTGCGAAGACTTGACGCCCACAGTGAATGCAATGCCGTGCTTGCACGAGCATTGCTGAACGCCAAGGAAAGGGCGAAGCCAAATATAAGGTCATTGTTGCTTAACAGAATTGATTGTCACATAACATTGTGCAAGCCTAAAGCACGATAGAAAAATTTCCATTACAAAGTTGGCGATTTATCTACGCTCGAAAAGGGTAAAACAAGCTTCCGGCGAGTGCCGCAAGATTCGCGACTGCTGTATATTTTCCGTGAATGATTGTGAAGTATTTCGTTGATATTTCGTTGGGAATGATTATATTTACACCCATGAAATATAACTCTAATATAAAATGAAAGTAGTATTATCCATTATTATATCTCTTTTGAGTTGTTTGAGTTTGTCAGCTCAATCAGCCACGGAATACTTCAATGTCGGAAATCCAATCAAATACTGCGGAACAAAATACTCTCTTGTGTGGAGTGCACAACCGCAAGAAAATTATTTTGTTCAAGAGTACCTGCCAAAAGGTGAAACCCTTGAACACTACAACCAAATGTTTACAGTTAGTGTAATCTTTTGGGATAGAACGCCTTTAGAAGCGGTTCAAGCCAAAGTTGCAGAATTGGAAGAAAGAAAAAAATCGGACCCAATTACTAAATATATGGTCGCTGAAAATAACGGCGATTATATCCTTGAGTTTCTTGTTAGCGATAGTAGTAACGGTAAAATGAATACTGTTGAAGTTGATGTGCATTATTATAAGCAAATGACAATTAACGGTAGAAATGCATGTGTTTTATATTTCTATTCCAGTCGTGCTTATGGTGATGATATTTTGCCTTTTATTCAATCTATACCGGAAAAAAGAAATGCTTGGTACGAAGGCATGAGCAACTTAAAACTTAATCCAAAATTTCCTAAGAAATAAGCGTCTTTTCACAACCATCATAAGGTCCATAACTTCACTGAAAATATCAGAAAGTTATGGACTTCTCTTTTCCGACCTCAATATCAACTCGGTTGTTATCGACAACGTCGCTATGCTTCCAAGCATAGAAAACCTGCTTGGCTTAGAGGCTCATGCAGTGTTTTTCCTCCGGCGAGTGCCGCAAGATTCGCGACTGCTGCATCTTCCGCAAACGACTTATGTCGAGGGGCGGGGCTATTTGCGGGGGTGGGGAGTTTGTTGTAACTTTGCAAAACAATTGAAAAAGAGTGTTATTTCGGTTATTGAAATAATTAAGGGAAATTGAAGAAGAATGAAGAAGACTAAGACTCGGCAGATGCCGATTGTGCTTTCGGTGGTTCCGCTGCTGGTGTTGGTTGCAATGCTTGTTGTCACCATCCGCACCTTTGGCAGCGATTCGCTCAGCGGAGCCACTCAGGTGGTGCTGTTGGCGGCGTCGGCGGTGAGTTGCATCATTGCCACAGTGTACGCCCGTGTGCCCTGGCGAAACTTTGAGGCGGCAATCACCAAGAATATTTCCAGCGTGTCGTCGGCAGTGATTATCCTGTTGCTGATTGGTGCGCTTGGAGGTTCGTGGATGGTGGGCGGTGTGGTGCCCACCATGATTTATTATGGGGTGAACATCATCAGCCCCGACGTGTTTCTTGCCACCACATGCGTGCTGAGTGCAGCGGTGAGTGTGATGACGGGCAGTTCGTGGACCACAATTGCCACCATCGGCGTGGCGCTGATGGGCATTGGCAGGGCCCAGGGGTTCGACGAGGGTTGGATTGCCGGAGCCATAATCAGCGGGGCGTATTTCGGCGATAAGATTTCGCCGTTGTCCGACACCACCATTCTTGCGTCGAGTATATGTGGCGTGAGGCTGTTTTCGCACATACGGTTTATGCTCATCACCACAGTGCCGTCGCTTGTGCTTGCTTTGATTGTGTTTGTTGTGGCGGGATTCCAGCACGATGCGGTGACGTCGGGCGAGCTTGATGCGTTTCGTGGAGCTATTGCCATGCGTTTCAACGTCAGTGCGTGGCTGCTGGTGGTGCCAATAATAACGGCGGTGATGATTGTGAAGCGAGTGCCGGCGTTGGTGACTTTGCTCACGGCGTCGGTGATGGGTGTGATATGCGCGCTTGCCTTTCAGCCCGACATCGTTGCGGAGCTTGCCGGTGGCGACAAGTTTGCCGGCTCAATGCAGGTGCTTTATGGCTCAACTGCCATATCCACTTCAAATGAGATGCTCACCGAGCTTGTGGCTACCCGCGGCATGGGCGGCATGATGCCCACTGTGTGGCTGATTTTGTGTGCCATGTGCTTCGGTGCCACGCTCACGGCCGGAGGCATGACCGACGGCATCACGCGCCTGTTCACCAAGGTGGCGCGCGGCAGGGTGTCGGCGGTGGCTTCTACGGCATTCACCGGTGTGACGCTCAACACTGCCACGTCCGACCAATACATAAGCATCCTGCTCACCGGCAGCGTGTTTGGCAACATTTATCGTCGCTTGGGCATCGACCAGCGGGTGCTCAGCCGTGCCACTGAGGATTCGGCTACTGTCACTTCGGTGCTTATTCCCTGGAACACTTGCGGCATGGTGCAGAGCACGGTGCTTGGTGTTGCCACACTCACCTATTTGCCTTATTGCGTATTCAATCTGGCAAGTCCGCTTATGAGCATAGTTGTTGCAGCCACGGGCTATCGCATCATGGACCGCCATCGCCATCAGTCGGCTGCCGATGCCGAGTGAGCACGCCGTAGTATTAGCCTAAATCGTTTCGAGAAGAATGTAGACGGCGCCGGCGCATAGGGCGGCGCTGGTAGCAAGCAGCAGCGCGGTTTGAGCCGGTGTCAGTTGCACGCGCAGATAGTGGAAGTCGGCAAACTCTTTGCGTTTCCAATGATTGATGTTGGCGGCAAGCCATTGCACAAATAACTTCAGGTCGAGCTCGGGATGGTGGCGAAAATAGTCCTCGGTCATAACGCCCAGCGTGGGTTCGTCCATCCAGCTGAATGTGTAGCACCACTTCACGGTGTTGCCGTCGAGCCCCAAGCATACCGAGAACTCGTTTTTGTTGCCGCCTTTCCAATAGGCTTGTTGTTTCTCGGCTGTTACGATGCCTTGCGAAGCATCGAACAGATGCACATACAATCTGATTTGGCAGACCTGGCCATAAAAGGCATTGAATGCCCTGATTAGCTGCTCGGTGTTGATGTCGATGCTTTTGCCCAAAATGGGCGATTGGTCGAAATTGTTTATTGCGGGATAAGGATGCAGCCCCAGCTCTTGGGCTTCGTCGTCGGTTATTTTTTCGAAGCGGAAAATCGAGTTGGAGTTTTGCACCTTGTTCTCGTAGGTGTGCGGCTCGGTGATGGTGAACATATATCTTGTCAGCGCCTGGTTGTAGAGGGGATTGCAATTGCCGCCTTCGCGCCTAATCACGTCGTTGAAATAGTACTCGTCGCCGTAGCGTTCGCCGCCGCTAATAGCACTGCCTGTGATGCTGAAATTGTACATCGGGGTGTTCCATGTGGCGGCTATTATATTGTATGTAGCATGCGATATTTCGTGCCTGGTGCCTACGCTGGTGCGGAACCACCATTCGTCGGGGTGATGGATGTAGCGCACGCGCGTTTCGGTGCGGTAGGTGGTATGTCCGTTGGAGTCTTTGCCGTCCGGCACGTTTACGGTGTATAACTGCACCTCGGTCCACGAATCGTAGTGGGTGATGGTGTCGATTATCCCGCCAAGATACTCGATGGCAGTACGCCTATGGCGTAGCATCAGATAGTGCACAAGGCCGGTGAGCGCCATCACAATGCCAAATAAAACTGCACAGCTGGTGAGGTGCTCGCTGTCGTTGTTGAAATAACACATGGTGGCGAACACCAGAATGATGAATATGTAGGTAATGGCTGCCATCGGTGGGTGAGAGTAAAGCATCCGCCCGCAGTGCTTGCCGGGCATGCAAGGTGGCTAAACGTATTGAACTGCGATTATTTGAACAAATCTATGTTGTCGTCGGTGTGGGTGGCTACTGCCTCACGGGTGTTGGTCGACGAAATCAGTTCATATTCAATCTCGCTCTTGTTGGTGATGAACCAGCGCGAAGGATAGCTCTCGATGAGTGAAGCACGTTCGCGAATCACGTCGAGCATGCGCGATTGCGCATTGTGCAGATGCGTGCGCTGAATCTCGATGGCTTGCATCAGGTCGTTGTAGAGCGATGTGTCGAAGTCGGGGTTGGCTTCTTGAATCCACTTCATTGCCGACGAGCCTTCGCTGTAGCGACCGGCAATTAATTCGGGGTATATGCGTTCGAATGCCTCGCGATATTGTTCGCTCACCTCGGCTTTTTGCTTAATCACTTTCCACATTTTGTCGTGGGTGCTCTCAATCTTTTTACGTTGGGCATCTGCCTCTTTGCGCAAGTATATTTCCTTGTTGTTGTAGGTGAAATACATGAAAAGCAGAACCAACAAAATGGCTGCAGCAGCAATGATGATGATTAATGTGGGTGTCATAGTGCGATGGGGTTTTAAGATGTTTTTACTAATCTGATATTTTTATTTACATACTATTATCGAAAGCAAACATATAGTGCAAACATAGAGCAGTGCCGCCGGGTATATCTTTGGCAACGTGCTGCGTGTAGGCCTACATTAGCAGCTATGATGCAAATGTATAAATAAAGTTTTGAAATACAAAATAATAGAGCCTCTTTTCCCCACTCTTTTTCACACAAACTCGGCAGTACTTAACTTAATCTTGCATCAGCACTTTCTCGTATGCCATGCGGTCGCCTTGGGGATAGTGGACGTCGCCGCAATACATAAAGCCTTGGCTGCGCAGCAGACGCTGCATATAGAAGTTGTCGTAGTTGGTGTCGACCTTAAAGCTGGTTATGCCGCGCTGCAGTGCCCATTGCTCGGCATAGCCGAAGAAACGCGCCGCCACGCCGCGGCGTTTGGCTTCGTCGGCAACGGCAAGCCTATGCACCACCACATAGTCGGCATTGGTGAGCCACAGGTCGGCAATCTGCCGGTAGGCAGGTTCGCCGTTGGCAATCACGGCACCGTAGGCAATCACCGTGCCCTGTTGCTCAATCACGTAGGCGTTGCCGGCGGCAATGTCGTTCTCCACGCTTTGGCGCGAGGGATAGGCTTCGGTCCACTGATGTTTGCCTTCGCGGAACATCTGCGCCTTGCCTTGCTGCAAAATCAGCCAGCAGCGGTCGGTGTCGGCCGCTGTGGCACGTCGGAATATTTCGTCGTTGATTTGCATTGATTCGGTGTAATGAGTGATTCAAATCTTCACCGTCAGCGATTTGCCTTCGGGGCTTTCGTTGTTCACGCGGTCGAGCGTGGTCACTACAAATCGGTAGGTGCCGCGAGGCGTGTCGGCAGGAATGACGTATTCGGCATATGGCGTTACAGCCTGTATGGCGGCGGCATTGTCGAGGTCGATATCCTCGCCTTGTGCAAAGCGGTATATTACAAACGCCTTAGCCACCTGCATCGGGTCGGTGGTTTCGGGTGCTCGCCAAGTGAGCGACTTGGTGCCGCGCTTGTTTTGCAGCTTCAGGTTGCTCACCTCGTCGGGGGCGATGTTGTCGAGCCAGGTGTAGGCAGGCACCAGCGCAATAGTCGATTGCTGGTGAGTGGCAAGCGAGTCGCACACGCCGTGGCTGTTGCGGGTGATTGAGTAGCCGGGCCACCAGCAGTTGCCTTGTATGTTAGGCAATTGGCGGGTGAGGCGAATCTTGTGGTCGAGTTCGGTGGGGTTTTCGCTGTCGGGGTCGGCGGTTTTCATGGTTGTTTCCACCGATTGACCGATGTACATGTGGCGCCCGTTGGCATTATCGTTCCACCAGGGGTTGAGCACGCGGCTCGGGGCGCGTTTGTGGTCGAGTTCCCAATAGAGTTGCGGCACCATATAGTCAACCCATCCCAGTTCGGTCCACTTGAGCACGTCGGCATACAAGGCATCGTAGCACTGCAGCGCATTTGTTTGGCTGCCTCGCGGGTCGCTGGTGAGGTTGCGCCATACGCCAAACGGACTGATGCCGAAGCGCACCCAAGGCTTCTCGTCGAGAATCACCTTGTGCAGCCCCTCGATGAGCAAGTCCACGTTCTGGCGGCGCCAGTCGCCACGGCTCATGCCGCCACCGTAGCGGGCGTAGCTCTTGCTGTCGGGGAACTCGTCCTTGGTGGGGTAGGGGTAGAAATAGTCGTCCATGTGAATGGCGTCAATGTCGTAGCGGCTGACAATGTCGCGCACCACGTTGCATATGAATTCGCGGCACTGGGGCAACCCTGGCTCGAAATAGGTCTGACCGCCATAGCTCACAAACCATTCGGGATGGGCGTGATAGATGTGGTCCTTCGACAGTTTCTTGGTTTCGCCCTTGGTGTTGGTCACGCGATAGGGGTTGAGCCATGCGTGCAGCTCCATGCCTCGCTTGTGGCACTCCTCAATCATAAATTGCAGAGGGTCCCAGAATGGCTCAGGGCGTTTGCCGAATTCGCCGGTGAGATACACGCTCCAAGGCTCTAAATTCGACTGGTAGAAGGCGTCGGCTTTGGGCCTTACTTGCCACACAATGGCGTTTATGCCAGCCATTTGCAGCGAGTCGAGCTGACGGCGCAGGTAGGCTTGATTCTGTTGGGTGGTCATGCGCGAATATTGCATTTGACCAACGGTGTGCATCCACGCACCGCGAAATTCGCGCTTAGGATTCCCGGCTTGGGCTTCGGAGCAGCATAGCAGCAAACATGCCGCTGCAGCAATTGATAGGATTGACGATTTCATTAACAATTCTTCGAGGTTTAGGGGTTTATTATACATTATGTTTTTGCATATTGCAAATTTAATGAATTTGTTGGTCAATTCCTAAAGAAATGTGAGAGAGTGCGGGCTTTTGGCAAATCTTACTCTTGTTTCGTTATGTGCATGGGAAAACAAGAGGCTGTGTCGTAATTATGGAATTATCCTGATTTGGCGCCCTTCAGGCAACATTGTTGGTAATATCCATCCCGACACAGCCTCTTGCAGCTATGGTGTTGCACTAAAATATCAGAAATCCACCAGGCAATCGTTCAGCACTTGAGTGATGGCTTCGCGGTCGAGGTGCTGGCCTATGAACACCAGTTTTTGCTGGCGGTCGCCGTAGGGGTCCACCCAGTCGCGGCGCAGGCTTTCGTCGCGCATAAGCAACTCCTGCAACTCGTCGTCGGGCATGGTAGCATACCATTGACCGGCATTGTTGAGGCTCACTTGCTTGCCTGCCTGTTCAAACAGGTAGCATATTTCCGATTCGCTCTTGAAGTAGCATATTCCTTTGGCGCGGATGATGCCTTTGGGCCAGTTGCGTGCCACAAAATAGTCGAAGCGGTTGAGGTCGAACGGGCGGCGTGCCTTGTAGACAAATGTGCCTATGCCGTATTCCTCCACCTCGCCCTCGCCGTGATGGTGGTGGTGATGATGGTGGTGATGATGCTCGTGCTCGTCATCATCGTGGTGGTGATGATGCTCGTCGTCGTCATCGTGGTGGTGGTGCTCATGCTCGTCGTGGTCGTCGTCATCGTGGTGGTGATGCTCGTGCTCGTCGTGGTCATCATCGTCGTCTTCGTCTTCGATGTTTTCCATTTCTCTAATCCATGCGGCAGATGTGGCAACCTTGTCGAAGTCGAACATGCCGGTATTCAGAATCTTGTCGAGTTCAACATCGCAATAGTCACACTCCACAATTTCGGCTTTGGGCTGAAGTGTGCGTATGATTTGCTTCACGCGTGCCAGTTCGCTCGGTTCAACCATCGAAGCCTTGTTGAGCAGCACAATATTGCAGAATTCAATCTGCTGAATCACAAGGTTTTCGATATCTTCCTCGTCGATGTCGGCGCTCAGTAGCGCACCGCCGCAGCCAAACTCGTCCTTCAGGCGCAGGGCATCAACCACGGCGCAGATGCAGTCGAGTCGCGCAAGCCCGTCGAGCATATACTCGGCGCCCATCTGCGGCATCGAGCAGATGGTTTGTGCAATAGGCACCGGTTCGCAGATGCCGCTGGCTTCAATTACGATATAGTCGAAACGGTGAGTGCGGGTGATGTCGTGAAGTTGTTCGATAAGGTCCATCTTGAGCGTGCAGCAGATGCAGCCGTTTTGCAGTGCCACAAGGCTGTCGTCCTTCTTGCCCACGATGCCGCCTTTTTCAATCAGCGACGCATCGATGTTCACTTCGCCGATGTCGTTGACGATTACGGCAAACTTAATGCCGCGCTTGTTGTTCAGTATGCGGTTTACCAAAGTAGTTTTTCCGCTGCCCAGATAGCCTGTGAGCAGCAACACAGGTGTTTCACTTCTTTCCATAACGATAATGCTTTTAAGAAAACTCCGGCAAATTTACAAAAATCTGCTGTCTATGCCAAACAAAAAACGCACTACGCAGCCTGCCTCAACTCGGGCAAAACTGTGTATGTAATATGGCGAAAAAATGGTGTGTAGATTAATAGTCGGTGGCGATTTTGGGGAAATTGCGCTACTACGCCGATGTATGCGTTGGCAATGCCGAGCGGAATATCAACACTATTCCGCTCTAAGCAGCCGTCGATTAGGTTTATCGGCCCTTGCCGTGGGGTGCGCATCAGTTGCGCAGGGCGAGGGTGTAGTTGTAATATTTCTTGTTGCCGGTGATGTCCTCCACCACGCGAATGAATGGCGGGAATTTTACGTCCTCGTGGCGCGATATGCCTTTGGTTTCGAGAATCATAAGGTTGCTTATCGGCTCTAGGTAGGTGTCGAGTTCGAAGAACTGGCCTTTCCAGATAAAGCTTTTGCGCATCTTTTTTATGGTGCTACGATAAGGGTCGGCTTGCTGCAGCAGCGAGCGATATAGGTTGTTGCTCACCTGCCGCTCGGTCACCAGTTCCTCTTTGTCGGACAGTTTCTTCTTGGTGAGGTGCACGTTCACATATTTTCCGTTCCAGCCGCGGCGGCGCAGGCGCACTTCGCAGTCAGGGTCGGCAACCAGATATGTCTGGGTGATGTCGCTCTCGATGCAGTCGGGCACTTCGCCAATTAGTTCAACAATGTATTTGCGTTCTTCTTCGATGGGTTGCGGCAGTCCGAGCACGTTGGAGATTTCTTTGAGCACGCGGTTGAGCTTGCGGTCGAAGTCCTCGTTGTTGTTAATTACGCGCAGGTGAGGGTGTCCGCTCCATGCCTTAATCACCTTCTTGTCGAGTTCGCGGGCTATCTTCAGTCCGGCTTCGTCGGCTTTTTCGAGGCGTTGGGCGTTGTTGCTGGTGGTGTAGAATTGTTCGGCACCGTCGGCAGCCGACACCAGGTGGAGCACGGCGTCGTAGCGGCTGCGCAGGCTGGCGGTGTCAACGCCCACGCTGCCGGTGATGGTGTCCCACATCTCGGCGCTCATATATGCCGAGATGTCGAGTGTGCCGCGGTCGCAGATTATCACGCAGGGTTCGGTGCATGCTTCAGCCATTCGCTGAAATTTGTCCTCGAGGGCAAGCTGTATTTCGAGTGTGGCTTTTTCACCCTCAAAGAAGAAGTCTTTGTTGGTGGTGAGGTAGTTCATACCCGCCTGTGTGAACATGGTGGGCACTTCGGGCAGGGTGAACACCTTGTAACCCAGGTTGCTGAACTGTTCAATCACTCTCACCAGTGCCGTGGTCTTTCCTGCACAAGGCCCACCCGTGAGCACAATGCGCTTGACATCGTTGTTAGGCATAGATATATGTTTTTCTTTATATGATATAAGTAGTGTAATTCAGTTTCTCCGCCAAAAAAAATTGATGTGCCTCGGGGCTTGTGGTATGATTCGATTGTTGCATTCACACACACATTCCCGGGCACATTTTCAGGATTTCGCGTTTGTCAGCCCGCGGGCTCACTTTTTGCGCTTGAGTGTCATCACAGCATTGCCTTCGCGGTCGAAAACGGTTGCTTCGTCGTTTTCAATCTTCACGGTGGCAGTGTTGTTAAGGGCCTTGGTGATGGCATCTTCCATGTCCATGCTACCACCCATCATTCGGGTCATTCCCATGGTGCCAAACTTCAGCGAGTCGCCTTCGGTGGTGTAAGAACCGAAGAATGAGTTCACGCTGGCGTTGCCGTTCACTTGGCCTTTGCCGTCGAATCGAATCGAGGCTTGCTTGTCGCCGCCCACGGTGCTAACGCCGCAGGCTTTGGTGATTAGCCACTCTCCGTCCATCTTCACGTTGTTTTGTGTGGAGCAGCTGCCCATAACCATGAGCGCTGCGCCGAATACAATTGAGAATAATTTTTTCATGTCAGTTTATCGTTTTGTTAATTGAAAAAATATCGTTAATACAACAATTTTCGGTATGCAAAGATAAGCAATCTTTTGGCATTCAGCAAATCCGCGGGTGGTGAATATGCTTTTTGGCGGAGGCGTTGCTGCCTGACAAACAAATAGCCCTGCCGACAATACATTGTGGCAGGGCTACGAATAAATAATCAGAAATATGATTTCACGTCGTCGCGACGTGGTTCATGTAGTTCGATTCTTTTTGATTATTCCACGTCGGGCACACGCTGAATACTGCCGTAGCGGTGGTATTCGTAGGTGACTGACTGCTCCTTGATGTAGTTGATGAGCTCAACGCGGCCACACTTGAGCGGAGCGCCGGCGGCAATATACTTGTCGGTTTCGGCTGCCCGTTCGTAGAATTCGCGTGGCGCCTTGTCCTTGCTCACCACGATGCGCACGCGGTCGTAGCGGGGCATCGAAGCGAGGAATTGCTCGGTTGTTTCAGCCACCACTTTGCAGCCCGGCAAAGCCAGTGCCGAGCGGTCGTCGCTTGGTTCGTGGCTGATGGTGAGCGGAGTTCCGCACAGGCGTGCGCCTTCAGCCACCATTTCGGCATATTCGTTGCTGTCGCCCGGCAATAGGCGGAGCACCATGCTGTCGAGGTGACGATAGCGGAACACGTTCTGTTCGCCAGTGCACTTGTTCCAGTCGCGGGCGTGGCGGAATTCGGTCTCGTAGGCTTCAGCATAGCTCTTGCGCCAGTCGGTGGTGCTGCCGGGTTTGTCGGTGATGTTCACGAAGCAAGCCACATAGTTGGGGCCGCCGGCTTTCACGCCGCCGCCAAATGCGCTCTTCTTCATGCCGCCGAATGGCTGACGGTTGACGATGGCGCCGGTGATGCCGCGATTGATGTAGAGGTTACCTGCCACGATGTGCTCTTTCCAGTAGGCTTGTTCGTTTTCGTCGAGCGATTGCAAACCGCTTGTCAAGCCATAGTCGAGGCTGTTGACCATAGCCACAGCTTCTTCGAGGGTGTCGAATGGTGCCACGGTGAGCAGCGGAGCAAACAGCTCGGTGCGGAAGCTGAAGTTTTCGGGCTTGGCACCAATCTTGATGGTTGGAGCAAGAATATACTTCTTTTCGTCGATAAACTTGGGTTCAACAAGCCATTCTTCGCCCGGCTCGAGGGTGAATGCCTGTTTTAGCTTGTCGTTTTCGTTGGTAATCATCGGGCCTACCACGTTGCCTGCGTTCCACACCGAACCCACCTTCATCGATTCGGCGCAGTCCTTCAACTTTGCCATAAACTTCGGGTCGTTGTAGATTGAGCGGTGAACGAGGAAGAGCGAGCATGCCGAGCACTTCTGACCGGCGTTGCCGAATGCCGAGTGGCAAGCGTTCATGATGGCGTGGTCCTGGTCGCCCGAAGCGGTGAGAATCATAGCATTCTTGCCGCCTGTTTCGGCGCTCAGCGGAGTGAGCGGAGCAGTGCGGGTGATGGCTTGAGCGGTGTCGGTGCCGCCAGTGAGTATGATGTGTTTGATTTCGGGCGCAGTGGTGAGTGCCTTGAGGGCAGGGCGGTCGGTGATTACCACTTGCAGTGCTTCTTTAGGCACGCCGGCATCCCAGAATGCTTTGGCAAAGAGCCAAGCCACAGGAGCAGCCACCGAGGCGGGCTTGAGAATACAGGTGTTGCCGCCTGCCAATGCTGCTACAACGCCGCCGCACGGAATGGCGCATGGGAAATTCCATGGCGAAATCACCAGGATGGTGCCCTTGGCAGTGATGTCGACGTCGGCGAGGGCTGCAAACTTCTTCATCGATGTGGTGTAGAAGCGTGCATAGTCGATGCCTTCGCTCACTTCAACGTCGCCTTCAACCACGGTCTTGCCGGTGATGGCGCACATCGAGCCGATGAGGTCGCCGCGCATCTCGCCAAGCAGATTGGCTGCCTTGAACATGATTTGGTGGCGTTGTTCGAGGGTGGTATTGCGCCATCCTGCGGGGTCTTCGTCGGCAATCTTTATGATTTCGGCAATTTCCTTTTCGCCGGCGCGGCACATTTCAGCCACTTGCACGGCGTCGCCTTGGCTGCGGTCGAAGTATTTCTGACGGCTTTCGGTTTCAATAGTTTTAGCGCCGATTTGCAGCGGAATGATTTCCGGTTTGTCGGCAGTCGATTTCTTCCATTTCTTGAAGATGCCAGCCTGCCATTCTTGGTTAGGCACGAGGTCGAAGTCGGTGTCGGGCTCGTTGCGCATCTCGTCGGTAGGAGGCACCGGAGTGTAGGGTTTGTTGCGGTCCTGCTTGCGGGCGGGCTCTTCGGTGACATTGTCCTTGAGCTTGTAGGCTTCTTCGAATTGTTCTTCGAGGAAACGCCAGGTGTCGGTGTCTGGCTTTAAGTCGAACGAGTGGGTGAGGAAGTTTTCGGGAGCAGTCTGCTCGTCCATACGGCGCACCAGATAGCTGATGCCGTAGAGGAAGTCTTCGTCCTTAACCACCGGAGCATAAAGAATCACATGGTTGCCAAGCTTGCTTTGTGCGCGCCAAACGTGGTCAGCCATACCTTCGAGCATCTCAAAGCAGAAGCAATCCTTGGGTGTGCCCAGCTTTTGGGTGAGCAGATAGGCGTAGGAGATGGTGAACAGGTTGTGCGATGCCATGCCTATGTGCAGCGCTTTGGCGTTTTCAGGTTTCAAGCCGCGTTCGATGAGTTTGAGGTAGTTGGCGTCGACGATGGTCTTGTTAGGCAACACAGGGTTTGCCCAGCCGCGCAGGCTGGCGGTGATGGTTTCCATGTCGAGGTTGCAACCTTTCACAATGCGCATCTTTATTGGGGCGCCGCCGCGTGCAATGCGTTCCTTGGCAAATTCCAGCAGCTCGGTTTGGAAGTTCCATGCGTCGGGCAGATAGGATTGCACCACGATGCCGGCTTCGTAGTTGAGGAATTCGGGCTTGCTCAAAGTGGCTTTGAACACCTTGATGGTGAGGTGGAAGTCCTTATATTCCTCCATATCGAGGTTGATGAATTTGCTGCGCTTCACGCCGTCGGGGTCGACGTAAGGGAAGTCGATGGCTTTCTGATAGAGGGCGCTCATGCGGCGAACCAGTTCGGGGAAGCTCTCTTCGTAGTTGAGCGAATGAGTTTGAGCATAGATGCCCGAAATCTTCACTGAGATGTAGTTGATGTCGGGTTGCTCGAGTGCCTCGAGATATTTGTGGTAGCGGGCGTCGGCTTCTTTGTTGCCAAGCACCACTTCGCCAAGCAGGTTGACGTTCTGACCGATTTTCTGGTCGAAGCGGGTGGCAAGGTGCTTAGTGAGCTTTGGGCGTGCAGCATCGAGAATCACGCGCGACGAGTCGCTGCGCAGACGCTTTTTGATGATTGGCACGGCAATAAAGTCGAAGTAGTGTCCAATCCACTGATAGAGCTTGAACAGCATGCGGTCGCGGGTGTTCAGGAATTCGGGCACACCAAATTGGTCGATGAGGTCCTTGATGCGGCGTGCAAGAATCTTGCTGTTGCGAATCTGCGAGCTTTCGTCGAGCATCTTCACCAGGAACTGTTTGTCGCTGGGTTTTTTCACCATTGTGGCATATTTATATTGCTCGGTGCGCTCTGCCGGAGTGATTTGGTTTTGGCTCTCGGTATAGAGTGTCATCATCCACTCTTTCACTTCTTTTATTGTTGGATTTGCCATATATTATGAATTTTTTTAGGGTTGTTGTTTTGTTCAGTTTCTGTTTTTTGCCGGGGACAGAGGAGTGGAATGGAATGTCCTCAGCAGGTGGGACTGAACATAACTGCCCTATAGCGATGTAGCTCTTGCAGGGCTTGCATCGAGAACTTGTCGTAAGTTGTTGGTTCCATAGGCTTAATTTCTGATTATTGAATTCTGATTTATTTATTGTTGCAATATATAATGCAGGGTGGGCGAGTGCCGCTCGGGTCGTGGTTAGCAACTTTGCATTGTCGGCAGCCTCACAGCAGAGTCTTGTTCATGAGGCCTTTCACCAGGTCTTCGACGCGTTTGCCGTAGCCGCCCGACGTCTGCGAAGTAGAAGCGCGAAAAGCGTTAAGCTCCATGTTGCCATTGTTGGCGTTTTGCTGTGGCTCGGCTTGAGCGTTCATCCATTGCTTAACCTCGTTGGCGGTGGGTTGCTTTTCTTGCGATTTGCTTGCAACCTCGGTGCTGTGATTTGCCTTGTCGTTCATGTCTGTTCCACTTTTTGTTACTGAATATATTTGGCGGTTTGAAATAAACCTGCAAGCTACTTGAGTGGATGGCAATATGAATGTTGATTGTGATGTTATCGCCTGTCCATAATGCAAATATGAGTATAAATTTCTGAAAATCCAAACATTTTGGCAGAAATATTATGATAAGCGTGTCATAATGGTTGATTTTCTCGACAAAATGGGCGCTGTTGCTGCTTTGTTGCAAGGAGGGCTGTTATTCCGGATATTCAACTTTGGCGTGGTCACAGACCCGGCAGCAGAGTAAAATTTGCGTCCTGTACTCGCCGGATGGTAGTGTGCATCACATACCGTGGGTAAGCGAAGCGTAACCCACGGACCACTGTCCTGCGATAATGGCGTACAGGACGCGAATTACCCGATAACAAAGTCTGTAGCCATCCGATTACCAGCGATATTAACCGCGGCGCTGTTGCTGATTCAGCAAATCAGTTTTTTAACTTAAACCCAAATCGGTCATTAGAAATGTTAAATAGTTTTTTCTAATGACCGATTTGGGATAAAGTCCATCTCTATACCACTATCATTTTCTACATTATGGTAGCATGGATTAAGGTTGACAACAAAAGCAACTATTCTATCACCGAAGTTACTACCTTGATCAGAATCTCTGCTTTGCAGCGTGTTAAATTATGACAACTCATAACCAAGCAAGACTCATCAACTAATTCAGCCCAAAATGTAAAAGGGTTCTCTTTATTTGATGATTTTTTAATTAACGCGATTTTATTGCACCAGTAATAAATATAGGATGGTTTATTGGATTAGCCGTTTAATCTGCTGTTTAAGTATATGATGTGCTGGACTAACCATGTCCCCATGATTATGACCATCCAGCTTGAATATCTGTACATCAGGATGACCTACAAGTTTAAGCATCCGCCAAAGATATAGGTTTTCTTCATATCGACCATATAACTCAAGGTCTTCATCACCTGTAATTATAATATATGGAGGAGCCTCTTTACGAATATGGAATAATGGCGCATATTCATCAACGGTAGGTTGTAGCTCTGGAATATTATTGATTCGGCGATGTGCAAAATGTGTTATCGCTTGTCCACTATATGGGATTAGTCCGGCTATAGAGTCAGCTTCTATCTCATAATTCTTTAACCATTTTTTATCCAATCCAATCATACTCGTGAGGTATCCACCTGCCGAATGACCAGAGACAAATATCTTGGAAGAATCACCTCCATATTCCTTGATATTGTTGAACACCCATGCTACAGCTTCCGCTGCATCATCAATGCAATCATCTATTTTTACATTAGGTATTAATCTGTAGTTTGGTGCAACGACAATGAATCCAGCGTCTTTAAGACCATCTGGTATTGACTTTTGTCCACCGGTCAATCCTCCACCATGAAACCATATGACAACAGGCATACCGGAGGTCTTCATAGGATAATAGATATCCAATTTACATCGTTCTACAGAATATCCATCTGTTTTCGAGGTATATTGAACGTCCATATCAGTTTGATACTGCCCCAGCATACTTAATGTTGAGACAAAAAAAAGAAATAAAAAAATACTTCTCATATATTTGTGGTTAGTTAATTGTGCAAATTTAGATATTCTACTTAGTAGTATAGAGTAAATTTGTTCATAATGTGAGGAAGCACGTCTAATCAGCATTATTACAAACTATTTTAGTGCAGGAATAGGCTGTTCCTGCACTAAAATAGCCTTATAGTTAATCCTATCGACTCAATTTATCCCAAATCGGTCATTAGAAATGTTAAAAAGTTTTTTCTAATGACCGATTTGAGTTTAACGTATTTTCTTGGCATAGAACACTCTGCCTTAAAATTGATGCATTTTTGGTGTTTTATCCGTTATTGTCGTAACGGGTTGATGCATAGTGATATATGTAGTGCCTGCAAGAGGTTTTTACAACTTCTCGCCAATGTTTGCAAGAGGTTTTTGCAACTTTTTGCCAAGGGTTTGAGGGTGTTTTTGCAACTTTTCGCCCAAAATGGTGCGGTCTACGTGGGGTATGCTTGGGCACTATGCTTTGATGTTAGATGCGGCATGTGCGCCGGAATCTTTAAGTCGCATACTGCTCACAATGGCTGCTGCAATAGCCATCGCTATGCCAGCCACAAGGCATGCCGACGCTTGTTGCTCGTCGGTGAACAACCGCAGCATGAGGGCTGCCAGTGTGGTGCCCACGGTCTGACCGATTACGCGTGCCGTGCCGAGCATCCCGCTTGCGCCGCCGCTGCGATGTGTTGGTGCCGAACTCACCAACGTGACATTGTTCGGCGTCTGGAACAATCCGAATCCTACTCCGCAAAGTGCCAGTGTGGCAGCCATCTGCCATGCCGGCGAACCTTCGTACATCAGAAGCAACAAGGCAAACCCTACGGCAAGAAGCAGCATGCCCACTGTGCAGATGATGCCTGCGCGGAATCGGCACACTAATTTGCCTGCAAGCGGGGCGGTGATGACCGTGGCAAGCGGCCAAGGCGTTATCATGGCTCCAATAGCCACTGCTTGATAGTGCATCACATAATGCAGAAAGAAAGGCAATGACACATAGGCAAGGCTTTGCGCCGTGTAGGAGCATATCGATGTGCCGACCGACAGGGCGAAAGTGGAATTGCGCATCAAGTCGACAGGAAACAGTGGTGTGGCGATGCGCGTCTGCCTGTGCATATACACAATGCCAAGCGCTGTGCCGAGTGCCACCTCTATGCCTGCCGTGGCGCTAAAACCGTGCTGAGCAAACTCGTCTAAGCCGTGAAGCATCAGTCCGAAAAATGCAAAATTCATTATTGCGCTCGACCAGTGGAAACGGGCTTTTCCGCCTTGCGATGCGGGGTTGCGCGGCAGTAGGCGTACACCTATCACTATTGCAATCACAGCCACGGGAACATTGATAAAAAACATCCATTGCCATGACAAAAAGTGAAGAATCACTCCTGCCAAAGTAGGACCGGCAGCCGAACTCACCGCCACCACCATGGCATTGACTCCCATGGCTATGGGCAGTTTCTCGCGAGGGAAGATGATTCGCACGAGGGCGGTGTTGACACTCATCACGCCGGCTGCCCCAACGCCTTGCATCATTCGCCCGGCTATGAGTTGCGCAAACGTCAACGACATGCCGCACACAAACGAACCCAATCCGAACAGCACCGTGCCTATCACAAACATGCGCCTATATCCCCACACGTCGCCTGCCAGCGAAAACGACAGCATGAGCATTGGAATGAGCATCAAATAGCTGTTGGCAACCCAAGTGATGGCAGTGTCGCTCACACCAAAGCACTGGGCAAGCGTGGGCAATGCCACGTTCACAATGGTGGTGTCGAGCACGTTCATCATAATGACGCACATCACAGCCACAGCTGCCAGATAATCGCGGCTGAATATCGAATTGGTTGCTCCGGCTTTTTCGTTGTCCATCGGTTATTTTTTGCCTTTGTTGATAATGTAGATTCCGGCGGCGGCGAGCACGGCTGCTATGGCATATTTTGGCTGGAAAGGCTCGTTGAGACACATGCATGATGTCACGGCGCCCACCACGGGGATGAGCGAATTGAATATTGCCACCTTGCCGACGGGGTTGCACGACAGCAGCTTATTATATAATGTGAAACCTATGGTGCTGATGGCTATGAGCAGTAGCAGTATGATGGTGCCCCAAAGGGTGATGCGTGGCAGAGTTCCGCCCATGGGTAGCGCTGCCGTCAGCAGCAGTGCGCCGCCTATGGCGAGGCTGTAGCCGGTGCCGGCAAAGATGTCGATGCGTCGGCTCAGCGGGCGTGTCATCAGGCTTGCGGCTGCTCCGCACAGCGCATTCAGCGCAATCAGCACATCGCCCAGCAAGTTGAAGTCGCTGCTCTGTGTGCCGCCCATGTTCAGCGCTATTATGCCGGCGATGCCCATGGCGCAGCCTGCAATCTTGCGGGTGGTGAGGCGGTCGCTGCGGAAAAACACGCATGCCAGCAGCACCACGGCAAACACGCTCAGCGAGTTGAGTATGGCAGCCCTCGAACCGGCGCTATACCACAGCCCGATGTAGAAAAATGCATAGTGCAGCGTGGTGTTCACCAGCGCAAAGGCAAGCACCATCAGCCAGTCGGAGCCGCGAGCGGGTGTCATACGGCAGTGGCGGGCACGGGCTGCCGCAAGTATTATCAGCCCCGACACCGCAAAGCGTATACCGGCAAACAGCATCTTGCTGCCTGCGTCGGCGCCTTCAATCCTAAATTCTTCAAATCCGAGTTTTATCAATGGGTAAGCCCATCCCCACGCCACGGCGGCTGTGAGGGCGAACAGCGACACCCACATGGGGCGTTGCCAAATCGAGGCAGGTTTGCCTTTGGGCTTGTTTGAGCTGTCGGTCGTCATTCGTTGCAGGGTTGTTCCTATAATTTTGCGGTGCAAAGTTACAAAAAAATTGTCGGCATGTAGCATTGCGGGGTCGACATCGGGTTGGCTGCGCCTTGCATATATGCCGGTGTATAGAATAAATATTGACTGTGCAAATGTGTTAATAAATGTAATTTCGATTTAGGTAAAATCCGATTTCGTCTATAAAATAACGTATTTCATTGTGTAAATATTGTGTAACACAAAATATCATTTAATGAGCAGAATTAGGTTATATAGTAGCAAAATGATATGTTATCTATCAAAAATCTTTCATAATTCAAGTATTAGCATTATATTTGCATCCGTAAACATCGAAAATATCAAAAAGTGGTTTATTGATATGTTTGCGTAACAAAATGTAAGTTAAAATTCCAAATATGATTATTTTTATTTTTATGGTAGAATAATTTGATATTTTGTAACAAATTGCTAATTTTGCCAAATATAAAGAAAGATTGTTTGTGGTCATGCTATAATTATTAAAAAAAATTAAGAATAACCTAAAACCAAGAATATGAGATTTTCAAAGTATTTAGTGGTAATAGCTATGGCTTTATCATCAATCACTATGACATCGCAAAGCAATGCGGTGAAAGGTGTGGTAGTTGATGCGCAAGGCGAAGCTATCATCGGAGCCACAATCAAACTCAAGAACGGCAAAGCTCTCGGAGCGACCGACATCGACGGACGGTTTACTTTGAGCAGCGTTAAGCCCGGCGACAAAATCGAGATTACTTATGTGGGAATGAAACCACAAGTGGTGACAGTGTCGAAGGACATGAAAATTACCCTTGACAGCGATGAGCAGGTGCTCGAGGAAGTGGTGGTTACTGCTTTCGGCGAGCAGAAGCGTTCGGCATTTGCCGGTTCGGCTGCCGTGGTGCAAGCCAAGACCATCGAGACCAAGCAGCTGACCAATGTGATGAGTGCGTTGCAGGGCGAGGCTGCCGGTGTGCAGATGGTGAACAACAGCGGCGACCCTACTGCCACACCATCGATTCGCGTGCGCGGTTTCAGCAGTATCAGCGCCGGCAAAGACCCTCTTATTGTGGTTGACGGCGCCCCATACGATGGCGGTTGGAACAACCTTAACCCTGCCGACGTGGCATCGGTGACAGTGCTCAAGGATGCTTCGTCGACGGCGCTCTACGGTGCCCGTGGCGCTAACGGTGTGATTATGGTCACCACCAAGCGTTCGGCACAAGGTCAGGCTGTGGTGACGCTCGATGCCCGATTGGGTTCTAACATTCGCATCTCGCGCGACTACGAGACTATCAAGAATCCGGCTCTTTACTACGAGACATATTATAAAGCACTCTATAACTATCAGACCAATTCGCTCGGCGTGAACGCACAAGATGCCACTGCACTTGCCAATGCCCAGATGGCAGGCGAAGCCGGTGTGGGCGGTTTGGGTTATATCTGCTACACGGTGCCCGACGGCGAGTATTTCATCGGCGAAAACGGCCGCATGAACCCTAACGCCTCACTTGGACGCCGTGTATACAACAATGGCAACTTCTACACCATCACGCCCGACGATTGGCAGAAGCTGGCTTTCCGCCACGGCATGCGCCAAGAGTATAACCTCAACGTCACCGGCGGTAACGACCGTCTGCAGTTCTACGGCTCGTTGGGCTACCTCAACAACGAGGGTACTGTTTACAACAGCGACTACGACCGCTATTCGGCTCGCGTCAAGGCCGACTACCGCTTGAAGGACTGGGTTAAGATTGGCACAAACATCAACTTCGCTCACAGCCAGTATCACACCGTGCCAAGCGACGATAGCGGCGTGTTCTATCAGGTGAACAATATGGCGCCTATCTATCCCGCTTACATCCGCGATGGTGCCGGCAACATCATGCGCGACGAAAACGGCGTGATGTACGACTACGGCGATGGCGACGAAATAGGTTTGACTCGCCCTGTGCTGCCTAACATCAACCCTCTGCAGGACAACAGCTTGAACGTGAACAAGTTCAAAGAGGACGCATTCTCGATTTACGGTTATGCCGACATCACGCCCCAACAGGTGAAGGGCTTGAAGGTGACCGTGAACGGAACGGTGTCGAACCGCTTCACCAAGGGCCTTGAAACTGCCAACCCATTCTACGGCTATTGGGAGGACAACACCTCGAACGGTACTATCACAAAATACAGCACCCAGACCTATTCCTACAATTTCCAACAACTCATCAACTATCAGCGCGAATTTGGCAACAACCACATCGAGCTGCTTCTGGGTCACGAATACTACAAGCAGAGCTACGAGTATCTGTCGGGTACAAGGAAGAATATGGCTAACTATTTCTTCAACCAGACGCTTTCGGGCGCCATTCAGGTGAGCGACGCCAGCGATGCCATGAGCGACTATAACTCCGAAGGTTTCTTCTTCCGCGGCCAGTATGACTATGCACAGCGCTATTTCGCCAACATCTCTTATCGTCGCGACGCTTCGAGCCGTTTCCACCCCGACCACCGCTGGGGTAACTTCTACTCGGTTGGCGGTGCCTGGATTATTTCGAAGGAATCGTTTATGAACAACTCCGGCAGTTGGCTCAACCTGCTCAAGCTCAAGGCATCGTTTGGCCAGCAGGGTAACGACAAAATCGGCGACTACCGCTATATCGACACCTACGATATTGTCAACAGCAACAACCAGCTTGGTCTGGTGCTCTCCAACAAGGGTAACGAAAACATCACTTGGGAAACCAACAACAACATGAATGCCGGCATCGAGTTTGAGCTGTTCGGCAGCCGCTTGCGCGGTGGTGTGGAATACTTCTACAAGAAGACCACCGACATGCTCTGCTTTGTGATTGCTCCTTACAGCTCGGGCTACAACGGCACCTACGACAACATCGGCGACATGGTGAACAAGGGTGTGGAAATTGAGCTCAACGGCTCGATTATCAATACCGCCAATTTCACATGGGATGTTAATCTCAACGCCACTCTCTATAAGAACCGCATCGTGAAGCTGGCTCCATCGCTCAAAGAAGGCTTCGAGGTCGACGGCCACGCCGGCTACACCTCGGTGAACAACGTGTATTGCGAGGGCCTGCCAATCTATCAATGGTATTTGAAGCGCTATGCCGGTGTCAGTGAGGAAGGTAAGTCGACTTGGTATTACACCAAGAGCGACGGCACACTGGGTGTGACCGACGTCTATGGCAACGCCACCTCCTATCTGTGCGGCGACCCGCACCCAACCGTTTACGGCGGTTTCGGCACCTCGCTCTCGCTTTACGGTTTCGACATCAACGTGTCGTTCACCTATTCGCTTGGCGGCAAGGCTTACGACCACGGCTATGCGGCATCAATGACCACGCCTACGGGCATCAACGGCGGCCACTCGCTCCACAAGGACATCCTCAACGCTTGGTCGCCAACCAACACCGACAGCAACATACCGCGCCTGCAATACGGCGACAGCAACTCTTCTGCTTCGAGCGACCGCTTTCTCTGCAGCGCAAGCAATCTCACCCTGCAGAACATCAACTTGGGTTACACGCTGCCTACCAAGTGGGTACGTTCGGTAGGATTGAGCAACGTGCGCATCTATGCAGCCGGTTCTAACCTCTACTACTGGAGTGCACGCCGCGGCTTCGACCCTCGCAGTTCGTTCACCGGCGACACCGATAACACCTACAGCTACAGCCCTTCGGCAACCATCTCGGGCGGTGTGAAGGTTACATTCTGATAATCCCTAAAAAATATTGAAACAATGACAACCAACATATTCAATAAAATAAGCATCAAGACCAAGTGTGTGGCTCTGGCGTTTGCTGCCATGATTTCCGCCACTTCGTGTATCGACACCACTCTACCCACCGATGTGCTCACTTCCGACCAGGTGAAAGAGATGGCTTCGTCGCAAGAGGGTTTGCTCAACGGCATTGTCTCTTATATGATTTCCTACGACTCGTGGGGCGGTCAAACCCATCCCGTGAACGACTGGGGTTATCCTTGCCAGATGTTCTTCCGCGAAACTCTCGGCGGCGACTTCCCGGCGTTGTCAAGCGGCTACAACTACTGGTATCCGGTGGAAGCCGGCACCGAAACCCGCTTTACTCCATATTATACCTATCGCTTCTACTACAACCTCGTGAAGTGCTGCAACAACCTCATCGGCATTGTCGACCCGGAGGATTGTTCTACATTGTCGCGCCAGTATCTGGGTTGCGCTCTTGCCTATCGTGCAATGGCTTACCTCGACATGGCTCGCTTGTTTGAATACAAGCGCACCGGCGTGGCTTCGGTCGACTCGAAGGCCGACGAGCTTGGCAGCTGGGGCTTGACAGTGCCCATCGTCACCGAGGACATGACGCTTGAACAAATCAAACAGAACTCGCGCGCCAAGTTCACCGATATGTATCGCTTCATCATCACCGACCTCAACAATGCCGAAAAATATATCGACGGGTTCAGCCGCGCCAGCAAGACGCTGCCTAACAAGAGCGTGGTTTACGGCCTCAAGGCTCGCCTCTATCTGGAACTGGGAACTCGTTTCGAGAACTCGCCCGAAGACCTTCAGGCAATGATTGAGAGCGACTCGAGCAGCGACACCTACGACAAGATGAACGTGACCAGCGCAAGAGACTGCTACTCCTTGGCACGCGAATATGCCCGCAAGGCTCAAGTGGGCTATAGTATAACCACCGCTGAGCAATGGCTCAACAACGAGACCGGCTTCAACACACCTGTCGACTCGTGGATGTGGGATATCGAAACCACCACCAAGGAGCAGCTCGGTTACATCTACTGCAGTTTCCAAGGCACCATCAACAGCGAAGCCGACTGGAGCATGGCACGCGGCTACAACGCTGTGCGCATGATTGGCAGCGCGCTCTACAGCATGATTGAAGAAGGCGACTGGCGCCGCTGGTCGTGGATTGACCCCAACTATGCCGGCACCGACGAAGGCTACGCCCGCTTCACTCAACAGGAAATCAACGGCACCAAGATTAACCTCACCAACCTCACCGCCGACGAATGGAAGGCGCTCCCTGCCTACACCAACACCAAGTTCCGTTACGCTCCCGGTGGCAAGTCGGACTACGAAGTGGGTATGCTCACCGACATCCCGCTCATGCGTGTTGAGGAAATGAAGTTTATCGAGATTGAAACCACTGCCTACCTCGACGGTTTGGCTGCCGGCACCACTGCGCTGCGCGATTTCATCAACACCTATCGCTACACCGATGGCTCATACACCGCCCGCAACCCGGTGAGCATACCATTGTTCCTCTCGCAGCTCATGACGCAAAAGCGCATCGAGTTCTGGGGTGAAGGCATCAACTACTTCGACCTCAAGCGCCTGCGCATGCAAGTGCGCCGCAGCGACAACACCAACTATGAGGACCAGTTCTTGCTCGACTCGATGGAGGGTTATGTGGCTCCGTGGATGAACTTCTTCATCCTTGAATATGAGTACGAAATGAATCCGAACATCGTGCCTAACCCCGACACCTCGGGTTGCATCAAGGCAACGGTGAGATAAAATCACTGCGGTTTCTCACACAGATAAAAAACATTTTTTCGCAAGAAACAGAATTGAAGAATATTCCAGAAAAAATAAAAAACGCTTAACACTATGATAACAAAGCATAAATATATCGCTTCACTGACAATGGCGCTGGCGCTGGTTGTTGGCATCACATCGTGCAAAACCGACGATGTGCCTTACGATGCGCCACAGCCTGTGGGCGACGACAATATGGGTGTATATTTCCCAAGCACCAACGAAAGCATGGTGATGCGTGCCGATGCCGACGAACGCGTGATTGACGTGGTGGTGGCGCGCACCCGCACCAATGAAGCTGCCCAGGTGCCCATCAGCGTGATTAACAAAACCGACAACATCACTTGCCCGGCTACTGCCAATTTTGCTGCCGGCGAAGCCGAAACCACCATTCAACTCACCTATAGCGACCTCTTGACAACGCCTAAGTGCGAACTGCTCATCGACGAGCGCTACGGCAACCCGTATAAGATAAAGGATGGCTCGATGCGCCACAGCCTGTCGGTGTATAAGCTCAAAACCATCAGCGAGAACATCAGCGTGACGGTCAGCGGCTCGGGTGTCGACTACTTTGCCGGCGTCGACGACATGGCAATCTACCAGCTTGGCAACGACAACCGCTTCATCTGGCGCAACTTCCTCGGCTCGGGCATCGACCTGCAATTCCGCATCGATGGCAACTTCGATTCCGAAGACGTAACCAACAGTTACGGCGCTGTCACTCCGCTCAACCACTGCTCTGGCGACGATTACGGCTGGTACTTTATGAAAGAAGAACAGGCTGCCAACGATGAAAACGCCACATACGCCGCTTGGACTCCTAAGGGCTCTACAACGCCTATTGCCGACTATATCTATTTCTACTATCCTTACGAAGGTTTCAACTATTTCAGCATCTATCTCCAGAAATATGAGTATACCACTTCGGCAGGTACGTTCTACTACTCCTATGGCTCAATCAACAGCGTCATCATCGACGACGGTGACTATGTGAGCTTTGACATCTATCTTTACTACTAATTAACCATCAGCTCAATTGATTATGAGATTCTTTAAGTTTTCAAATATAGCTTGCTCATTGGTTGCCATTGCAGCAATGTGCACCACATCGTGTAGCGACGACGACCCGGTGAAGACACCAATCGACATACCTTCCATTCAGGTCACTCAGGCATCTCACAATAGCCTCTCCTTTGAGTGGAGCGCTGTTGACGGGGCTGTGCAATATGGCTATAAACTCTGCGACAGCATGGGCGAAATAGTGGAAGGCGGTGTAACCAGCGTCACTACCGTTTCGTTCAGCGGACTGGCACTGCTCAGCGAATACACCCTGCACCTCTGGGCTTATCCATCTATGGCTGACGAAGCTGTTACGGCTTCCGACGAAGCCATCTTGACGTGCTCCACATCGTTCTACACTGCTCTCAACGACTCGGGCGTATTGACCAGCGCGGTGGTCCCCAACGGCTCGTACGATGCCACCATCGTGGAGGAACGCACCTCTCAGGACAGATTCGGCACGTTCACCATCAAAGGCTTCTATGGCGCTGAGGGCTACGACTTGGTGTTCACCGTAAATGCCAACAACACCATTAACATCCTCAATGGCGAGGTTGACGCAACTACTGGTTGGATAAAAATGAAAACTGGTAACTCAAATGTGCGTGTGAAGAACGGTTTGCTTATCAACCAAGCCGACAGTTATTTCGACCGCGAAAACCTTGAGCTTTACTTCTATGCTAAAGCCACACGCGGCTCAAGCGAGGGTTATGACTATTACACCTGGGCAGCAGCAGAATAGTAAAACTTACATGACAATAACAGGGCGAGTGCCCTGAAAAAGCCTCGCCCATATTTTTATAATTAACATAACTATTATTTTATTTCAAACTTAATTTTTTTTGTAGCGTATGAAAAAATTTACTTTACTTGTCGCTGCAGCATTGAGCGTGTTTGCAGCTAACGCAATCGAATCGGTAGACGAACTGGTAGGAAGTTATAAAGTTTCTCAAACTGGTAGTTATGGCACAACTGCAGACAATTGGTCTGACTACACCGATGCATTTAAAACCACTATTGCAAAGACTGGCGACAACACAATCACCATCAAGAACTTTGCAAACACTGGAGCTACTTTTTCTGGCACTGTTGACATCACAGCAGGCACAATCACCGTTGCTGCCACTGCAGCATCATATTACACCTATTGCGGTGCTCCTGATGAGTTTGGCACTGATGGATATGGAAAAGGTTTGGCTGATGTGACAAAACCAATTGTTGGCACAATCAATTCCGATGGTACACTAACTTTCTATTATGTTGTTTCGTATAAGTATGGTGAAGAAGAGCTAATCTATATGATTCAAACCGATACTTATACAGTTGCAGTAATTCCTGAATGGACTGCTAACGGGCACTATGCATATTATTTGCATAACGAAAGTGAAGAACAATACGATTCGAGAGAGAACTACTCGTCAGAAATTAGTTTCGGTGGTGAAGGAACTCTTTCAAAGTATTCTGATGACGATGCTAAGGAATTAGGCTATCAATATGAACTCGAAATCTTAGGTTCATATATAAAGTTTAATGTAGATGGCGATATCGTTATGTTAGCTGAGAACCCATTTTATGATAGTTACGAGATGAATGGAGACTATTTCTATTATCTTGACGGGTCGTATGCTGATAAATATTATTTTAATCCTGAGGACATAGGTTGCATGTTTACCTCAGACGGTTCAACAGGTGGCATGCTGTGGGGCTATTGTGAACACATGCCAAATTATAATGACGAGAGTAATTACACAGAAGGTATACTTGAATTTGCATGGGGCGCACTGGATGCCATATCAACCGTCAAGGCTGATAAGGACGACGAAAATGCTCCTACATTCGACATCATGGGCCGCAAGGTAACTGACACCACCGTTCCAGGCATCTACATCAAGAACGGCAAGAAGTTCGTTGTATTCTAATCTTATTGTTACATAATCACTGAAAAAACTTGCCCCGGACGATGCGCTATCATCAGCATCGCCCGGGGCATTATTTTGTCACGGTGCATTGGCGCCTTTCTGGGCATCAGCGGTGCACCGTAATGGTGTATTCGGCTTTGAAGTGCTCGCCGGCGCCCAGGTGGTTCATCCACGGACGCGAAGCAAAATCGCCCTCGTAGTGCATATAGTCGCAGCGGCCATACCATGGCTCGATGCACACAAACGGACATTCGGGGTGAGCCTTCACCGGAGCCCACAGCGCCAGCAGCGGGGCAGAGAATTCAACGTCGATGTAGGGCTGTTGCTGCTTGTCGACGATGCCCACACCGGTGAGCTGATTGTTTTCGAACATATAGGTGTCGGGGCCGAAAGCATTGGGCGTGATGGCAAGCATGCTGCCGCAATCGGGCAGGAATTCGGTCACCTCGGTGGCAGCGCAGCCCTTCTCGCCCGGATGGGTGTAATAGAGCTGTTTGTTGCCCTTGAAGGTGAAATAGCCTCGCGGAGTCGGGTCGGCAGCGTCGAAGTCGGGCAGCACAAATGCCGGGTGAGCGCCAATCTGGAAGTGCATGGCGCCCTCGCCGGTGTTTTCAACATCCCAGCTCACCACCACACGGTTGCCTTCAAGACGGTAGCCGATGGTAAGGCGAAAAGGGTAGGGGTATTTGGCAAGCGTCTCTTCGTTGCTCTCCAGCACAAACGTGGCGCTGCACGGAGTCTGTTCAACCGGCGTAAAATCCATGTCGCGGGCAAAGCCGTGCTGCGGCAGGCTGTATTCGCGGTTCAGCACACGGTAGCGGTTGTCCCACACCCGCCCCACAATGGGAAACAGCACAGGCGAGTGGCGCGCCCAAATGGCAGCGTCGGCGTTCCACAAGTGCTCGCAGCCGTTCTTCACTATGCTGCATAGTTCGGCGCCATGCAGCTTCACAGCAATCTCCAGTTCACAATTCTGTAGCTTAATCATAAAGGTTTAAAATATGTATTGGTTTGTTGGTATTGTTTAGTGACTTCAAAATTACTGAAAAATTATCCAAAACAAGTGCTGATTGCCCGAAAATATTTCCCTCAACGCCATTGCGCCTGGCAAAGCCGTGTGCGGCATGCAACAGATATGGTGGCGCTTGGCGGTGAGTGGCAGCCGGCGGGTGAGTTTTTCTTAAGAATGTGAAAAAAAAGCCGAGGGGCGGGGTTAATTATGCGTCGCTTTTGCCGTTATTTCATATTTTTTGTGTATCTTCGTGGACAACTCAATAAAATTAATAACCAACTATTCTAACCAAAAAAACTTTTTAAAATAACTAAATACCTATTCTATGGCAGAAAACAGACTTGTGGGTGATTACCCGGTAATTGGCATCCGTCCTACCATTGACGGCCGCCGCGGTGTGCTCAAGGTGCGCGAATCGCTCGAAGAGCAAACAATGAACATGGCTCGTGCTGCAGCCAAACTATTTGAAGAGAATATCCGCTACTCTAACGGCGAACCGGTGAAGGTAGTTATTGCCGACACCACCATCGGCCGTGTGGGCGAAAGTGCCGCTTGCGCCGAGAAGTTTAAGAAGGCGGGCGTCGACATCACGCTCACCGTCACTCCTTGCTGGTGCTATGGCGCCGAAACAATGGATATGGACCCGCTCACCATCAAGGGCGTATGGGGCTTCAACGGCACCGAGCGTCCGGGCGCCGTGTATTTGGCTTCGGTGCTTGCCACCCATGCCCAAAAGGGTCGTCCTGCATTTGGCATCTATGGCCGCGACGTGCAGGATGCCGACGACTCCACCATCCCGGCTGACGTGCGCGAAAAACTGTTGCGCTTTGGCCGTGCCGCTGTGGCTGCTGCCACCATGCGTGGCAAATCGTGGTTGCAAATAGGCTCGATTTGCATGGGTATCGGCGGCTCTATTATCGACCCTCAATTCATCGAAGAATACCTTGGCATGCGCGTTGAAAGTGTCGACGAAGTGGAAATTATCCGTCGCATGACCGAAGGCATCTACAACGAAGAAGAATATCAGAAGGCTCTTGCCTGGACCAAGGCTAACTGTCGCGAAGGCTTCGACAAGAATCCTGCCGAACTTCAGCGCACACCCGAGCAGAAACAGGAGGCTTGGGAATTTGTGGTGAAGATGATGGTTATCATCAAGGACCTGATGAACGGCAACAAGAATCTGCCTAAGGGCTGCGAAGAGGAAATGGTGGGCCATAATGCCATCGCTGCCGGTTTCCAGGGACAACGTCAATGGACCGACTTCTATCCTAACGGCGACTTTGCCGAAGCGCTTTGCAACTCGTCGTTCGACTGGAACGGTGCCCGCGAACCATATATCCTTGCCACCGAAAACGACGTGCTTAACGGCCTGGGTATGCTGTTCATGAAGCTGCTCACCAACCGCGCCCAAATCTTTGCCGACGTGCGCACCTACTGGAGCCCGGAGGCTGTGAAGCGCACCACCGGCTACGACCTCGAAGGCGTTGCCAAGGAGTCGAAAGGCTTCTTGCACCTTATTAACAGTGGCGCTGCCTGCCTCGACGCTTGCGGCGAAGTGACCGATGCCGAGGGCAACCATGTGATGAAGCCTTGGTATGAAGTCACAGACGACGACCAGAAGAAGATGCTTGCTGCCACCGAATGGTGTCAGGCCGACTATGGATATTTCCGCGGCGGCGGCTACTCGTCGCGCTACCTCACTCGTGCCGAAATGCCTGTCACTATGATTCGCCTGAACCTGGTGAAGGGCCTCGGTCCGGTGCTGCAGATTGCCGAAGGGTGGACAGTGAACCTGCCCGACGAGGTGAGCGACAAATTGTGGAAGCGCACCGACTACACTTGGCCGTGCACCTGGTTTGCTCCACGCCTCACCGGAAAGGGCGCATTCAAGAGCGCTTACGATGTGATGAACAACTGGGGTGCCAACCACGGTGCCATCAGCTATGGCCACATCGGTGCCGACCTCATCACGCTGTGCTCTATTTTGCGCATCCCGGTGTCGATGCACAACGTGCCTGAGGACGACATCTTCCGTCCGGCTGCCTGGAACGCATTCGGCATGGACAAGGAAGGTCAGGACTACCGCGCTTGCGCTGCTTTCGGCCCAATGTATAAGTGATTGAACCGATAGTTCGACATACACAAAACGCCCCTCGGGTGAGAAGTGCACAACCGGCACCGCTGTCGCCCGAGAGGTTATTTTGATAATAAACAAAATCTTTAATCATTCCTTATTTTTTCTCTTACAATGAAAATAACCGAACAACAAATCGAAGAATTCGTTGAAATGGCTCACAAGGTGGGTCGATATGGATTAACCGTATGCAGCAGCGGCAACCTGTCGTGGCGCATAGGCGACGAGGTGCTGGTGAGCGGTACAGGCTCGTGGGTGCCCGAAATCAGAAAAGAGCAGGTGTCGGTGGTGCGTTTTACCGATGGTGAGGTTCTCAATGGCGTCAAGCCCTCGATGGAGAGCGTGTTTCACCTTGGCGTGCTGCGCGAGCGTCCCGACCAGACGGTGGTGCTTCACTTCCAGGCTCCGTATGCCACTGCAATATCGTGCATGAAGGTTCGCCCAAAGAGCCTCAATGTAACAGCCGAGGTTCCTTATCACGTTGGTGTGGAGATTCCTGAGATTCCTTACTATCGTCCAGGCTCGCCTGAGTTGGCCGAAGCTGTGATTGCAGCCCTCAAGGAGCACAATTCGGCATTCATGCTCAAGCATGGTCAGGTGGTATGCGGCAAGGACTTCAACCAGGCTCTCGAGCGTGCCACATTCATGGAAATGGCTTCGCGTCTGGCTGTGCTCAACGGCGACAATCTGGAGACGTTCACCGATGCCGAGGTTGAGGAAGTGGAAGTGAAATTCTTGGGCAAGAAGAAATAAAACCGGGGCTTGGAGAAAACAGAGCCTGCAGTGGTGCATGGTTGCCTGTGCTGCGCGTGCCGCGAAAACAATTGCTATGCGGCGGAGCCTCGCTTGCGGGCTTGGGCAGTATGTGCAGCCGGTGCACTCCACACTCCTTTTCCCTCCCGCCCGATGAAGAGATATTAACCTGATAATCTATCCTTCCATAATACACTCCCCTAAAGAATATGGCAAATAACACGTCGCCGTTGGTTGAAAAGAAATATATTTTGACCTTTGTATTGATAACCTCACTGTTTGCGCTTTGGGGTTTTGCCAACGATATCACCAACCCTATGGTGGCAGCTTTTCAAACCGTGATGGAAATCTCGGCAGCAAAGGCGTCGTTGGTGCAATTTGCGTTCTATGGCGGATATGCCACCATGGCAATACCCGCAGCCCTGTTTGTGCATCGCTATAGCTACAAGAGCGGCATTCTGCTTGGGCTTACGCTCTACGCCGTGGGTGCGTTCATGTTCATTCCGGCTGCTGCCTATCAGCAGTTCTCGTTCTTCTGCGTGTCGCTGTATGTGCTCACTTTCGGGTTGGCGTTTCTCGAAACCACTTCCAACCCGTTCATACTCTCGTTAGGCAGCAAGGACACTGCTACGCGCCGTCTCAATCTGTCGCAGTCGTTCAACCCCATGGGCTCGCTGCTGGGTATGTTTGTGGCATCTAATGTGGTGCTCTCATCGCTGCAGAGCGATGCTCCCGAAGTGCGCGAAGTGGGATTCTCCAACCTCGATGAAGCAGCCAAGACAGCCATCCGCCTCCACGACCTGGAGGTGATTCGCAACCCGTATGTGATACTTGGTTGCGTGGTGGTGTTCATGTTCCTGCTCATTGCCGTGTTTGTAAAAACATCCAAGAAAACCGAGGAAGAACAGTCGGCGCCGAAAGCCAAGTTCACACATTCGGTGAAGCGTCTGTTCGGCAACCGCATCTATCGCGAGGGTGTGATAGCACAGGTGTTTTATGTTGCCACTCAAATCATGACCTGGACGTTCATCATCCAGTATGCCGACCGCTTGGGCATCAACAAGGCTACAGCCCAGCTCTACAACATCGTGGCGATGGGTATGTTTCTTTGCGGCCGTTTCATCAGCACTTTCCTGATGAAATACGTCAACTCGCGCATGCTGCTCATGGTGTTTGCCCTTTGTGCTATGGTCACCAATGCCGGCACAATACTCATCGACGGCATTGCTGGTCTGTATTGCCTGGTGGCAACGTCGATTTTCATGTCGCTGATGTTCCCCACCATCTATGGCATCGCGCTTGAGAGTGTCGACCATGCCGACCACACCTTTGGCGCAGCATTCCTTGTGCTTGCCATTGTGGGTGGTGCAATCATGCCGCCGTTGCAGGGCACCATCATCGACCTTGGCACCGTAGGGCCGCTGCCGGCTGTGAACGCCTCGTTCATCTTGCCGTTCATCTGCTTTGTGGTGATTGCCACCTACGGATATCGTGCCTATCGAGCCAAATAAACAGTAGATTATTATTGTATTGGATATAGCAATTGGCTGTTGCCGCCACGCCTGCCCGGTGTCGATGCAACAGCCAATTGTGTTTATTTTGACGAAATAATTATCGTAAAATAATCAATAATATTTGTATATTTGTAATATAAATCTCAAGAATAGCTATAATTGCGAAAATGGCAAATCGTAATCAGGACATATCATTTTTTCTTTCGTTCTGTATTGAGCAGTACAAGAACAAGAAAGGTATAAAGGGTGAGGAAGCTATGAACATCTTGGCAGAAAATGGCATCCTCGACTATCTCTACGAGCATTATGAGATTCTTCACACCCAAAGTGCACAATGGATAACTGAAGAAATAGAAAGCCTTATTGAGGCAAAAAATATTACATTATGATGCAATTCGATATTAACCAGAACAATCTTTATTTGCTTCTGCCGTCAAAAGTCAGCCGCATTGCTGATTACCTTGCTTTGAAAGATAACATTGGCGTGATAGATGCCATTAAATGCGTATATTCATCAAACACCTATCGGCAACTCGAGCAAGAAAGCTCAAAAATGTGGCATCTTGGTCCGGTGGCGTTGTATGAGGAATTTGAAGAAAATAACTGAATGTTCCACCATTGGATATAGAAATTGGCTGTTGCCGCCACGCCTGCCCGGCGCCGATGCAACAGCCAATTGTTTGTTCGGCACATGCCTCCCTCCCGGGGCGAGCCATCAATTTGGAACGCGGCGATAGGAGAGCCAGCTGCGGAAATATGGGTCTTCGCTCAGCACCAGATTCGGGCCGTCGAAGTCGTAGTAGTAATAATATTCGTTGGCGCCACCGAAGTCGATGCAGATGCTGCCGGGGCCATTCCATCCGTAGCTCCACAGAAACGGTATGTCGGAAATCCAGTAGCCTTTGTCGTTGTAGCATCCGTATACGCCGGTTCCGTCGGGATAGAATGCATATTTGTCGACATCGATGTCGGGCACATAGCCGTATTCGTCGGATTGCAACTCCCATATGCCCACCACGTTGCCATAGTAGTGCTCATCTTCTTCGCACGATGTGAGCGACATTGTCATCACGCTCAGCAGTGCCATCAAAAGTAATACTCTAACCTTTTTCATAGTTTTGTTTGCAATTAATCAGTTTATATTGTTTTTTTCTCGATAGCTTGATTATGCTGCCAAAGATAGCAATTATCTTGTTCAAACAGCTGTCGGTGGCAGTGTTTTTAAATTTTTTTAATTGGTTTTTGCTGCGGTTGTTTCAATTCTTGCTAACTTTGGGTGTAAGAACTATATAGCACCCCTTAACATGAAACGCATTGCATCAACCATCGTAGCCCTTGTGCTTTTTGCCGTGGCAGCAGCGCAACCTTCGCAAAAGCTTGTCACCGTCACCGTCACTCCTGCCGGAGCTTGCAGCAAAGCCGATATCGGCGAAGTGGCTAATTCTTATTATTATGACTTGGGAAAGCAGGTTAAGTTTAACGTGGAAGTGAAATCGTCTGGCGTGGCGCTCGACGGAGTGACAACCGATTACTCCATTTGTTGCGACAAGATGCCGGCGCACGCCGGCGGTAGCGCCGTTGTGAAGGGTGGCGTTGCCACCATCAAAGGCGGCACCATGAAAGAGCCGGGTTTTCTGCGCTGTACGGCTGAGGTGGTGGTGGATGGCGTGAAATATTCCGGCACGTGCGCCGTGGGCTTTGCTCCCGACCGTATAAAGCCTGCTGTGACCATGCCTGCCGATTTCAGGCAATGGTGGGATGGCGAGTTGCTTGCTCTCGACAAGATTGAGCCAAAGGCAACGCTCAAGCGCCTCGACGACCGATGCACCGACAAGATTGACGTCTATCAAGTGAAAATAGCTTCGCTGAAGCCCATCTATGGCATACTTGCCGTGCCCAAGACACCCGGCAAACATCCGGCGGTGATGCGTGTGCCGGGAGCCGGAATTCATCGCATCGGCGGCTATCTCGAGCCTGCCAACGACGGGTTCATCACCCTCGATTTGGGCATTCATTCGTTGCCGTTCGATGCCGACGCGCAGTACTATACTGCCTTGGGCGAAGGTGCGCTGTACGACTATATGTCAATCGGCATCGCGTCGCGCAACACCTACTACTATCGCAAGGTGTATCTGGGCTGCGTGAGCGCTGCCAGATATCTCACTTCGTTGCCCGAGTATGATGGGCAGAACCTGTTTGTGGTGGGTGGCAGCCAGGGTGGCGCATTGAGCATTGTCACCGCTGCATTGTTTCCCAAGGTGAAAGCGATAATCAGCTTCTTCCCGGCGCTGTGCGACCAGCAAGCCTATCTCGACGGGCGTGCCGGCGGCTGGCCTCACTATTTCCTGTTCCACAAGGACGATGCCTCGGTGAAGCAGGCTGTTGAGACCATCCGCTACTTTGATGTGGTGAATTTTGCCCGCATTCTCACAGTGCCGGTGTATATGTCGTTTGGCTACAACGACCTCACTTGCGCCCCTACGAGCACCTATGCCTGCTGGAACTCGCTGGCTTCGAGCCAAAAGAAATTGTTGGTGGTGCCCGAAACGGGTCATTGGCGCTATTCCTATCAGTGGAAAACCGGATGGGATTGGATTATGCAGTTCTGTAAATAATGGTTTCGGGATGCCTGTGAAAACAATATGGCAATTGGCGTGACAGCGGCTTTCAGCGCTGTCGGCGTTCGAATCCGAGTGTTTTGCCGTGAGTGCCGCCACCCATGGGTGGCACTTTAGCCGGTGTGTAGTTGCCGTCGACATATCCGCTGCCGTTGGCATTGATGCTTATGTTCCGGAAAATCTGGTAGAGCAGTCCGCCAAGGTCAAAGCCGAGTTTCTGACCGTTGAGGTTGTAGAACGGGCGAAAGATGGGCAGCGTGGCAGAGCGTCCGGTGGCGGGGTCGCGATAGGTTTGTGCACCCATGTCCACGCCCCACTTGTCGTTGTTGGTTTTCAGAGTGAGGTATCCGCCATATAGCATCGATGCGCGGTTGCTGTTGCTATGGCTGAAGAACGGCGCCGATTCATAGATGCCGAAAGCGCTCACCGACACGTTGCTGTTGAGCGTATACATCAGTTGTCCGTTGAACGAATAGGTGTTAAAGGCATTCCAGGGTACGGCGTATTTGTTGAAGGTGATGCCGGTTGACGCCTGCCAGTGTTCGCCAAAGTTCTGAGTGACGGCAGCGCCCGCCCATCGCGCCGAGCCAAGCATAGGTTGGGTTGACATGCCGCTGTAGCCGCTCACGTGGCCGTCGTACCAGTCGGCTATTATGCCTTCGTGCGAAAAATCGCCTGCAAACATGTTGCGTTGCCAAATCAGGTGGCTGTTGGAGCCGGTCACGGCATAGCTGCTTGGCAGTGCCACGTCGGGGCGACGCATGCCGAGCGAGTCGATGTAACGGTCGGCATTGAGCCGCGGCGATTCCACGTTGTTCATCGGCGAGAGTTTAGGCGCCAGAGTGGGAGCATCGAGTCCGGTGCTGCGTTGCAGGTTGAAGCCTTCGGCCGTGACGCGGGTGCCGTAGAGGCGTTGCTTCAGCGCATCGGGCATCACCGAGTCGGGCAGTATGCCTCCGCCGTGGCTGTCCATCACCACAATGTGCTCTTGTGCCGCGCCAACGAGCGCCGCCACAGCAAGCAATAATCCGGCAAACAATCGTTTCATAATTCCTGCAATCAATATTGTTCAGGCAACGCTGCCTGTATAGCTATGGCAAAGATAAGAATAAAGGCTGCAAAGCGTTACATTATGGTTGCTTGCAGCCTTATTATTTATGGTTTTTTATGAAACATGCGCTAATAGTCCCATTCGAGCGAGAAGTCATCGACCCACAAGGTGGTGCCGTCGCCGCCGGTGAAGTAGTCACCATATTTGCTTGCCGAAGCCACAATGAGGATGTATTTAGGCTTGCGGTTGGTGGCTCGATACTCCAGCTTGATTTCGAAGTCTTGCCAGTTGGCGATTGTCTTAGCCGTCTCGATGGTTCCGTAGGCAATCACATGTTCGTCATTGCGGTCGAACAGTTGGCGGTTGTTGGGGTTGGTGCGAATCTCATATTGTTCGTTCCAGTCGGTAAGGGCAACGTACACCACGCAGGTGTCGGGTTGACCCTTGAGATGGGCAAACTCGTTGGATGAGTGCGAGATGTTCACCACGTTGCATTTCCAGTGTCCTTTGAGCTTGGTGGGGCGTCCGGTGAACGGGCGTCCGAAGTGCAGGATGCCGTTTGTGCCGTCGGTGCGCACATAGTCGCCGGTGAACAGGTTACCGGCGGCGAGCTTGCCCACAACGCCGATGCCCACAAACTTGGTGTTGAGTTCGGCGCAATTGCCTTTGCCGTTCCATGTGTCGGTTGAAGGCACGCTGTTGCTGCTGCCAAGCGTAGTGGCGCCTTTGTTGCCGGTGTCCCAATAGGTCTCACCACCTTCTTCCCACGGGCAGTACACCTTGTCGTTGAGCCACCACGAATCGAAGTTAAGGTTAGGAATGGTGTATTCCGAGTCGGTGGTTACAGCCGTGGTGCCGCTCTTGAGTTCGCCGCTTGTGGCACGGCACTCGTAGAGGGTGTTCGGCTTCAATCCGTTCACGCAGGTGCTGTATGAGCCGCCGTTGTGGGTGATTTGGGCTTGCGGCACCTCAATCCACTGGCTGCTGCCGGCTTCGCGGTATTCAAAGCCGTTGGTCTTGCCTGCTTCGGCGCTGCCGTAGAGCCAAATCACGCGCGTCCATGCGTCGGCGCTGCTCAGCTGCACGTCCTGCTCGCTGCGCTCGACGTAGATGGTCCATTCTTCAACGGTGTTATGGTAGTTCACCTTCACCTTCACGGGCGACGAGAAGTCGGCAGTCTGATTGTTGAGGTCGGGTGTCATGGTCGACACCTCAGCCGGACCGAGCTTTGCCGACGTCACCTGCACTTGGGTTAAATCGGCGCTCTTGGGCACATAAGCCACCACGCGCTTGCCAGGGACGTCGATTATTGAGCTGCCCACTTGACCGGCGAGCGTGAAGTAGCGCTCTATCACCTGTTGTGCGGTAATCACCCAGGTGTAGTCCTGATAGAGCGAGAGCACCACGCTGTAGGGCTCGCCACTGAGGTTGAGCCCGCCCTTGATGTCGTTTGATATGGTGGCGCCTTCGGTGATGGTGTAGCTCTTAATCATCACCTGCTTGATGTTGGCTTGCTCGTCGAGACGCAGTGTTACCATTTGGTTCTTGGTGTCGATGATTGGCGTGCCCGCCTGGTGCTCTGCCTCGATGGAGGTGAAAGCAGCCTGAATAAGCGGGTAGGGGATGTCGTTTTTCAAGCATCCCGAAGCCACGAGCGTAATAGCCGTTGCTGCCATAATCCGGCAAAATATGTTGCTGAATACTTTCATAGCTATTGCTGGTTTGATTACATGAAGATGGCAATGCCAAGTTTCAGGTTCAACAGATTGATTTTGAAGTTGGCACCGCTCGACGAGCGCGAGCCTTCGTTGACACCGTCGGTTGTCTGCTTGTCGCGGCGGTAGTACCATCCAAAGATGCCAAACGACACGTTGAATGCCACTTTCTCCTGAATGAATACGCACAGACCCGGCGAGAAATCGAGGCGCAGCTCGTTGGTGTTGGTTTCGGTGAGTTTCGGCTCGTCGTTGTAGAGGCGTTGAAACTTGCCGCTGCCGCTGCCATACTTCAGAGCCACCTCGTTGAACACGGCAAAGCGTCGGCTATTGTCCAAGCCGATGTAGTTGCGTCGGAACAGCTCGATTGAGGTGCTTTTAGTGTAGTATTTCACGTCGCGCACATCAAAGTTGATGTCGTCGTCGAAGTCAACCGAGAAGCTGTTGAGGTTGAACTCGTTTCGCGAGAAACCAAGCCGCACGCCCAAGCATTTGTTGTGCTTATAGAAATAGCTGAAATAGGGCTTGAACGAGTAGGTGGTGCCGTCGAAGTCGAGGTCGGTGATGTAGCTGAGCACTTGTAGGTCCTCGGAGCTGGCGCTGCCATAGGAGGCTTGCAAGCCGCAGGCAAACTGCCCCTTGGGCACAAACAGGTGGGTGTAAAGGCCGCGATGATAGCGACCGTAGTTGCGATCGGGGATAATCACACTCACGGTGTCCTTGCCCACAATCACTTTCTTGTGCAGTTCGGCGTCCTCAGCCAATACTGAAGCCAGTTCGCCCACTATGCTGTCCGCCACTACCACGTCTTTGAGCCCGGGCATATCGGCATCCCGTGCCGCTGCCGGAAGTGTGAATGCCGCTGCCGCTGCTATGAGGCAAATTATGTGTTTTAGACTTGTAATCATAAGTAGAATGCCACCCCGAGGGATATTGAGAATAAGTTAATCTTGAAATTAGCGCTCTTGTTCTTGGTGTTAGCCACTTGAATCTGATTGTTGGTTTGACGCATCTTCGAGTAGCCGAGTTCGAGCACACCAACATTAACCTCCACAGCCGAATAGTTGCTTAGGAACACGCAAATGCCGGGCGATACGCCCAGCCCGAACGAGTGGGTGCGCATAAACGAGCCGGAAAAGTCGACGCCCGAGCCGCTTGCCAGTTTCGATTCGCTCAAGCCGTAGCGCAGCGTCATTTCGTTGACGATGCCAAAGCGCTTCGATTTTCCCAGACTCATGTATTGGCGCATGAGCACGGTGCTGTGATAGTTTTGCGTGATGGCATAGAGGTTGTCGATGCTGAACGAGTCGTCGCTCGATAGCACAAAGTCGGCGCTGTTCATTTTTGTGCGGGTGCGGGTGTAGGCGAAACGGCCGCCAATGCCAAGGTCGTCCTTGAACATATAGCAGAGCATGGGGCTCACCTTGAACGAGTAGTTGTCGCCATTGATGTTTTCAACCACCAGATATTGATAGTTGTCGAACTTGCTTTGCCCGTAGTTGGCACTCAGCCCAACCACCCACTGCCCTTTGGGCACAAACACCACTTGGTCGATATTACGACTGAAATGTTCCTGCCCTTGGGCGGTAAGTGCGCCCAAGAACAAGAACATTACTATTAATAGCTTTATTCGATTTGTCATTCGTAGTTTAATTGTAAATTGTCAAGCCACATTTCCGAGCCGCTGCCACCGCAGAAATAATCGCCATATTTGCTTGCCGAACAGGTCACTATAATTGCCGATGGCTTTTTGTTGCTGCGGTAGTCGAGCACTATTTCAAACTGCTGCAGGCCTTCGGCTGCAGTGCTTTCGGTCAGAACCAATTCGCCGTAGGCAATTACGTGTTCCGAATTAGGGTCGAACAGTTGCTGTGTCTTTGTGTTGATGATTTTTGGCCACGATTCGCCGCTGGTGCTGTCGGTCTCTTTCGAGTCGTCCCAAAGGACGATGAAGATGTGACCCTTGTCCATGCCGGTGGCTCCGTCAACGGTGCCTGCGTTGTTGTTGATTTCAACAGGCGAATACTTCACATAACCGGTGAGGCTCTTTGGACGGGAATGGAATTCGCGTCCCCATCCTATCACGCCGTCGGTGCCGTCGGTGCGGATGTATTTTCCGATAAACACGTTGCCGGCAGCAAATTTGCCTATTGAGCCGATGCCCACAAATTGCGACTTGAGGTTGATGGAGTAGGTGCCGTCGTTCACATAGGTGGTTGAAGGAACGGTCACGTTTTTGTTCATAGTCGATGAACCGTGATTACCCGAATCCCAGAACATGTCGCTCGACGAAGAGCAAATCAGATAAGCCTTCGACGAGGTATTCCATTCTTCGAAGCTTGCGTTTTTCAGTTGCGCTTTTTCTTCGGTGGTGAAGGTCTTGATGTCGGCAAGCGTCGAACCCTCGCAGATGGCTTGGAATTCGTAGGTGGTGCCGGCGGTGAGGCCTGTGAGGCTTGCACTCATGGTGCTGCCCGAAACGGTAGCGTCGACCACGGTCCAGTCGGTGGTGCCTTGCACGCGATAGCGGAATTGAAGAGCGGTGGCGTTGCTCTTGAGCACTGTGCCATAGATTGTGGCGCGCGAGGTGTACACATCGTCTACGTTGATGTCGACAGTGCCAACCGACGAGTCGGTGATTTGCAGGTGCATAGTGTAGGTGCGCACCTTGTTCATCACATCGGTGGCGGTGAAGTGGATGTAGTAGTCACCGTCGGGCAGCTTATTGAGCATCTCGTCCTGGAAGACGATTTTGGCAATTGCGTTGTCGGCTTCGGTGTTGTAGTCGTAGGTGTAGGTGAGTCCGGCGCTTTCGAGCGAAGCACGATAGTTGTCGGTCATCGTGAATATCTCAAACTCGTTGTCGGGCAATCCGAGCAGCGAGGTGAACACGTTGTTGTCGGCTTTCACATCCACGCTCTTGAGGGCGCAAGCCGAGGTGCAGTAAACTGCCACATTGCTGGTGAATGCCTCGGGTTGCGACACCACAGGGGCGTTGATGTCGCGGCCGCCATTGAGCATAAACTTTGGTGCGGCAGTGATAACCACTTCCTTGGTTACAATTTCAGCCTCAGCCACGTCGATGGTGATGAGTGCACCACCGTATTCGGTTGGGGCGCTGCTGTAGTTCATTGTGATGGTGTACTGGTGAGTAGGCTTCACGTTGTCGATGGTGCCGGTTTTCTCGTATTCCGAGCCGTCGAGTTGAGTGCCGGTTATCTTCCAGTTGAGCGATGTCTCGCCGTCGTCGAGCATGAAGTAGCCTTTGGTGCCTTCCATGTCGCTTGTGAATTCGAGTTCACCGTTGGCGTTGCTCACGGCAATCTTGTAGTCGCTGAGCGCTTCGGCGATGTTGCCGAAATCAACCACCACCACCGAGTTGGCAATGCGGCAACGCACGTTCACCTGGGTTTCGTTGCCGGCGCTGATGGTGAAGTCGCTGGCGCCTTTGAAGTAACGGTCGGTGAACGAGGCCGGCACGCTGTCGCCGGCAGCTGCTGTCACGCGGTAGTTGCCGCTCTTGAGGAAGAGCTGCGATGGCAGCGTGCTTGTACCGCGATATTTGCGAATCAAGCCTTGTGTGTTGTAGACGTAAACGATGCAGTTTTCGGCAAGCGCAGCTTCGTTGCTTGCGCGAGTTACCACGTTGGCTTCGGTGTCGAGCACGACGCTGAAGTTTGCTGCGCCCTCACCCTCGGTGAGGAACTTGTCGTCAGAGCATGATGTCAATACTCCGGCAATCAAGCAGAGCGCCATTATTGTATTAAAAAACTTTTTCATACCCTGTCGTTGTTATTTTGTTTCAAACTTGATTGTTGCTTTGTTCACCAGGCCGGCATTGTCGGTTACGGTGATTTCGAAGTCGTGCTTGGCGGCGCCGTAGAGGCCGAGCAGGTCCATAAATGAAGTGATGTTGAACACCACTTCGGTTTGGTTGACAACAGCTGCATAGTTATATACTACGCTGTTGATAGTCATTGTGCCGCCATTGGCAACCGGGAATCCGAGGCCAACCAGACCTTCCGTGAAGTCGGTGCCGTTAGGTGCCAGACCGGTGGCAAGGTCAAACTGGGTGCCCAATCCCACACCTTCGAGAATCTCGGGGGTGAGTGTGCCCGATATGATGTTAACAAACAGGCTCTTGATGCCGTTAGGAGCACTGATGTTCACGATGGCCGATTTCTTGCCGTCGCCAAATTTCGATGCGTCGTTGTAGTTGTCGAGGTCGATGTTGTCGCTCTGGAACGACGGAGCTGGCTTAACATCGGCATATTCGGCTTGAGTGACCTTGATGGTCTTGCTCAGGTTGCCCATAGTCACCTTCACGTTAGCCGTGCGGCTTGTCGAAGCCTCGTTGGCTGTGGCGTTGATAGTGAAGCCTGTGCTTGTGATGTTGGTGATGGTGCACCAGCTTTCATCGCTGCTTTCAACGGTCCATGCTGCCGACGATTTCACGGTGACATCCTTG
Organism: Muribaculaceae bacterium; assembly: GCA_051871535.1. Taxonomy (GTDB): domain Bacteria; phylum Bacteroidota; class Bacteroidia; order Bacteroidales; family Muribaculaceae; genus SFTJ01. Next base: position 16,625 of record JBJECX010000006.1, on the reverse strand, counting down.
GTGCTTGCTGCGCATGGCAGGTTTACACTCGAAACGGAGGTGGTGAGGAAATCGAATGGCTCGATTATCTCGTCGTCAATGTCTATGTCGCGGGTTACATTCACCACTGTCACAGTGGCGTCAATAGTAAAATTTGCGCTTGTAAGCGAGCCCGATTCATCGCCTGGGGTCGGGTTTTCTTTGTAGTTGAAAGTGATGATGTAGTGCTTGCGCGGAGCCACGTCGGTCATAATCTTGTGGTCCTCCTGGATGAACACGCCGTCGACGGTGCCGCTGAACGAAGCCACCAGCGTGGTGTTGGTTTCGTAGTAGCGGAAGTAGCCCGAGCGTGTTTCGTTTGCGCCGAAGTTGAGGGTGTTCTTTTCTGCCACTTCAACGGTCACTTTCACGTCGTCGCTCATCACGTTTTTCAGTGCTTCGCTGTACACTATGCTCACGCGCACATTCTCGAGGGTGCAGGTCACCGGGTTGAGTTCGGTCACCTTGTTTTTGGCAATCGTGAAGTTTTGCTTGGCGTAGTAGTAAGGTGCGTCGAAGGCTGCCTCTTGCACCGGTGCGCTGTATACCTCAGCGGTGTATTCGCCCACAGGAAGTGTAATCACTTCGGGCATTTGGCTGAATGTCCATGAGTTTTTGAGCAGTCCGCTCTTGGCATCGAGGATGCGCACGGTGAAACCGCTCACGTCAATCGACGCCTTTGTCACTACATTCTCCGAGGCGTCGACGTCGATGCCGAGGGTCGACATCTTCAGTTGCCCTTCTTCGGCATTCTGGGTGCCATAGTTAGGGTCGTCGCAACTGGCAAAAGCAAATGTTGCCAATGCCATGAGCATTATGATATTATATAATTTTTTCATTGTCGGTGTGTGGGGATTAATAGGTGAGTGATAAATCGTCGATGAGCAGTATGCTACCCATGTGGGCTGTCCACGAACCCATCGGGGCGGGGAAGGTGATGCTGCGTGCTTTGTCGAAGTCGCTGTCGGAGAACGATGTGCGGTAGGTCGACTTGAAGCTTACGCTGATTGAGGTGGCTTTCTTGGTGCGGTCCTTGTAGTCGAGCGCAATGTCTGCCAATCGGTATTGGGAGTCGCTCACCGAGGTGTCGTCGGAGATGAACGAACCGTCGGCAATCACCGTGTTGCCGTTTTTCAGCTCAACTGTCACAACAAAGTGGTCGGTGTTCTTCGGCTGGTATTTATACCAGAACGAGAATGTGGCAGGACGCGAAGCGAATGAGTGACCATACGCTATGTTGGCGTTAGAACTGCCGTTGTAGGTGTAGCTGCCGATGAATAATTCGCCGGCAAATCCACCGCCCGAGTAGATTATCTCGTTGGTGCTTGCGTAGCCACCGCCGTGCCCCGAGGTGTAGATGAGTGCTGCACGCGAGCCGCCGTGAATGTCGGTTGTGGTGTAGCTTACGCAAGGGCTGAATGCCACTTTTGCCCATATGCCAAGAATCTTCTTTCCATCCAATGAGCGCTTGCTGTTGGTTGCCCACCAGATGTCGCTCTCGCCTTCGGAATATGGCATAAACTCATATGCACTGTTCACTGTTGAGTTCTGGATGGTGCTCCAGCTTTCCATGTCGCTGTTAGGAATCTGTGTTGCCGCTTCGGTGGAGAATGAAACGGTGTTGCTTGCATTGTTGGGGGTGCCGGCAACCGAAATCTTTGCTTGATAGGCGATGCCCGGTTTCAGATTTCTGAGGCTGATGTTCTGACCGTCGACGGTGAGGTTGCTTGCGCTCACTGCAGCAAAGGTCTTGCCGCCGTCCGACGACAGGTATACGGAGAGCACCTTGTTCAGCTCGGTGTAGTTCTCGTTGCTCGACGAATAGGTGAGGGCGGCGTTATAAGCCCACACGTCGTAGTCGTTCACGGCAAGAGAGAGCGACGGAATGTTGTGCGACACGGTCAGACCGTCCACTGTCTTCACGCCGTTGCGATAGATTGCACGCACCTGAATGTCGTCGGCAATCATAGGCACGGTGAATGTTATGCTGTATTTGTTGTCGCCAAGCGATGTTATGTTGGTGATTTGCGAGTCCACCCATGTGCCGTTGCTCTTTTGGCATTGAATGTGCACATTTTGTGCAAAGTTGGTGCCGCTGTAGGTCACTTCGCAGCTCACTTGGCTGACCGCCGGTTCGATGGTCAGGCTCGAAGGCAAGGTGAGGATTACCGACGGAGCCGACACGTTGAATGTAACGGGTTGGGTGACGCGGGTGAGTATGTCCTTGGCAACGAGGGTGAACGCGTGCGAGCTGCTTCCGTTGTATACGCGCAACGCAGGCATCACGTCGGAGAAGTCGACCATCGCCATGGTGCAAGCCGACGAGCCCCACAGACCCGACACCTTCAATCCGTACTTCATCAGCAGCGCGCGTTGCGCCGGGGTGGCTTTGGTGAGGTCGAGCTCGGCAGGCCAGCCTTGGGCGAGCAGGTATTGTGACTGGGTGGTGAGGGTGACTTCGCTGAATCCTGCCATGGCAGCTATATGTATTTTAGGACTATTTGCCAACACGTCGCCTTCAATCATGCTGATGGTTTCGCCCGAGGTGAAATTGTCGGCAGTGATTGACGGTTCCTCGGCGTTGAAGAGTTCGTCGCCAAGGGTGATTGCCACTTCGCCGCCATCCTCGGTGGTCTCGTCGAAGGTAATCACCAGCACGGCGTCGCCCACTTCGCCGCCGTTGACGTCGAAGGTGATGCGATAGTGCGTCTTAGGCTGCGCATTGGGTATGGCAGCCGGTTCGATGGTCACCGTATTGCCTTCGCGGTTGGTGAGGGTGAGGCTCATGCTTATGGTGCCCGGCTTCACGTATGCTGCGCGTGTTTCGGTGCTCTCGAATGTGATGTAGTCGCCGCCGCCCGAGTGGATGATGGCTTTATAATCGGTAAAGTATGCCTTGAAAGCGTCGGTGTAGTCGATGCTCACCATGGTGTTGCACAGTGTGGCTTTCACCTGTGGCTCGCTCACTTCGCCGTCGTAGATAGTGAATTCGGTAGTGCCGTAGTAGTAAGGCTTGTCGAAGCCTTCGTCGTTGATGTCGCCATAGTACATCTCAAGATTATACTTGCCCACCGGGAATTTCTCGGTTTGCGACATCTCGCTCACCTTGCTCCAGGTCTTGTCAACCGAGCCATCGGTGCGCGACAGATGAACATAAAAATCGTTCACGTCGGGCTGTGCCACGGTGGGCACTGTAGCCGCTTTCGTGGTAGCTCTTGAATCCTTCACGCTGTAGTCCGCCGTAAAGGTGGGTTTGAATTTGCCATACCCTGCCTCCATCTTAGGCTCATCGCCCGAGCATGAAGCCATTAGTATTGTTATGGCTGCTGTAACCCAAATTAATCCTTGCTTCATTTGTAAATAAATCTGTTTATTTTAATTACTTGTTTAATATGCTTTTATTTGTGTGCCGATTCTTGCTTTCATAGTTCTGTGTTAACCCTTTCATGTAACTTTTTTCAAAAAAGATGCATAATCAGTTTGTGTTTCTCAAAAATATTCAAGCATATTGTGTTTCGGCATTACAAAGATAGATATTTTTTTGTTATAAACTTGTCTGTAATAGAGTAAAAAGTGTGTTCAAAATATCAAAATAGATAAATTTGCACATTTTTCAATAGTTTTCAACAGCGCAAAACGGGCGGTTTTGTGTAGTGTTTGTTGTAGAATCATCATAATTGCCTCTTGAGTGAGGCAAATCAGGGGCGTGATTGGCGGTGAGATTTGCACCGGTGAGCACTGCAGCGAGTGCATCGTCACCGAGAAGAAGGCAGCGACGCAGCGATTCATGCGCGAAGTGGATGCTGCTTGCGTCTATGTCAACGCCCCCACCTCGTTTACCGACGGCGGCGAGTTTGGGCTGGGCGCAGAGATAGGTATCAGCACACAGAAGCTGCATGCCCGCGGACCTATGGCTCTCGAAGAACTCACCACCTATAAATGGATAGTGGAAGGCGACGGACAAGTGCGAAGCAACTGATGCCTGGCGTTATTTGAAGCATTATTAAGGCTGCACCGCAGAATTGATATTGCTATGAATATCACTCGCCATGCCGCCCTAAAAGGCACCCAATCGTAGAATAATTATATGATTACATCACAGAATATTTTGGTGTGCAAAAAAATATTCTGATTCAGCAACGATGGTTTTTGAAAAAAAAATCATAACTTTGCCGAAAATATACAATATTCCTGCTACGGATTGAGCAGAGAAATGCTGTTTGCTTATTATCAGGAATAGTAACTTTACGACTTACATTTTTTTACACAATCATTGTTGTTGTTTAATATTGGGCTTTTTACTATGAAAGAAATATTTGGCTTCCTGAAACCATTGAGCGACCGCACCACACCGCGGTGGATTATCCTGGTCATCGATATGCTGATCGTGGTTTTGAGTTGCGCCATTGTCACTGCATCCGACTCTTTGAACATTGCCTCAAGCACCGGTTTCGATATCCTGCGCAACTATTGCGTAATCACGGCGGTGTTCCTGGTGATGAGTTTCTTCAGTAAAAGCTATGCCTATATCATACGTCTTACGGCTCTCAACGACTTGTTTCGCACGCTCACACTTTGCATCGTGTCGCTGATTGTGCTTGTGGTGATAAATGTGTTGGTGCAGCAAATCACCGGCACCCCATGGTTTAGCATGTGGGGTATGGCAATGGTGGTTTTCACTGCATTCTGCCTGATGACAGCCGAGCGCCTCTCCATAAAGTATCTCTACTTTAAATTGATGCAATTCGGCAACGGACGCCGTAGGGCATGCGTTGTGGGCACGTCGCTCCACTCGCTGTTTATTGCCAACATGCTGCAAAGCGAAATCTCCGGCAAGTACACTCCGGTGGCGCTGCTCAATTTCGGCGACGCCGAGATAGCACGGTCGTATAAGAACAACATCCCGGTGTATACGTTCAACCCCGACACCTTCGACGCTTTGGTAGAAAAGCTGCATATATCCACTATCATCTTCGATTCTGCCGACCTTGCCATCCTCAATAGCGATGTGGCAAAGCCGATACTGAACACGGGCGTGAAAGTGCTGCAGTTCAACCGCATCGGTAGTGTCAACCTCAAGAAACTATCGGGCGAAGGCGACGAGCATGCCGACATTTCTAACCAGATGAAAGAGGTGAACATCGAGGACCTTCTGGGACGTGCGCCCATCATCACCGACAACACGCTGGTGCGGAAAAACATCTTCGACGAGGTGATAATGATTACCGGTGCCTGTGGCTCGATAGGCAGCGAGATTGTCCGGCAGGTGGCTCTGTGCAAGGCAAGGCAGATAGTGTGCGTCGACCAAGCCGAGTCGCCCATGCACGAGCTTATGTTGGAATTGGCCGACAAGAATCCGCAAATCAACGTGGTGCCATATATGGCAAACGTGACCGATGTCAACCGCATGGAGCGCGCTTTCGAGCAATTCCGTCCACGCATAGTGATTCATGCCGCTGCCTACAAGCATGTGCCAATGATGGAAATCAATCCCACCGTTGCCATCGTCAACAATGTGCTGGGCTCGAAGGTGGTTGCCGACCTGGCTGTGAAATACGGGGTGCAGAAGTTTGTGATGGTGTCGACTGACAAGGCGGTGAACCCCACCAATGTGATGGGTGCCACCAAACGCCTTGCCGAAATCTACACCCAATCGCTGTTCTTCTACTCGCAACGCCATGGCAAACAAACCAAATTCATTACCACTCGCTTTGGCAATGTGTTGGGCTCCAACGGCTCGGTGATTCCTATCTTCCGCCGCCAGATTGCGCAAGGCGGTCCGGTGACCATCACACACCGCGAAATCATTCGCTACTTCATGACCATCCCCGAGGCTTGCTCGCTTGTGCTCGAAGCGGGATGTATGGGCAACGGCGGCGAAATATACATCTTCGATATGGGCAACCCGGTGAAGATTATCGACCTCGCCACCAAGATGATTTCGCTTGCCGGATTCAGACCGTACAAGGATATCGACATTGTAGAAACCGGGTTGCGCCCCGGCGAAAAACTCTACGAGGAACTGCTTAACGACCGCGAAACCACCACGGCAACCATCAACAAGAAAATCATGATTGCCAAGGTGAACCAATACGACTACAACACGGTGAAGCCGGTGATTGACGAAATCATTGACCTTGCACAAAAGGGTGAAACGCACGATATGATTCTGACAATCAAGCGTTTCGTGCCCGAATATCGCAGCAATAATTCCGATTTCGAGGACATCGACAAGGAAATCGGCGAGGATTGAGAATCCGGTTCTTCAAGCAGGGTAGCAAGCACCACGTTGCCCCGCCGCATTCATATCACTGACCGCCCCTACAGGCGATTGGCCGCACAACCGCGGAGCGGTTGCAACCTCAATAACCCCATGTTGACGATAAGCGAAGCGCAATCGGCTACGTGGGGATAGCGAAAATCACCCTAATAAACACAACCGCGGAGCGGTTGCAGATTCAGATAATTAGCGTCCTGTGCCCCTATAAGCGGGTGAGCGCCGAAGGCGCTGAACTATGCTTAACCGCTGGCAAGCCCCTACGGGGCGCAGCCTGCGGAAAGTGCACCACCGTAATATGTGCCTCGAAGAGGTACAATAATGTTCGACATCTTCGAAGCCGAACAGATGTGAAGCACCCGACATCCGCAGGTTATGCTGGCGCCCCACTCGCGGTTAAGCATATTTTGCCATCTTCGATGGCATTGAATCATAATCTTTTTGCGGGGTCTGCAACCGCGCCGCGGTTGTGGATGGTGGGGTGGATGCGTGTCCCCACATAGTCGGCTGTCGCCGCCAATGTGGGGTTATTGAAGCTGTAACCGCTCCGCGGTTAATATCGTCGATTGACGCACACCGACGCCGGGCGTATGCCATACGCCCCTACAGGCGTAGAATCGTGCCGAGGATGATAAATAATATTAATTATTTGTCAGAGATGTGGTTTTATGCTAATTTTGTGTCGGACAAGTGGCGCGGCTGAGCAGTGAAGCCTTGAGCCGGCAACTTAAGAATTAATAAAAACAACTCTTAATAGACTATGAAATTTAAATCGTTAATTGTGGCACTCTTTGCCACTGCAGTGTGTGCAAATGCATGGGCTTGGGACCTTTCAAGCCTCAAGAACCTCAATCTTGGCAGTGTGGTAAATTCACTTGTATCGACCGATAAGGTTGAAATCGCCGACCTCAAGGGCACTTGGAAATCGGTGAGCCCGGCTATCGTGTTCAAGAGCGAAAACCTGTTGCAAAAAGCCGGAGGCACGGCTGCCGAAGCCGCCATCGAGGGAAAGCTTGATAAATACTACAAGGCAGCCCACATGGATGAATTCACCATTACTTTTGAGGAAGGTGACAAGTACACTATGACATTCAAGAATGGTCGCACCGCCAGCGGCACCGTTACCAAGGGCACTAAGGACGGCACCATTGTGTTCAACTTCAGCACACTCGGTTCTACCAAGCTGCGCCAAGTGACTGCTTATGTGCAAAAGGGCACTCAGCTGAGCATCACTTTCGATATCAGCAAACTCAACACGTTGCTTTCAACGGTTTCGAAGTACACCGGCAACAGCACAGTGTCGTCGATTACTTCGCTGCTCAACAGCTATAAGGGCATGTATGCCGGCTTTAAGTTCGAAAAGCAATAATCTCAGGATTTATAATAAGTAAATAGATTGTGTTGACGGTCGTCGGGTGACGATTGTCAACACTTTTTTTTACATCGTCACGGCGGTGATTTCGGGGTGTTGCCGCCGCACGGTCAGTGGCAGCTTCTTCACCACTTGGGCGTAGCTGTGTCGGATGAGTGCTTGCATCAGATTGTCGCTCAAGTGGCCGTAGATGTCAATCTGATTCCAGTGCCGTTTGTTCATGTGCCATGCCGGAGCAATTTCGGTGTGCTCCTCGCGCAACTGTTGTGCCAGTTCGGGTTGGCATTTCAGCACAAACCATTTGGGTTGGTCGAGGTCAATCATTGCAAAAATCTTGCCTTGAATCCTGAATGCCAATGCGCTTATGTCGAACGGAAAGTCCTCGGTGACTCCCGGTAGGCTCATGCAGTATTCTCTGATGCTTTCTACGTTCATATCGGGGGTGGTTCGGTTTATTTTTTCGATTCAATCCATGCAAGGTTGAAGGCATAGTGTAGGCGAGAGCTCAGCAGATGAATCATGCCGTCGGGCGACTGGGTGGCGGCGAGATAGCCTCGCGGTTCGGCGTGGGTGGCATCCATCTTGAAGAACTGTGTCCAGGCGCCGCCGTTTAGATATCGTTCTTTGCCGTCGGTGAGCAGACGGCACACGGGCCATGTGCGGCCCTCGTCGTAGGATAGAGCCACGTAGGCGCCATAGCCGCGTTGCGAGTTGCCGCCGGCGTCGGTGAACATCATGCCTTGCTCGTTGCGTGGGGTGCGTGTAGGGTGGTCGGTGAAGCTCACAAGCATAATGGGACCTTCCTGCAGGCGCAGCAGCACCAGTCGCTGATGCCCTTGTATGGGAGGAAAAGGCGATGCGTGGTAGGTCCATGTCTTGCCCATGTCGGTGGAGATGCTTATGGGCAGGTGCTTCTTGCCATCGGTGCCGGTGACGGCATTGTCGATGCCGCGCCCCATTGCCATGAGGCTGCCGTCGGCAAGTTGCACAATGCCGGCGTGTATGCCTGCTATGGTGGTGCCGGTGCCGCCCTCGGTGAATTGCGGCAATGGTGCTCCATCCCACGGGTCGCTCCAGGTGTTGCCGCCGTCGTGGCTGAGGTGGATTGATGTGCCGTCCTCGCTTCCGGGTCCGGCATCGCAAAGTTGCACCATGGTGCCGTCGTTGAGGATTATCGGTCCTTGTATCACTTGGTGACGCACGGTGTGTTCGGGTTCGATTATTTCAGGACGGGTCCAGGTGACACCTCCGTCGTGGCTGCGACGCATTGCCATGGCAAGGTTCTGCCAGTCGCCGGCAGCCTCCACGCCGTTGAAGTGGAATAGTGTGCCGTGGCGGTCGTTGAGTAGCGACGAACCGGTCATGTTGCGGTCGGGCACTTTGAAAAACAGTTCGGCAGGAGTCCAGCTCTTGGCTCCGGGATGCAGGCGCGAACTTAGCACCACCATGTCGCGTCCGTTCTCCTGGTCGGCAGAGAACCATATAGCCAGCAGGTCGCCGCTGTCGGTCCATGTGATGGCAGGTTGGTGGTTGTGGCGGAAGAACGGTGTGCCTTTGCTTTGGGGCTCGATGACGTATACCTTTGGTTCGCAGAACACCGGCATGGTGCGCGACACCGCTTTCCAATGGTGCGTCAGCTGCTTGGTGGCTGCGTTGTGGCTTTCGTCGATGGTCCAGCCGCTTGGGTAGGGTGCTTCCACGATGCGGAATCCGGTCATCGAATGGCGGTCGGCAGGAATCATTGCGCTGCGGTTGGCAGAGCGCAGATAGTTCTCGGGCGTGTTGTGGCTGCCGCCGCGTGTCACGCGGTAGAGCCCGCCGCTGATGGTGATAGGGTCGACAGCATCGGCTGCAGAGTAGGGTGCATACCAGTCGAGGCACCATTCCTCCACGTTGCCGTGCATGTCGTGCAAGCCAAATGCGTTGGCAGGTGTCTTGCCCACGGTGAGGTCAACCGGTTTTAGTGTGCGGGCTTTCTGTTGGTTTTTGTGCATTCTGCCACTCAGCCCGTCGCCGGTGAAGAAAGGGAATGTGGTGCCGGCACGGCAGGCATATTCCCACTCGGCTTCGGTGGGCAGGCGGAAGGTGCGGCCTGTGCGTTCGCTCAGCCATTGGCAGTAGCTCATGGCATCGTACCACGACACGTTGGTCACCGCTTCGTCGTCGCCGTTGCACAAGCCGTCCTTGCCACGCAGTTGCTTATGCTCGGGGCGGAATTGCTCGTATTGGGCGTTGGTGACTTCGGTGGTTGCCATGCCAAAGGTGTGCGTGATATCAACGCGATGCACAGGTGCTTCGTCGTAGTTCTCGCCTTCGCCCATCGAACCCATCCAGAAGTGTCCGGCGGGTATGGTTGCCATTTCGGGCAGCGCCTGTGCCTTGACAGCGGTAAGCGATAGCGCCGAGGCGGCAAATAGCAGTATGCAGTGCTTCATTGTATTGCAGGTTATTGTTTTTAAAAATAAGGGGGATTGGGCATAGGGGCTTAATCATTGATGTGTGTGCCCGCTTCCCCAATCCCCGTTGTTGTGTTTATCGGTGACAGAAACCGTTACTTGTATTGAGCGATGTATTCTTCTACATCGGCAGCCTTGTAAGGCACGCGGTCCTCGCCCAGGAATCGGCAGCCGTCGGGGGTGATGAGCACATCGTCCTCGATGCGTACGCCGCCAAAGTCGCGATATTCGTTCACTTTGTTGAAGTCGATGAAGCGGTCGTACTTGCCGCTCTTTGCCCAGTCGTCAATCAGGTCGGGGATGAAATAGATGCCCGGTTCGTCGGTGATTACGTGTCCCGGCTCCAGCTTGCGGGCGAAACGCAGCGAAGCCAACCCGAATTGGTCGGATGGTTGGATGGTGTCGTCGTAGCCAACATAGTTCTGACCCAAGCCTTCCATATCGTGCACGTCCATACCCATCATGTGACCCAGTCCGTGAGGCATAAACAGGGCATGGGCACCGGCAGCCACCGCTTCGTCGGTGTCGCCCTTCATCAAGCCGAGGTCCTTGAGGCGTTCGGTCATGAGGCGGCATACAGCCATGTGGGTGTCATACCAGCGCAGCCCGGGTTTGGCAAATGTGAGCGCCAGGTCGTGGCAGTCGGCAACGATGTCGATGATTTCGCGTTGCTTTTGGGTGAAAGTGCCCGATATAGGCATCGTGCGAGTGTTGTCGCTGCAATAGTGCTCAAATGTCTCGGCACCGGCGTCAACCAGCAGCAAGCGGCCCTGCTCAAGCGCGTGGGGCGACGGGCAGCCGTGCATAATCTCGCCGTGCATGGTGACGATGTTGCCAAACGAGGTGATTGAGCCGAGCGAAGCGGCAATGCCTTCGAGCACACCGCTGATGTAAGCCTCGGTCATGCCCGGCTTGGTGACAAGCTGCATGGCGGTGGTGTGCATCTTGTAGCCGATGGCGGCAGCGCGTTCGAGTTCGGCAATTTCTTCCTCGCTCTTGATGGAGCGGAGTTTTACGATGGCTTTGATGAGAGTGACCGATGCGCGAGCCTTTTGCTCCTCGGCTTTGATGCCAAGCAGGCGTTCAATCACCATCATATTTTCGTGACGGTAGGGTGGCAGATAATGAATGGTGCGGCCTTTGGCTTCAGCCACGAGGTCGGCAAGTTTTGCCATAGGGCGGAGTTCCGAAATGCCACTTTCTTCAGCCATCTCGGCAGCACTTTTCACTTTGCCATACCACACGATGTCGTCGATGCTAACCTCGTCGCCAAAAAGAATCTCTTTGCCCGAGTTGCAGTCGATGGCAAGTGTTAAGCCCTCGCGGTGTTGTCCAACGAAATAAAGGAATGATGAATCTTGACGGAATTTATAGGTGTTGTTTGGATAGTTCATCGGCGAATTGTTGTTGCCGAAGATGATAACTATTCCGTCGCCAACGAGCTCGCGCAATTGTTTGCGGCGCTCAACATAGGTTTGCTGTGAAAAAAGCATAATGTATACGATTTTTTTGGTTCTCAATAGTCTTGTTGCACAAAGATAATAAATATTTGTGCAAAAGGGATGCACAATCGACAAATTAATTTTTTAGTCGGGCGGAATGGTTTTATCGATATATAAACCTATTTTCCGCTGCCACCCTATGGTGTTGCCGAGGCTGAATACTGTTCGCCGTGGCGATTGGCGATTGATTGGTGATTGGGGTCATGAATGATGGCGGTGTGGTGACAATGCAGCATAGCACAGCGTGGGCAGCGCAGCGAACGCTGTCCGTCGAAGTGTTTGTAGATGAGCCTGCTGCTCAGTCGCTGATTACCAGCTCTACGGGGCAGTGGTCGGAGCCGAAAATCTCGTTATGGATTGATGCCGACACCAGTCGCTCGTCGAGGCGTTGCGAAGTCACAAAATAGTCGATGCGCCAACCGGCGTTCTTCTCGCGGGCGCGGAATCGGTAGCTCCACCACGAATAGGTGTCGGTAAGGTCGGGGAAGAAGTGTCGGAAGGTATCGGTGAATCCGGCACCGAGCAGTGCGGTGAATTTGGCACGTTCCTCGTCGGTGAATCCGGCGTTGCGGCGGTTGGTTTTAGGGTTCTTCAGGTCGATTTCGCGGTGTGCCACGTTGAGGTCGCCGCAAAGAATCACCGGTTTGCGGGCATCGAGCTGCTTGAGGTAGGCGGCGAAATCGTCCTCCCACTGCATGCGATAGTCGAGGCGCCGCAGCTCGTCCTGCGAGTTGGGCACGTAGGCGGTCACCAGATAAAAGTCGGGCATCTCGAGCGTTATCACGCGTCCCTCGTGGTCGTGAAGGTCGATGCCGATGCCATAGCTCACGCTCAGTGGCGTGTGGCGGGTGAAGATGGCGGTTCCCGAATAGCCTTTTTTGTCGGCGTAGTTCCAATACGACCGATATCCTTCGAAGCTGATGTCGAGTTGCCCGGCTTGCATTTTTGTTTCCTGAAGGCAGAAGAAGTCGGCGTCGAGTTGCTTGAAGGCGTCCTCAAATCCTTTTCCCACGCAGGCACGAAGCCCGTTCACGTTCCACGATATGAATTTCATAATTGCTATTTTTTATTATAGTTTTTATCAAATAATTTTTCTGATTTTTGCCGGCAACATCTGCCGCAAATGCAAAAATAGTGATAAACCGGCATATTGCCTAATTTTTGCCCAAGAATTGACAAGCTGTGCTCTGTTGTGCTTAACTATTTGATTATTAGTGCTGTGCACGTCAAATTGCATCGGTTTGTGAAAATTAAGTGCAAAAAAGATTTGAAAAAGTTTTGACGTTTCAGCAAAAAGCAGTACCTTTGCATCACTTTTGAATAGGGAGACTCGCTAGCTCAGCAGGTAGAGCATCACACTTTTAATGTGGGGGTCTTGGGTTCGAGCCCCAAGCGGGTCACTCCGATAATGGTCGCAGGCAGCATTGCTTGCGACTTTTTTTTTGCTGTCGGGGGGGTGCAGAATGTGCCTTTGATTGTTCAGTCGGCTAAGAATTTATTGAAGAATTGTTGGCAACAAGCGGGCGATTTAAAAGATTTAATTTGCGTAAGTGGTAAATTATTGCTTATTTTGTTATCGAAAAAAATAATAAGCCTTAAACAATAATATATATAAATGAAACGAATACTATTATCAATGCTGTTGTCGGCAATGCTTATGCCGGTTGTAGCTCAACAGCGCATCACAGGAGAGAGTCAGGAAAACTACGAAAAGCGTATGGAGTGGTTTGGCGATGCCAAGTTCGGCGTGTTTATCCACTGGGGCATTTATGCGGTGCGCGGCGTGTCAGAGAGCTGGTCGTTCTTCAACAACTATCTGCCTTACGACGAGTATATGAAGCAAACCGAGGGCTTCACTGCCAGCAAATATAATGCCAAGGAGTGGGTCGACCTGATTGAGCAGAGCGGCGCACGCTATACCGTAATCACCAGCAAGCATCACGATGGTTTTGCCCTTTGGGACACCAAGGCTGGCAACATCAGTGCAAAGAAAAGTTCGGCAGCCAAGCGCGACGTGCTCACTCCGTTTGCCAAGGAGGTGCAGAAGCGCAAGAACTTGCGCCTGGGCATCTATTACTCGTTGCTCGACTGGAGCCGCGACGATTATCCTAACGCCACCCGCACTTCCACTCGCTATAGCATCAAGGAAGACCCCAAGCGTTGGGCTGAATTCTGCAAGTTCAATTTCGCTCAATTGCGTGAGCTTAACGAGACCTATAAACCTGCGCTCTATTGGTTTGACGGCGACTGGGAACAATCGGCAGAGGACTGGAACAGCAAGGGCATCATCGACCTGCTGCGCAGCACCAACCCTAATGTGATTGTCAACTCGCGCATTCAAGGCTATGGCGACTACGACACTCCGGAGCAGGGTATTCCGGTGGTTCGTCCCGAAAGCAAATATTGGGAACTGTGCTACACCATGAACGATTCGTGGGGTTATCAGCACACCGACAAGGATTTCAAGACTCCGCACATGCTTTTGCGCACCCTTTGCGACTGCATGAGCAACGGCGGTAACCTGCTACTTGACATCGGCCCGAAGGCCGACGGCACCATTCCGCAAGAGGAAGTGGACATCCTCAAGGAATTCGGTCGATGGATTGGCAAGCACAAAGAGGCGGTATATGGCACACGTGCCGGTCTGCCTGCCGAACATTTCCCCGATGGCTACACCACACTCAACAAGGCAGGCGACATCGTTTACCTCTACATCCCAAACAAGGTGCGTGGCAAGGTTTGCCTGCGTGGCTTGGTAAACAAGGTTAACCGCGTGTGGGTTGTGGGCAACGGCTCGATGCTCAGCTATAAGCTCTACGACAAGCCTTATTGGAGCTCGCTTCCGGGCATTGTTTACATCGATGTTCCCGAGGAGGTTCAAGACGAGCAAATCACTGTGATTGCCGTGCTGCTCGACGGCCCTGCCAAGCTCTATCGCGGTCACGGTCAGGTGATTACTTCAAACTAATCAACACAATTTCGACGATATGAAAAGAATCGTTATACTCGCAATGGCAGTGCTCATGGCAGTGCCATTGTTTGCCAAAAAGGCAAAAGAAAAGGCTTACGAGATAAGCTATACCTACAACAGCCGTGGCACCATCATCGGCGCTGCAGTGATGACTTTTGTGGGCGACAAGACGATGTATGTGCCCGATGCTAAGGCGCGCGACCCGCGCATGACGCTCGTGGCGCCTGAACAACGCCAGTACACCGACTTTGCCGAGAACCGTTGCTTCAGCCGTGCGCAACTGCAAAACGGCGACGTGGTTACCACCGAAACTCCTTTCGCCGTGGGCGCTAACCTCACCGACACCGGCAAGACCGAAAAGATTTTGGGCTACAACTGCCGATGCGTCCATTCGGTGGTGAACTCCAACCACTACGACATTTGGTACACCACCGAACTGCCTGTGCGCGGCACTCCGCAAGTGGGTGTGGGTGTGCCCGACGGACTGGTGCTGCGCGTGGTGCGCAACCAAAATCAGGTTGAGGAAGCCACATCAATCAAGCCATTGAAAAAGGCTCCTGATTTCTGGCCCGAGGAGTGGGGCAAGATGCTCAACCGCTTCGACTTTCAGTATGCCATCAAGCAAAGTGTGGTGCACACCGTGCGCATCTTCGACCAGGAACGCATTGCCTTCAACGGCGCCAAGCTGCCCGAAGGCGAGTTGCAGCCCGGCAAGGTGTATGCCTGCGCCGGCGGCACCGTGATTCTCAAGAAGGTGACGTTGCCCGAACTGCATCGCGGATGGGGCATCTTTGCCGACGTCACGCAGTATAGCGAAGGCGACGCCTATGACCGCACCGGCTCGGTGTTTGTGATTCCTACGGGCAAGCAGCAGTCGTTTCTCGATGCCATACGCAAACTCGACAGCACACCCAAGTTCACCAGCGGCGGCGTTGACTATCACGGCCTGGTGAGCACACCTGCCTACGATGTGCCGGTGGAACTGATGCGGTTCTTCACCGGGTTTGGCGTGCGCTTCTTCAACGACAAGATGAAGATACCCGGACAGGAATGGGTCGACTCGGTATTCTATAAGTCGCAAGTCACTCCTTTGCAGAGCCATCTGCAAGGCGAGGTGATTATCGGCGCCTACATTGGCAACTGGGACAGCCGCGGTCACCGCCTGTCGCTCAAACTGAAGTATTTCCCCGACGACTTGCGCCATACGCTCTACGACTTTGAGAACGCTATGCCGCTGTTCAACACCGTCAACTATCTCGAACAGGACTCGCAACCATATCCCGTGTTCCAGGAGAACGACTCGCTTAAGGTGACATTCACACTGCCTCGGGCTGTAAAGAATGCCCATCTGTTCTACCTCACCACCGGTCACGGCGGCTGGGGCGGTGGCGAT
Source organism: Muribaculaceae bacterium (assembly GCA_051871535.1). Taxonomy (GTDB): domain Bacteria; phylum Bacteroidota; class Bacteroidia; order Bacteroidales; family Muribaculaceae; genus SFTJ01. The sequence goes on along the minus strand of JBJECX010000006.1, from coordinate 636 downwards.
GAGTTCAATATGAAACCCAACACCATCTACCTCGACGGTCAGAAGGTAATCAGCTTCATCCCTTGGCGCGACGACTGCGGAACATATCGTAATTTTAACCCGCAGACGGGCATGTACGAAACCGGTTGCAGCTCATCGGATATGAGCCGCTCCAACTGGTGCCCGGGCACAGTTACCAACCCCAATTTCATAGCCCTCGGCAACCTCGAAGCCGGCGAACATACAATAGTGGTGCAGATTCCGCAAGGCTCACCCGAAGGCGGTAGCCAGAGCTATTGGTGCACCAGTGGCACTTTGCTATATTGATAACTAATCCCCTTGAAAATACCAGACACCCCGAGGCAAAGCCACCGCGCATTCCTCGGGGCGTTTTCTTTACGGTTTATATTGTGCGGTTATGGGCGGGTGGCATGTCGTGTTTGTGGATGCGATGACATACGAAGCATGTGAGGCCGAGGCGCAGGCGAGGTATATAGCCCGGGGTAAGCGAAGTGCAACCCCGGGTTGCCATCATCCCCCCACCAACCCGGCATCCGCATAGGATGCGAATTATCTGAATCTGCAACCGCTCTGCGGTTGTATTTATTGGGGTGATTGTTGCTATCCCCACGTAGCCGATTGCGCTTCGCTTATCGT
>JBJECX010000005.1:0-22507 GCA_051871535.1 Muribaculaceae bacterium | reverse complement strand
CCTTGTCTCTCACTGTTGTCAATGTTTCCTATCGCAATAATTTCAATGACCGTAGTTTTTGTCGCTCATTGGTTTCCCAAAAGCGAGTGCAAAGTTACTGCTTTATTTCGAACCTGCAAAACTTTTGCAAGAAATTTTCAAGCAATTTTTCGCCTATTTTACGCAACTTGCTGATTTACACCGAATAAGCTATTTGTTAAAATATGTGAAATATATGTTGTGCAACATAAAATCAGTTTTGACGCCGCAAAATTGCTCGGCAAGACGATGTGGCGTAAAATCAGAAATTTTCGCCATCAAGGCGGAACACCAGCCGCAAGGTGTTATCCTGGAAGCGGGTGCTTGAGATGCGGAAGTGCCCGATTTGTGCAGTGTGGTCGACGTGCTTTCCGGCGCAGAGACATTCATCGTAGTCGCCAACGTGCACAATTCGCACCGTTGACGAAGCGCCTTCGGGCAACCGCTCGAGGTCGAAACGCTCAGCCACGTCGTTTTGGTTGGCAAACTCCATAGTCACCGGCATGTCGGCAGCAATCACCTGATTGACGCGCGCCTCCACCTCAGCCACTTCGTCGGGCGAGAGCGCTCGCGGGAAATCGTAGTCGAGTTTCGATTTTTTGCGTTCGACGTGCGCCGTCTTGGCGCGACGGCAGCCAAACATTTTCACCATAGTGCCATTGAGGATATGCTCGGCAGTGTGAGCCGGCGGATATTCGTCCTTGTTGTGAGCATTCAGAATCGGTTCGTCCATTATCGATGTATTACTTATTGAATGAATAATTATTTCTTATCGTTGAGCCAAGGCACGGCTTCGCCCTTCACAAGCCACGAGATGCCAAACAAATGAAGCAGGACAATCTCGACAAGCATCGTGGTGTAGCCCGGCGTAGGCAGCAGCACAGCGATGGCAAATGCCAGTTCGAACGCCAGCATACCCCAGCCGCAGACGCGATACACCTTGTTGCGCATGAGTTTGCGGTCGGTTGGTTCACCGCCCGACTTGGTGAACAGGCAAATGCTGTTATATGCAAGCAAGATGAAGAACACAGCGGCGCAGAAGGTGTGCACCATGTTGGAGATGTGCATAGGCAGCTGGAAGAAGCCCACACGAGCATTGGCATCGAGCCAGCTCACCTCGCACGGGAAAAGCACAATGCCCAGCCCGAAGATGCCACTCAGCGACGTCACCACATTATCGACAGTGTTGTAGCCCACATAAGTGATTAGCACAATGCTTGCCGGCACAAGCACACCCACCAGCGCCGGCGACTGATAGTAGGTTGCCGAAATGCTCCACCACCATTCGCTGCTCGGATGCTCGGCGATGCCTGCCGAGAACAGCGCCAGCCACGGGAGCACAATGCCCAGGATTCCACAAAGATTACGCACACGAAGATACAACACGGTTTCTTTTGATTTCTCCATATTATCAGATTTATCAGTTTAGTAAAAGATTAGTTTCTTGCTGTTTCGAGCCATACGCTGCCGAGGCAGGTCATTTGCTCCATTGGGCGAGCGCCTCGAGCACCACCCGCTCCATAATGGCATAGCCTTTGGGTGTGGGGTGGCAGCCGTCGTCAGCAAGGTCGGCATCGAGTCCGCCCTCGGCATTAGCCATGGGCGTATAATAATCGACGTAAACGACCTCGTCGGAAGCAAGTCCGGCAACATATTGCTCAATCATGCCGTTGAGATGCTTGACCAGCATGGCAGGCTTGATTTCGGGCCTCCAGGGGAAACGGCTGCAAGGCACCACCGAGCACAGCGCCACCTTTATGCCGTGGGCACGAGCCAGTTCGGTCATGCTCTTCAGGTTGCCCAGCACGTTGACGAGCGATATTTTGCCGTTGTTGCAAGCGATGTCGTTGATTCCGGCAAGAATCACCACCACACGCGGGTGCAGGTTGATTACGTCCTGGCGGAAACGCACAAGCATCTCGCAGGTAGTCTGACCGGAGATGCCACGACCCACAAAACCGGCATTGTCAGCCCAGAACTCAGGCGACTTGGCAGGCCAGAAATCGGTGATGCTATTGCCCATGAACACCACATCGGGGTTACTATTAAGCGCGGCATTAGCCTCGGCATAGCGATTAAACTGCGCCCAGTCGCGGTTGTCGGCAGCATGTATGGCGCTGCTCATAATAATCGGCAGCACTACAGCAGCCAAGCAAACAAAAGCGATTTTCATTATATATTAGATTAGATATTACACAATAGCAAATGATTGTTGTCACTCAGGGTCGACCCAGTCGCCACTCTGCCTGATGAGTTCAATGAGGCGAGGAATAGCATCGTCCTGCGGAATGTTTTTCTCAATACACTCCTTGCCCTTGTAGAGGCTTATTTTACCTACTGCAGCGCCAACGTAACCATAATCAGCATCAGCCATCTCGCCCGGGCCGTTGACAATGCAACCCATGATGCCTATTTTCAGGTGCGAGAGATGCGACGTGGCAGCCTTCACCTGCGCCACTGTTCGCTGCAGGTCGAAGAGCGTGCGTCCACAACTCGGACAAGAAATAAATTCGGTTTTGCTCATGCGCAATCGGGCAGCCTGCAGGATGCCATATTCGAGGTTCACCACATCGTCGGGCGAAGCATAATTCGGAGCCTCCACCCACACGCCGTCGCGGAAGCCGTTGAGCAACAGTGTGCCCATATCGGCACCCGCCTTCACCTGAAGCCATTCCTTGTCGGCATCGGCGTAGGAACACAACGGCACCACAGGGCAATCGATGCCCGCCGCCATCAAGCCATGTAACATAGCCTGCAAACTGCCCGGCACGTTAACATTGGCGGCGGTGACAACCAGCACCACGTGGCAGGCACCGCGCAGCGGTTCGAGCGCAGCCACAGGCGTGTCGGCAGGCACTTTGAGCCACACCATAGGCGCGGAGCAACGCGCAGCGTCGGCAATGTGAGCCGCATCGAATAGCGGGAAGGTGTTTTGGGCGCCGCAATAGCAATCGGCAGGCACAATGCACCGGCACGCGGCATCGACATTGCCATCGGCAACGAAATAGAAGTCGGGCTTCAGCTTTCCGGCAAGCAATGCCGGAGCATACGAAGCCACCGTGACGGGCTGATGCCTTGCGCCCACCACATCAGCCACAGCCACCGACGGGCGGCGTTCAGGCTGTATGTGGTTGTAGCCTTCATATTCATGGCCCGCAATGGGGGCATGTCCCTCACGCAAGCAGATGTATTCAACCAGTTTCTGCGCCACAGGCACCTCCAGCTCAGGGTCTTCGCTCAGCGACACGCGAATGGTGTCGCCCACACCCTCGGCAAGCAACGTGCCAATGCCCACAGCACTCTTTATTCTGCCGTCCTCGCCGTCGCCTGCCTCGGTGACACCCAGGTGCAACGGGAAGTGCATATCCTCGGCATCCATAGCCACAATCAGGCGGCGCACCGTTTCCACCATCACCACCGTGTTCGACGCCTTGATGGAAATCACCACATCGGTGAAATTCTCAGCCACAAACACGCGCAGGAACTCCATCACACTTTCCACCATGCCGGCAGGCGTGTCGCCGTAGCGGCTCATGATGCGGTCGCTGAGCGAGCCATGGTTCACGCCAAGGCGCACCGCAGTGCCATGCTCGCGGCACAGCGCAATGAAAGGCACCAATGCATCGCGAATCTTGGTGATTTCGGCAGCATATTCTTCATCGGTGAACGAGAGTTTCTTGAACGTGCGAGCCACATCGACAAAATTGCCGGGATTGATGCGCACCTTGTCGGCAGTGACAGCAGCTGCAAAGGCAGCGCGCGGATTGAAATGAATGTCAGCCACCAACGGCAATTCGTAGCCTTGAGCAATGAGCCGGCTGCGAATCACGCCAATGTTCTCAGCCTCGCGCACGCCCTGGGCAGTGAGGCGCACCAGGTCGGCACCGGCATCGGCAATGCGTTTGCACTGAGCCACGCTGCCCTCGGTGTCCATAGTGCCGGTGGAGGTCATCGACTGCACACGCACGGCATAGTCGGAACCCATCATCAAATTCTTGATGCGCACCGCTGTGGTTCTGCGACGTTTATAATTAATCATAGTTCACCAGTGTTTATTCTTTTATAATGTATGAAAAATCTCGTGACATAGCCATCCGGCAAAAGCGCCGACAGCGAAACCACATCAATTGGTCTTGAACTTGTATTCAAGTTTAGCAAGGTCGTCGTTGGCCTTCACAATCTTGCCGGCAAGTTCTGCCTTGTATGCCTCTACCTTTGCAGCCACCGCGTCGTCGGCCAAAGCCAGCATCTGAGTGGCAAGGATGGCAGCGTTGAGCGCCGCATTGATGCCCACAGTAGCAACAGGGATTCCCGGAGGCATCTGCACGATAGCCAGCATTGCATCCATGCCTTCGAGCGTCGACTTGATGGGCACGCCAATCACAGGCAGCGGAGTCATGGCAGCAATCACCCCGGGCAAATGCGCAGCCATGCCGGCAGCGGCAATAATCACCTTCACGCCGCGAGCCTTGGCGCCGCGAGCAAACTCTTCGACTTGCGCAGGTGTGCGATGAGCACTCAAGGCAAGCACTTCAAACGGAATCTCCATGTCGTTGAGCAGATTCAACGCCTTCTCCATAATGGGAAGGTCGCTGGTGCTGCCCATGATTACACTAACCAATGGTTTCATAATGTCTTAGTCAAAATAAGTTATATATACTTTTATTTATACTGTTTCAGCGAATCGAGCCGGATGCTTTCAGTTCGAGAAGCCCAGCAGCAAAATAGCCAAATACACCCAGATGAAGCCGTTGACAACTCCGGCAAGCGTTTGAAGCGGAGTGTGACGGTCAAGCAAGATGCGCGACGTGCACACACAACCGCAAAGCAAAATTGCCACACTGATGGTGCCAAACAGCCCAAACGCCTCAAGCCCCAAATCGTGGATGCCCATCAGCAAAGCCAACACACCCGCCATGCCTGCCGCATGAGCACTAATCTTCCACCAGATGGTGACAATGCCCGACACTGTCACAGCAGCCACACCGCCCCACATGAACGCCACCAGCCACGCCGGGCTGTGAATATGGCGCAAATAGAACGCCGCACCAATGTAGCACAGCACCGAAAACACATAGGGCAGCCAGCGCTCGCGCCGGTTCACCAGGCGCTTGTCGGTGATGATTTTGGCATTATGCAGCACGGCAATAAACACCATTGGCAAAATGCAGGTGATGCCAAACACCACCAGAATCACCATCAGTCGCGTGCCCAACGGAATGTAACACAACACCGACACCCACAACGCCAGAAACACGCCGTAGGTGGGCATCAACAACGGACTTAACACCGTGGAGAAAAACCTTGCTAAAGCACCGAATATCTTCATGACTATTATGCTGATTATCAATTTGTAAAAACCACCTGCGCACGACCTTGCCACGCCGTCCGGCGCCGGCACTCGCGGCTATGACACAACAAAGTTACTTTTCTTTGGCGAATAATTCAAAAATTATCGCCGTAAATTCGCACGCCACTCACTCACACAGCGCCCCACCAAGACCTCAACCGCCACTACCTAAGGTCGAAAACGCCCCACGGCACAAGCATTTTTCACCAGCGCACGCCACACAGCCATCAATTTGTGGCGCGAAAATTTTGGCAAACAAGTGTTTTAGATTATTTTTGTGAAAAAATAACATCCCTACTATGAGAGAGCAATATAAAAGAATACTCCTGAAACTCAGCGGCGAATCGCTGATGGGCGAACAAGGCTACGGCATCGACGCCAAGCGCGTGGCCGACTATGCCGAACAAATCAAACAAGTGGTTGAAAGCGGCGTGCAAGTGGCAATAGTGATTGGCGGCGGAAACATATTCCGCGGCTTGAGCGGTGCCGCCAAAGGCGTCGACCGCGTGAAAGGCGACCAGATGGGCATGCTTGCCACCGTAATCAATTCGCTGGCACTGAGCAGCAGCCTCGAGACTCACGGCCAACCGGCACAAGTGTTCACCGCCATCAATATGTTCCCGATTGGCGAGCACTACAGCAAATGGAAAGCCATCGAAGCCATGAACGCCGGCAAAGTGGCAATTCTGGCAGGCGGCACCGGCAACCCGTTCTTCACCACCGACACCGGCTCGGCTTTGCGTGGCATTGAAGTGGAAGCCGACGTGATGCTCAAAGGCACCCGCGTTGACGGCATCTACACCGCCGACCCCGAAAAAGACCCCACCGCCACCAAATTCAGCGAAATCACCTACGACGAAATCTACAATCGCGGCTTGAAAGTGATGGACCTCACCGCCACCACCCTATGCAAGCTCAACAACCTGCCCATCATAGTGTTCGACATGGACACCAAAGGCAACCTGATGAAGGTGATGAACGGCGAGCCTATCGGCACACTGGTGTACGAAGCAAAATAACAGCCGCACCCACCACGAAAAGAAAAGACTAATAGAAAAAACAATACAAAAAATAGATAACCCTTATGAACGACCCTAAACACTACCTGAACGAAGCTGAGGAAAGCATGCAACTGGCTGTTGACTTCCTCGACGAAGCGCTTGCCCACATACGCGCCGGCAAAGCCAACCCCAAGATTCTCGACGGCGTGCGCGTTGACTACTACGGCACACAATGCCCCATCAGCAACGTGGCAAACGTGTCGGTGCCCGATGCCCGCACCATCACCATCACCCCTTGGGAAAAATCGATGTTCAAGGTGATTGAAAAAGCCCTCATCGACTCGCCAATCGGCATCACCCCCGAAAACAACGGCGAGGTGATTCGCCTCGGCATTCCACCGCTCACCGAGGAACGCCGCAAGCAACTGGTAAAGCAATCGAAAGGTGAAGCCGAAAACGCCAAGATGAGCGTGCGCAACGCCCGCCGCGAAGCCATCGAAGGCCTCAAGAAAGCAGTGAAAAACGACGGTATGCCCGAAGACGTGGGCAAAGACGCCGAAGCCGAAGTGCAAAAGATTCACGACAAATATGTGAAGCAAATCGAGGCTCTGTTCGCTGCCAAAGAAAAAGAAATTCTCACAGTGTAATAATCAAAGTAACTTACACTCGCATTTTTCCAGCCCTTGCCGGCGCCCAATGCCGCGCGTAGGGCTCACCACATGCTCCTGCACAGCACACATTTGCAATGCCCCACACCGGTGTTGCTAAATGTCGCCGCGCAGGAGCATTGTTTTCCCACCCCACTCACACCCGGCTAAACAAACCACAACCTCGAGGCATCGCTGCAATGCGCAGCTGTGCCCCGAGGCAGTAATGCGGCATCTTCCATCGCCCACCGATGTCCGTAGCCTGTAACAAAATTAACTTATATAATAACTCGAATTGATTATCACCAAATCTTACACTGCAAAGTTACTGCCCGGCAGCCTGTGGCACAATACCTTAATTTAGGTATTTTATCGAAAAATATTTGCCAAACTGCTTGCATATTCAAGAATAAGTGTATATCTTTGTAATATCATTTTGACATCATTATTTAATCAGTATAATATTTATTTGATATGAAAGAACCGACAAACGAATACACCTACAACGGCTTGGTGCTCAACGGCATAATGATGCTCGTTGCGCTGTTGCTGGCAATGTCGGCAAGCATTGCCCTGGCAATCTACTGCGGAATTGTTGAAAACGGACTGCTCATAGCGCCAAGCATCATCCTGTTTATTGTGTCGCTTATCTGCCTCTCGGGCATCGTGAAGCTCGAGCCAAACGAAGTGGCAGCCATGGTGTTCTTTGGCAAATATCGCGGAACGCTGTGCACCAACGGATACTTTTGGGTGAACCCGTTCATGGCAAAAAAGAAAATGACCCTCCGCGCCCGCAACCTCGACGGCAAACCCATCAAGGTTAACGACAAAGAAGGCAACCCGATACTCATCGGTCTTGTGGTGGTGTGGCGCCTGAAGGACACCTACAAAGCCCTGTTCGACGTCGACCTGCAGGAAAACGCAGCCACACAAAACGTGAACTCGCGCATGAACGCCCTTGAGAAATTCGTGTCGATTCAGAGCGACGCCGCCCTGCGCCAAGTGGCAGGCCGCTACGCCTACGACAACAACGAGGGCAGCTCCGACGCCGACGAAATCACCTTACGCTCGGGAGGTAGCGAAATCAACGAGCAACTGGTAGGCTGCCTGAACGAGCGGCTGAGCATGGCAGGCATCGAGGTGATTGAAGCACGCATCAACAACCTCAACTATGCACCCGAGATTGCCGCCGTGATGCTGCGTAGGCAGCAGGCATCGGCTGTGGTGTCGGCGCGCGAGAAGATTGTTGAAGGCGCCGTGACAATGGTGCGCATGGCTCTCGACCGCCTGCAAAGCGAAGGCATCGAACTCGACGAAGAAAAGCGCGCCGCCATGGTGAGCAACCTGCTTGTGGTGCTCTGCAGCGACGAAAGCGCCACCCCGGTGATTAACACGGGCACCTTGAACCACTAATCGATGCCCAAGCACATCGCCCCACAAAAAGACTGAAAACAATTAGTATTATCTCATCAAAAATAAAGTTTCATTAAAGTAGTATCATGGCAGCCGACGACAAATCCTCCAAGATGAAAAGCTTCGCGCTACGCATCGACGCAAAGACGATGAGCGCAATCGAAGCATGGGCTGCCGATGAGTTCCGCTCGGTGAACGGTCAGCTGCAATGGATTATTGCGGATGCACTGCGACGCAGCGGACGCATAAAGAAAAAGTAATATATACCCCTATGAGAAACAGTATATTAACCTCTCATAATTGTTGACAACAGCACCGGTTCTCATAATAGTAAAGCGTTGATAATCACTCCGGTGCCTTTCAACAAGGCGTGAGTAAACCCAGGAAAGGCTGTGTAGCGATTACACAGCCTTTGCTCATTTTGGCTTATATTGAAGGCGTTGAATGGCTTAAGATGCCTTCAACAGCGACGGATGACGGCAGTGAAGGTGCGGCCCGAAGCGATGCCGAGGCGGCGCGCCGAGAAATAGCGCTCGGGGTGGCAACGGGTGCAGTTGCCGCTGAAGGCTATGCGGCTAAGTGCCATGCCGCTTTGCTGCAGCACCAGCGCATTGGCATGCTGCAACGAGATGTGTGCCTTGCCGGTGGAGGCATTGCGACGCATAATCTGCCCTACGTCGAAACCCCATTCGGCAAAGTGCAACACCACTTCGTCGCCCACCTCAAAGCAGTCTTGGCAAATCGACGCCCCGATGGCAGCATGCAGGTAACGCACGTCGGCGCCCTGCTCAACCATGGCAGCCACCGTGGCAGCGGCAATGCGGTGGGCGGTGCCCTTCCAGCCCGCATGGGCTACGGCAATCACGCCATTCACCTCGTCGGCAAGCACAATGGGCACACAGTCGGCAGTGTTGACACCTATAGCCACATCGGCAAGCGTGGTGACAATGGCATCCTTTTCGTTGAGCAACGCTTCGCGCTCGGCAGCCGACATTTCAAAATAACGGCTGTCCACCACAGCCACGGCAGCAGTGTGCGTCTGCCGGGCCATCACCAAGTGCTGCTCACCTATGTGCAGATGTTCGCACAACCTGCGGCGGCATGCCTCAACGTGCTCGGCAGCGTCGCCGGTGTAGCTGCACAGATTCACTTGGCTGTAAGGGTCAGAGGCATCCACCTCGCCGCGGAGTGTGGTGAATGCCTCTATGCCATTAAGAGGAGTGTCGAAATTCAGAGTTTCAATCCTCATCTTCATATTTTTCGGGCCAATATTCATCGTCCCATTCCAGTTCAACATCTTCGTCGTCGAGCGGCATGTCGTCGGTTTCAATCACAAAGTCATCCTCTTCCTGCACACGGTGGCTGGTGTCGAGGTCGCGATGAGTGAGCGTCTCGGGAATGCGGTTGCGCTCGTCGTTGATAGTGCGCCAAAGCATATCCTTCAGCTCCACAAGCCCCACTCCGGCAACAGCCGAGATGAACACCGCATCGATGCCTTCGGGCAGTTCGTGGCGCATCATTTCAGTCAGCTCGTCGTCTAGGAGGTCACTTTTGGTGATGGCAAGCACTCGAGGCTTGTCCACCAGGTCGGGGTTGAACTTCTCGAGTTCGTTGCACAGCACCGCATAGTCGTGGCGAATGTCGGCGGTGTCGGCAGGAATCATAAACAGCAGCACTGCGTTGCGCTCGATGTGGCGTAGGAAACGCAAACCCAGACCACGACCCTCGTGAGCACCCTCGATGATGCCGGGGATATCAGCCATCACAAACGAGCGGGTGTCGCGATAGCTCACGATGCCCAGATTGGGTTCGAGCGTGGTGAACGGATAGTTGGCAATCTTGGGCTTGGCAGCCGATATCGACGACAACAGTGTGGATTTGCCCGCATTGGGGAATCCAACCAGACCCACGTCGGCAAGCAGTTTCAGCTCCATAATCACCTCACACTCCTGGCGCGGCTCGCCGGGCTGTGCATATCGCGGGGTGCGGTTGGTAGGGCTCTTGAAATGCCAGTTGCCCAGTCCGCCACGGCCGCCTTTCAGCAGCACCACCTCCTGCCCGTCGTCGGTGACGTCGCAAATAAACTTGCCCGTTTGGGCATTGAACACGGCTGTTCCGCACGGCACCTCGATAATGCGGTCCTCGCCTGCCTTGCCAAAGCTGCGGCACTCGCCACCCGACATACCGTCGGTGGCAAACACATGGCGCTGATATTTGAGGTGAAGCAATGTCCACAGGTTGCGGTTGCCGCGCAAAATCACGCTACCGCCATTGCCGCCGTCGCCACCATCGGGTCCGCCTTTCGGAACATATTTGGCACGATGAAGGTGTGCCGAACCAGCGCCGCCCTTTCCCGAACGGCACAATATTTTCACATAGTCAATAAAATTCGATTCTGCCATAAAAGTTTCTTAATCTTTAATAATGTTTTTAGGGATGTTTTTTCGTCAAGGCTCAAAAATTCTGCCTCATAAACAATTGCAAAACAGCCGTTGAATGAGCCGTTTAGCTGCGCAGCGCACCTCCTCCGATGCTTTCCACGCTCATTTTTCTAAATACAAACTGATGAAGACTATGTAGTTTTTTTGATTATTATGCCGCAAAGTTACGAAAAAATAGTTGTGTATGCAAAAGCCTTGATTTACACGCACTAAGAGCCTGTTTCATAATAAATGTTAAAAACAGAGGTTGCATAGTTTGAGACGAGTTTTGTTTTGAGCCAAAGGAGCATAGCGAGCTATGTGACTGCGGCGAAAAGCGAAAATCGCCCAAAATATGTGACAGGGCAGCACAATCTTTGCTGAAAATTGTTGTTTTGCACACGGCACAAATTATGGCAGAATTTGCGTGCATGATACTTTTATTAAAGCACATTTAGCAAATCACTCAAAATCTATTATTTATACGAAGGGATAATTAGCTTTATACGGACATTCATTGGCAGATTCGTCCGTGCTTAACGGTTATGTGGCTCGCCACACGCCCTTATAAGCACGAACAAATCTGCTCAATGACTGCCCGCCTCTACTTTAACATTTATTATGAAACAGGCTCTAAAAAAGGACCGCACTTCGCCGTGCAGTCCCCTCGTATTAATCATTAATTTAGTAATCATATTGATTACATTAGTAATCAATTTTTTCAACTATAATCTAGTAATCACTTTTTGATAACTTTTACAGTGCAAATTATATCGTTGTTGCAAGCAACGCGAATCACATAGGTGCCTTGCGCCCAGTCGGCAGGCATTGCTATACATTCGCCTGCGTTGGCATGCTCGCTATGCGATGCCACTTGCTTGCCCTCTATATTAAACACATCCACCTTATATTGTCCATCGGCATCGACGCAGACAAACACGTTGTCGACCACCGGATTAGGGAATACCATAACTTTTGAGTCGGTCACGTCGGTAATGCCGGTGTAAAGACCGTTCTGCCAGTTGGTTACATAAACATACTTATATTCGGCGTCGTCGGTGCCAATTCCGTTGTCGACGTGCAGCTTCACGGTGTAGATGTTCATTACGCCACTTGCAGGTGCATCGTAAATCACTTTTGCGAAGCCTTTCTTGCCGGTATCCAAATCATCTTGCAAAACCTCTTCCGAAGCCGTGAGCATAGGTGTCGATCCAACTTGCGCTGCCGTGAGCACCTCAGCTGTTGCCGGCGCTGCCCTGCCAAGCACTGTTGAGCCAACAATTTCCGAGCCCGTTGCCTTCTCGTCAATAGTGTAGCTGCGGGCACCCACAACGGTGTAGGTAGGTTTAATATTCACAGTAATGCCACCAACATTAAAGTTTGGATAACCAAGGCTTGTTACAGCACGCTCCGATTCAACCATTGTTTGCGTAGCATTATCATCTAAGTCGGTTGGCCAATAGTGGTGAATAAGCTTGGCATTACTATAAGCATTGATAGTGCTCTTATTTGCATAACCACCATTGTAGGCTATTGTTCCACCTTTTGTTTCCGGTTCAAAATCCCAATATCCAACCAAATTGCCTTTTATATCCGTATCTGCACTTGGGTCCTCTGCCATCGCCTTTGTTACTTCAGCCGCCGTCAACGCTTTATTAAACACGCAGAAGTTATCGATGTCGGCATCAAAACCTGAGAAAGCACCCTTGCCTGCCATACCGCCAAGCGAAATATAATAATTACCACTATAATCAACCCAAGTGCCGGATTTCTCAGTGGTGTACGACACTGGGCGACCGTTGACATAGAACGAGAAAGTTTTATTTGAATGGTCGAACACGTATGCCACATGATACCATGAGTTTTTCTCAAACTTCACTTTATTATCGCCGCCAAATACATACCATGATTCGGAGTCCGTGCCACGCACTTTCACATTGTCGTAAGTGCCGTCCTTTTGGAGATACTCTGTCCACATCCAACCCCAAGCACGTTTCGACCATACGTCTTCTTGTGGTTTACGGATATTCAACAGCCACGAGTTTGCATTAATGCTCTTCAGCTTCATCCAGAACGAAACAGTAAAATTCTGACTTGTTGACGTGAGTCCCAAATCGCTCGACAATACGCCTAATGCTTGGTCATTAAGACTTGCAGCTGCCGAAATCTCTCCGGTTGACTTGCTGTCGGCTTCGTAGTACAGGTAGAGCGGCGTCACTTGTCCGTCGTTGGCTGTTGAAATCTTAATACCTGCACCGGCACCAGCTTCGGTGAACGATTCGCCGTCCTTAAGCACCTTCACGCCATCTTCGGTAACCAAACGTATCTCGCGTGCAGGAGTCTTGCCGTCGCCCACTTTCAGTTTATCAGCTTCTTCAGCCGAAATCTCGTGAACCAGAGTTCCGGCACCGTCGGTGTCGAGGGCTACAAGTTTTGTTAAGGTCGGATAACTAACTTCCTTGCTATAAACTTGCACAAACGCTTTGAGTGTTCTCTCGGTGCCATTCTCATTAACTATCAAATCGTAGAATCCTACAGGCAAGTTATTGATATTCACACCGCTAATGTCATTAATGGCAGTGTTGGCTGTGGCTGCGAAACCGGTTGTGCCTTCGGCGGCGGTGATAGTTTTTGTGCTACTAATCAACCCATTATACGGGCCAACCAACTTCCACGAGGTGGCGGCTGCATGCTGCGGGTCGGCATACTTCACGGTGAACACCTCGCCATTGGTGATATTGTTTGGCGATACTTCAATCACATCGCTGATGACATAATCGGGATTAGATATGGCATCGTTGTAGCTAAGCGTTGATTCTTCGCCCCAAACGATTTCCGATTCCTTCACACCGTCAATGCCCACTGCCGACACGCCCAAGCGAATTGTGGCGTTGTTTTTCAGCTTATCCAAATCGTAAGGACAATTATAGAAAATGCCTGCCCACGATGTGGTTGAACCCATGTGGGTAATTTGCTCTGTGCCGTCGCTGTATGTTATTTTCGCATAGATGTTGAACATCGACACGCCGTTGTCGATATTATATGGCTTTGATTCGTCTAAGTTATAGATGATTTTGCCGTCGATGCCCGACAACGAGAAGTTGAGTATTGTTGTACTTGCAATTGTAGGTGCAGGAACCTCGGCGTTGTAAGTGCCACGCTTAATCGACAATTCGCCCACGTTCATGTCGAGATTCGACGCACCTTCGAACTTCAGGGCAATGGCAGCAAGGTTTGAGATATTACTGCCGAAAATGATTGTTTTTTCGACCCAAAGACCACGGTCGCCAACGGCTCCGTCTTTAATAATTTCTTCTGTGTAGGCATAACCAAGTGTTGTGCCGCCATCACCGCCGTTGGTAACAAGCACCAAATCGACATTGCTTATCTCACCCGAATTAACCTTGTAGCGGACAGTAATCACGTCGCCCGACTGCAAAGCATAGTGGGTCTTGAACAAATTAAGGTAGTTGGCATTTGCTTCGGTGCCTGTGATGTGCAACGACGAGCCGCCAAACCATGCATCGTTCCAGTCGAAAGCAGCCTTCATCGATGTCGTGGCTGTAGTGCCAAGCACTTCGCTCGACCACCACCAGCGCCATGTGGGCAGGTAGTCCTGAACGCCAATGTTATACCACTCGCTGGAGTGCTTGCGCACACCCTTATAATTGAAGAACTTGCCGTTGCCAAGGTTGAAATATGTGATGAACGGCTCAGTTGCCAAATCCCAGCAAAGGGTGCTTTGTGCAGCCACGAACTTCGACATTCCAAAGAATGTATCGTTGAGGTCGTTGCTGAGCGATTCGTCGATGGCAATGTCGTTCAACGGCGAGCAAATGCCGCTGGCATCTTGTCCGGTGAACCAGCGTTCAAGCAGTTGCTGATATGTCAACTGCGATTTATATGGGTCGGAGCCATAGGTGTTTCGGGCTTCCCAGAACATATTGCTGTCGTGACCCGACCACAAACCAATCGATGCTTCTTGTGTCTTTAAATAACTCCAACGCTTATCAGAAGCGTCACTGGTGCCTGAACTCAACTGAGGTTCTTTGCCTTGAAGGTTGAAACCTGCATAGTTGTCGTAAGGATTTCTTCCGTAATTTTTTGCATTTGTTGCCGAAGTTGGCAAATACAGGCCTCGTGGATTTGATGAATTACTATTCCAGTTATAGTTGAAGAAAAACGAACTGCGCTTTGCTTTAGTCGTGGTGTTCACAAAAAAGTCGTCGGTAGAACTGTTCAAGCCATTGTCGAACGACGGACCCGATGTTTCGGTAACACCGTCATACCAAAGGTTATCGGTGGCAACTGTAACGTTATTTGTTACAGGGTCTGTGATGCCGCTCCATTGACTGTTTATAGCCGCAGCAACCGCTTCATTTAAAGTTTGTGCATAAGTATTTAATCCTGTACCACTCCACTCTGAGTTCCAACCTATGCCATCAATACCATGCTTAATTATAAAGGCAGTCGCTGCTGAAGTGTTTTGAGACAAATTATATATTGTTCCGCCCCAAGTTGCATCAGTTGTTGAAAATGAACCATTCCAACTTGTAGACACATGTGTAGATACTGAGACACCATTCTTATGAGCAACGTCGGCAAAATTGCCCGGCATACACATAAAATATTCGCTCCACAATCCCCAATGCGAAATATATTGCCACATCGAGAACACTTCGCTGTTGTAGATGCCGTTTGGCATAGCCATAAATGGCGACTCTGCCGCTTTTGCACTATGACCAAAACCAATTGGTGTCCACATTGCAATCTTGCGGCTCACATTGGCAGCATCAGTGCCATCAGTCCAGTTCCACCAATTCACAAAGTTCTGATTTACCTGGGTAGACTTGTCGGTAAAACGAGCCTTTGGCTTTACACGAGAAATGAAAAAATTCTCGTCATCGTTTGTATACGAAGACACACGAAAAACATTGCCATAATTGCCCTCTTTGCCGTAGCTCACATAGCCGTCCTTCATGTACTGTGCAGAAATACTCAGATAGCTCGACATAAGAAATGTCAAGCCGAGAGAAAGTAATTTTCTTCTCATATTGGATAACATAATTTTAGTAAAATAATAATCACTTAATCTTAATAATTCAATTGTCAACACCTGTCAGTTTATGAGGAATAAATACTAATAATAATGTAAAGGCTAAACATCTTCTGTGAATTTTGCCAATCTGCTTCATATAAGCTCAAAAATCATGGGCAAAAACATTATAGGTCAGAACGTCATTTATTTAGCACTCAACACATTATTTAGTAATATATCTTCAATCTGATTTGAGTACAAATTTACTCCGATTGTAGCAACCTGCAATAAAAAAATAAATAGAATCTTTCATCTATTAACATTCTTTAACTGTGCATTTTTTGTTTTCTCTACCAAACGCTAAATTTTCAAGACAAAAGCCACAACGACACTTGCGCAGCTAAAAAAGTTTTAATAAATTTGAAATAGCAATGAAATTCGCCGTCCGGCACGACTTTTTCAGCCGTTTGGCACGGATTTTGCATCGGCATGAATTAAGCAGGTGCAAAACGCAGGTTTTTGGCGTGTTACGTTCAGCTTTTTTTGACACAAAAATATCGATTAACAGGGAAACGTCTATGGCATCAAAGACAGGATTTGAGCAGACACAAATAATGGAACAGACACAGCGCCAAGTGGCGTTGCCGTCAACCATTCTTGTGGGTCAGATGCTTGAAAAAAGCTACGAGGAGGCTATGCAGTATGTCAACGATGAGATGGACAAGAACCCGGCACTCGAACAGGCAGCCACCGAGCCCGAACACAACAAGACGGACGAACCGGCATCGTTTGACGGCTCCGACAAAGACTCCGACAACATCGACTACGATCCCCGCAACGACTATCGCGACGACGACGACACGCCCGCCTATCTCACCCGCCAAGGCAACCAGCGTGGCGCCGACGACGAGGTGTATGTGCCCGAAGTGGTGGAAGAGGAAAGCCTCTACGACCACCTCACCGAGCAACTCAACCAACTTGAACTCACCCCACAGCAACGGCTGATTGGCGGCTACGTGATAGGCAACATCGACAGCAACGGCTATCTCACCCGCTCGGCTTACGATATCTGCTACGACATGCTCGCACGCGAGAGCATCGACGTGAGCGAGGAAGATGTGCAGACCGTGATTGAGATTATCAAGACGCTCGACCCTGCCGGCATCGCTGCCGCAAATCTGCGCGAGAGTCTGCTCATACAGCTGCGTGGGCGCATAGCATCCGACCCCATCAGCGCCTTGGCATACAAAGCCGTCGACCGCTACATCGACGACATAGGCAACCGCCACTTCGACCGCCTGCGCCGCGCTCTTCGCATCGACGACGACACCCTTGCCGAGGTGATGCACACCATACGAAGCCTCAACCCCTATCCGGGCGCAGGCTTCACCAGCGACCGCACCGTGCAGCATGCCATCACGGTAAACCCCGACTTCCGCGTAGAGTACGACGAAGAGAGCGACGAACTGGAAATCACTTCGCTCAACCGCCTGCCCGAGCTGCAAGTGTCGGAGAGCTACAAAGCCATCAGCAACACTCGCCTGCCGCGCAACATTGCCAAGAGCGAAAAAGGTCAGCAAAAACTGGCACGAAACTATGTGTCGCGCGCCGAGGAACTGATTACATTGCTCAAGATACGCCAGGACACACTGCTGCGAGTGGTACGCGCCATTGTCCTCAAGCAAAAGGACTACTTCATCACCCTCGACGAGGCACAGCTGCGACCACTCACCCTCTCCGACATCGCCCCGATTGTGGGCAGCGACGTGTCGGTGATTTCGCGCGCCACCAAAGGCAAATACATCGAGACTCGCGCCGGATGCCGCCCGTTTAAGTTCTTCTTCACCGAAGGCATGGTGGTGAAAAAAGGCGATTCGGCTGACGATGTGGAAGAGGTGTCGACGCGCGAAATAATCAAAGCCCTGAAAACCCTCATCGACGGCGAAGACAAATCGAAACCGCTCACCGACCAGCGCCTCACCGACCTGCTCAACGAAATGGGATACCCAATTAAACGGCGCACCGTGGCAAAATATCGCGAGGAGCGCCTCAACACGCCCGTCGCCCGCCAGCGCAAAGAGCACATCGTGAAGAAAGAATAACACCCCCTTCACACACTGCCATAGACTCTCATAACACAAAAAAAGGTATCATAACACAAAACTGCAGCACGCATTTTTGCCAATTGCTGCGGTTTTTATTATCTTCGCAATGTGGTTTGCGATTTCATCCCAAATCACACCCGACAAAACTCATAAACAACAACAATTATTTCAATTACACATGATGAAGCTCAAACCGTTACTCGTGCTTGCCCTACTGAGCATAGCCATAGCCGGCAGCAGCGCAAAGCAGCGCAAAGCCATCTACATTGTGGTCGACGGCATCCCTGCCGACTACATCGAACGTCTGCACACACCCGTGATTTTCGACATTGCCTCGAAAGGTCACTACTCACGAGCCTACACCGGCGGCGACAAGAACGGCTATTCGCTCACACCCACCGTGTCGGCAATCGGTTACACCAACATACTCACAGGCACCTGGATGAACAAACACAACGTGAACGGCAACTCCAACCTCAACCCCAACTACAACTACTGGACACTGTTCCGCGTTGCCAAGGAGCAGAAACGCAATTACACCACAGGCTTGTTTTCGAGCTGGGTGGACAACCGCACCGTGCTGATAGGCGAAGGCAAACCGCAAACCGGCAACCTGAAAATCGACTACGTTGCCGACGGATTTGAACTCGACACCATAACCTTCCGACCCAAGAAGGACGAGCTGCACATCTTCGACATCGATTCGCTGGTGTGCAAAAAGGCTGCCGAATGTGTCCGCACCAACGCCCCCGACCTCTCGTGGGTGTATCTTTGGTACACCGACTCGGGGTTTCACCTCTACGGCAACAGCGACTTTATGGACTACTACGTAAGCCGCACCGACGCGCAGCTGCAGCAGATTTGGGATGCAGTGAAATACCGCGAAGCCAACTTCGACGAGGAATGGATGGTGATTGTAACCACCGACCACGGACGCACCGACGACGGTCATGGCCATGGCGGGCAAAGCGACCGTGAACGCACCGTGTGGATTTCGACCAACGTGAGAGGCGTGAACACGCATTTCTCCGACGGCTCGCTGTCGCTCGTCGACATTCACCCCACAATATGCTCGTGGATGGGATGGGAACTGCCTCGCGACCGCCGCTTTGAGCTCGACGGCATTCCGTTTGTGGGCAAAACCGACATCCACCACCTGAGCATCGACGTGAACAACGGCATAGCCACCCTGCGCTGGAAAAGCGACTCGGCTTACAACATCGCCACAGTATACCTTGCCACCACCAACAAGTTTGCTTCGGGCGACGTCGACAAATATCAAACCGTGGCGCGAACACTCACCAAAAAGGAGCAATGCACCGTCGACCTCAACAAATACCCTTCAGCCACGGTGTTCAAATTTGTGGTATCGACCAAAAACAACTGCCTCACCGGCTGGTATGTCCCCGACAAAAAATAACTCACATTCAACCATAATCCCCACACACCAATTATGAAACGCATACTGAAAGGCGTGACATTCATTGCCGTAGCTTTTGCCATGAACCTTAACATCTGTGCCCAACCCAGCCGCGCACAAATCGATGCTGCCCGACAAGTGATTCAACGCACTTTTCCGCAACTGGCACCCAACGTGCGCCTGCAAGCCATGCCCGACCATCAGGGCAAACCGGCTTTCGAGCAACACGTCTACGGCAACCGCCTGACAGTGAAAGGCAGCAACGCAGTGGCATTGTGCCGCGGCGTTTACGACTTTGTGCGCCGCAACCATCTTGGCATCAACAGCTGGAGCGGCAACCGCTATTCAGCCCCGGCATCGTTTGCCAACGCCGCCACAGCATCGGTGGTGTCGCCCGTTGCCCATCACTACTATCTCAACGTGGTCACCTACGGCTACACCACCGCCTACTGGGATTGGCAACGCTGGGAGCAGGAAATCGACTGGATGGCGCTGCACGGCATCGACATGCCGCTGGCGCTGGTGGCTAACGAAGCCATCACGGCACGCGTGTGGCGACGCCTCGGGCTCACCGACGACGAGATTGCCAACTACTTTGTGGGTCCGGCACACCTGCCCTGGATGCGAATGGGCAATATCAGCCACGTCGACGGGCCGCTGCCCAAAGAATGGCACACCACCCAGATTGCCCTTCAGCACAAAATTCTGCAACGCATGCGCAGCCTGGGCATGAAGCCCATCTGCCCCGCATTTGCCGGTTTTGTACCCAAAGAAATCACACGCATCTACCCCGACCTGCACATCACCACCACCTCGTGGGGCGGTGCGTTCCACAACTGGATGATTAGCCCAGACCAACCGCTGTTCCACACCATAGGCAAGATGTTCATTGAAGAATGGGAAAAGGAATTCGGCAAAAACACACACTACATTGCCGATAGTTTCAACGAAATGGACATCCCTTTCCCGCCTAAGGACGACCCCAAGCGCTACACGATGCTTGCCGACTATGGCGAACAAGTGTACCGTTCAATCAAGGCAGGCAACCGCAACGCCGTGTGGGTGATGCAAGGATGGATGTTTGGCTATCAACGCGACATCTGGGACAGCGCCACACTGCAAGCCCTGGTGAGCCGCGTGCCTGACGACAAGATGCTACTGCTCGACCTCGCCGTCGACTACAACAAATGCTTCTGGAAAAACAGCGCCAACTGGGACTTCTATAACGCATTCTTCGGCAAGCCCTGGGTGTATAGCGTCATACCCAATATGGGCGGCAAATCGGGCATGACAGGCATACTCGAATTCTATGCCAACGGGCACCTCGAAGCGCTCAATTCGCCCAACCGCGGTCGCCTCACCGCCATAGGCATGGCGCCCGAAGGACTCGAAAACAACGAAGTGGTGTACGAACTGATGGCCGACGCATCGTGGAGCAGTTCCCACATCGACGTCAACCGGTGGCTCGAAAACTACTCGCGCTGCCGCTACGGCACGTTCAACGAACAAATAAAACGATTCTGGGACGACATGCAAGCATCGGTGTACGGCTCGTTCACCGACCAACCACGATTCACTTGGCAACTGCGTCCCGGAGCACCGGTTTATGGCGCCGTTGACGACCGCATGCCCTACTATCGCGGCATTGCCGCCTTTGTGAACGCAGCCGCTACGATGCCACACTCCCCGCTGCTCGAAGCCGACGTGCGACAACTCACCGCAGCTTTCCTGGGCGGAAAAGCCAACAAACTGGTTCAACTCATCCAAACGGCTTACACCAATGCCGACACAATATGCGCCTTAGCACTCGAACGGCAATTCGCCGCCACCATGCTCGGCATCGACCGCATACTCATTGGGCATCCCCACCACGACATGGCACAATGGATAGCCATGGCACGGCACCACGCAGGCACCGACTCCTCACTTGCCCTCTACTACGAGCACAACGCCCGGCGCATCGTCACCATCTGGGGACCGCCCGTCGACGACTACTCGGCACGCATCTGGGCAGGGCTTGTGCGCGACTACTATCTGCCCCGCTGGCAGATGCACTTCAAGCAACTACGCACAGGTGAAAAGCCCGACTACGCCACGTGGGAGCGCAACTGGGTTGAGCAATGCCAAGGCTTAAGCCCCGCCACCCCTTACAGCGACCCCTATCAGGCAGCCATAGGGCTTATCAACGATGCTTCAACCATTGGAATCTAAAGGAATGAGAGTGTCGACCAACGGTCGGGAGTGATTAGCCGGGCGACTTCCACGATGTCGGCGGGAGTGACGGCAAGAATGCTATCGGTGGTTTGCCGATGCGACAGCACTGTGCCGGAATACAGCATTTGTTTGGCGGCACTGAGAGCGAGTGCTTCGCCGCTGCAGCTTGCCACAAGCAGTTGCCCGAGATATTGGCGTTTCACAGCATCGAGCCTTCGCTGTGAGAGCGGAGTGGATGCCATATGTTGGATTACGTTGCCGGCGATGCGCAGGCAAGGCTGCAGGTGATGAGGGTCGCAGCCAAAATAAATCTGAAACAATCCGCAGTCGCTCATGAGCGACATATTCGACTCCACGGTGTAGACCATGCCGCGGCGCTCACGCAGCTGCACATTGAGCAGCGAGTTCATGCCGGGACCGCCCAGCATGTTGTTGAGCAGTGCCATGGCATAGCGGCGAGGGTCGTTGAGGGCAAATAGGCGAGCACCCACCACGGTGTGGCACTGATGCGAGTTGATGTTTATGGTGCGGTTGAACGGCTGCACCACAGGCGGCTGGCGGCGCTCGGCGCGTTGCAGGGTGCCGCTTGCTGCCGAGAAATAGCGCTCGGCAAGGCGCATCACCTTTGAGCCGGGAAAGTTGCCGTAGACAAAGAACACCATATTCTCAGGCACATAATGCGTGCGCAGATATGCCCTGCAGTCGTCGGAGCTGATGCTTTGCAGATGCTGTTCGTTGCCCAAGATGTTGTGACCGAGTCCGCTGCCGGCAAAAAACATATCTTCGAAATCGTCGTAGACAGCCTCCGACGGCGTGTCGCGATAGGCGGCAGCCTCATCCATCACCACCTCGCGCTCGCGCTGTAGCTGCGCTGCCGGGAA
>JBJECX010000004.1:0-22649 GCA_051871535.1 Muribaculaceae bacterium | reverse complement strand
TCAAAGCCGGGGCTCACCGAGCGTTTCGAGCTTATGGTGAACGGCAAGGAGCTTGCCAACGCCTACTCGGAGCTTAACGACCCCATCGACCAGGAAGAACGCTTCAAGGAGCAGATGCGCCTTGCCGACAAGGGCGACGACGAAGCAATGATTATCGACCAGGACTTCCTGCGCGCTCTGCAATACGGCATGCCTCCTACATCGGGCATCGGCATCGGCATCGACCGTCTGGTGATGCTCATGACCGGCAAGACCTACATACAAGAGGTGCTCTTCTTCCCGCAGATGCGCCCCGAAAAGGTGGCACCGCGCGACCGCGAAGAAGCCTTCACCGCGCTGGGTATGCCTGCACAATGGGTGGCTGGCGTGCAATCGCTGGGCTATCTCACCGTGGCTTCGCTGGCTTCGCTCAGCGGCGAAAAGTTGCGCCAGATGCTCTTCGACCTCAACAAGAAATACAAACTCGATTGGGAGATTCCGGCTCTTGCCGACGTCAAGCAGTGGATTGAAGCCGCTGCCGCCCAATCGGCAGAATAAAGCCTTTGGGCTGCGGTTGCAGGCAAGCAGGCATGTTGCGCGAGCACACACTCCCCCGCCTGCTTGTCGGCAATTGTTTATTTAAGGCGGCATTGCGCCTCAATCATTGCCTATAGTTTTCAAGGTATATCACTCCACACACATATTATATATTCAGTCAATATAAAACCCGAACAACCACACAGCTGGTTGACCGCACTCTATGAACAACAATTTTCCGGGCAGAATAGCCGTGATGGGCGGCGGTAGCTGGGCAACAGCCCTCGCCAAACTCATGCTTAACGCCAACGAACATATTATCTGGTATATGCGCCGTGCCGACCGCATCGCCGACTTCATGGCTCTGGGCCACAACCCGGTGTATCTGAGCGACGTGGAATTCGACACCTCACGCATCACTTTCTCGTCGAACATCAACGATGTATGCCGCGAAGCCGACACACTGCTGCTGGCGGTGCCCTCGCCCTACTTCAAAGGACACATGGCCAAAATCACCGAGGACATCAGCCACAAATATGTGGTGAACGCCATCAAAGGCATCGTACCCGACGAAAACATGCTCATCACCGACTATCTCACCCAATTCTACGGCGTGCCACACTCGCAGCAACTGGTGGTGAGCGGCCCCTGCCACGCCGAGGAGGTGGCACTTGAGCGACTCAGCTACCTCACCGTGGCAGCCGACGACCGCCAGATGGCAGAAGCATTTGCCAGCCGACTCATCAGCAAGCAGATGCTCACCACCACCTCAAGCGATATTGAGGGCATAGAATATGGCGGTGTGCTCAAAAACGTCTACGCCATTTGCGCCGGCATTCTGCACGGCATGAAAAACGGCGACAACTTCCTCGCCTCGTTTGTGAGCAACAGCATACGCGAGATGGAGCGATTTGTGGGCGTGGTGTGCCCGCATCCATCGCGCAACATCTGCGACTCGGTGTATCTGGGCGACTTGCTTGTGACCTGCTACTCGCGATTCAGCCGCAACCACAATTTCGGTTCAATGATTGGCAAAGGCTACTCGGTGAAAGCCGCTATGATGGAAATGGAGATGGTGGCAGAAGGCTACTACGCCACACGCTGCGTGCATCTGATTAACGAAAAATACGGCGTGGAGATGCCCATCCTCGATGCCGTCTACAGCATACTCTACGAGGGTAAATCGCCGCGACGCGCCATTGCCGACATGTCGCACAAGCTGCGATAACATCCCCCACCGGGCAACCGAATAGAAAGGGGCTGCATCCACAATTGTGGAAGCAGCCCCTTGACTGTATTGTTGTTTGCGGCATGCCGCAGATGTCAGGCTATATCACAACACCTTGTTATAGAGAGCCACGATGTCGGCGCGAGTCACCTTGCGTGGATTGCCCGGTGTGCATACATCTTCGATGGCTTGGTCGGCAAGCGCTTCGATGTCGTCGACGCTGATGCCCAATTCGCTGAGGTGCTGTGGAATGCCCACCTCGATGGCAAGCGCGCGAACAGCGTCGCAGGCAGCTTGAGCGGCTTCAGCCTTGGTCATACCATCCTTGTAGGCATCCATTGCCTTGGCAATCTCAACATACTTGTCGATGCAAACCGGCTTGTTGAATTCCATCACCGTAGGCAACAGCAACGCGTTGGCAACTCCGTGAGGAATATCGAACAACGAGCCCATCGGGTGAGCCATGCCGTGAACAACACCCAGACCGACATTGGAGAATGCCATGCCGGCAACATATTGAGCTACCGCCATGCCGTGACGGCCCACCGGATTAGTCGGGTCGTAAACAGCGGTGCGCAAGTGCTTGTTTATCATACGAATGGCTTCAAGCTCAAACATGTCGCTCAATTCCCAGGCAGCCTTGGTGATGTAGCCTTCGATGGCGTGGGTGAGCGCATCCATACCGGTGGCAGCCGTTGTGCCCTGCGGAAGGGTGTACATCAGCTCGGCATCAATAATCGAGCAGCAAGGAATATCGTTAGGGTCGACGCACACCATCTTTTTATGCTTTTCCTCGTCGATAATCACATAGTTGATGGTGGTTTCGGCAGCGGTGCCGGCAGTGGTTGGCAGTGCAATGATAGGCACCGTCTTGTGCTTGGTTGGCGCACAGCCCTCAAGACTCACCACGTCGGCAAACTCAGGGTTGTTGGTAACGATGCCTATGCCCTTGGCAGTGTCCATCGACGAACCGCCACCAATAGCCACGATAAAGTCGGCGCCGGCATCGGCAAAAGCCTTAACGCCCATCTTCACGTTGGTCACTGTAGGGTTTGGCTTCACCTCGCTGTAGAGTTCGTAAGGAATGCCGGCTTCGTCGAGCACATCGGTCACCATCTTGGCAACGCCGAATTTCACCAAGCCCTTGTCGGTTACTACCAGCGCCTTTTTGAAACCCAGACGCGCAACAACACCCGGTAGCTCCTTGCGGGCGCCCGGTCCGAAGTACGACACTTCGTTGAGAATAAATCGATTTACCATACTGAAAAAAATGAATTTAGGTTTTAGGTTATAGTATATAGATGTTCTTTTTTGAGTTTAGTTTTTCATTTATGCTTTCGCATCGAGGCGATTAATGCCTCGCGGTTTTTGCAAAGATAGTGCAAAGCCACCGATTTTGCAACCACCGCAACGATTGCCGCCCGACATGGGTGGTGGAAAAAAAGAAATCGGGGCGTCTTCACGACGCCCCGACCCGAAATCAAAAAAATTAAACTATTTTATAGCTTTTTGTGTAATAGAGTGATTCATTCAATTACCGTTGTTACCATATAACCGTATTCTATTGCACCCTTATAGGTGTATTTGAATGCCATCCACAGCATTTTATTCTCATTCTTGAGTATCTTCACCTGCACATCGGTGATGTCGCGGTTTGCACTGCTGCTCCAAGATGGCGCAAATTCCACTTTGCAGTTTTCGTAAGTGCCCACTTCCTGGCTTGGAGTGTATACCTTCATGTAGTAGTAGCCCCAGTAATCCCAACCGTACATATATGTGCCGTCAGATTGTTTGGCATTAGCCACCGAACCGTAACGCGAATAGCTTGTGCTGGCATAACTCAAGTAATATTCATACGGAGTCTTGGCAAGAATGGTGGCTATGAGGGCATCGTCGAATGGGTCGTCGGTCCAGTCAACAACCACTTCCACTGTTGCCGAGATGCCGGTGCAGTCGCCCACCGTAACGGTGGCTGTGTACTTTTCGCTGAGCGCCTTGGCTGTGATGCTGAATTCGCCCGAATCAAAATCGATTGAAGCCTGCACGTTGTCATTGTCGCTGGCAATTGTGTATCCGCCATTGCCCAGCACCACCTTGCCGGTCTTGGTGCGTGTTTCGCCCACAAGATGCTTAAACTCCATCGTTGTGACATCAAGTTGCATCACATCGGTGGTGTAGATGCTCACCGGCAACTTGGCATAGCGGCCGGCAGCGTCGGTGATAATCACATCGGTCATGCCGTTTGCCAAACCTTCTACATACACCTTGCCGCCCTCGGAATACGCCTTGGCAATGGTGGTGTTGCTCGAGAATGCCGAGTATTCGCCATTGCCGTCGGCAACGGTCACTTCCTGACGGTTTTCGGTGCCAACTTTCACTTTTAGCGTTTCAACACCCAGCTTAATGGGCTTTGAGCTGCTGTTATCCTCGATGGGTTGAGGATTTGGATAGGCAGGGTCGTCATCGTCATCGCAAGCGGTGAATGCAACCGACAACAGCGCCAATGCCATACTGAAAAAATAATATCTGAATTTCATCGTATTTCTGTTTTTAATTAGTGATTACCAGTCTTTTTTATAGAAGTTATAGTCGACTTCCAGTTCGTCGTCGAACAGATACTTGGCAATGTTGCTCATCGAGTTGATTTGTGTGTTCACATTGCTGCGATTAGGGTCCATGGCAAAAATCATGTAAGCACCATAACCCTGCTCACGCATGCTGGCAAGATAGCTTTGCGAGGTGTAGATGTAGCCGCGAGCATATTCCGACGAGCGGATGGCCATACCCGACAATGGCAGGCCTGGATACATGTTGTTGTTCACCGAGCTACCATAGTCGGCAAGAGCATAGTCGAGATACTCGCCGCACTGGTGGCCGTCGATTTCAGTGAGATACTGCGTGCGACCGTAGCCGTAAGCCACTGTCCAACGGTCGGGCATAGCTCGCTTGAGCTCGTAGTAGAGGCGCGAGCAAGCAGCATACGATGGTGCAACGAAGCCCGGTGGAACAGGCGTTTCATACGACGAGTATTCATCGTCGAGGAACACGCCGTCGAGGTCGTAGGCATCGCAAACAGCCTTACATTCCTGAGCGAAGTCGCGGGCTGCTTCGTCGCTGAGGTTAGCAACGCCCGAGCGGTCGTGGTTGCCAAGGATGCTCAAAATCACCTTGATGCCACGTTCCTTGAGCGGTTTCAGATATTTCTCACGCATGTCGAAGATGGCTTGGTTGTTCTCGTTGTTGTAGACATACACACGGCCGGTCTCGGCATTGTAGTTGATGTTCGACGAGAACAGAATCACGGCGTCGACGAGCGGCTTGCCGCTGCTCTTGAGCGTGAAGCAGATGTTGTTGAGCGGATTGGTGTCGTTCACCTCCATGCAGCTGAAAATCTTCATACCCGGCACCTTGTTGCCATCGGCATCAAGCACATATTTTGTGGCATCGGGCATGCCGGTGAGGTCGCGCACCAGTATCACGCGATATTGAGCCGAAGCAGCCACGTTGGCGCCGGTGGCAGTCACCTTCAGCGGTATAGCATAGGTGGCTTCTGGGTCGAGGTTGCCCGGCGAAGTGAGGCTAAGGGTGAGCGGTGTGGCGGCTTTGAACTCGCCGGCAGCTATTGTGGCAGCCGAACCGATGGCAACACTTTCCTGAGGGAATGCTTCGAAGTTGGTGCCGTGGGCGCCGTTATACATGGCAAGCGCCGTAGCATCGTAGGCAACAGTAACCGATACGCCGGCTGTGGCCTTGTCGTTGGCAGTAGGGAAAAGGTCAACGGTGCCCTGCTCGCGCAATTCGGCAAGCGAATAGGTGGTGCGGCCGTCGCCGTCGCACATATACACCGTCAAACCGTCGGCTGTGGTGTATTTGTTTTCGTCGGCATCACCGATGTTGATGTCGTCGGCACAAGCCGAAAGCGCCATAATGGCTGCGATGCCAAAGAATTTGATATATTTTGAATATTTCATCATTGTTGCTGTTTTATTTGGTTTTAAACATGTGAATGAGTGTTATTCGGGAAGTGAAACAGGTTTCCAGGTGATGGCACTGTTGGCAACAAGGTTATAGCCGTTGGTCACGTCGGTGATGACGTTGCCGCTGCCCTCGTTAAACTTCCAGTAAGCCACCAGTCCTTCGCTCGCTGCATCCACCTTGTAGAAGTGGTTCTTGGCATTGATTTCCTCAACCGAAAGCACACGGTTCCATACGCGGGCTTCGGAGATTTCGCCATCAAACCAGCGGTTGTTGTCCCACGACTTGCCCACATAGAAGCTGCCAGAGTTCCAGTTGACGCTACTGCGATAGTTTGAGTATTGGGTATTGCCCTTGTGCACACCATTGAAGTATACGTCCACAGCGCCGTTAGCCGAATTGAAGGTGACGGCAATGTGAGTCCATTTGCCTGTTTCGAGTTGCCAAGCAGTGTCGGTGACGTTGCCATTCGATGTGGCAAGCTGAATCTGATTGTCGGGCACACCGGCATCGCCGATGCGGATGAGGAAGTTGCCCTCAATGCCCATCACTGTTGAGATGAGTTTGCCGAACTCGGTGAAGCGAGCCAGACATTCAACCGTCACCTCACCCATGCCGCCAAGCGCCGAAGCGTTGCCTGGGTTTACGAGCGAGAGGTAGTTCTCGTCGATGTTAGCCACCACGTTCACCAATGCTGCACCGCGAATCACATAGTACGAAGTGGTTTTGGAGTCGAGCATGGCAATGTCGGAAGTCGAAGCCGTGACAGGCAACACGTAGGTGATGTCGCGGTCGAGCTGGTCGAGGTCAACGAAGCTCACGGTGACGTCGGTCGACTTGATGCTGCCGGCGTTAATCACTGCGCTGCCGGTGCTAAGCTGATAGTTTTGCGAAGGCAGAATCACGGCATTGTCGTAGTAAGCCATATTGTAGGTGTCCAGCTTCGATGCATCGGCAGCAAAAGCAAACTTCACATCCTTGTCGACAGGCTTTGCCACCTCTGCCACAATGGTCTTGGCATCTTCAGTGCGGCCGTCGAGCAGTATGGTCGACACAGCATCGGTGCTGATAAATGCCTTGTTATCGAAGTACTCGTTGCTCGATTCGCATGAGCAGAGCGAAGCACTGACGGCTGCCACAGCAGCAAAAATATATGATATTCTTTTCATGTTATTTCCTCCTCTTGATGGTTATTTTACAGCAGGCGAGATGGCTTGGATGGCGGCACGCGACAGGCTGTAAGTGTTGTTGAAATAATCCGATGAGATGTTGTAGATGCCAATACCGGCAACGCCGTGAGTGGCAGCCCAGTCGCCCAGCGAAGCCAAGGCGCGCGAGCCGTCGCTGAACCAGCCGCTCTTCAGGTCGTTCTCGTCGAGCGAGGTGCACGACGCCATCATGCCAAGCTTCTCAACCGGCACTCCTTCGCTCTTGGCAAGGGCGAGGTAGTAAGAGAACAGGTCGACGTTGGTGGCTTCAAGACCGTCGGAAACAAACACCATGGCGCACTCGTCGAAGAGGCTCTTGTCGAGCACATTCTGAGGCTTGCCGGCAAACACCAGCATCTTGTCGGCGTTGCGGCGGTGCCAGTCCATCAGATAACCGGCAAAGATTCCGGCTTGCGCCAGATACTCGTTCAGTTCATCTTTGGTGAGATGCAAGGTGTGCTTGCCGGTGAAGCGATAGCAGATGCCGTCGAACTCGTAGCGCGAGCAGTAGCTCAGCTGAGTGCTGATGGCTTCGAGCAGATAGTCGTTGAACGCCACCGGTTCTTCTTCACCATCGGGGTTTTCGGCAGCAAACTGCTCAATGTAGCTGTTATAGTCGGCACGGATGGCATCGAAATCAATGTCGTAGATAAATCGGGTGCCTTTTTGCTCACGCACCTGCTTGATTTCGGCAAGCTCGGTGTCCATGATGTCGGCAGGCGACATCAACGAAATCACGTCGACGCTGTCGGGCACGTCGCTCACGTGATGAGCACGCGAATAGGTATTCTTCACGCTGTTGTCGAACCATGCGTAAGTCACCTTATGCTCCGTTTGCTTATACTGGCGCAGAGCGGCAAGATACCGGGCATACAGTTCGGGATTGGTGTTCTCGATGGTAGGGCTGATTACGTCGAGTGATTCAACGTCGGTCCAATCGTCGCACGAAACCAGCGAGAGTGCAGCCACCATGCATGGTATGATATGTTTTATTGTAAGTTTCATAATCGATTTTTCAAGAAAAAACTATTATTTTAATGTTCTGTCTATTTTTTTGAGTGAAACCATAATCAGCATCACTTTGTGCGAGGATTGCAGTCCCACCACATGCGCGACGACATAAGGTCGGCTTGCGGAGTGAGGTCGGCAATTGCTGCTGCCACATTAGGTCCGTTGTCCTTGTATTCCTCTTGTGGATACCACAAACGGCGGGCAAATTCGCCCTGAGGCACCTGGGCAACATTCTTGTTCACAGCCACCGGCATAAGGCGAGGATAGCCTGTGCGGCGGAATTCAGCCCATGCCTCGTTGCCGTTAGGGAACATGGCAATATACTTCTGGGTGACTATGCGCTCAAGGTTGGTTTCGAAGTCAGCCGACGGGTCGAAAGCCACAGTGATGGTTGGCTGCACGCCGTTGTAGCTGTACGTGCCCAGCGGGTCGACGTAGAGCTGCGGCATGCTGGTGTTGTCGGCAAGATAAGCGTCGGCGCCACTCACGCCCCATTGCTCAAACGAGAGAGCCACGCCCTTGGCATAGAAATCGGCAGCAGTGCCACCCATGCTCCATCCGCGCAAAGCACCTTCAGCCATCAGCAGCTGCACCTCAGCCGAGGTCATCCACACAATTGACGAAGTGGAAGCAACCACCATATTCGAGTAGCAGTGAGCCAAGTCGGAAGGAATCGGGTCGGTGCCTATGCGAATGCCGTAGTAGTTGTTGGTAATCGAGGCATCGGAGAATGTCGACTTTGTGAACATGGCAGCACGGCGAGGGTCGTTGTAGCCATTCATAAGGCAAACGATATCGGCTCCAATGCGTGCATCGCCACCGTTGTATTCATACATCACCACGCGGAACGGATTGTTGGTGATTCCGCCAATAGCAGCGTTGTCGGCGTTGCTTTCAAGCACACCACCGTTGGTAGGCGCTACTGCCGATTCGCACACCTGCTGTGCCCACGTAGGGTCGGCATAAACGGCACGCATGCCCAGGCGCAACTTGTAGGAATTGGCAAGTTTAATCCACTTGGCAACGTTGCCTTCATACACCTTGTCGGCAGTGGCGGTGAACGATTCGGTGATGTGTGGCAGCAAAGCATTCACAGCATCGTCGAGTTCTTGCACCATAGCCTTGTAGACAGTCTGCTGTGCATCGAGCGGCGCAGTGAGCGAGCCATCGGCACCAAGCTTGGTGTAAGGAATCGGGCCATAGGTGTCGGTCACTCGCATAATGGCTGCCACCTTTACGATATTGCCCACCGAGAGGAACACCTCGTCGTCGGTCACTGCCTTGAGCTGAGTGAGGTTGCTATAGATGTTAGGAATGATGTCCTTATAGAACACACGGTTCCAGCTGTTGCTTTGGTTGAAATTGGAAAAACGATTGCCGAAACCTTGATTCGACTCGGCAAGATAGCCCGATAACGGACCGCCTACAAGCGACTCGGTGAACTGGTTGCAGTTGACATCGGTAGGAATCACCCAGCCTTGCATGCCGGTGAGAGCCGAACGCACCAAGTAGCCGTCGCGCTTCATTTCTTCGCCGGTTACCTCGTAGGGATTGGTGTTGAAACCAAGGTAACCATCGGTGCATGCCGTGAGGGTTACGGCAGCAAAAGCGCCTAAGATGAATGCTTTTATATTAGTCTTTTTCATTGTTGCTATAATGGTTTAGAAGTTTAACTTGACGTTGAAACCGAAGCTGCGTGCGCTTGGAGTCATAAAGTTGTCAATGCCTTGATAATAGTTTCCGGTGGTAGCCACTGCTTCGGGGTCGAACGGTGCCTTGCAGTAAATCATCCACAGGTTGCGGCCCACAAGCGAAACGGTGAGGTCGGCAAAGCGCAACAGCTTTTCGCGGCGGACAGTGTAGCCGATGTGGGCTTCCTGCAGGCGCACGTTGGTGGCGCTGTAGGTGTAATACTGTGGCAAACCGGAATTGGCAGCAACAACCGAATACCATCTGTTGGCATCAACCACGTCGTTGCCGTTGATGAGCACACCGCCATTGTCGCGTGCCTCTGCTGTGGCTTCGCTCACACCGTAGAGGTCGAGGGCTGCCTGTGTGGCTGAGTATACCACGCCGCCCAGACGGGCATTCACCATAAAGCCGAAGTTGAGGTCGCGCCATGTGAAATCGTTGCGCCACGAAAGGTTGGCCTTGGCAAACACGCTGCCCAGCTTGATGTCCTCGGTGTTCTGAATCATCACGCTGCCATCGTTGTTAACCAGGATGTTGCCGTTGGCATCGCGCACGAGGTCCTGTGTTGAATAGAGGTCGCCAAGCGAACCACCGGTCTTTAGCACGAAGCGTGCCTGACCCAAGCCGCCCACGTCGAGGCGTTCCTTGGTGATGATTTCGCCTGTTTCGGGGTGCTTGTAGTTGTCGAGAAGC
The DNA here is from genome assembly GCA_051871535.1 of Muribaculaceae bacterium. Classification (GTDB taxonomy): domain Bacteria; phylum Bacteroidota; class Bacteroidia; order Bacteroidales; family Muribaculaceae; genus SFTJ01. The sequence continues at coordinate 12,326 of JBJECX010000004.1, read as the reverse complement.
TCAAGAATCTTGTTGTCGTTGTGCGAGAACACAAATGTCGAGTTCCAGCCAAAGTCGCCCCACTTGTTGTTGTAACCCAGCGAGAGTTCAACACCCGAGTTGCGTACAGCACCGGTTTGCACATACAATGTAGAGTAGCCCGACGACACCGAAAGACCCGGGTCGAAGGTCTGGTTGTAGGTCTTGGCATAGTAGTAAGCCACGTCGAAGTTCACCTTGGCGTCGAACAGCTTGGCGGTAAGACCAACTTCCCACGAGTCGGTTTTCTCAGGCTTGAGTTCGTACATCGGGTAGTTGCGCTTCAATTGCCATACCTTGTTCACCGCATCCCACGAATAGGTTGGGTTGGCAAGGAAGCGAGGGAAAGGCAAACCCACCGAGGCAAACGAGCCGCGCAGCTTCAAATAGGTGATTTCGCGAGGCAAGTTCAATGCATTGCTCAGCACCACCGAAGCACCAATCGACGGATACCAGAACACGGTTTGTGTCGAGTTTTCGCCGGCAAGTTGCGAGGTCCAGTCGCCACGGCCTGTGGCAGTGAGGTAATAGGTGCCACGATAGCCCAATTCCACGCTTGCAAACATCGACTTGGTCTGGTCGTGATAGCCGCTCTGCTCGCGTTTGGTCTTGGTTTCTTCAAGCTGAAGCACGTTGAACACGTTAGGCAGGCCGGTATCCATGATTGGGCCGTCGATGCCGAGATAGTCCTGACGCATATCGCTGAGCGAAACACCGGCATTGGCGTTGAGCGACCAATTGCTCGAGAAGTTCTTGCTGATGTTTGCCATAAAGTCGGCATAGATTTGCTTGTCGTCGGTCTTGCCCACGCCATACGAGCCGTTGAGCGAGCCACCGGTGAACAGGGTGTTGGTGGTAGCGTAGTTCTTGCTCTCGTAGGTGTTGGCGCTGCTGTCGATACGGGCACGGCCTGCGAGGCTCAGCCAGTCGAGCAACTGATAGCTCACGCTACCGTTAATCATAAAGCGGTCTTTCTTGTTTTCGCGCAAGTTGCGATAAGCAATCCAGTAGGGGTTCTGACCGGCATAGGCTTCGAGGCCCTGTGGCCAGTATTGAGTGTAGATGCCACGCGAAGTGTCGTAGCGTTCATACATCATCACGTCGTTCCAGTCGTCGCCGCGAGGGAACAGATAGGCAGTCACCAGTGGGTTGCGATACTGGCCCTGGTTGACCATATTGCGGTCGGTCTGGCGGATATAGTTACCGCTCACGTCGATGGTGAGCTTGTCGTTAACCGCCTTGGTGGTGTTGCGGAAGGTGAAGTTGTAACGGTTATAGTCGTTGTTAGGCACCATACCCTTCGAGTTGATTACCGATGCCGAAGCATAGGTCTGATTCTTGGCGCTGCCGGTTGAGAGAGTGATGCTCTCGGTGGTGGTGATGCCTGTGCGAAGGAAATCGCTGATTGGGTCGAAACCGCGATAGTTGGCTTCGTTGAGCAGACGGCCCCAGCTGCGCTCGGTTGAGCCCGATGCCGAGTTGTAGTCGCCTGTGCCGTAGCGGTTTTGGAATTGTGGGGTGCGGAAGGTGCTCAATATCTCGGTGTTTTGGCTGAGCGTGATGTTGATGCGACCTTCGTGACCGCGCTTGGTGGTGATGACAATGGCACCGTTGGCGGCATGGCTACCATAGAGTGCGGCAGCCGCTGCACCGGTGAGCACGGTCATCGACTCAATGTCCTCGGGGTTGATGTCGGCAATGGCTTCGGTGGCACCCTTCGAGCCAAACGAGCCTTCATCGCCGCCGCCGTCGAGGTTAAACATTGGCACACCGTCAATCACGTAGAGGGCGTTGCTCGACTGGTCGATGGCTTTTGTACCGCGCATCACCACCTTGGCTGCACCTCCCACGCCCGACGACGAGGTGTTGATGGTCACACCTGCCACCTTACCGCTGAGCGAATTGATGAAGTTGGCATCTTTCACTGTGGTGATTTCGCTGCTCTTTATTTCCTGTGCATTGTAGCTCAACGCCTTGCTGGCGCGCTTGATGCCGAGGGCGGTAACCACCACTTCGTCGAGCACCTTATTGTCCTCCTCGAGGGTGACATTTAGGGGAGCGTTGCCCGGCTTTACGGTCTTTGCCTGATAGCCGATGTAGCTGATGGTGATGTTGCTGCCTTCGGGCACCTTGAGCGTGAAGTTACCGTCGATGTCGGTGGTGGCACCTATCGATGTGCCCGGCACCTGAATGGTGGCTCCGATGAGCGGTTCGCCGTTCTCGTCGACAATTTGTCCACTCACGCTTTTTGTTTCACCTGTGTGGGTTTGTTTTGCACTATTGGCTTGGGCATCTTTTTTCTTGAGATACACAATCTTGTCGTTGACTGTGTAACTCACATCTTTGCCTGCCAACACTTTTGCGAGAACCTCCTCGATGGGCTGGTTGTTGACTTTCACTGCCGGCGTTTTGATTTTTGCCAGATTGTCATCGCAAAAAAATTCGTAAGTTCCCTGGCTCTGGATACTCTTAATCACAGCTCCGAGGGTTGATTGCGGCATGTTGAGCGTAACCTGTGCCGACAGCCATGGGGCTGAGCCGGTTAATGCTGCACACACCAACAGACCTTTTAGAAATTTCATGTTGAGATGTTGTTTTAAGTTGTTATGGTTAATAATTTAAGTTTGATTGTTCAAAGTTTCCTTCTCACTGCGGAGAGTGGTGCGGAGGTGGTAGGTTTAGTTATGAGTGTATTCTCCAAGAAGTGGTTGTAAGGGGCGGGGTTCCTCACCGGACAGGCATTGAGGCCTTGCATGCCTTGTACTGCGGCATATCGGCCTCATGCCTTACCTTAAAACCGAAACTTGTTTTACCTCTTAACTACCCTTTTTGTATCGTTGTTAATGGTTGTGTTCATAAGCAAAAAAAAGATTGTTACTAAAGAATTATTTTATGTTTATTGTAATGGTGCTGCCGGTGCGCTTATACTCTATTGGCATAGCGTTGCGCAGCAGGCAGAGTGTAGAGTCGACACTGCCGGTGCGCTTTATCACACCCGAATATGTGTGGTTATGACCTTGGGGGTTGCATATATTCACTGTCACGCCATAGAAATGTTCCAACGCTTGAGCCACTTGATAAACCGAAGCATTGTTAAATGGTATGAGATTGTTATGCCAAACGGCATCGAAGCCGGTGTTCACGTCCTGCTGCACGGTGAGTTGACGATTCTCGCCATCGAGGTTGGCGCGCTGTCCTGGCTTGAGGATGATGCATCCCTCGCCATGATTGCCCTTCACCTGCACCTTGCCGCTGATGAGGCTCGAGCAGGCGTCTTTGCTGCCACGGTAGCACTGCACGTTGAAGGTGGTGCCCAGCACCGTGATGTCCATCTGCTCGCTGTGAACCACAAACGGGTGGGCGGCGTCTTTGGCTACCTCAAAGTAAGCCTCGCCTTCAATCTCCACGCAACGCACATCGTCGTCAAATTTCTCGGGATATTTTATCATAGCCATCTGGTTGAGCCACACGCGGCTGCCGTCGGGCAACACCAGGGTGCGTATGCTGTCGTGCGGCGCATACACGCAAATGCGGCTGTCGCGCTCAACTATGCTATAGTTGCGGCCAAAAAAGGCTCCTATGCCCACAAGCAACAAAACCACGGCGGCAGTGCTCACAATCCAGCGGCGAAGCATGAGCGTGCGGCGACGATGCGCCCGAGCATAGGCGATGCGTGCCATCTGCAGCTTTTCTGCCTCGGCTATCTGCTCGGCACTCATCATGGCTCCTTTTGCCCCGATAAACTGGCGGCGGCATACGTTGAACTCTGCCACGTTGCTCTCGTCGGCAGCAAGCCATTGCTGCAAACGCTGCAAATCGGGCGTCGAGCAATTGCCGTCTAAATAGGCTATGATTATTTCTTCGATTGTTCTGTCCATCAATTCATATTGCGAAAGGCTTCTTACGGGCGGGTTCACATCGCAGTTTCCGGATTGAACCGCTCCCCCTCTCTCTCATCCTTTATTAACAACCGTATTTGCCGGAACACTTACTTCAAATTTGTTAATTAGTGTTAAAAGCGAAAACAGCCTCAACATAACGTGACCCGGCAGGGGCTACATCAAAGCGACAGGAAGAACGAATAGATGGTGAGACACTTGAGTTTCTGGCGCAGAATTTTCAGCGACTTGTAGATGTGCGACTCCACGGTGCGCACCGAGATGCCTTTGATGCGGGCAATCTCGTTGTTGGGAATGTCGTAGATATAGCTCATGCGAAACACTTCGCGGCTGCCTTCGGGCAACGCATCTATTGCCTGGAATATTTGGTTACGCACATCAGCCCCGTCGGTGTCGCTCTGCTCATAGGCGGCGTCGAGACTGAAATCGGCATCCACCATACGGCTGATGTCCTCAAGCAGCACGATGCGCTCCTTCTCAACCTTCTTGTGCTTTAGCACGTTCATGCATCGGTTGTAAACGCTGCGCATAAGCAGCCCCGACGTGCTCTCGCCAAACTGCAAAGCCTCGCGTCGGCTCCACATCTCGGTGAACACATCGCCAACCACATCGTCGGCTGCCTCGCGCCCGACAAGCGTCTGAGCGTAAGCAAGCATACGCGGATAGTATCTCCTGAAGATGTCTTTAAACAATATGTCGCAATCGTGCATCATGTTCCACATTTTTCCTTCGAGGGCTTCCGTCCTGCCTCTCTTTCTCTTGCAGGGCATACGGCACATTCCCCGTCACTACGTCACTACTGACGTGTAAAGTCGCTTGCAAAAATAGTTACCTTTTTGTATAAAACCAAATTTTTCGGAGTTTTCGCCCGGGGTGCGTTGGTACATTTTTGCCTTACACGCAAAGCGCATGCAAGGCGAAAAAATTTGGTGGCGTGGCAATTGTTTGCTACTTTTGCAGTCACGCAAACGAAAAGTGTTGCGGCATATTTTTTGTCTTAACATAACCCTCCACAAATAGTTTTAATAATTGAATCATGGAAGAGAAAGAACATAACAACGGGCGTGTGCCCATGGTGGCGCGCCAATTTCTGGTGCCGTTGGTGCTTGTGACTATGCTGTTTTTCATTTGGGGCGGCGCTCGCGCGGTGCTCGACGTGCTCAACAAACACGTGCAGATGCAATACCAAGCAAGCTACGGCGAATCGGCGCTGATTCAGTGCAGTGTGTATATGGCTTATTTCCTTGGAGCATTGCCTGCCGGGCTGATGATACGCCGCTACGGCACGCGACAGGGCGTGATTGCCGGCCTGCTGCTGTTCTCGGTGGGAGCATTCCTGTTTGTCCCCATGGCAAGTGTGGGCAGGCTGCTGGCACTGCTGGCGCCGCTGTTTGTGCTGGGTGTTGGCTTGTGCCTGCTGGAAACGGCTGCCAACCCCTATGTGACGCTGCTGGGCGACAGCCGCACCGCCTCGAGCCGCATCAACATGTCTCAGACGTTCAACGGTTTGGGGTGCATGTTCGGCGCTCTGCTCAGCGGATTGTATTTCTTTAGCGACGGCTCCACCAAAAGCGGCGACGACATTAACATTGCCGTACCCTACTGCGTGATTGCGGTGTTTGTGCTGGTGGTGGCTGCCGTGTTCTCGCGGGTAAATCTGCCCGAGGTGATTCTCGCACAACCCGAAGCCAAGCCCGCCAACGGCGGACCGGGAAAAGGTCTCGGTTTCACTTTCTTCTTTGGATTCATTGCCCTGCTGAGCTACGAGATTTCGGAGATTTCCATCAACACGTTTTTCATCAATTTCATGACCGACGACGATTTTCTCACACCCACCGAAGCCACGTGGGCACTGTCGTTCGGCGGACTCATGCTGTTTATGCTGGGTCGATTCGTCAGCAGCTTTGTGATGACGCGCATCGCCACCGAAAAGGTGTTCTTTGCATGCGCTTGCGGCACGGTGCTGATGCTGTCGGCTGTGATTGCGCCGCTTGGCGTGGTGTCGAAGGTGGCGCTGGTACTCACCTATTTGTTTGAGAGCCTGATGTTCCCCACCATCTTTGCCTTGTCGATACGCGGACTGGGCGCCGACACCGAGAAGGCTTCGTCGATATTGATGATGAGTGTGGTGGGCGGTGCAATCGGCCCGTTGGCGCTGGGCTACGTTGCCGATGCGCTCACAATCAACATGGCATTCGTGGTGCCATTGTCGACCTTTGTGATTGTGTGGGCGTTTGCCTTGTATATGCTATGCCGACACCTTGCCGCCAAGGCGTGATGCTGCCTCAGAACGGCACTATCCAGCCAAAATTGATTGAGGTGGATTTGTTTTCGGGCACGCCGGGCTTTGCCAGCTTCAGGCAGGTATAGTCCATACCCACAAATATGTTGAATCCTGTTGGATGGATGTTTATCAGCCATCCCAACCCCGTACCGAGGTTGCCTGCCACCACATTGGCGCCCATCGAGAAGAAGCGGCACGGAGCAAAGTTGGCGCTCAGGCGCAGTTCGGTCCACGAGAAATCGCCTTGCAGACGCGACGAACTCAATGCACCAAAGCTCAACGCTTTGTAGGCAGGCAACGTGTATTTTGCGCCGATGTTCACCGTAGGTGCCAGCATGCGCGTGCGGCTGCCGCGGTCGCCCATATCCTTCATTTCGTAGAGCACAGCTAGGTCGTCGCCCATACGCTCCAACTCATCCTCGAAGCGGTTAGATGCTTCGTCGTCGACGTTGAACGTATAGCGGTCGGTGGTGAAACGGTGCTCGCCGTCGGTCGATGCCACATAGTTGTTGCTCCAGCCAATGGCTCCCAAGTCGAGCAACGCAGCACTCAACTCAAAGTCGCCAAGGTTATACACTGCACCGAGGTCAACTGCCGCTCCATAGCCGGCAACGCCGAATTTGTCGATGTCAACCTCGTCGATGCACATGTTGCCGGTGTTTTCGCTCACCTTCGATGTAAGGCGCAGATTCTTCACATTGGCTTGCACGGTGGCGTCGGTAACCACGTCCCATGCATCGTCGCGCAACTCCAGCTGAGCCTTTTCGAGGTCGGCATCTATGTTGCCTGCTCCCACCAGCACCTTCAGCGTGGCTCCTATGCGCAGATTCTTGGTCAACTGATGCGAATGGTTAAGGGCAATCTCGGCGTAGGCATCGGCATGCGCTTTGATGTCGGCAATGTTATAGGTGCTGTTGCTCACGCCCTCCTTGAGGAGGCGGAAGATGTCGGTAGGCAATTTCACCGCCACATTGGCACGCGCGCTCACGCCTATGGTGTTGTAGCCGCCAAGGCCCTTGAAACCCACCGACAGCACGTCGATTTTGGTGTTCACGCCCACATGGTTGGTGCCCTTGAGGCGCGACATGGCTTCCTCGCTGCTCACCTTCGGATTGAGGAACGTGGTGGTGGTGCCGTCGACGTTATAGAATATGTCCTTCACGCCCAGCGTGCTGCGCTGCGCCACGTTGATGTTGTTCAAACCCGGTATCGCCACAAAGCTTTGGGCATTACCTATGGCGGGGTTCATTTGATAACGCATCAGATAGCCGTCGAGAAAATAACCCGATGTGGTGTGTTGTGCAAGGGCAGGCACTGACATAAGCATGCCTATGCTCAATATTGTTGATTTGATTATCGTCTTGTTCATTGTATTCTTCACATTTATTGGGGGTAAGGATTAGATTGATTATAACTCGGTGACGTAGCTGCCACTCACTTTCACCTTGATGTTGCTGAGTTTCACGCTCATAGTGGGCGAAAGGGTGTTGCCTTGCTCGGCTCGCGCCACAGCCTGGAGCACTATGCCGTCGAGGTGCTTCACCTCGCCGCTCACCGTGGCTGTGAATGCCGCGCCCTGTGCTTTGGCTGCCACAGGGCTACACTCCACCTTCACGCTTTCGAGGCGGTTGCCGTTCACGTCCACCGGCGTTATGGCAAAGTTGAGCGTTGCCGGGCATTGGTTGTCGACGGTGGCTGTGATGTCAATCTTGGTGATGGTCACTTTGTCGAGTTCTTCGTCGTTCCAGCCATCAATCACATCACTATACATCACGCACGAACCGCTCTTGAGGTTCAGCGGCGCATACAGCATATATTTTCCTTCAATCGAGCCCAATGGGGTGCCTAAAGCGAGGTCGGTGACGCTCTGCTCGGGCACTTCCGACTTGTCGATGTCGATGGCTATCTCGGTGGGCAGACCGTTGCCGCTGAGCACATTGGCAAGCGAGGTGAACACCACTTGCTTGGCGCCTTCGTAGCCGGCAACATACGCCTCGGGCTTGGTGGGCGACAAGCAATAATAGCTTTGCGGCACAGAGCCGTCGATGCGTATGGCACCGCCGTCGGGCGAATACACGCTCCATGGCGCATCGCCACGGCGCGACATGATGTCGAGGTTCATGTTTGCCCACAAGCAATAGTCATACAGCGGATTGGTGAGCGACAGATAGATTTGCGGATTGGTGATGCTGATGTCGGTGCCTTCCTGCGAGAGCACATCGGGCAACTCGCCTAGGCTGAACGGCTCGGGCGACAATCCCTGCGGACTATAGGCTATCTTGCCCGAGAATCTGCTCACTGTCACATCCGACGAATCGTAGCCGTTAACAAGAACCACCTTTTGCGGCAACGTGGCACTCAGCACCAGGTCGGATGCCGATATCTGCACCTCGCCCGATTGGATGGTGATTTTGTCGGCAAACGTGAAGGTGTGGCTTTCAGCATCGAAGTCGGCATTCGATTTTGCCATATCGATGGCTGTAAACGCAAACCGCACACTGAGGGTGTTGCTTGTCACCACACACTCATCGAGGGTGTAGATGCCTGTGGCGGAATCTATCGTTCCTTTGTCTGCCGAGACGGTCACGCCCTTGGGCATCACCATCTTCAGGTTCTTATAGGTGTAGCGGTTAACCACGCCGTCGAAGCCGTCTATCTTGAACGTCACCGTCACTGCAAAGTCAATAGCCACGCGGTCGATGCCGCGAATGTCGGCCGACACGTTGCTGACGGTGGTGCTGAACGGCGCTTCGGCGCCGCCAATGTTGAGTGATATGCTGCCGCCTTGCGCTGCCAGCACGCTGTTTCCCACACGATACTCCGACGGTATGGCAATGTCGGTGTAGGTGCTTTTGATAAACGGTGCCTCAAGCACAATCGACGAAAACATAATATTGTCGGAGGCAAACTCGCCTTCCGACACAAACACATATTCACCGTTTATCTCTTTGATTTTGCTGCCTTCGTCAAGCGATATCACCGAACTGAGTTTAATCTCGTCAAGGTTCAGTGGCACTGTCAAATCCACCACTTTCACTTCTGCCGTGGTGTCGATATTCTCCAAATCGATGTCATTGTCGATACATCCGGCAAAGGGCATTAATCCCACAAAAAGCATTGCGCACAAATAGAAATGTCTCTTCATCTAACAAAGTTATTAGTGTAATAAACAAAAAACGAATTCTATAATAAAAATAACCGTGCCTGCAACATTGCACGCCACATTATCTCTTTCTTTCGCAAAAATAACACACTAAATTTAAATTTATGCAACGAAAATGTCAAAAATAGTTGAGCGCCAAAGCATTATGTCGCACATTTGTAACATCGCCACGCAGCAACGCCATACAAACACGCAAAACACACAATCTCATCTCTCTTGTTTTATGCCATTATTCGCCGAAAGCCATCGTGGCATTCGCCACTTGTAAAGATAACCAAAAACTACCGTACACAACAAAATTTTCGAAAAAAACACAGCAAAGTTGCACACATCACCAAAAAACATTACCTTTGCACCACAAAAGCGCCACATGCGCTTCACGCGGCTGGCACACACGCCATCGCACGGTCCTATAGCTCAGTTGGTTAGAGCATCTGACTCATAATCAGGGGGTCCTTGGTTCAAGCCCAAGTGGGACCACAAAACAAATCGCTAAAGAACTCACAACGAGCCCTTTAGCGATTTTTCTTTCCCCCCTATACAAATATGGCATTAGTTGGAGAAGCTATCACTCTGGCAATGAGGACAAATGTGCCTTGGCATAATGAAACAAATGAGAACAAATAAAGTTTTTAGTGAGAAATGAAAAAATATATTAGATTAGTATTATGGGCAACGGCTATTATCTTTTTGGTATGCCTAAGCACTCTTATTGCCTGCAACCTGATGATAGTGAATAATGCCAACGGGAAAACATTTTACGAGATAGACAGCATCAATCCTACAGACTACGGTTTACTATTAGGCACTACTCCACAAACCAGGATAGGGAGAAGGACAAACTACTTCTTCACGTATCGCATCGATGCGACAGAACAACTCTATAAAGCAGGGAAAATAAAACGCATTCTCATTAGTGGTGATGAGAACAGCCTTGATGGAGTAAATGAGGTTGAATGTATGAAAGATTCTCTCATTGCTCATGGAGTTGATGCCAATGACATCATCTTGGACGGAAAAGGTTTTAGAACACTTGATGCAGTGGTCAGGGCTGTAAAGGTATATAATATTCACAGCTTTATAGTTATATCACAAAGATTCCATAACGAAAGAGCTATTTACCTTACAGAACATCTTGGCTATGAAGTACATGACATTCAGGGCTACAATGCCGCTGACCCCACATCAAAAATGGCACTTATGACTTATGTTCGCGAATATTTTGCAAGGGTTAAGGTTTTTGTTGACATACTCACGGGCAAAGAACCCGCAACTTATGAAAAAGGGGAATAAATACCAGGGCTATCTTTAACCTACCTCAGTTGCTAGCCTTATTATTCTCATAGAGGTATAGCCCTATCAGTCCAAGTGCAACAACAACATCTGTGACATTCCACATCGCCCTGCCAAGAGCGATTTTAATAAACGGCTGAAACAACAGTGCCAATGCGCCAATGGTTATCGCCAATGGTTTAATATCCTTCATCCAATAGTTATACGCAAAAAGCGCAAATAATACCATTGAGATAAATCTCACCAATTGATAATAACCATAAGGCATCGGGGCAAGGCATAGTAAAAGTAATGCCGACAACAACAAATAAAGAAGTTTTATATTCATTATAAATCCTATCCTATAATAATTACACTTCATATTCACTCATACTCATACGCACAATTCGACCTTCATTTACTTGAATTGTTAAAAGCAAAGACTGGTTATATGCCCCCTGATGTAAAAGAAGTGCAAAATCATTTGCACCATCCATTCGTACAATCTGGACACCAATTGGATTGAAACTATCTTTCAATCTTTCGAACTTGCCGCGTAAATAGTTCATATATTCACGTCTGCTCGACATTTCATAGAAAACAGCATCAGATGTATAATGAAAATCTTTGTCAAGGTATGGTTCAATAATATCACCATCAAGGTTTTGCCAACATAAAGCGACTTTCTCTATGAGTTGTTTTTGAGATAGAACTTGCGGTAATGGATTGTTTTTGTCCCTTAGCAGTGAGATTGTCTCAAACTTTGCTGCATACGAAGCACCACAGATATTCTTTTGGCCATTTGTGTCAAAACACCACAAATCGCCTACAACCAATACTGGTAGGATTCCTCGTTTCTCCATGGATTTTCCAAGAAATTTCATATCAATTAGAGATATGTCATCCCTGCTGGGCATAACGTAAAACCATGTGTCAGGAGAGTCACCATCCATTCTATAAATCAGATCAGGTTGTTGTTTAAGCGAAGAGAACAACCCTTGAAAGATTCCTGTCTTTCCTACACTACGATATTTCCAAGAATCCTCAACTTTTTTAATGTTGGAGCCGCAATGAAGAAAACTCTCATATAGAGTTTCAACTAGGAAGCGATGTACGCCCTCCATTGTCATTATATCGCCTCTATTCTCACTCCCCGTGCAGCGTTGAGTATAGACATACGGTTCACCGTTTGAAATCAGTCTCATCATATCTTTACTAATCAAAATAGCTTGAATTAAATCCAATATTTTGCATAAAAGTAGCCAGGGCAAGGAGTCTTCTACTATCCCCACCTGCTGCATCTACCATATAAGTACGAAATTCATCCTTCTCGCGATTACTCAACTGTTTAGCAATCTCCGTTGCCTCCTCTTGACTCATTGCTATTATATCTTGAAGAATAGGAAGAATTTCTTCTTGTGAGTCAACATAGAAGAAATCCACAAACTAAGCATATATATCAGGTTCATTAGTTCTTTTTGAAATAAAAGAATAAATGGCATACTGGATACAAATGGGCAAGAGATTGAATATCCCCAACCATACAAACACCATAAGACTCAAAGATAAGGCAGCACCATTGGTTACAACTAAGGAAATAATGCCTATCAAAAGCAACGTCACAAGACTATTCAATATTATTTGTCTTTTCAGCAAAAATTCCTTTCTAACAGATTTTGCCCAAAGCCAA
>JBJECX010000003.1:0-22852 GCA_051871535.1 Muribaculaceae bacterium | reverse complement strand
TCAACCGCGAGAAGATTGCGGCCACCGTTCACGATGGCGTGCTCGAGGTGACCCTGCCAAAGATGTCGGTGGAATCCGAGGAGAAGAACAATCGCCAGATTGAAATCGTATGACCCTCACCGGCTGCCGAATGTCTTTGCAGCCTCGATGAATGAGTGGCTCACTCCCGCCTATGGCGCTGTTCCATACCCGAGTTAATTTTTTCAAGTTCATGTTGCTCAGTCAGGACCCCTTGGCAGGATTCCATATTCATCGGGGATACAAGTTCTTTTTGCCGCTCCGCGTTTATGTTTCAGGTTATTGTATGATAATCTCGCATAACCGCAGGGCGGTTTTTTTGCGTTATGAGGGGTCAGAAGTAGCAACCGCCCCGCAGTTGCATGCCCCGCCTGCCATGCAAGGCTCAAGAGCGAAAGGTGGCAAGATGCCTTGCCGAAGCCGGCTGCCGATGCCACGAGGCGAGAAAATGAACAATTGATGGTGAAAAATGACCAGTGGCATATATGAACAAATGCGGCGGCGAGTTGTTATCTTTGCAGCAGGGATTCTGCGGAAGCCGACTGCATCTGCAGCCCACTGTATCCCACTCGGGAAACCAATCATTCTATCAATTTTTTAATAAGCAGAAACAAATGAACAAAACAATTCACTCTATGACAATCTCCGCTATGACTTGGCTGTGTGGCATGGCTAACGCCGACGCATGCACCGGCATCACCTTGCACTCGGCACTGGGCGAAACCGTGCCGGCTCGCACCATCGAATGGGCAGGCAACGACCTCGAAAGCAAATACGCAATAGTGCCACGACGCCACACCATGCAGTCGATGGTGCCGGGTGGCGACGTGAAAGGCCTCACCTTCACGGCGCGCTACGGATTCGTGGGGCTGGCAGTGCAGCAACCCGAGTTTGTGGTTGAAGGCCTCAACGAGGCAGGCCTCTCTGCCGGACTGTTCTACTTTCCCGGCTGCGGCGAATATGAAGCATATAAGCCCGAAAACGATGCCCACACGGTGGTGGACCTGCAATTGGTGTCGTGGATATTGAGCCAATTCGCCACCATCGACGAGGTGAAGGCAGGAATAGGCAAGATACACATCACCAACATCGACCCGAGAGCCGGCACCGTGCATTGGCGCATCACCGAACCCGATGGCAAGCAAGTGGTGCTGGAAATAGTGGGCGGCAAACTGCAGTTCTTCGACAGCACTGCCACCGGCGTACTCACCAACTCGCCCGGATATGAATGGCACCTTGCCAACCTGAACAACTATGTGAACTTGAGCACCGGCGTCAGCACGGCTCACAAACTGGGCGGCTTGGAACTGCGCTCGTGGGGCGGCGGCAGCGGTATGCACGGACTGCCGGGCGACATGACACCGCCGTCGCGCTTTGTGCGCGCCGCATTCTTCTCGCTCACCGCTCCGGTGCAGCCCGTAGCCGCCAAGTGTGTCACTCAGGCATTCCACATCCTCAACAACTTCGACATTCCCACCGGCATCCAGTTTGCCGCCGACGCGCAAGTGCCCGACATACCCAGCGCCACACAGTGGACCGTGGCAAGCGACCTGTCGAACCTGCGCATCTACTATCGCACCATGCACAACAGCAACATTCGCTGCTTCGACCTGCGCAGCATCGATTTTGGCAAGGTGAAATATCAGTGGCACGCCCTCGACGAGGTGAAATCGCAGCCCATCGAGATGATTAGGGTGAAATAATCGGCACGCACGCCAAACAGGGCGTGCGTAGCGATGCAAACATTTTTTATGCTTTTTTATAAGGTAGCGATGCAATATTTTATGAATATTGCAGATTAATAGTGTGAACAGGCAAAAGAGGGTGCCGAACAGGCAAACCGCCCAAATAGGACAATAAAATTGGAACGCGAACAGGACATAGTGCAACGTGTGGCAAAAGGCGACCGAAAAGCCACACGGGCGTTGTATGGCGACACCATCTGCCGTATGACGTCGGTGTGCTCGCGCTACGTCAACGACCCCGATGCAGTGAACGATGTGCTGCAGGAAAGCTATCTGAGCATCTTCTCCACCATCGGCAAGTTCCAATACAAGGGCGAAGGCTCGCTGCTGGCTTGGATGACGCGCATCGTGGTGCACAAGTCGGTTGACTGGGTGAAGCGCGAAATGCGACGCGGCGCAGTGGAGCTGCCCGGCGACCTGCCCGAGACCATCGACGACGACACGGCGGAACACAGCAGCCTCTCGGCTGACGCCATACACAGCATCATTCGCCAAATGCCTGCCGGCTACCGTGCCGTGTTCAACATGTATGTGCTCGACGGCATGAGCCACAAGCAAATTGCCTCGGAGCTGGGCATCACCGAAAACACTTCGGCTTCGCAGCTGGCTCGCGCCAAGGCATGGCTAAAAAACGAGGTGAAACAACATTTAATCGATAACCGATAAAAAAGCATAACAACAATATATGAACGACAAATTCACGGAAAATATCAAACAACGCATGGCTGACCACACCATGGCTGAACCCGAGGGTCTGTGGCAAAGCATCGAGCAGCGCCTCGATGCAGCACCCCGGCAGCATGCAGCGGTTATGCCGCTGTGGGTGCGCCGTACCGGCGTGGCAGCTGCCGCCGCCCTACTGCTGGGCGCGCTGGCGTATGTGCTGACACTGGGAGTGGAGCACGACATGGCGATGCGCGTTGAACAGATTGCCATTAACGAGCCATCACGGCACTCCGCCACCAACGACGGCAATTCAACACCGGTGCTTGCACAAAGCACGCCTGTTGCTGCCGACGCCTCGCGTGGCGATGCCTACCGCGCTGCTCGCGTGGCGCTGAATATGGCAAAAGCCGCTTCCGACCTCCAGCAGGAGAGCGCAGCAAAACAGCCCGCCGACAATGTCCAACCTGCTGCCGCAACCGCCACCGATGCCGATGCCAACACCACGCCTTCGGTCGCCAAACAGGACACCAACGAAAAGACCCCTGCCAAAAAGACCTACGCAAGCCGCCTTGCCGACACCGATTACGGCACGATTGCCGAAAACCGCAGCAACAACCGCAGCCGCCTGAGCGCCGGCATCTACGCCTCGGGGCTGCCCACCGGCAACAGCAGCAACGGCCTCAACAGCAAGTATTATGTGGCACAGGATATGATGAATTCATCCACCTGGACAAGCCCCACAAAGCGCAACACAATGCCCAAATTGCACCACAGCATGCCGCTGAACGTGGGCGTGAAGGTGCGCTACGGCATCACACACAGGTTGTTTGCCGAAACCGGCGTGTCGTATAGCTACCTGCGCAGCCACGGCGACGATGCGCAGAAGAGCTATCAGCAACGCCTCCACTATCTGGGTGTGCCCGTCGACCTCGGCTACACCTTCTGGAGCAACAATCGCCTGAAAGCCTATGTGAAAGGCGGCGCTGAGATGCAGAAACTGGTGAGCGGACAACTCACCTCCACCTACAATGTGGTTGAGCCTTTTGCCGAGACCGAAAGTGTGAAAGAACGCGGCGCGCAATGGAGCGTGGGCGCCGGTGTGGGATTCGAGGTGAAAGCGCTGCCAAAACTCAGCATCTACGTTGAGCCAAGCGTGAAGCACTACTTCGACAACGGCAGCACGATAAGCAGCACCTTCAAGGACAACGACACCAACTTCAGTCTGCAAGTGGGTCTGCGCCTCAACCCATAATCACTCACAAACGAATAATAATTAATTAACAAACACAACAAAAAAATAAAACACTCACACTCATGAAGAAATTCAAATTCTTTTTTGCAGCAATAATGCTGGTGGCTTGCGCCACAACCTTTGTTTCGTGCGACGACGATGACGACTACGACTGGGAAGACACCTATAATGCCGTGGTTACTCTGAAGACCAACGAATTGGGCCTTACCTACTTTCAGGTTGACGATAAGACCATTGCCGTGCCCACCAACATCAACGGCAAAATGTACGACGGCAAAGAGGTGCGCGCCCTCACACAATTCCGCCTCGACGACTCAGAGAAACTTGCCGACGGCACCGAAAAATGGGAAGTGATTGTCCACTGGGTGGACAGCATACTCACAAAGCCCGTGGCACCATCGCTGGGCATCGATGACGACAAACTCACCTACGGCAACGACCCCGTGCAAGTGTCGAACGACTGGACTACCGTGGCTGAAGACGGCTACATCACCATCCACTTCCTGACACGCTGGGGCTACAGCGGCATCAAGCACCGCATCAATCTGGTGAGCGGCGTCAAC
Organism: Muribaculaceae bacterium; assembly: GCA_051871535.1. Taxonomy (GTDB): domain Bacteria; phylum Bacteroidota; class Bacteroidia; order Bacteroidales; family Muribaculaceae; genus SFTJ01. Next base: position 18,608 of record JBJECX010000003.1, on the reverse strand, counting down.
CCCGACGACCCATTCGAATTCCGCCTTTGCCACGACAAGATGGGCGACAACGGAACACACCTGGCCTTCGGTATGGCGGCATTCAACATCAAGGACATCATCGAACGCGAAGGCACGCCGGAGAAAATCACCATCTCCTACAACGCCTCGCTCAATTCGCAAGCCGAAAACGACCACACAATCGTGCTTAAATACAATCAGCCGGGCTACAGCATAAATTCCAATGCCACTGCCAACGTCACCCGTGCAATAAGCGTAGAATAAACACCACACTCCAAGGGTAAATTAAATAAGAGGATGCATCGAACAACAAAGCGATGCATCCTCTCTCTTTTTCGTATATTCCAAACGAAGTGTGCGTTATTACAACTCAAGGTCGCAATCGTGCACCTCATGCCACGGCAGACCTTGCTTGTTGAGCACGTCGAGGAATGGGTCCGGGTCGAATTCCTCAACATTGTGCACGCCCGGCTTGTTCCAGATGCCCTTGAGGAACATCATGGCGCCGGTCATGGCAGGCACGCCGGTGGTGTAGCTCACGCCCTGCATGCCGGTTTCTTTGTAGGCAGCCTCGTGCGAGCAGTTGTTGTAGATATAGTAGGTGTGCTCCTTGCCGTCGTTGCCAATGCCGCGAATGCGACAGCCGATGCTGGTCTGGCCATCGTAGTTCGAGCCGAGGTCCTGCGGATTAGGCAGCACAGCCTTCAGGAATTGCAGAGGCACAATCTTCACCTTCACGGTCTTATCAGGATTGTCGGCAAGCGGAGCCGAGTATTCAATTTCGTCGATGCGGCTCATGCCCAGGTTTTGTATGCAATCGAGATAGGTGAGATATTGCTTTCCGAACGTCATCCAGAAGCGGGCGCGCTTGATGGTGGGATAGTTAATCACCAGGCTCTCTATTTCCTCGTGGTGGAGCAGATAGCTCTCGCGCTCACCGATTTCGGGATATGTCAACGGCTTATGAATTTCAAGCGGTTCGGTTTCAACCCACTCGCCATTCTCCCAGTACAGACCCTTTTGGGTGATTTCGCGTATGTTGATTTCGGGGTTGAAGTTAGTGGCAAACGCCTTGTGGTGGTTGCCGGCGTTGCAGTCAACAATGTCGAGGTAGTGAATTTCCTTGAAATGATGCTTGGCGGCGTAGGCGGTGTAGATGCTTGTTACACCGGGGTCGAAGCCGCAGCCCAAAATGGCAGTCAAGCCTGCCTTTTCGAAACGTTCGCGGTATGCCCATTGCCAGCTGTACTCGAAGTGCGCCTCGTCGCGCGGCTCGTAGTTAGCGGTATCCAGATAGTTGACGCCACACTCCAGGCAAGCGTCCATGATGGTAAGGTCCTGATAGGGCAACGCCACATTGATGACAATATCAGGGCGATGCTTCTTGAACAGCTCCACCAGCTGAGGCACGCTGTCGGCATCCACCGAGTCGGTGGTGATGTTAGGGGCGCCAATAGCCTTAGCCACTGCGTCGCACTTGCTCTTGGTGCGCGAAGCAATCACAATCTCGTTGAAAACGTCGGGGTTTTGGGCACATTTGTGAGCCACAACAGTGCCAACACCACCGCAACCGATAATCAATACTTTACCCATTCTTTTCGTGTTGTGTAATAATTGGTTAAAAAAGTGAATAAAAAGTGTTCTTGCGCCAACGCGGCGCGTCCCACGGCATTTGCTGCAACAAAAGTAATCATAAAATTGCAATAATGATGTATCTCACCCGAAAAATCCACACTATTTTTTGCCCGAAAAAACCGAATTTTCGCCGAAAGTTTGCTATCTTTGCCGAGCGCAAGAGTTCGCCCCTCTTGCCTAATGTGATACATCGCAAGCTAATCTGCTAATAGACAAGCAAACGACAACCGAAGTTTAACGAGAAACAAGACTTAGCTATGCTGGCATTTTGGAACATTACCAAGGGCATTAACGAGTTGGAAGATTGGCGTCCATCTTGTTGGGTGCAGGTTACATGCCCTAACGATTCTGACATCAAATATTTGAACGAAAAGCTGCAATTGCCCGACTATTTTATGTCGGACATTGCCGACAACGATGAGCGCGCTCGTTACGACTACGATGATGGTTGGCTGATGATTATCTTGCGTATCCCTCAACTGAAAAAAACCAACAGCCGCTCGCCTTACACCACTATCCCGCTGGGTATTGTAATAAAAAAGGACATCATCATCACCATCTGCCATCAGGAGACCGGAATGCTGCAGGACTTCATCAACCACCACAAGCGCAAAGGCGTGGGATTCAGCGATGCCGCCGACCTGGTGTTCTGCCTGTTCCTCTCGGCTTCGGTGTGGTATCTGAAATATCTTAAGCAGGTGAGCATGCTCATCGAAAAATTCAAGCGGAACCTCGATAAGCAAATCGACAACAACGACCTGGTGAGCCTCTCGCGCCTGCAGGACAGTTTGACATATTTTGCCACATCGATACGTGGCAACGAAACGCTGTTGTCGAAAATCAAATTCCGCCTACCCGTCGACGAACTCGACGCCGAACTCATTGAGGACGTGAACATCGAGATGAACCAGGCGCGCGAAACCACCGCCATCTACATCAACATCCTCAATTCCACCATGGACACCTATGCCAACGTCATCAACAACAATATGAACCGCGTGATGCGTCTGCTCACCTCGCTCAACATGATTATCATGTTCCCTACGCTGGTGGCAAGCCTCTTTGGCATGAACCTCATCAACGGCATGGAGCAATGGCGCTGGGGCTTTGTGGTGGCGCTGGTGATTTCGGTACTCACCACCATCGGGTCGCTGCTGTTCTTCAAGAAGCGCAAATGGCTGTAAAAGCCTGTTTCCGGCATCACTACGGCTTAGCCGCACCGCCACTCACCTCCCAACCCATTCCGCCGCGTCACTACTGCTGTGTGCCGGCTTGCTTCACCATGTTGGTGAGGCGCACAAAATCTGCCACCGACAGTTGCTCGGGACGCAGGGCAAAGAACGGGTCTTTCAGCAACTCGCAGTCTTTTGGCAAGATGCCGCGCAGCGAACCGCGCAGCATCTTGCGACGCTGCCCGAAGCTGGTTTTCACCACCGTCTTGAACAGGCGCTCGTCGCAGCCCAGGTCGGTGACGCTGTTGCGCCGCATTATAATCACGCCCGACTTCACCTTTGGCGGCGGGTTGAACACGTTTTCGTCGACGGTGAACAAATACTCTACATCATACCACGCCTGCAGCAGCACCGACAGTATGCCGTAGGTCTTCGACCCCGGTCCGGCTGCCAGCCGCTGCGCCACCTCGCGCTGCAGCATGCCGCTGCAACAGCGCACTTGGTCCTTATAGTCGAGCACCTTGAAGAAGATTTGCGACGAGATGTTGTAGGGATAGTTGCCTATCACGCAAAAGTCCTCGTCGCCGAATATGGCGTGCAGGTCGAGTTTCAGGAAGTCGTCGGCGATGATGTTGCCGCGCAGGTCGGGAAAATTGGCATTCAGATAGTCCACCGACTCGCCGTCGAGTTCCACCACCTTCAGCCGATGGCCGTCCTGCATGAGATATTGCGTGAGCACGCCCATTCCGGGTCCTATTTCCAGCACCGGCATGCCCACCCGATCGCCCAGTGTGTCGGCTATGCGCCGCGCCACCGACAAGTCGGTGAGGAAATGCTGCCCAAGGGCTTTCTTTGCTTTTACTTGCTGCATAGTTCTTAATGTCATTTTCTACAAAAAAATAAAAATTGCTGTTTTACAAAACATTTGTGCCGCACGCCACCGAAAAAAATGAACGGCTTTAGGCATAATAACCGCAAAAAAGGCGTATCTTTGCACCATTGCAAAGATAGTGTAACTTGAATGAATACAACAAATCTTTTGCAAAAAACCGTGGCACATGCTCCCCACTGACACCGTGCCATATTGTTAACCCACAATTAAAAACTACATCTGCACAAATGAAGAAGTTTTTGCAAGCGATATTGAAATACGGCGTGCCGGTGGTGATTGGCGTATTCCTGATATGGTTTCTGCTCACCCGCGTGAACATAGCCGAGATGAAGGATGTGATGGCATCCGCCAATTTCTGGTGGTTTGGAATAGTTATTGTGGTGTCGGTTTTCAGCCACGTGTTCCGCGCCATGCGCTGGAGGCTGCAACTGCGTGCCATCGGCATCGAGGCACCGCTGAGTGCGCTCATCAACTCGATTTTCGGCACCTACGCCGTCAACCTGGTGTTTCCGCGTGCCGGCGAAGTGTGGCGCTGCGGCTACATTGCCAACCGCGAGAAGGCATCGTTCACCAAGGTGGTGGGCTCGATGGTTGCCGACCGCATGAGCGACACGTTCACCGTGCTGTTCATCACCCTCCTGGCGCTGGTTCTTGCCAAGGACGCCATCATGCAATGCCTGGGCGACCAGATGCAAAGCCAAGTGATGGGGCTGCTCACCAACGTGTGGCTGTGGATAGGCGGCATCGTGGCAGTGGCGCTGCTGGTGTGGCTCTTCACCAGCAACACGCAAAACAAGCTCATCATCAAGGTGCGCACCATGGTGCTCAACCTGTGGAACGGATTCGCTGCCATAGGCAAGATGGAGGGCAAATGGATGTTCCTCCTCTACACGCTGTGCATCTGGGGATGCTACTATTTCCAGCTCTATTTTGCCACCTTCGCATTCCACTTCACTGCCGACCTGGGATTTGTGCCGGTGCTGGTGCTGTTTGTGCTCAGCAGCATTGGCATGGGTGTGCCAACCAACGGCGGACTGGGCGCTTGGCACATGGCCATCATCCTCGGGCTGTCGATTTATGGTGTGGGCACCTTCGACGTGAACAACCTCGACCCCAACGCCTCGGGATTCGCCATGCTGGTGTGGGGCATACAGACACTGCTGCTCATCGCGCTGGGCATCTATGCCTTCGTTTCGATGGAAATAGACCGCCGCAACATCGCTTCGGGCAAAACCATGGTGAAGACCAAAGGCGACAAGATGCAGCTTTAACCATGTCCCCACGACAGCCATTATTCTTCTCAAAACTCAGAACATTCATATCAATCAATAATCAAAAAAAATAGTATAATTAAAAAAGTGATAGGGAACAATGAACGAAAATCCTAACAAAAAACTTGACTACGACTTTTTCGACGGCGACGACTTGCCCGAGCAAACCCCTCGGCAGGAATCGCCCGAGGAGCGTGAAGACCGTGAGATTGAAGAACTTGTGGTGGTGTCGCCGCGCGACCGCTACCGCGACATGGTGCTTGCCATCTCGGCGGGCATCGTGCTGGTTTTAGTGGTTTTCCTGTGGTGGCTGTTCTATCACCCTGCCGTCACTGAGGCGCAGGTCACCGGACGCCTCATGGAAGTGCGCTGCGAGGGATTGCTGTTCAAGACCTACGAGGCAGGCATGGTGTCGGAGCAATTCATCACCGACTCCATCAAACGCAAGGATAACGATTTCACCTTTTCAATCGACGACGATTCGCTGGCTTACCGCATGATGCGCCTGCAGAACACCGGCAAATGCGTAGTTATCACCTACAAGCAATACAACGCCTCGCTGCCGTGGCGCGGCAAGAGCGACGTTATTGCCACCGACATAACGGAACGCTGACGCACACTCTCTATGTGACAATGAAACGCCTTTTGCTCATAGTTGCTTTGCTTGCCTGCCGGCTGACGCTGGCAAGCGCCGGCACCAACTGGCATGCCGAGATGGAGCGCCGCGGCATGGTGGACGTCACCACGCTGTACCAATCGTTCATCATCGACTTGCGATATGCCTCCACCAACAATTTCGTGGGCAAAAACATGTACGGCACATTCTCGCGTGCCTATCTGCACCGCGATGCCGCACAGTCGCTGGTGAAAGCGCAACAGGCGTTGCAACGAATCAACAAGGCATATTCGATAATCATCTACGACGCCGCACGTCCGCAGAGCGTGCAGCGCACCATGTGGAACACCGTAAAGGGCACTAAAAACGAGCCATACGTGGCAAGGCCCACCCGTGGCGGTCCGCACAACTATGGCGTGGCGGTGGATGTGGGGCTGGCTTACAACGGCGTGCCGGTGGATATGGGCACCGATTTCGATTCGTTCAGCACCGCCGCACACATCACTGCCGAACAGCAATTGGTGAAAAATGGAACCATCTCACGGCAGGCGCTTGCCAACCGCCGACTGCTGAGGCGTGTGATGACACAAGCGGGATTCATGACCTACCGCCGCGAGTGGTGGCACTTCGAACGCTACCGCATTGCTTACTCCCGCAAGCATTGCACGCTGCTCGACTTCTAAAGCGACTCCTATAGCGAACACCACAGAGTGACCATAAACGGCACGCTGAAGTCGGTAACAAACCCGTGGAACACCGACACTATCAACATCTCCTTGCCCGACACACGCAGTATCACCGGCAGCGTGGTGTCCATGGTGGTGGCACCGCCGGCGGCTATGGCTGCCAGACGCCCGAAGTAGCGCACCAGCCACGGCGCCAGCAGCAGCGTAATCAGTTCGCGCAATATGTTGGCAAGCAGCGCCACCGTGCCCAGTTCGGCGCCGCGATATTCGGTGATGAAGATGCTCGAAAGCGAATAATATCCCATTCCTGCCCCCAGCGCAAGGCAGTCGGTGAGCCCACGATGCTGCAGCACGATGCCCACCACCACGCTGCCGAGCATGGTGCCCGCAATGGTGCACAACGGCAGCAATGCCAACCGCTTGTTCAGCGACCGAAACCGCTGCAGCATAGCGGTGTCGTTGCCAATGCTCACGCCCACCGCCATCATCAGTGCCCCCAGAGCATAGAAACCGAGGTCGCTGCCTCCCACGCGGGCTTGCACCAGTCCGCTGTACGATGCAGCCACACCCACGGCAAAGAACGACACAATCACCAGGCTGCCCTTCAGCGCCGCCAAGGTGCCTTCCGACTGCGCCGACGGCTCATCAGCCTCTGCCGACGGTTGCCCTTTGGCGCCGCCATTCACCCAATGCCACAGCAGCTTTGCGGCAATCAGGCTGCCCAGAGTGCACATCGCCGCCACCAGCAGCGATTCGCCGCCAAGGCTCACAAGGTTGTCCATAATGCGGCGGTTGGCACCCACCTCAAGTCCGAGCACCAACAGCAGCAGCCAGATGAGAGCCGTAATCACGTGCCCCACCCAGCCAAGCGACTTGCAGCGGCACAGATAGCCTGCCGCCATCCCGCAAAACATCAATGATATAATGGTGAACATATTCTGTGCCCTCTCCGGTTAGCGTTTCGAGAATGCGAAGTTACAACATTTTTCGCATATTTCAGCCATCGGGCAGCTGCCTGTTTCATGCCCTTGATGCCCCATTACGAGCAGCAGGCTGTTTCATGCTCCGTAACGCCACCTAAGGCTGCTTCTCACGGTATGGCGAGGGCTGAGAGGTCGTGCAGTTCCTTCAGGCGCACGCGGCAGTCGGCATCGAGCAGATAGATTGCCGGCAGGTCGCTCAGCTCGTAGCTCTCGGCGTCCATAATCTTGCCACCGTCGAATCCCACGGTCCATTGCTCGGGCATAGAGCCTGATTGCGAGCGCCACAATGCCATGTCGTCGTCGATGCACACCGCCAGCACGCTCATCTTGCCCTGCTCCACGGCAGCGGCGAGGGCGGCATGCTGTCGTAGCTGCTCAATCGTGGCGCGGCAATGGTCGCAGTCGGCGCTATAGAGCACCAGCAGCGTGGGGTGTTTCAGCCACTTGTGCAACGTGTGTTCGCTGCCGTCGGCTTGCACAAAGCCAAAGTCGGCGGCGATGCTGCCCGGGCGGTTTTTCTGCACCACCTCAAGCAGATATCGCGAGCGGTCGCCATAGAGCGCACACACGGCAGGCTCGGCAATGGCGGCTTTCAGGAAACTGATGAAAAAATCGTCGTTATGCATGGGCGACTGCCATTCGCTGAGATATTGCTCGGCGAGGTCGTACACCACCGCCGTGGCGCCCTCGTCGACGGCGGCGCAGCGCAGCAACCCGGCAAATGCCGTGTCGACCGCCTCCACCGGCGCATGCGGCATCACCGACAGGAAGTTCACAAAATTCTGCTCCATCCATGCCTTGTTGCGGCTCAGAGCGGTGTCGGCAAAGCACATGTTATCCCAAAAATGCTCTATCACATAGGCGGCACGCTCGCGTGGCGCACGCAGCGTGTCGGGCACCACGGGCAAACGCAATTCTTGCCCCGATGCACTCAAGCAAGGCATCAGAGCAAGAAAAACCAATATAATATAGATATAAAACTTCTTCATCTATTTATTATCTATCCGCCGCAGGAAACATGCATCGGAGTTGCTTTTCGTTCCGGTTTCCTTCGTGCCTACATTCGACTGGGTCCAATCCATATTTACATAGACGTGATTCGATACATACGGCTCAAAACCATAAGTCATAAAGTTGATATCGAATCCATATCGCCAATCACTGGAATTATCAGCAGTTGGTTGCGTGCTACTTATATAAGTGCGCACTCCATACCAATAAACTGCACCTTTTGCCTGCCAGATATTATACAGCGGAGGAACCACCTTAGCCGTTGCTTCGGGCATCTCTCCCGTTCGGTCGGCATATTTCAAATCGCCCCAACGGTATCTTGTTTCGCCACCCGGCGAGCGGTCGATATACTGTCGTCGCCCATGTCCGGTGTTGCCCATCGGGAAGAATAGGGTGTTCCCTGTCCCTTTCTCATAAATGAAGCATCCTAACATACCCTTTACGTCACCCACATTGGTGTAGGCTGCAGCATCGTTTGTGGTTATAGTTCTATCGCACTCATCGCCATAGAGTATGCCATAGTAGCGGTCAAATTTCGTTTCGTCCATAAGAGCTGTCCAATCGTCAGAATTTGCAACTCTCGCCGCTCCATTTTCAGTCATTGTCTGACTATCAAAACCCGATGCAGGGTCGATTTCCACTTCACGGAACGTCTTTGTTATGGTATTTCCACTCAAATCGTAACACTCAAAGCTCTTATCGAGGTTTAAGTCGTTGGTTTCTGTTTCAGTTGTCGGGAATCCATAACCCGGATTAAGGTTATTCAACGACTTATATGCCACCGACGACGTGCCGAACTTGAACATCGAGCCTTCGAGCAACGGGTTGTCCTCGTCCACTCCGGCATATTTCACATTCGTCATATGCCAATTATTTCCACCAATATTCACTCTGCCCATGCCTTGGCTCACAAGAATCATGTGAACGCAGGTGTTGTTGTGATACGTCACCTTGATAAGTCCAAACCGAGGCGATGAAGATGAGGTGGTTGAGCCGGGACGATACTCAAAATCGACACTCGAACCCGTGCTGCCCACAACGTCGGCAGTGCCCCATGTGCCATTGAGTGAACGTATCTGCACCCAATCGTCACCTTGTTCGATGTGTGCTGTCCACGGTCCGTCCGACTTCAGGTCGACGAAGTCTTTTGCAAAGAAAGCATCGGTGGTGGTGGTCTGCAGCGTCACGCGGAATTGCTTGGTGCTCGTTGCCGGACGCCATACGCCTGTGGGGTTTACAAGGCGTGGCACCTGAATTATATCAACCTCCTTGGAAACTGTCTGTATGTCACTCGCATTACTAACATTTGTGAATTGAACAGTCACCATGACCTTTGCATAGCGTTGGCGGCCTACCCAGATATTTGCACCCGAACAACCTTGTGTCATCACCAACTTGCGGGTGTAAACCGGAATTGTCATCTTTTCGCCATCGCTGACAGTCTCTCTTTGGACACCGGTGAAATCCTTGGTGTAAATATAAGCACTCTGATTCAATTCCAACGACAGGAAGCCAAACGAATCTTCGCCCTTTCCATCAGTGGCTTTGGTTGCCAAGTCATTATTAGAATAATACTTATGGTCGTCGTAGCCCCAATTGTTCTTAGTAATCTCTGCCTTGATGCTTGTAACTTTATAATTGTCTTTATTGAAATTGAGGGTGACGGGCATCTCCAATGGCTGGTTAGGCAGATAGGAGATATACATCGGGTTTGGCAATATAACGTCGATTTTGCTGGGCTGATAGTCGTAGACAATGTGCCAATCGGGGTCGTTGGCATCGTACTTGAACTTCAATGTCACCTTGTAATGGGCGTTGCGCACGCTGTTGAAGTCGTCCACCATGTTTTTGCCCAACATGCAGCGGTAAATGATTTTGCCGCTCGATGGTTTGGGACCGTTGTTCACATAATAGCCTGTAACCTCAATGTAGGTTCCGTAAGGCTTATTGTCCTTGCTTTCAAAGTTATTATATGTGTGCTTATCAGCCTCCGTGCCTTGCATGTTCTCGTAGAAGAACATCGACTCGGCATCGTTGGCATGGTTGCCGTAATAGTTGTTACCCTTCGAGAGTGCCAGCCATTGGTGAAAGTCGGCTGACCCGTTGGCATAGCTGATAGCCTCGCCATCGGCAATAAGTTCGTCTTTAGACTGCGGGGTGTTGGGGTTGATGAGCGTGCAGGTTTTTGGCACATCTTTCAACTCCGCCTTTTCGATGTAGATATATACGTTTTCGTTGAGCTGTGAGGCATCGAAAGCCAATGTCACCTTCGAGGCAGCACGGCGCAGCCACGAGTGCAGCGAGGTGCTGTCCTTGTTGATGGTTACAAGCTGGGCGTCGCCGGTGGCATACTGTGTGTCGTTGGAGGTGGCAAAATAGCCCGACATCTGGCAGTTGGCAGCCACATTGCCGGCGTTCCACGTGAACGATATGTTCTTGAAGTCAACTTCTTTCTGCAATTCGCTGCGGCTGCTCAAGTCGCCCATATTCACCACGGCGTAGATGCGATAGCGCCCGAACGGAATCTTGCACTTCATGCCCTCGGCATGCTTGGTTACGGTTTCGCCCGATGGGTCGGCAATGCCGGTGCGGTCGGCATCGGTGATGGTCATGTCGCTTTGGCTGAAGTATTTGCTGCCTTTGTAGTTACCGTCGCTGTCGTACCACACCACAAACAGGTTTTTTATCTCGCGAATGGCATCGCCGGCAGTGCCGCGGGTGCCCACATTAATGTTGCTTGCCGGGCGGAAGGTGAGGCTGAAGTCCACCTCGCTCTCGCCCTCGCCCACTATGTCGACAAAGTAACGGTCGTCGATGCACGAGGTGGCGAATGCCATCATCAGCATCAGTGCTGCTATTGCTATATTCAGTTGTCTCTTTATCATCGTCAATTCCTTTCGTCACCTTTTATTCATTCTGTTGTCGGGGGATTTCCAAAGCCCGGCTCGAGGTTATAGATTGTGTAAGGATATAGGTCGAGGGTTATATCAAGGTCTACGTCCTCGTTGTTCTTGTTTATCACAAAGCGGTAGTAATAGTTGCGGCGTATGTCGAACCATTGGCCTATGGCGCTGCCCGACGGTGCGCTGCTGTAATACTTGAAATGCACGGCATAGGTGTTTTCCGATTCGGCAAACTTCACGCCGATGCTCGAAGCGCTGTCGAGCTTCGCACCGGTGCCGTCGATGTTGCGATATTCGGGCACATAAATCACATATTTGCCATCAGCCACCTTGCTGAACGCAATCTGCTCCGCCTTGGCGCTGCCTTCGGGCACGTGTAAGTTGCTGTTGTAGTCCGATTCGTAGTCATTGTGCACATAGTCGCCCTCGCCGAACACGTCGCTCGGGGCGCTGTAGCCTGCGTCGTTGTAGTTATTCAGCACCACGTCGGTCAAGGTCCAGCCTGTGGTGTGACACTCCACTTCGACCTTTGCCATGGCGCGCAGCAGGTGTATCGAGCCAAGGTCGGAAATCAGCTTGTCGCGGAACACCACGTTGTAGCACTCCTTGACGCCGTACATGGGTATGTGCTGCGTTGCACTTGGCACAAAACCGGGTGCATAGGCATAGCGGCTTGCAGCGGCGGTGCACACCTGGGCGATGGTGGTCTCGCCCACTACCAGGTCGGTGGGATAGCTGCTCCAGTTGGCAAGCACCACCACCTTGAAGTTGGTGGGCATGCTGCCGGTCACCTTGCCAGTCACCTCGTAGGTCTTCGAGGTGGTGGCGTCGCTGCTCTCTGCCACAAATTTCGTGGGCACGAAGGTGGCAAGATAGCGGTTGCCGGTGTCGAAAAACAGCACGCGATAGTCGTTGCCGACAATGTCAATATAGTTTTCGTAAGCCGTAGCTGTGCCGCTGTCGTAGTCGCCCGCCGGTGTCGCCTTGGTCATGGCATCGGTGCCGCCAAGCGAGATGCGAAGCCCCACCTGCACGTTGTCGGCCATTTCGGGCTGCGGGCTGTCGGGCTCGCTGCCTTGGCTCGAACAGGCGGTGGACAACAGCACGCCCAGCATGCACGCCACTTGCAGCATGCACTTGGTTATGCTATTTCTAAAGCTCACGTTCATCTTCAATTATTGTTTTATATTCTCTTTCTTGTTTTTAGTATGTCACGATTAAGGTATTGCTAAGTTACATCAAATTTCAGAGTCTTGCAACACCACTTTCCACGAGTTGATGTAGATGTAGGAACTAATCCATCGCATGCCGTCGTCGAGGAAGAACACCATGTTGTATTCGTCCTGACGGTCGAGGTATTCCTGGTCTGCCATATCGCGGTTATAGAAGCCTTTCACCATCAGGCAATAGTCCTTCAGCGGAATCGAGAACACGATTTCGCCGTTGCTCTTGTTCACTACCGTCAGGCGCGGGTTGTGCGAGGTGACAAGGCGCGAGATGGTGAATTCTGCCAGGCAGGCACCAAAGGTAGATGCGCCGTTGCCGGTTTCGATGTCAGCGCTGCCAACATCTTTGCGCCATGCCTTGTAGTTGAGCGTGGCGTCGTTCATCAGCTTGTTGTCCCAGTTCATGTAACCGTTGTTGTCGGTGATGGTGAAGTCGAATTTATCTTTGTCAACCGGTTCGCCCGAGAGCTGTTGCAGCACCACGCGAACGTTGTTGGTATCCTTTATCAATGGCACAGTGTAGGTGTGCACGCCTTCGCCGCGCTCAAACACCTGACCTGCCACGTAGCCGTGGAACAGGCGGTCGATGTCGGTGTCGACCGTGGCTTTGCCATCGGCGCCCTGCTTGCGCTTGAGCTTGCGGGTCAGCTGCTCCTTTGTGGTGGCTTGGGGAGCTTCAAACGACTGATGGTCGGCGGTGCCGCACCACACAAGCATGTTGTAGGTGCCCGGATTCACGTCTACCGTCATTGAATAGTCGTCGGCTGCCAACGCTGCGCCGCTTTCTGTGTTCTCGTAAACAATATTGCCTTTGGCATCGAGCAGATATAGTGTCACCGTGTTCACCTCGTGGGCAAACGCATCGGCGTATTTCATATTGTAGTCGTAACGGAATTTCACCCGATAGTGCGGGTCACAATCGCCTTCGCCGTTAAAAAACGAGTCGTCGCAACTGCTCAGCGCCATTGTGCATAGCACCAGTGTGAATATCGCCTTTACTGCTTGTTTAATATATAACTTCATTTATCCTTGGTGTTTTTATAATATAATTTACTTGCTCGCGGGACTGTCCTGTCGCCCCGGTTATTGTTCAAGAGATGTGTTGAAAAAATCTTGGTTTTTTCTATATTTTTCAGCCGTGGCTGAATAAATTGATAAGAGAGAGAAAAACTTGAGCGCAGGGCGCAGATGTGGCTCTGCGCTCAAGTGTGTTATGTTTGCTTGGCTGTGAACCTCAACTGTGCTGTTGGAGGCTCTCACGCCATAGCGGTTTGCTATTAGAGGTCTACGCTCTGGTTAACAACCTTCCACGACAAGATGTTAACTTGTGCACCTACGAAATAGGTCTGAGGTTCCATGTTAGGAACGATTTCTTCGTCCGGATTGTAAACTGCAGTACCGAGCTTGGTGATGCTGTTTACAGTGAGCTTGTAGTAGTGGTTACGAACTACACCATAGTCAGCTTCGTTTACAGTAACTTTCAGGTCGTTTCCTACACTGAACTTGCCACCACGAAGGTGTTCAACCGGGATGCAGTAGTACATCATACCTTGCTTGTAGTAGTCAGCCTCGATTTGTACGTTTGCAATTTGAGTTGCAAGAGCATCTGCAGTGAGTTCTGTAGTTGTGCCGCTGGTCGATGACCAGTTTGCAGCCTTAGCATCATCGGTAAGACCAACAGTTACAGTGCCGTCGTAAGTGTTAACCACGCGGAGGTCGCCCACACCAATTTGAGTGTACGTAGTATTTGAGCCATCAGTAGTAACCTTATAAGCGCTGAGGTTCAATTGACCAAGCACGCGTGCCATGAATTTGTTGAGTGTATACAAGCGGCCGTCGTAGCTGATAAGGTCGGTGCCGGCTTCGGTTTGTGCCTTCAGAAGAACGTGAGTAACTTTTGCCTTGAAGTTGCCTGATTCGAGTTCATTCTTAGTGTTGGTGTTTTCCAAGCAGTAGTCGTATTCGCCAAGATTCTTAGCAAGTGAATTCCAGCTTACATACTTCAAAGTAGAAGATTCCTTAACTGCTGTTTCGAGTTCATTGTTAGAAGCTTTGCCATCGGCAAACGATGCAGGATATTCGCCACCGTTATAGTTAGGCGAGCATGCCCAGAAGCTGCGGTACAAATCTTTAGCATCCCAAGCGAAATCGCCGAGGTTATCCCATGTTGCAGGAACTCGTTTTTCAACATACGAAGTCTTGTTCAAAGCATTGATTCCCCAACCAAGAACCTTGATAGTGATGTTTTGTGTAGTTCCGTCAACATCGTAGTTGCCAAGCGAAATCTTGCCATCAGTCAAAAGTGAAGAATTAACACCAACTTCAATCTTCGAAGCAACACGTTCAACATATACGTTAACAGGTTTTTCAACTGGATTATAATCTTCTTGTGGTTTTTCAACCTGGAAGTTTTCATCCTTGATTACAGTTGCAAAGTTCAACGACTTTTCATCACCATTGTTGTAAGTAGAGTTTGTCATGATGAAGTTATCACCGTTAAGATAATCATTGAGCACCTCTTCTTTCAACTTAGCAAGGGTCATGTCTTTGTAAGCCTCTGCAGTTCCGTTAAGAACGCAAACAACGTATCTTGGCATACCCACTTCCTTCAAGTTTTTAAGCAATACAGTTGCATTGGCAATCTTTTCAACATTAGCAGTAGTTCCATCATTCCAAGTCAAGGGTTTAGAAACATACTGGTTGAAAGCACCGTCGGCGTTGTAGAAATAGAATTCTGCAGTGCTAACAGCATTTTCTTCAGCAATTCCGTCTTCGTTATCGCCATCAGTGCCTCTTGTCAAAGCACCTGCGTTGCGCAGCGAGATTGTCACATAGGCTTGGTCGGTGTTTTGGTCATCGCCGCCCTTGATACCGTCCTCATTCGAACATGCGCTTAGGGTCAAACCAGCCAAAAGCGCACAAAAAAGACTCTTAAATTTCATAATTCACTAAAATAAAAGTTATTGATTAAATTATTAAATAAAAATGTTTCAGTTCCCTATCAATCAAGTTTTAAGCAAATACTTCTGCACTAATCTTCGTAGCTCAAAAATATAGATTTATTGATTAAACAGATTTTTTGATTAACCGGTTTTCATTCCCCCTCCCTCCAAGATGGGTGTCATTGTCCTTGCCTTGTCGCTATCGGTGCAGCCGGGCTATTGGCTGCCACTGCATCGGGGGGACTGAGTATTATCTGGGGGTGGAGCGGGCTACCGGGGCTTGAAGCACGGCAGCACGCCCACCGCATTTCATTTCTGCTTCTTGGCGATGTGGCTGAGCACCTCAGTTGCCTGACTCATGCCTCGGCTTTCGGCTTGGCTGAGCAGACGCTTGGCGGTGTCGTAGTCGCCCTTGATGTATGCCAGCACACCGCGCGAATACACTGCTTCCTTGCTGTCGCCTGCCTTGGAAAGATGGCGCTCGGCACGCTCAAACTCGCCGTTCTTGATGGCGATGTTGGCGGCATTGAGGTTAGCCACTGCATCGTCGGGGAACATCCGCGCTGCCGTTTCAAACACTTCGGCAAACTCGTGGCTTCCGCTCTCGTAGGTCTGTGCCACCAGATAGAACTCGTTGAGGCTGAGGTTCTGAGGGCGCTTTGCCATCACTGCCTTTATCTCGTCCACGTCGCTATAGCCGCGAACGGTGTAGGTGATGCGATAGTCGGTGTGGCGCAGTGCCGGGTAACACTCGCGCAGCAGATAGCGATACTCGTCGGGATAGGTGGTCTTGAGCACCTTTTCGCGCTTGTCGGGCTCCAAACCGCTGTCGATGATGTCGAGAATGCCGCTGCGATGCTCGAGCGTCGACTTCTCAACAAAGCGGCGAAGTCCTGCCCAGTCTTCCGGCTCATAGTCGGTGCTTATCAGGCTTGCATCGAACTTATAATAGTCTTGAATATATTGCTTAAGTGCTGCCGTACGGCCGATTGCCAAATCGCGGTTGTGCGAATAAGGGCTCTCGGGCGAGGCATATCCCTTCAGCCACACGGTGTTGATGGTCACGTCCTTGTCGAGGCGCACCGAGTCGATGGTGGCGCGTATCTTGGCAAGCTCAACGGTGTTGCGGCGATATTCGGGATAGATGACGGTGCGGTTAACCGGGAAGTCGATGAACGCCGAACCCTCGAGGTTGCGGCTCTTGCGCGCCTCGGCTTCGGGACGGACATACACCAACTCGGGGAAGAAATTGTCCACTTCCACCACCTCCTGCTTGGGCGTGGTGAGCAGCGCCAACGCATCTTCCGACAACTGCTTGTTGCAGCAGCCGTATTCGTAGCGATAGAGACGCAAAACAGCACCATCCATCCATTCAGCATACTCCGGCATCTGACGATAGGCTATCGAACTGGGCGTCTTGCTGCTGCGATAGTTCTCACCATCCTTGCCGGTGAGCATCGTCTCGCCATTGTGGCGCTGATAGTAGATATAGCGGTTGCGGCCGTACACACCCACTGCCGGCAGCACAAGCGAATCGTTGCCGTTAACCAGACACGGCTTGATAACCACCGCACGGTTGCTGCCAACACTTAGCTTGGTGAGGTCGAGATGCATATACACCAGCATATAATTGCCGTTGCGCTCCACCTTGGGCGAGTTAATAAGTATATCTTTCAGTTCTACTGGCATTGCGGCAACAAGCGAAATGCACATCAATGCCGCCATTATCGAAAAAAATCTTTTCATAGCATCCTTCGTTTTCCTTATCAGAACAAATAAACAAGATTTATCGCTGCCTTGGTAGGCCCAACATAATGATGGCTCTTGTCCGATTCAACTTTCTTGCCACATCCTGCACACTGATAACGGTCGAACCGGGTGTAGGCATACCCAAGACCGATTTCTGCCTCAATGTTCCAGTGCTTGTTCAACGCCCAGGCATAACCATACGACACACCGCCACCCACAAACCAGCCTTGGAAGCGCGAGTTGCTCAGTATGCTAAAGTTAGTGCCGAAAATGTCAATGTCGTTCTTCAAGCCGCCCACGTTATATTCGCCTCCATGAGCGTGAACACCCACAAAGTGACCCGAAAAACGGTCACAGAACCAATAACGCGCCGATGGCTGCACCATCCAGTGCTTCCATTTGCGATTGTGCGACAATGTCCAACCATTATAGTCGGCATTCAAATCAAGTGTCCAACGTGGCGCAAGGCCGATTTCTATGCCTGCATTGACATTCAATAAAGCATCATAAACGAGATTCGTTTTCAATGCTACATTCTGCGAGTTTGCCTTAAATCCAGGATTGGATACCAACAACAGAATAAATGCCAAGAAGACTAAATTCTTTATCTTCATTGTTCCCCTATAAGTATTAAACCCTTTTTTACAATTGCTTACTAAAAAAATATAGATTTAGAATAAGGTAAATTTGATTAATTTTAAAATTAAAACTAATTAAATCTGACTTTATTAATAATTAGCGCACAAATATAAGCAATCTTTTACCAATTAAAAAGAGTTAACGCCATTGTATTGATGTCTTTACAGTTTTATTAACATTTTTTCACTTTTGCACAAAATTGTGTTGCTGTAGGGGCGTATCGCATACGCCCGACACCATCGCGCGGTTGGGTTGTGGGGCAGGTGGTTGTAATTCGCGTCCTATGCGGACGCTTTTTCGGAGGGTGGCGTTGTATCCGTGGGTTACGCTATCGCTCACCCACGGCTATATAGCGTCAGCATTCTGCCTCCGGGGTCACGTCCTTCGGACGTCCATTCCCACGACATTATCGCGGTTGCGGGTGCGATGACATGCGAAGCATGTGAGGCCGAGACGCAGGCGAGGCATGTAGCCCGGGGTAAGCGAAGCGTAACCCCGGGTTACCATCATCCCCCACCAACCCAGCGTCCGCAGAGGACGCGAATTACATAACATCCTCGGCACGATTCTGCGTCTGTAGGGGCGTATCGAATACGCCCGGCGGCGGTATGCCATCTTCAATCTTTTAGGCGTATGCCATACGCCCCTACATTTGCGTCGGATGGCGATATTAACCGCAGAGCGGTTACAACTTCAATAACCCCACATTGGCGGCGACAGCCGACTATGTGGGGACACGCATCCACCCCAACCATCTACAACCGCGGCGCGGTTGCAGACCCCGCGCCTGGGGGCAATGGGGATATAGACACAAAAAGCCCCGAGGACATTGTCCTCGGGGCTCAGGGGGCGGTTACCTACTCTCCCACTTTCGCAGTACCAT
>JBJECX010000002.1:0-4052 GCA_051871535.1 Muribaculaceae bacterium | reverse complement strand
CTATATGCCTCGCCTGCGTCTCGGCCTCACATGCTTCGCATGTCATCGCATCAACCATTATCATATTTGGCGTATTCGATACGCCCCTACATACGCGCCGGGCTCATCTGATTCGGCGACTTGGCGATATCTATCACTTTGTCGGATTTTTTTCATACTTGCTCGGTGCGGGCAAGGGTGGTGAGCAGTGCCCGTCGGTGGCGCTTGTAGCGGTCGGCGTAGTAGGGCATGGCTGGGTAGGCGAGTGCCAGAATGCGGTTGATGAGCGTATGCTCAACCATTGTGCTCAGCCCGATGGTGGGGTCGCTGCTGCGCCGCGAGGCATAGCGCAGCGTCAGCTGCAGCATGCCGTCGGTGGCAGGGGTGTTGTGGCTGGTGATGTAGGCGTTGAGGCATGCCACGAGGTCGGCAAAAGCCTCGCCGAGCAGCATCATTGCCATGGCGCGACGGTCGGTGTTGAGCAGCGGCGATTGGGTGACTACTGCCATATTGGTGGCTTTCAGCCAAGCGCTCTCGGCAAAGACGCTCTTGAGCAGGTTGTCGATGTCAAGAGCCACTGTGATGGTGTTGATGTGTGTTTTCATGTTTTTTGTTGATGATTGTTTTTTGGGGGTTAATGTCTTTTGGCGTTAGCCTGACGGCGCTCGTGCACTATGCGATAGAGCAGCTTGTAGGCGTAGGCTTCGCTCAGATAGAATCGGCTGGCATGTGCTGTGGCAAGCACGCGCGCTATGGCTTGCGGCATGGTCAACTCGGGGTGCTCAGCCATCTCGCCCTTCACGGCGGCGCCTATCTCCAGCCACATGGCGCGCTGCTGGCGTGCCTTTAGCGGCACGTCGCCCGTGGACATGTAGTGCAGCATCACCGTGTAGGTGCGGTTGTAACTCAGGTAGTACAGCGGTTTGCCGCGCTCTATGGTGCGGCGTATCGCCTCGCGGCGCACAAAGGGCTCTTTGCTTTGCATCATCTCCTGCGCCACCTGTCGGTAAACCGCCAGGAACTCTCTGTCGCGCAGGTGGCGCATGTGTGTTTTTGCATTTTCCATTTTGTTCACAGTAGTAGTGTGTTTTTCGTTGATATAAGGTTAACAGTGGGTTGATTGTCGCCGTTGCCCGGGGCGGGGTTGTGTCGGGTGTGTATGCTAAGGTGTAAGTGTCGCGCCTCGGCAAACGGTGATGCAAAGATAATACGGCTAATGGTAAAATGCAAATAAATATGAGGTAAAAATACCACATTAACCATAATTTCATTTTTTCGAAATAATTTTTCAAATGATGCAACTTTCTTGTGGAGTTGCTGCGTCTATACAAGTGAAAAGCGGCAATTGAGTCGCTTCGGTTATAAGAGAGTGTTTTTTAGTACAGAAATTATTTGACAAATCAAAAATACAGTTAGAGTTATGAAAAAGAAGATTTTAGCATTAGCCGTGATATTCACTTCAGTAGTGTGCGCTGAGGCTCAAGAGGTTGCCGCACCCGATAGTGCGGCAATCGACAGTCTCGAACTCCTCACCGACCGCTTCGTGAACCTTGGCGAACTGACCGTAACCGGTGCATCGGTAATCAACAAAAGCGACCGTAAGCTCATCACGCCATCATCGGAGATTAAGAACGTGGCTGCCAACGGGTCCGACTTGGTGAAAAAGATGCAGCTGCCCGACATAAAGGTCGACCCGATGACCGGCGCCCTCAGCCTATACAGCAACGGTGCCCTAAAGCTCTGCATCAACGGTCGCCCTGTAAGCAGCGAGGACATTCGCGCCCTCGACCCCAACTCGGTGGAACGCGTAGAGTATCACGACACGCCATCGATGCGTTTCGGACAAGCCGACCTCGTGCTCGACTTCATAGTGAAGGTGCCAAACACCGGCGGCCGATTTAACGTGATGGGCCAACTAGTGCCTTTCCGCGGCAAAGAGTGGCAAGTGAACCCCAATCTTGAAGTCAACTACAAGCGCTCCACATTCAAGTTCTGGGCTCATGACGAGTTTATGAGCGGCTTCAAGCAATGGCGCGACAACATCGAAAACTACACCCTCGAGGACGGAACATCATTCACCCGCACCGAAACGGGCGAACCGGCTAAGGTGTCGTTCAACCACATTAGTATGTGCGGCGAATATATGTATTATGTGCCCGAACGCGACCTCTTCTCGGCACAAATCACATTCTCAGGCTACAACAACCCTCACGACGACTATCTGGGAACGCTCGTCAGCTCGCTCGACCAAAGCACGGTGTGCCTCAACGACCGCAACTATCAGGCATCGGCTTATCCCGCCCTCAACCTATACTATCAACACAACTTCAGCAAGGACAAACTGCTGATGGTGAACGTGATTAACGGATTGGGGCGCTCGCACTCGCGCCGCACCTACACCGAACAAGCCATCATCGACAGCCGTGCCGCCGATGTGCTTGCCGACGTGTTCAACGACATCCGCTCCTACAGCAACACCCTGCTGGGCGAAGTGGACTACGAACAAAGCTGGCGCAACCGCCGCCTCACCATCGGCGCCTCGTTCACCTACGACTGGAGCAAAAGCCACTACCTCACCTACACCACCATCGAACGCATGCGCAGCTCGTCGACCTATCTCTTTGGCGAATGGTGGCAACGCCTCGGCTCACGCTTCGACGCCTCAATCGGCATGGGAGCTCAATACAAGCACTATGGCATCGTTGGCGGCGAAAGCACCGGCAAATGGCTCGTGCGCCCACGCCTGAATATGCGCTACCGCCTTAACGACCGCAACACCCTGCGACTCAACTATCAGCTCTACGGTACTGCGCCTTCGCTCGGGCAACTCTCGGCTGTGCGCCAGCAAGTCGACGGAATACAGCAATCGGTGGGCTCAGGCAATCTGCGCACATTCAGCACCCACGAAGGCTCGCTGCGGTATGAATACTCTCACAAACGCCTCTTCGCCCAATTTGCTGCCGCCTATCGCGTGGCAGTTAACCCTATCGAACAAGAAAAACAATGGGTCGACGGCACGGTGCTGAGCTCATACGCCAACCTGCGCAACGCACAAACCTTCGACTTCCGCGCCATTGCACGATACGAAATCATTCCCGATTGGCTCTCGGCCAACGCAACTCTCTCGTGGCGCCGATTCATAGTGCACGGCAACATCTATAACCACGCTTACAACCGCCTCCGCACCGACTTTGGCGTGACATTAACCCACTGGAACGCTTCACTCGACATCTCCTACAACACCTCGGCGAAAAGCCTGAATGGCGAAACCATCACCCAGAACAACGGTCAAGGCATGTGGCTTGCTGCAGGATATAAATACCGCAATTTCAACTTCACCGTGGTGGGTTTGAACCCCTTCACTTCCGACTTCAAGCTCGAAAGCACCAACCTCAATAAAATTGCCGGATACCACCGAAACAGCCACTTCAACTTCATGTCGCGACAACTCGTCATCCAAATCACCTACAACATCAACTGGGGACGAAAATACGACAGCGCAAGCCGCCGGCTCAGCAACGACATCGAGCGCAACGCCTCCACCTCCGCCGCCGGCAAATAACACTCTTTGACCTCATATCCGCAACCCATAAGGACCGTCTGTCACATTAGGGTTGACACAACGCCCCGCAAATTGCGGGGCGTTTCCGTATTATAGAATTATCCCGATTCGGTGCTGCATGTCCGGTTGATATTGCTCGCCTGTAGGGGCGAAATGGTTTTTGTTTGCCTCGTGTGGCGGATTGGTTATCATGGCATCGTGGGGTGTTGTGTGCCTGTAGGGGCGTATTGCATAGGCCCGACACCTACATATGCCGTTGATATTAACCGCGGAGCGGTTACAACTTCAATAACCCCACATTGGCGGCGACAGCCGACTATGTGGGGACACGCGGACATCCCCGCCATCCACAACCGCGGCGCGGTTGCAGACCCAGCCGCCAGGTTTATGATTCACATGGCGGGTGACATGCCATCGGAGATGGTAAACTATGCCTAACCGTGGGTTACGCTATCACTCACCCACGGCTAAATCCCGTCGGCATTCTGCCTCCGGGGTCACGTCCTTCGGA
>JBJECX010000001.1:0-4202 GCA_051871535.1 Muribaculaceae bacterium | reverse complement strand
AAGAGCGCAAGCTTGCAGCATGCGCCACCGACTACACCACCATAAGAGCACCAGCATCCAGCACCTTTATAAATAACAATCTAATAATGCATGCAATATGCCTACAATTTGTATTATTGTGTTGTAACTAATTGATTATAAATATAGTAAAATGGATATATGGATTACCGCTGGCAAGCCCCTTTGGGGCGCAGCCTGCGGAAAGTGCAGCCCTAGTGATATGTGCCTCGAAGAGGTACAATAATGTTCGACATCTTCGAAGCCGAACAGATGTGAAGCACCCGACTTCCGCAGGTTACGCTGGCGCTTCACCCGCGGTTAAGCATAGTTTGCCATCTACGATGGTATGTCACCCGCATGTGAATCATAATCAAAAGCGCGGGGTCTGCAACCGCGCCGCGGTTGTGGATGGTGGGGGTGGATGCGTGTCCCCACATAGTCGGCTGACGCCGCCAATGTGGGGTTATTGTAGTTGTAACCGCTCTGCGGTTAAAATCATGTGGTCACCCGAAGGCGCAGAATCGTGCCGAGGATGATATGTAATTCGCGTCCTATGCGGACGCCTGAAGGTGGGGGTGATGGCAACCCGGGGTTGCGCTTCGCTTACCCCGGGCTATATGCCTCGCCTGCGTCTCGGCCTCACATGCTTCGCATGTCATCGCAACAACAATCGCGATAATGCCGCCGCATCACCGTGATAATTCCGTAAAAACGAACGCGATAATGCCGCCAAAACGACCATGAAAATGCACCCAAAATGACCGTGATAATGTCGTGGGAATGGACGTCCGAAGGACGTGACCCCGGAGGCAGGATGCCGACGGGATATAGCCGTGGGTGAACGATAGCGTAACCCACGGATACAACGTCACCCCCAGAAATAGCGTCCGCATAGGACGCGAATTACAACCTCCTACCCCACAACCCCGCAAAAACTATTGCGTTACCACCGGGCGTATTCGATACGCCCCTACAGCAACACCTGCACAACGTGGTTCGCGATAATAATTCCGCTCCCACGTGGTTCGCGATATCTTTACTGTGGTGGGGTATTTTTGTATAAAAGTTTATTATTGTGGTGTTGAATATCGAGGATTATATGTAAATTTGCGTATTATGCTGGGCGAGTGCATTTTAAAGCGATGCCGGTTTTGCAATTATGTTCCATTATGTTTGGAAAGAACCTTTTTGTTTTTAAAAGATGAGTAAGAAAAGTTCAATAGCACGGTTGTTGTCGGATTTCATTAAAGCCGACAATATTATCGACGGGAGTGAGATAGAGGCTTTGAATCGGCTATCGGAATTCTATAATATACACGACAAGGACAAGGTGGATGCTCAGAAACTGCAGTTTTCGGATGCGGTGGCTGAGTTGATGGATATGCCTTTTGCTCAACGGAAGCAGTTGATTGAGCATCTGCATGAGATGACACTTGCCGACGGAAAGTGCGTAGTAACTGAGGCTTTGTTGCTGATGGCTGTGGTTTGCTGTCTTGGCGAGGAGCGCGTGGTGAGGAACAACGCGAGTGTGCTCAGTGCCGAGACGCTTGGACTTCAGTTCGACCGCCCGAAGATGATATATGTTGAGAATGACTATCATGCGAAGTTGAATGATGAGATACGCAACAATCTGCGTTGCATCTACAACGAGTTGGGCATGGTGGGCATTGACTTTGTGTATATACCTAAGATTGCCGACGACTTCAGGGCGATGAACGAAGATTACCTGAAGGGTGTGATAACCTATCTTGCTCCAAGCATTAAGCGCGACAAGTGCGATGACATATACGCATCGTTGTGCGGAATCACCACAAAGCAGTTCTGTAACGACCTGTTGTCGCGTAAGTTGGGTATTGAGCCGGCGAGTTTTGCCGAACCGTCGTTGCTGATTACGTTGGGAGCTACTACGATGCCCGATGTTGATGCCGATGGGGCGGTGGTGCAGCGGTCGTATAACCAATACTTGCGTTTGCGCATAGGCGAAGGGGTGATGGAAGCCATAGTGGGTTTTGTTGACCGCTACAAGGCTTATTTGGGCGCGTTGACGTCGACCGTGGCAAACCGCTCGTCGAACAGTTTGGCGTATTATGGCTTTCACCGTTCGTTGTTCGACTTGCTACTTTATTCGGGAAAACGGCAGAAGTGTACTTTGCTGTTCGACGTGAACAGTGGCGTGTTGAAATTCAGAGAAATCGACGAGGAAGTTGTGATGTCGCGAAAGATTAAGGCGACTTATCTGACAATGTTACAGCAAGTGTTGTGCAGCGGCGAACACAAGATGCGTTACGACGACGCCACTATGAAGGCGTTCCGTGAGATATACTATGAGGTTGGCTGCGACGATACTGACAATGAGTACATCGACTTGACGGCATCGTTAACCCGCATCCGCAGCGAGCTTAACAAGCACAATCTGGTGCAAAACATCGATTGCTTTATGCCTGCCAGAGGACGTAACAGCGTGATTACTATGAACATAGATGCTTCGATGGTGTGGATAGCCGACGGCAGCGAGGTGGTGCGTCTGGTGGATTCGCGCTGGAAGACCTACGGCAGCCGCCGGTGAATAAACCTGTCGCCAACGAAAAAGAATCAGAAGAAAAACAGTTTGCCGCGCGCCTCGTTGAAATTTCTTTCGGCGAGAGCTTTTCGCGATATCACAAAGTAGTAGGTGCCGCAATCGTAGAATCGCAGCCCCCAGCGGTCGTTTTCGTCGATTTGCAGCAGGCAGATGTCGGATTCGGCATCAAATCCTTCGAGTTCGTCGTGAAAGGGCTGGCACAGCAAGCGCATACCGTCGGCACAGGGTTGGTTGCTTGGTTCGAAATTCATTTTCTCGGCATCGGCAAAGATGCTTTCGCCCGAGTCCTCCCAGTTGAGTTCGTAAGGCTGCAGATTATTTTCGTCGGGCGAATAGATTACGCAAGGCGGTGTGTGATAGTCGAGCGGCGATTCGTAGTAGCCCAGAAAATAGTCGATAGGAGCAAAAAAGTATAGCATGCCGGTGTGCGGCAGCAGGTTGTCGGCATCGAGCGGTGCTATGTCGCGGCATCTGATTTGGCATACAAAAGTTAGCGGCTCGGGGTAAGTAATGCCGTCGGCGTCGGTGACTTCCTCGTAGGGATAAGGCAACGGCTCAGGCAAATCGGGTGCGCCCCACCAATGGCTTTTGCCGGTGAGATTCTCGGTGGTGGGTTCGGTGACAATGTTGATGGGCATATTGATTATTGTTTAGAGATGTGATGTAATCAGCGACGGATGCCAATGGTGACACATTGCGGCAGGTGGTCGGAAGCGAGAGTGCCATTCACCACGTGTGCTTTGCCTGCTTTGACGCCCTTAGCCGACGATTTGAGCACCATAATGTAGTCAATCAGGTTCTGAGGCTTATCGGAAGGCCAAGTGGCGTGCTTGGTCTGGCTGACGATTTTGAAATGCTTTTTGAATGCGGCAATCACGTTGCTGTCGGGCTTGGCATTCAGGTCGCCGCAGATGAAAAACGGTTTGGTGTAGCGCATTGCCACGTCGGCAATAATCGGCACCGAGAGCAGTTGGTCGTCGGGTGTGAGCGAGAGGTGGGTGCAAGCCACAACGTAGTCCTGAAACTCGGCAATCAGCAAGGCGCGACGTTCTTCGCGACCTGGCAAAGCCACGCGCTTCACGCTTAAAGGTTTCTGCTTCGACAGGATGCCGATGCCGTATTTGCCGCCCATAAAGTCGATTGCGGCAGCGAAAGTTGGGTGCATGTTTGTGACGTTAGCCAAATCGCCAAGGATGTAAGCGCCGCCGCTGCGGCCGGTGACGCTATCCACCTCCTGCACGCAAACCACGTCGGGCAGTTCGGCATTGATGGTGGCTGCAGTTCTGTTCAGGTCGCGTTTGTCGTCTATGCCTATGCCGTTGCGTATGTTATACGACATTATGTTTATTGTGTTGTCGGTTTTGTTTGAAGCATTTGCCAGCGCCGAGATGGTGGCGATGATGATGATTGAAAATAAGTTTTTAATAGTCATGGCTGATAGTAATAATGATGATATTTATATAGAAACAAAGTTAGTGAAAAGAAGCGTGATTGGCAAAGGCATCGTAAGATAGTGCAAACAAAAAAGGATATATTCAATGCGAATATATCCTTTTTGAGGTCACAGGCGGATTCGAACCGCCGTGCACGGTTTTGCAGACCGCTGACTAAGCCACTCATC